>DASUHZ010000001.1:0-24378 GCA_036273275.1 Bryocella sp.
AAGCTCGGCGTCGACGTTCTCAGCGGGAATTACAACATCGATACGGCATTGCGTGCACTGCAGGAGCATCGCCGCTCTCACCCCGGTGCTGAGATCGGAAATGTTTTATTGAATCAGCGTGTGCTCGCCGGCATTGGCAACGTCTACAAGTCAGAGATTGCATTCGCCACCGGAGTCAATCCGTTTCGCACAATGCAGACGATCAGCGATCGCGAGCTTGAGCGAATGGCGGAAGTCGCTCAGCGTTACATGAACGCGAACGTTACCGAAGGGACCGGCGAAGGAATCGTAACCTACACGGGCAATCGGCGAACAACAGGCGCGATGGATCGGGGTTCCCGGTTGTGGGTTTATGGTCGGGTTGGCCAGGAATGCCGCCGCTGCGGAGCGGTCATTGAGATGCGGAGGCAGGGAACTGGTGCGCGCTCGACCTATTGGTGCCCTTCGTGCCAGCCCTGGATTCGCTGAAACGGATCGACGCTGCAACCAACACTGCAGTCCCGAGTTAATCCTGCGGAGGCGCCGGCTGCTGCGGTTGCTGTTGATCCTGCTGCTTATTCTTGCCGATGCCGAACATCTTCTGAAAGAAGTTGCGGTGCTTCGTGCCGTCATCCGGTGCGTTCGGATTACCTGGATTGTTCGGATTCTCCGGGAGCGCGTCAGGATGGAACAGCCTGTTCGCGAGCGTCTGCGAGTCCTCGCCCATCTGCGAGCATGTGCCCTGCGGCGCGGTGCCGACCAGGAACGCGATCGTCATGCTGTCACTCGGGCAGGTCGCATCTGCAGGTAGCTCTGTTGCGCGATCGATGCGCAGCGCCTGCACACCATCAGGCGCCGAGAACGACTTCATGTCCGAATACTGCGGCAGTTTGATGGCGCGATTCATGAACTCGGCCCAGATTGGCGCGGCGGCATCTGCCCCCTGCAGCGCATGCGTTAGGCCGTGCGAGATGTCCGTATAGTCATCGTTGCCCACCCAGATGACGCACAGCAGGTTAGACGAGTAACCGGCGAACCACACATCGTGCGAAGTTCCGGTCTTGCCGGCGGCAGGAGCGGTGAAGCCGGCCTTGCGCGCGGAGGAGCCCGTACCAAAGGTCATCACGTTTTCAAGCAGCGATTGAGTGAGGTATGCGACGCGCGGATCCAGCACCTGCTTCGCCTCAGGCGCGTAGTCGGCAATGATGTCGCCGTTTGGATTGCGCACGCTGGACAGTAGCCACGGCTTGAGGTGAACGCCGTTGTTCGCAAAAACCGTGTAGGCTCCTGCCATGTCGAGTGGCGTGGCGCTGTAGGTCCCGATTGCCACGGACGGTGTTCCGCGCGCGTTCACGATTCCTGCCTGCCGCGCGAGCGAAGCGACATTATCGAAGCCGACCATCTGTCCCAGGTTGATGGTCGCGATGTTCAAGGAATGCGCGATTGCCGTGACGGCCGTCACCATACCCGGATACTCGCCGCGCTCAAAGTTGCCCGGTGTATAAGCCTTTCCGTCATACGTGAAGGTCGTCGGATCGTCGTTCAGCCTGGTGAGTGCGGTGAACACGCCGTTGCCGTCGAGGTTGGTTCCGTTCAGCGATGTGTTGTACGCGGTCGCATACACAAACGGCTTGAAGATCGAACCTGTGGGCCGCTCCGCCATCGCATGATCGAGCTGCGAAACACCGTAGTTGCGGCCGCCGACCAGCGCGAGCACCTGGCCGGTGTGCGGGTCCAGCGCGACGAGCGCCACCTGCGGATAGGTGATCGGTTCACCCTTTTTGTGCAACTTGCGGATCAGATCGTCGACATGCTTCATTCCCGCTTCGACCGCGTCCGTCGCGGCGGTCTGCAGCGCGGGATCGAGCGAAGTGTAGATGCGCAGCGACCCCGACCGTGCAACATCAGTGTCGCCAAGGCGCTGCAGAATCTGATCGTGCACGAGGTCAACGAAGTAGGGCGCTTCACTGCCGTCGACGTTTGGCGGTGCAAGGCCCAGCGGCTCGGCCTTCGCGCGCTCCGCCTCCGACTCAGTAATGGCGCCGGTCTCTACCATCGAGTCAAGAACCACATTGCGGCGTTCCATCGCACGGCCCGGATGCTTGTACGGCGAGAAGTAGTTCGGCCGCTGGATCATGCCGGCGAGCAGCGCGCACTCGGCCACATCGAGTTGACGAAGATCCTTTCCGAAATAGGCTTGCGCAGCTTCGCCAAATCCATTGATCGCAAAGGTGCCGCGCTGGCCGAGGTTGATTTCGTTCGCGTACATCTCGAAGATCTGCTGCTTGGTAAAGCGGCCCTCGAGTTGGTACGTGATCATGACTTCGGCAATTTTTCGCGAGAGCTTCTTCTCGGGGGTGAGAAAAAACCCGCGCGCGAGCTGTTGGGTGAGGGTAGACCCGCCGCAGCTCATGTGGTGCGCCGTGAGGTCCTGTATGGCGCACTTGAATGTGCGAACGTAGTTGATCCCGCCGTGTTCGAAGAAGCGCCGGTCTTCGATGGCGAGGACCGCCTGCACCATGGTCGGCGGAATCTGGTCGTAGGTCACCATGCGGCGCTTCATGCGGCTCGCGCCCTCGGAGAGCGCCGTGATGAGCTGTGGTTCAAGTTTGTAGCCTGCCAGCGGCGCGCCGTCCTCCGCCGTGATCGTCTTCACCACACCGCCTGTGGTCACGATGGTCGCGCCATCGGCAGCCAGGTAGCTCTGGGGCCCGGGCTTCAACTGGATGGTCTCACCCTGCAAGCGAAACGTGCCCATCTCCGGATTGGTGTTGTAGCCTGCTTTGCGCAGGGAGGCGGCAATCTCGTCGGCAGTGCGCTGCTGTCCCGGCCGAACCTCTTGCGGCGCTGCGTAGATCTGCGCGACGGACGCAAACAGCGGTCCCTGCTTCAGCTTCTCGCTGACCATGCCCTGGTACTCGTGATAGAAGTACGCGAACATCGTGGCGCCAACCACAACGACAGCGAGCACAAGAACGAGTACAACTCGCAGAAGCTTCCACCAGATCGAGTGCTGTTGCGATTGGTCGATCTTTACTTTTACGGGCATCGGATTCCAGTCTGGCAGGGACGCGTCGAGGATGTTAACTCTTGGACGCGGCCAGTAGTGATTGGATGTGGACAGCGAGGGCCTCGAGCGTTACCTCCGCCGAGGTGTGCTGCAGCCGGTCAACGATCTCAACTTTGCCTTCAGCGAGCTTCTTGCCCACGTTGACGCGATACGGTATGCCGATCAACTCGGCATCCTTGAACTTAACGCCGGCTCGCTCATCACGATCATCCAGCAGAACGTCGACGCCGGCGCGCGTCAATTCCGCGGCGATCCGCTCGCCGGCGGCCAGCAACTCGGTCTCGCGCACATTCGTGATGGTGATGACGACCTCAAACGGCGCGATCGCCGGCGGCAAAGCGTACTGGTCTGTTGAACTTCCGGAGCTGACCGACGGCTCGGCATCCGGAAAGCGCTGTTTGAACGCTGCGGCGGAGCTCTCGATCGCCGCAGTCAGAATGCGCTCGATCCCGATTCCGTAGCAGCCCATGATCGGCATGACCTCTTTGCCACTGGCATCCAGCACGCGCGCGCCCATCGACTCGGAATACTTGTAGCCGAGCTTGAAAATATGCCCAATTTCGACAGCCTTGCCGATGCGCAGTGGCTGTCCGCCCACTACATCCAGCTCACCTTCATTCACATTGCGAATGTCGGCGGCGACGGTCCACGTGAAGTCGCGGCCCGGCGTCACGTTCTTGTAGTGATAGTCAAGCTGGTTCGCGCCGGCGACCAGGTTCTTACGGTTCTGGAGTCCCAGATCGACGACGATGATCGTGCGCAGCCCCTCGCTCGCGTTATCGCGAAACACGCCCTTGAGTTTGTCGAGAGCCTTCCCGGATTTCAGGCCATTCAGTGAGCCCTCGGTCATGACCTGCGCTATTCCCACCGGTCCGAGATAGCCTGCTGGGCCGCCAATATGCAGGGCGAGCTCCTCAGGCACCATCGGGCGCAGGTCAGCGGTCCCTGCAATCCCGTTCAGCTTCGTCTCATTCACCTGGTGATCGCCGCGCAAAAACGCAACCACCGGACGCAGCGGTTCGCCCGGCTTATGGTCGCGGCCTGCGCCCATAAACGCCACGCACTTGATGTCCTGCGCTGCCGCAATCCCAAAGAACTCCGTCACATCCGCAATCGAAGCCTTGCCCGGCGTGGGCACCAGTTCCGGTGCGTCGCTGGTCGCTTCAAGGTCGGTGACCGGCGGAAGCTGCGAGGTGGCCTTCTCCAGATTTGCCGCGTAGCCCGAGGTCGAGCTCGCAATCAGGTCCTCGCCCGCATCCGTGTAGACCATGAACTCCTGCGAGCCGGAGCCGCCCATCGCCCCGGAGTCGGCCTCAACTGCAACAAACTGCAGGCCGCAACGCGTGAAGATGGCGCGATATGCGGTATCGTGCTTGTTGTAGCTTTCGTCCAGCCCGGCGGCGTCAAGGTCGAACGAATACGAATCCTTCATGATGAACTGCCGCACCCGCAGCAGACCCGCCTTGGGGCGGGGTTCGTCGCGGAACTTCGTCTGGATCTGGTACCAGATCTGCGGCAACTGCTTGTAGCTGCGCAGCTCATTGCGAGCGATCGAGGTGATGACTTCCTCGTGCGTCATGGCCAGGACGAGCGGGGCGCCCTTGCGGTCCTTCAGCCGGAACATGTTCTCGCCCATCACCGCGGCGCGGCCGGATTCCTCCCACAGCTCGAGCGGGTTCAGGGCGGGCAGGTAAAACTCCTGTCCGATGCGGTCCATCTCCTCACGAACGATCGCGATGATCTTGTTCAGCGCACGTTGACCCAGCGGGAGATAGCTGTAAATGCCGGCGCCGAGCTGGCGAATGTACCCGGCGCGCAGCAGGAGCTTATGACTGGCGACCTCCGCATCGGCCGGGGCCTCGCGCAGAGTGGGAATGAAGAGCTTGGACCAACGATGCATGTCTTCTTCGATTGTACCGAAGCGTCCGGATATCGCCGATTACCAGAAGGCTGCAGAAAGCATCAAAGTTTTCACCCGGATGGCACCCGGAGTGGCGCCACGTACGCTCTAACGCTTCGAGGAAAACGTGCAACACACTAATGGTCAGACTGCGTCGCTCCGCGGAACCGGCAATCATCTATTCGATCGCTTGCCGGACGATGAATGGCAACAAATCGCTGACCTTCTGGAAGAGGTCGACATGCCTTTGGGCATGAAGCTCACCGAGCCCGACGTTCCCGTGGACTTCGTCTACTTCCCAAGCTCCGGCTGTATCTCAACCGTTGCGACCACCTCCGCCGGTGAGTCCGTCGAGGTCTTCCTCGCCGGACGCGAAGGTTTCTCCGGTGTGGCCGCTCTGTTCGACCTCCCCGAGATGGCCCACGGCGTCGTCGTGCAGGTCGCCGGCCGGGGTTACCGCATGCGCGCGGCAGCATTTCGAAACGCCGTGCAGTCCTTACCGCGCTTCCGCAATCTCATTCACCGCGTGCTTTACATGCGCATGGTGCTCGCCGCGCAAAGCGTGCTTTGTAACCGCCTGCATGAGGTCGAGCAGCGCCTCGCCCGCTGGTTGCTCACATTGTCCGACCGCGTCGAGTCCGATCAGGTGCTCGTCACCCAGGAATACATCGCCGAGATGCTGGGCGCACGCCGCTCCACCGTCACTGTCGCAGCCGGTGCACTGCAGGAGCGCGGCCTTATCACTTACTCGCGCGGAAAGATCACCATCCTCGACCGGCCTCGCACCATCGACGCCGCGTGCGAGTGCTACTCCATCGTCGGCGCAGCCTATCGGCGAACCTGGGGTCCGGACGCGCCCTAGCTCCTGGAAGACTCCGGCACTGCCCACAGATCATGCGTGTGCAGAACACCGAGCACCGCGCTCGCAGGTGTGCCGTCCTCCGTCACAATCAGCGAGGTAATCCGGTGCCGCTCCATGATCTCCAGCGCCTCAGGCGCCAGCGGCTCCGGCCCAATCGTGCGCGGCAAGCGGTTCATCACCTCGGCCGCCGTCTTGCCGAACGCCCGCTCTCCATCGCGCTCCAGCATGCGTCGCAGATCGCCGTCCGACAGCACGCCAAGCAGCCGCCCGTTCTCCTGCACCGTCGTCATGCCCAGCCGCTTTGCGCTCATCTCATGCACAATCTGCGGCAAACTCGCTTCAGGTCCTACCGTCGGAATTGCCTCGCCCGTGTGCATCAGCTTTGCCACTGGCATCAGCCTGCGTCCGAGATGTCCCCCCGGATGCAGCTCCGCAAAATCATTCGCGCGAAAGCCCAGCCTTCGGCTTACGTCTATCGCCAGCGCATCGCCCAGCGCCAGCATCGCTGTCGTCGACGCCGTCGGCGCAAGCTGATGCTGACACGCCTCCTGCCCCACGCTCACATCCAGCACGTGCTCGCTCGCCTGCGCCAGCGTCGATCCCGAACACCCGCACAGGCTCACCAGCGTCACACCCAGCCGCGGCAGCACCGGCAGCAGCCGCAGCAACTCCTCCGTCTCGCCTGAATAGGACAGCGCAATTACCACGTCGCCGCGCCCCACTATACCGAGATCGCCATGGACCGCCTCGCTGGGATGCAAGAAGCACGCCGGAGTTCCGGTCGACACCATCGTCGCCGCAATCTTGCGCGCAATGATGCCACTCTTCCCGATGCCTGTAAGAACCGCTCGCCGCCCGCTGCGCGCCGCCTCCGCCAACAGCGTTGCGACGCGCTCAAACGTCTCACCTGCAGCGCCGTCCAATCGCGTCGCAAGCTGTTCCAGCGCCGCCGCTTCAATACGCACGAGTGCGGAGGGACTTGCGTTGTCAGTCATTTGCGTCGCGTCGAGCCGCACCTTATCCATAGCCTGCAAACTGACGCTCATGCTAGCAGAGCCCGGCAGCCTCGCGGACGCCAGGCCACGGCGCAGCGTAAACTTGAAGCAGCGCAAAGCTGAAGGGGAAGTGATCTCGTGGGACGTCGACTGGCTGTGCTTGCAATCATGATCGGGCTTGTGGCCGTGCTCTTCTGGGCCGGCATACATAACCTGCGCCACCGTCGCGCACTCAGCCAGGTCCCGCACATCACACTCATCCCCGCCTCGCCCGCAGACGACAACTCCCCCGCTCCAGAAGCCGAAGGCGCCGAACTTCGCGGCAAGGACGCGCCCCCGTTCACCCTCACAGATCTGTCCGGCAAACAGGTCTCGCTCGCCGACTTCAAAGGCCATCCCGTCGTCGTCAACTTCTGGGCTACATGGTGCGGCCCATGCAAGCTGGAGATGCCGTGGTTCCAGGAGTTCTCCTCGAAGTACAAAGGCCAGGGCCTTGAGGTGCTCGGCCTCTCGCAGGATGACGGTGCATCGCCCAGGGACGTCGCCGACGCTGCAAAGAAAATCGGCGTCACCTACCCCATACTCATGCCTGATGAGAAAGTTGCGAAGAAGTATGGCGGCGTCGACTACCTGCCCGAGACCTTTTACATCGACCGTGCCGGCAAGGTCGTTGACGTCACTGCAGGCGCGCCGAGCAAGGATCAGATGGAAGCGCTCATTCAGAAGACCATCGCTGCAGGTGGTGCGTGAAGCGCAGATTCATCGTGAAGAAAGTCGCTCTCATTATCACAGCGATCGCGATTCCTCTCGTCGCCGCGGCGCAAATTTCCCTCGGCGGCCTCGATCGTACCGCGCAGGCGAAGAAGCAGCACGTCGAACTGCTGACTGACTCGCTCCAACTCACCGCGAATAAGCCGCAAGACGTCGAACTGCGCTTCCGCGTCGAGCCCGGCTTTCACATCAACTCGCACACGCCCAAGGATGAGCTGCTGATTCCGACCGTCCTCAAGCTCGATCCCGGCTCACTCCACATTGCCGGCGAGCAGTATCCTCCCGGCCAGCACTTCCGCCTGCAGATCGGCAGCGGCGAAGACCTTGATGTCTACCAGGGGGAGTTCCGGGTCATGCTGCGCGTCCAGGCGCCGAAGGGCGCGACCACTCTAGCCGGTTCACTGCGCTACCAGGCATGTGACACCGCCGCATGTTTCCCCGCGAAGCTATTGCCAGTCCAGATTGCGGTCACGGCCCACTAGGCCGGATGCTGCGACAGCGATAATGTGTTGCCGTCCGGGTCCTTGAACCACGCGACCTTCGCTCCGCTGGGCGAACACCAGATGCCCAGTTCGTCCTGCTCGAAAAACGCATAGCGCAGCGGCTCAATCCCGCTCGCAACCAGCGTCTTTACGCTCGCCACGATATCGTCGACCTGCCATCCAAAAATTGTGTACGGTGCCGGCTGAAACTCTTGCGTATTCACAACACGCAGCATCAACCCTGGCGGCTGACCCGCGCGAAACACCAGCGCAAAGTCGTCCTCGCTTTCCAGCTGCAGCCCCAGCTTCCGCTCATAGAACTTTCGTGCGGCGCCCGGATCGCGCGTCGGGATGAACGCGATCGGCTCATTCGTTCCAAGCTTCATGTTGGGCTCCACTGAAACGTGTGCGCGAAGTCTACCGCTTTATCTTCTTCTGCGTCTCGATAAGCCGACGCCCGCCGTTAGAACTAGGTGCTTGGGTTACCACGACTGCCTACTTGCGCCCAATCCCAGATATATCTTCTTGTCCAAAACTTTTCTGTTAATCGTCTGAAATGCCTGCTCGTACGTCTTTTCTGTCCATTGAGACTGGTCGGCCGGTGCTGTTTTGTCCAACGCATCTGCCAATAATTCAACATTCCGGCCGTCTGGTACAAAATCCTTCTGATGTGCGTGCAGGAATTGGTCAAACGTTAGGATCGTCGTCCTGCAACCCACAACCGTCGTGCCCTGTTTTGCAGGGTCGGCTTCACACGCTAATTCGGTTGATGCAAGCGTATCCTGTACAAACTGAGCCCATTCGTCGTGCTTGGTTCGTCGGATTCGCTTGTGTTCCCGGTATTCCTGGATAGCTGCCACAACGATCTCGCCTAGCACCGTGCCGATAACCTGTCCAGCCGCATAGTTCCGTTGAACCTGAACGGTGTCATAACTGTCGTTGTAAGTTGTACAGGTAAGGTTATTGCCGATGCTGGTGCAATACGACTGCGATGATGTGGTCTGATCGTAAGTAGTGCAAGCGATATTGCCGGCAATATTGCTGCAATATGTTTGCACCTGCGCGACGGCCGTACAGGTCAGCAACATCGCGGAAAGCAGCGCGGGTACTAGCTTTATCCCCATTCACCTCTCCTCAGGCGGCGACAATTTCGATGCAATGCATTGTTGAGCGTGAGCGTGCAAAAAACAATGGCGAAAAAGTGTGCCCCTATAAAGTCCACAGTTAATCGTCGCGGAATAATCGACCCTTAGGCTCATCTACCATCAATTTTTCGGGCGAGTTGTTGACCGATTTACGTGTCAAGCTCCTGGTTGCACCAAGCTTCTTCTGCGTCTCGATAAATCGACGCAGACGATCGATCGACCGCGCCTTCCCGAACACGATGAGTGAATCTATCAGCGGCGGCGATTGAACGCTGCCCGTGATGACGGCTCGCAGCAACATGAAGTTTTCCTTCACGCTCCAGCCCTTCTCCTCGCCCAGCTTCTTCATGCCAGACTCGATCGGCTCCGGCTCCCATGCCGCGCCTTCGAGCGTCGCCAAAACATCTCCAGCAAACGCGATCGTCTCCTCCGGCGTGCGCTTCTTCGGAATCCACACGGACTCCGCCGGCATCACGTTGTCTTTGAAGAAGAAGTCGGCCATATCGCCGAACGCGCCCAGGGTGTCAATCCGCGTTTGCACCAGCGGAGCAATAGCTTTTAGATATGCATCTGAGAACACCGTCGCGCGCATCGCGGCGAAGAACTCCTCCGCCGACAGGTTGCGCAGATACTCGCCGTTCATCCAGCGCAGCTTCACCAGATCGAAGACGGGTCCGCCGAGCGAAATACGCGAGAAGTCGAAGCGCTCCAGCATGTCGTCGAGCGTGAACAGATCAGCCTGCTTCGTATCCAGCCCTTTGCTGACGATCTCCTGCTCCGTCGCGTGCGGCATCCCGCCGCCCATCAGCCCAAGGAAGTTCAACATTGCCTGCGGCAGAAATCCCGCATCCCGGTAGTAGTTCAGCGACACAGGATTCTTCCGCTTCGAAATCTTGCTCTTGTCCGCATTGCGCAGCAGCGGCATATGCCAGAAGCGCGGCAGCTCCCACCCGAACGCCTTGTACAACAGCACGTGCTTCGGCGTGGACGAAATCCACTCCTCCGCGCGGATCACATCGGTGATGCCCATCTGGTGGTCGTCGACAACATTCGCGAGGTGATAGGTCGGAAAGCCATCAGACTTGAGCAGAACCTGATCATCAACGTTGAAGTGATCGAACGTAATCTCGCCGCGCAGCTCGTCCCGAAAACCCGTCGAGCCCTCCAGCGGCACCTTCAGCCGTACCGTATACGGCTTGCCCGCGGCAAGGTTCGCCTCAATCTCCTCCTGCGAAAGGTTGCGCGAGCGCCCGCCATACTTCGGGGGCTGCTTGCAGGCGATCTGCGCCTTGCGCTCGGCATCGAGCTCCTCGGGCGTCTCAAAGGCACGGTACGCATGTCCGCTCGCGAGCAGCTTGTCGCAGTACTCCCGATAAATCTCCGTGCGCTCAGATTGGCGATAAGGACCGTACGGTCCGCCCACGTCCGGCCCCTCGTGCCAGCTCAGCCCAAGCCAGCGCAGGGCGTCGAAGATCATCTGCTCGGAGGTAGGAACGAACCGGGTCCGGTCCGTGTCTTCAATCCGCAGCACGAATTTGCCGCCTCGTTGCGCGGCAAAAAGATAGTTCAGCAGACCGATATAAGCGGTGCCGACGTGTGGATCGCCGGTAGGAGAAGGGGCGATGCGGACGCGGACAGGGCGGGACGTTGCAGGCGATGCGGCGGAGGAAGGCTCAGTCATTGGAACAACTTCAATGGTACTAGAGCCCGCGCCCCCGCCCGGCGTGGCTTAAAACTGCGCTGGCGGTGCGGGGGGCGCTGGCGGTGCCGGAGGATACGGCGGAGGATAGGGCGGCAGCGCGCCGTACTGCGGTGGTGCGGGAACAACATTCCAGCGCGCGAACGCAAGAATGCAGAGAACCACCAGCCCGCCAACTCCGGGGACAAGCACCAGGAGCGCCAGTGGCCCGGCGAGCCCCGCTTTGGTGAAAATGCGCCAGAAGCAGAAGATCGCAAACGCCGCGAAGAGCACGAAGACCAGAAGAAAAAGGGCTCCCATGCCGGCCATGATTCCGGCGAGGTGTTGTTGCTGGTATGGATCCATTTGATTTGCCTCCTGGGATTGCACTCACTTTATCCGAGAACTGAAAGCGTAACCAAGAGATTTCATAGGTTTGTACGATTCGATCAGGTGAGGTCGTCAGGATCGAACGCCGGGCGCTTGCGGCCGAGGGCTGCCATGTCATGCGGCTCGTCGAGCAACGAGCTGACCACACCATCGATCTCAGCCTCATCCGGAGCTTCCGCAGCAACTGCGATCAGCTTGTCGTCCGCAGGAAGCTCGACGGATTCGAGAAGAACGACGACGTGGCAGACGGCCGTGGTGTCCTGAGAGAGGCCTTCGGGGGTCTTGCCCTTGATCGAGACGCGCTTGATATCCAGTGTGAGCAGGTCGGCGACGCGCTCGCGAAGCTCAGCCGCGATGGGGACGATCTTGGGCCGATGCATCACGAGCACGCAGTCGAGGTTGACGATCTTGTAGCCGGCCAGCGCGACCTCCTCGAGCGCGGTCTTTAGGAAGACCGTGGAATCCGCTCCCTTCCACTTCGGGTCGCTGGGCGGAAAAAAAGTGCCGATGTCGCCGGCGGCCACAGCTCCCAGCAGGGCGTCGGTGATGGCGTGCAGCAGGAGGTCGCCGTCGGAGTGGCCAGCGAGGCCTTCGGGGTGGTCGATCTTGAGGCCGCCGATGACCAGCGGAACTCCGGCCTGAAAGGCGTGGGAGTCAAAGCCGAGACCGATACGCATCGACATTCTGACTATCGTAAATCTGAAATGGGGTGGTACCCCCCTCCCCCCCGGTACTTTTTGTGCAAAGTCTTCGAAGCAGAGACTTTAGGTCTGGACTTCAAGTGCGCTGCGGGTCAGGAGGACGGGCGATCCAGCTAGTTTCAGAGAATTTTAATTTCCTGTATCGCTAATGCTATTGATGGCGTGATATATAAGACGCCTCGTACAACTTTGTATGTATTCGGCCCCGGGACCCCCGACTCTGGGCGCGGTTGGTTTTGCTGAACCTGCTGTTCTGCGTTGCTTCGAAAAGGTGTGCCCGGAGGTTCGACTTGTACGCACTCAGAATCAGCGCGCGGATACGCGCGTGTGTAGCCCTTCTTGTGGTCCCGATGTTCTTCGCCGCATTCGCCGGCGCGCAAACGGGACTGGTGATTTCGCAGGTGTATGGCGGCGGCGGCAATACCGGCGCGCCGTACAGCAACGACTTCATTGAGCTCTACAACCCAACTTCGTCTCCGATCAGCCTGAATGGGCTTTCGGTTCAGTACGGCTCTGCGACGACCACGTCAACCTGGAGCGGTGTGACGGTGCTGCCGGCGAGTGCGACGGTGGCGCCGGGGCACTACTTCCTGATCCAGGAGGCCGAGGGGACAACGGTCACTAACAAGCCGTTGCCCGCGGCGGACGCGACCGGCAGCGTTAATCTGAGTGGGACGGCGGGCAAGGTCGCCCTCGTCAACGGCACAACCGCGGTCTCGGGCTGCCCGACAGGCGCGACGATCCTCGACCTGGTCGGATTCGGAACCACTGCAAATTGCTTTGAGGGCAGCGGAGCGACGCCGGCGCCCAGCAATACCACGTCGGTAAGTCGCGACTCGAAAAACGACGACACCAACAACAATGCTGCCGACTTCACGACGGGAGCGCCGAATCCGCGCAACTCCTCGTTCGGAAGCACGGGTGTCCTCAGCGCGACGGGCGCCGCGAATCCCGCCACCGTTAGCTCCGGCGACACCACGCTGCTTACCGTCACCGTCACGCCGGGGACCGGAAGCACTGGAATCGCGGTCACAGCGGACCTCTCCAGCATTGGCGGATCCGCCACGCAAGCGTTCTACGACGACGCCAGCCACGGAGATGCGACAGGTAACGACAACGTCTTCTCCTTCCTGACTACTGCGACAAGCAGCTCCGCGACGACGTACTCGCTGCCCGTGAATGTAACCGACACGGAGTCTGGCGCCGCGACGACGACCATCAGCCTCAGGGTCAACCCGCCCGCGCCCGATCTCCCGATTCACACCATTCAAGGTGAGAAGTCGCTGACCGGCGCCACCATCTCGCCCTACGCGGGGCAGACGGTGAAGACGGAGGGCATCGTCACCGGCGTGGGAACGTCGGGATACTTCATCCAGACGCCCGACGCCAGTGCTGACAACGATCCCCTCACGCCCGAGGGCGTCGAGGTCTTTACCGGCTCGGGCAAGGTACCCGCCCAGGCAGTCATCGGCAACTATGTGCAGGTGACCGGCACAGTCGCGACCTTCCCGGCCGCATCCGCCAGCCACACCCCGGCGACCGAGATCGATACCACCTCGGCGACCGTACTTGCCACGGGCCAGGCGCTACCCGCGCCGATAACCCTGACCACGTCCATGCTTACGCCGTCAGGGGGTCTCTACCAGCTCACGCCCTATGAAGGCATGCGCGTCAGCATTCCGTCGATGACATCCATCTCAGGTACCGATGGCAATCTGAGCGAGAAGACCGAGACCGAAACGTCGAACGGGGAGTTCTACGCTGTCATCAGCGGCACTCCGCGGCCGTTCCGCGAGCCCGGCATCGACATCCGCGACCCGCAGACCGGACTTCCTCCCAACGCCGCGAAGTTTGACGACAACCCGGAGCGCATCCTGGTGGATTCCAGCTTGTTCGGTGGATCGGCGATCGACCTGTCCACCAATGCCGTGCTCACCAATGTGACCGGCGTCCTGGACTTCACCTTCAGCTCGGACAGCTTCTATGATCCCAGCCGTCTGATCCTGGACAAGACCTACAACCGTGCCAACGTGACGCCTGGCACGGGACCCACGCCGGTTGCCGCGCCTGCGCCGAACGAATTCCGCGTCGCAGCTTACAACGTGGAGCGCTTCTTCAATCCCAGCTCCGCAGACGATGTCGATTTCAATCCGGTGACCGGCAAGACCGAGAACTCCCAGGCGGTCGACGTAACTCCGGCTGCGTACGCCAACCGTCTTGCCAAATTGTCCCTGGCGGTTCGTCACATCCTCGGCAATCCGGATGTGATTGGTCTCGAGGAACCGGAGAACCAATCGGTCGTCGCCGACATGGCCCAGCAGATCAGCAACGACGCGATCGCTGCCGGCGAGGAAGACCCCAAGTACGTCGCCTACGGTACCGGGACGGATTACGCTCCTTATACCAACGACATCGGCGGCATCTCGGTCGGGTTCCTCGTGAAGTCGACGACGGTGGATACGATCAGCATCGAGCAGAAGGGCGCGACGGATACGTTTGCGGATCCACGCAACCCGAACACGCAGCAGACGCTGAACGATCGTCCGCCGCTGGTGCTGCACGCGGGCATCAAACGCGCCAACGGAACCGACTATCCAGTCACCGTCATCGTCAACCATCTGCGTTCACTCTCCAGTGAGAACGATCCCTCCAGTGGTATCTTCGTGCGCGACAAGAAGGAGTTGCAGGCGGAGTTTCTCGCGAACATGATTCAGGGCTACCAGTCTGCGGGCGAGCACGTAGTGTCGGTCGGCGACTACAACGCGTTCGAGTTCTCCGACGGCTATATCGACATCCTCGCCACCGTAACCAACCGCAACGTACTTCCTGCCGATCAGGTTGTGCAGCCCGGTAAAGCCGGTCTGGTCGATCCTCCCACCACCGATCTCGTCACCCTGCTTCCGGCAGATCAGCGCTGGTCGTACCAGGAGTTCGGCAACGCTCAGGTCCTCGACCACATCGTCGCGACATCCGACCTCGTCGCCGCCGGAGCGCACATGGCGTATGCGCACTTCGACGCCGACCAGCCGCTGGTCGCCTCCAACGATCCAACCACTCCGGCGCGCGAGTCGGACCATGACGCCGCGGTCGGCTACTTCACGCTGCCCGCGCCGGTGCTGTCGGCCACGCTGACGGGCAACGGAACGTTCGGCAAGGTACCTGTCGGCAGCTCGTCGGATGGATCGGTGTTTGTGCTGACCAACAACGGTGAGGGCCAGATTGTCATCTCCAATATCGCGACCACCGGCGACTTCTCGGAGACGCCGGACTGCGGAGCGACGCTGGATGCGGGCGACACGTGCAACATCAACGTGGTCTTCAAGCCTTCAGCTTCGGGTACGCGCACCGGCACGCTGACGGTGACAACCAACACCAGCGCCGGAACCTACACCGCGAACCTGAGCGGAACCGGCGGAGCGATGAACGTAACCAGTGCGGTCTCGACGAAGGCTTCGGGACTGATCTACAACCGCATCGCGAAGACAGGCACCGAGACGATCACCGTCACGAACACGAGTGGAGCGGCCATCGCCGGCCCGCTCGATCTGGTGCTCGCCATCAATAACGCAAACGTCAAGGCGACGAACGCGACCGGCACCTTCCAGGGCAATCCGTACTGGGCGTCCGGCAACTCGCTCGCACCGGGAGCTTCGGTGACCTTCAGTGTCACCTTCAGCTATCCGCTTGGTACCAGCTTCACAACCACACCAACTTTGTACTCGGGAGGCTTCTAAGGGCCATGAAGAAACTACTAGTCATTACATCTGCTCTTCTTCTCACGTGTGCGGCAGCGGCCGCGCACGCGGACAGCGTCACTTATCTCGTTTCTGTCGATACAAGCTCTCAGAACGGGAACACCGGCTACATCGACCTGGAACTGAATGCGGGTTCGCTGCCGGCGGCGGACGTCATGGCGACGGTCAGCGGGTTCAACGGCGCAACGCCGGACTCGGGAGATCTGTTCACGCTGGGCACGAACGGAACGCTGCCCGGGGACGTCAGCTTCGATAACCAGACACCCAACGATTACTTCGAGGCTCTCACGTTCGGCAATAGTGTCAGCTTTCTCGTGACACTGTCGGGGCCGGGCGTGAGTCCGACGGGATCTATCTCGAGTGACGCAGGGACCGACTTCCAGCTCGAGTTCCTCGATCCGTCGCAGTCCAGCTTCCTGTTCACGAACGATCCCAACGGTCCGGCCGCGATCATCGCGATCGCAAACGATGGATCTGTTTCTGCTGAAGCGCAGCCCGGCAGCGCTGTAGCACCAACCCCGGAGCCGGCGACGCTTTCGCTGGTTGCGTTGGGCGGCGTGCTGATGCTGGCGGCTCGCAGGTGGAGGCCGCGCGCAGCGTAGCTACGCCTCGAAAGCAAGTCGAAACGCCTGCGCTGCCAGATGGCGCAGGCGTTTTTGTTTGTGGCTATGACTGGCGCGCGAGCGGAGGCTAAAGCGGTCTGTGGCCGATATGAAAGACGTACGCGAGACCGACGCTGCCTGTCTCGGAGTAAACGTGACCTGAGACAGTGACCGGGCTCGAGTAACGCTGCATCTGCAAATCGAGCTTCAGTGCGATATGTCCCGTCGCGAAGACCTCGGTGCCGCCGCCGAGCGAAAAGACGTTCGAGGATGACTGCGTGTAGAAGACCAGCTTGCCGGGGACCTGGTAGCCGCCGTTCGCGTAGGTGGTCTCTCCGCGGCCGGCGAGGAGGTCGGCGTAAGGGCGAAACCGCCGGAAGGGTCTCGAGACCTTAAGGCCCGCCAGGTTGGTCTTGAGGCTGTCGACGTTTCCTTTGGCGATGGCGTAGGTGCCGCGATATTCGATGGCGGGGTGGAAGATGTGGTCGGGCAGAAGTTCGAAATCGATGCCGGCCGTGAGGCTGACGTTATGGCCTGCGTCGAGGCCGGTGTCCACGCCGGTGATGCCGGCGAAGACGGAGGGCGTGATGCGCCTGCTTGCGGTGGAGCCTCCCTGCGCGGCGCCAGGACGAGGGGCCGCCACGAGCGCGGCGAGTGTGAACAGGATGAGAAGACGTGAGGCGGGAGGCAAGTCCTGCTCCTGAGGATTAGGGTGCGACGGTGATGGTGAGCGTGGCGGTCTGCGTATTGTGGTTCGCGTCGGTTGCGATGACAGGAAGCTCATAGGTTCCGGGAGCGACGGTGGCGGCGGTGTACCAGGCGTTGGTGCAGCCGGTGGTCGTCTGCAGCGCGAAGGCCAGAAGGGCGAAGCTGAGGAGGCGCGTGATCTTCCTGCGGCGCGAGAGGCCGAGTGGAACGAACAAAAGCGCGAAGGCGGCGAATACAGCGGGGAGTGCACGTGAGCCGGGGCGCGTGGGGGTGCGGTTTACGGCGGTGGCGGATTTGAGCAGCGTGTTGAGGCTGAGTGTGGATGAGCCTGTGCCGCCGGCGGTGAGGGTTACGGAGCTGGGGTTGATGGAGGCGGTGGCGTTGGCAGGAAGCGCGCCGAAGGTGAGGGAGACCGGGCCGGCGAAGTTGCCGACGCTCGCGAGATGAATGGCGACGGTCGCGGTTGCGCCGCGCTTCATCGCGATGCTGCCGGGCGCGAGCGCGATGGTGAAGCCGCTGGGAAGGATGACTTCGTTCACAGCCGGAGAGGTGGAGGTGAGGAAGGTGTTGTTTCCCGGCGTGAAGATTGCGGTAATGGCGTGGGTTCCGACTGCGAGGGTGGAGAGGGTGAGGGTCGCGGTGCTGGAAGCGGTGAGGGGTTGTGTGCCGAGCGAGCTCGCGCTGTCATAGAACGTGACCGTGCCACTGGTCGGTTGTACGGGTGTGCCGTGGGACGAGACGGTCGCGGTGAGGATGACGGTCTGGGTCGCGTAGGCGGGGTTCGGAGAGGCGGTGAGCGTGGTCGTGGATGGAGCGGGATTCACCAGGAAGGGAACTGTGTTGCAGGAGCTCGTTGCGTAGACGCCGCTTCCGCTGTAGGCACAGGTGAGGTTGTCGGTGCCGCCGGGAAGTGTGGTGAGAGTGAGCGACGCGACTCCGTTGGCGAGCGTGCCCGTGCCGATCGCGGAACCTCCGTTGTAGAAGGTGACCGTGCCGGAGGGCGTGCTCGGGCCGGGCGGTGTCGCGGGGGAGACGGTCGCGGTCAGCGTGACCGCCGAGCCATAGGTGGAACTGGCTGGACCGGCGGAAAGTGTGGACTTCGAGGGCAGCAGGTTGACGGTTTCGGAGCAGGAGGCGGAACTGCCGGCGAAGGCGCCACTCGGAACGAAGGTCGCGGTCAGCGTGTGTGTGCCGGCGGTTGATCCGGTGTAGGTGAAATTCGCAGCACCACCGGCGAGTGCCTGGGTCGCGAGCGTGGCGCCGTTGTCGGTGAAGGTGATAGAGCCGGTGGGAGTGCCGTCCACCGAGCTAACGATGGCTGCGAGTTGCGTGGTCTGCGTAACGTAGATAGGGTTCGCGGAGCAGGTAAGCGCGACGTTGGTGGCGGCGCCATTAACCACCTGCGTCACGCGGACACTCAAGGGTGGGAAGATGCCGGTGGGTTGGTACGACGCCGTGATGATGTGGGAGCCGACAGACAGCTGGCTGGTGGTGAAGGTGGAGACTCCTGTGCTGGAAATGGCCTCTGTGCCGAGGATGGTGCCGCCATCGCTGAACTGTACGTCTCCTGTGGGGACGCCAAAGGAGGAAGACAGCCGCGCGGTGAAGGTGACCGTCTGACCGTAGGTGGACGGATTGGGTGAGCCGATGAAGGTCTCGTTGGTGGAGCAGGATTGGGTGCCCTGGTATTCATAGGCGCCGATGTCGATGATGCAGCCCTGACCGGTGGCGTCCTGGATGCGAAGCTTGCCATCGAAATCGGTTGAGACGCTCTTTCCTGTCATTGTGAGGATGGTTTGGAGAGCGCTGTTTTGTCCGGCATCGATTCCGGGTGATGTGAACTTCAGGTGATAGTCGCCGGTGGAAGGGCTGACAAACTGCGGATCAGCCACGATGTTGTTGTATTTACCGGAAACATCGACACAGTGGGAGCCAAAGAAAGGGCCGCCGGCGTTGTACAGGATGTTGTTTTCAAATGTGGGCTGAAGTGATTCGCTGGGCGCCCCAAACCAGGAACAGTTGACCGCTGGATACGAGGTCGAGCCGCTGATGATGTTATTGACGAAGACGGCGCCGGGACCGCTCTCGCCGTACGAATAAGGGTTGGGATAGATCTGCGAGATCGGCGTGCACTCCGATCCGCCGGTCGTTTGGGGTGTGACGTTGTCAACGATCGTATTGTTCGCGATCAGGATGGAAGGATTGGCAGCGTCTCCGTTGTCCATGAAGCCGAGCGCGCC
Source organism: Bryocella sp. (assembly GCA_036273275.1). Classification (GTDB taxonomy): domain Bacteria; phylum Acidobacteriota; class Terriglobia; order Terriglobales; family Acidobacteriaceae; genus Granulicella. The sequence goes on from DASUHZ010000001.1 coordinate 19,279, forward strand.
GCCACAGTTAGACGTGTTCTGGTAGATCAGATTCTGAAACAGAACAGTCCCGGCACTGTTGGCCGAGGTAAAGGCGCTGCCCGGATCACCCGAAGTGTTGTTGCGGATTATGTTGTTGCTGATGAGAACGTTCTGTGCGGCCCAGATGTTGATGCCTGAGCCGGTGAGATTGTTCTCGATGATGTTGCCGACGATCGAAGACTGGGTGCCGGAACCTCCGGTTCCTTGAAGATGAACTCCGCTGCCAAAGGTGCAGTAGCTTTCGTCGGTTCCACTTCCCTGGTTGTTTTGCAGAACTCCGGAGACCTCGTTCTTGAGGATCGTCGCGTCGCCAAATTCCACATCGATGTTGTGGCAGTAATTGGCGGTGATGGTGTTGTTCTGAATGGTCGGTGATGCTGCACTGACGAACACACCACCGTCACTGGCGCCATTGAAGATTGTGTCGCCGCCGCCGCGAATGGTGAAGTTCGAGATTGTGCTGGTGCTTGTCTCTTTTGTTTTGAAGACGACAGTGGCTACTCCGGGCTTGTTACCGCCATCGATCGTTGTAACAGCAGCACCGCCGGAGCTCGTGACGGTGATGGCCTTGCCCTTGAAGTCGATGTTCTCGTTGTACGTGCCCGGAGCCACGAGGACGGTGTCGCCGTTGGCGGCGGCGTCAATGCCGGACTGGATGGTTGTGTAGGGCTGGCCGGGACCGACGTTGATCGTCGTCTGCGCCATGGATGCGGTGGCGAGAAGCGAGACGGTGCAGAGAAGGGCCGAGTGCAGACTGGTGCGCAGCTTCGAGAACATTCCGGATGAGTATTTGGGGCGCCTCAGTATAACGCGCAAAGACAGAGCGCGGGCGTTGTGTGAACGCGCGAAGGTAATGTCTCGGAGGTTCGGGGGAGCGAAAGCTCAGACGCAATCGGGAGACAGCTGGATGGCGTTGTCGAGCCAGTGCAGGTAGGTATCGATGTTGTGATAGCAGCCGAGATTCTTCTTCGCAAACTTCGACGAGTCGAAGGGATACGGGTCGTTGACGTGCTCATAGTCGAGGATAAAAGGGATCGTCGGAGGCAGCTTGGGGACGACGTCGCGGCTGTTGACGATGCGCCAGGAGGTATGCGGGAGAGCGTTGAAGATGTGCGCGAACTCCAGGTTGCCGACCTTCGGCGATGCGAGGGTGCTGATCAGGGGGACGTCGAACTTCTGCTTGACGCTGTTTTCGAGGACGAAGAGAGTGCCCAGGGCGGCGCCGAGGCTGTGGGCGGTCACCACGGTCGGACGCTCGTGGCGGGTTCGGCCCGCAGCGAACTCATGAGCCACGCCGCGCTCGGCCTCGCGGCGTAGAGCGAGCTGGTCGAGCTGGTCGGCGAAAGAGCCGGTGAGTTCGACCTCGGCGGCAGCAGCGAAGCCGGCTGCTTCGGCGGGTACGGGTATGACCTTCATCGTGGAATAGATGTTGTCAAAGCCGAAGGCCACGCGGCCTGCCGAGGGCACCTGCCTGAATGGCACCATAACGATGGAGGCAGCATCGTCGAGCCACTCTACGATGCCTTCTGTGCCGCGAATGGCGATGATGCGATTGTCGGGATTTGCGATCTCATGCACGACGATGCCGTAGAACTTCGCCTCTGTGGTCTGAAACAGGAAATCCGACATGTTGATCCATGCGGAGAGCTCCCAGCCGGACGGAATGTTCCTGGGTGCGGGGCGAAGCGGGTCGGGGTTGTTGGCTTTGAACATGTCGTAAGCGGCTGCGACGAACTGGCCGTACGCAGCTGCCTTGGCGGGGTCCAGAGGTGTGCTCATGACGTGCCTCGCTGCTGAGGGTGGGGTGCGTGGATGCTACCCGCGAGCACGGCGGAGCTCAAGAGAAATCTTTCTGCCGGAGGCAGTCGCTGCCGCGTAGAAATCGGGCGCTTTGAATTGATTGGCAGCCCTCAGCCGGCGAAGGAGCCCTCAGCCAGCTAAATAAAACTCGGCAATCTCGAGGTCGCCCGGTTGGGTGACCTTGAGGTTGCGGGAGCTGCCGGGAACCACGTAGACGGGGATATTCGCGCGCTCGAGCAGCGAGGCTTCGTCGGTACCGGTGAACTGGTCGGCCTGGGCTTCAGAGAAGGCACGGCGCAGAAGCGCGACCCGGGCGCCCTGTGGTGTCTGCGCGTGCACGATGAGCTCGCGCGGGATGGTGGCGGTGATGAGGGCGCCGTCGGCGGTGCGCTCAACCTGCTTGATGGTGTCAATCGCCGGTGTGCCGACGATGGCGGCTCCGTGCTTCTCGATGCCGTCAATGGTGCGCTCGATGGTCAGCGGGTCGATGAGCGGGCGGACCGCGTCGTGGACCAGCACGATGTCGTTCTCGCCAGTGGAAGGAAGTGCGGCGAGCGCGTTGGCGACGGAGTCCTGGCGGGTGTCGCCGCCGCGAACCACATGAACACGGCTGGAGAGCTTGTGCTCCTCAAGCAGCGCGGAGACGCGCGGCTGTTCAGATTCGCGCACGGCGACGTAGATGCCGGTGATGCGCGGGACCGCGAGGAAGGCCCGCAGCGAATGGAGCAGGATGGGGATGCCTCGAAGCTCGATGAACTGCTTGGGTGCTACAGCTTTAGAGTTCGCTGCGGCATTGGCGGAGGCCATACGGGTACCGATCCCCGCAGCGGGGAGAATAACGAAGACAGACATGGGAAGAGGAGTATACCGCGTTCAGGGTTCAGCATTCAGGGTTCAGGGGGCATCCCCGTTGACCCTTTGGCTCTCCAATAGGAGTACGGGAGAGTTGCGATGCGTGTGCGGGTATTGGGGATGTTGGCGAGTGCGGCGGTCGGTTTGATGCTGGTCGGGTCTGCAACACAGATGCGGGCGGACACAGTGTTTTCGAATTTCACACAACCTGGCAACACCTACGATGGCGCCAGCTGGTGGACGGTAGGGACTACGATCACGCCACCGCCGGGAACAGAGGCGAACGCATTTTCGTTCAGTCCGACGCAGACGGCGACGCTCACAGGAGCGGACCTGGCATTGGCGGCGAACGGGCCGGTGACCCCACTGAATGTGTTTATCGAGTCGAATGTTGCGGGGGCTCCGGGAGCGATCCTGGACACGCTGACGCAGACCGGGAGCTACTCGGATTACCCCACCACCTCCATCGTGAACTTCACATGCACCGGCGCGTGCTCGACCCTGGATGCGGGCTCGACCTACTGGATTGTGGCGACGCAAAGCGACCCTGCCAATACGACGTTCTGGCTCAACAGCTTCAGCGACTCCGGTACGTGGTACTACAACCTCACAAACAGCGCGACCGGGCCATGGACGGTGGCGACGGCTCCGGGAAATTTCTCGGCGTTCGATGTGACTGGAGTTCCGGCCACTGGGGTGCCGCCGGTGCCAGAGCCTGGAAGTCTGGCGCTGTTGGTATCCGGATTGGTGGGAGTGCTGGCGTTGGTGCGGGCCAGAGAGAAGACGCAGGCTCCTGCGTTGCGGCCTATGGGCGCGGCGCCGGGGAATTAGGTAAACGTCCGAGCCCGCATTAGACCTCAGGGCCTCACTGCGGAATGTTTGTGAGCGGATGCAGATCCTTGAGTGATGGCGAGTCGGCGCGAGTGTGACGCGTAACAACGACGCCGTTGGTTTCAAAATGCGTGATGCGGTGGCCGTGGTCGTGCCCGATGCGGATGGTCTTGCGCAGCAGCGTGAGGTGGTGGCGCGATTCCTCTTCAAAGTGGCGGCTGACGGCCCAATCATAGTCGGCGAGAAGGAAGTAGGTGGCCTCGCACTTGGGGCAGTAGAGTGGGCTGTCGAGCGTGCGATGAAACGCGGCGGGCGGCAGGGGAGCGACGGGATCGCTTCCGGACTTCAGGGCGACGAGGACGTGACGAGGCATCGGTGAGAGCTAAAACTCCCAGCGGAGCAACGTGGCGCCGACCGTGAATCCTGCGCCCACCGAGGCGAGCAAAACGAGGTCGCCCTTCCTGAGACGGCCTTCTTCGATCGCGGTGTTCATCGCCAGCGGGATGGTGCCGGCAGTGGTGTTGCCATAGCGATCGATGTTGAGGATGACGCACTCCATGGGCATGCCGAGGCGGTGGGCGGTGGACTCGATGATGCGCTTGTTGGCCTGGTGCGGGATGAAGCAGCCGAGGTCCGAGCCCGTGACGCCGTTGCGCTCGAGGACCTTTTCGGCGGCTTCGGCCATCTTGCGCACGGCGAACTTGTAGACGGACTGACCGTCCTGGTAGACGAAGTGCTGCCGCTTGTCGACAGTCTCGTGCGAGGCGGGCAGCAGCGAGCCGCCGGCGGGCATGTTCAGCGAGACCGCCCCGGAGCCGTCAATCTCGTGCCAGAAGTCGATCAGACCCGTTTCACCTTCTTCGCAAGGTTCAATGAGGACCGCGCCTGCACCGTCGCCGAAGAGGATGCAGGTGGAGCGGTCGGTGTAGTCGATGATGGAGCTCATGACGTCGGCGCCGATGACGAGAACCTTTTTGTGCGCGCCGGATTCGACGAGCTTGGCGCCGACCTGCAGGGCATAGGGGAAGCCGGAGCATGCAGCGGAGAGATCGAAGCCCCAGGCGCCGGTGGCTCCGAGCTTGTTCTGCACGAGGCAAGCCGCGGAAGGAAAGATCATGTCCGGCGTGACGGTGGCCATGATGATGGCTTCGACCTCGGTGGGCTCGATGCCCCGGGAGGCGAGACAGCGGCGGGCGGCTTCGACGGCGAGATCGCTGGTGCCGACACCCTTGTCGACGAGGTGGCGCTCGCGGATGCCGGTGCGCTCCAAAATCCACTGGTCGTTGGTCTCAACCATCTTTTCGAGGTCTGCGTTGGTGAGGACCCGGGGAGGAACGTAGATGCCGATGGCGGAAATCTTCGCGCGGACGGCATGCCGGGGCTTCAGCGTGAGACTCAAGTTGTGGGGTCCTCCTGGGGGATGTGCCGCCAGTGAGAATGTTATCGCGGACGGGGGAGCGCAGTCGGGAAGTTACGGATTGAGCAAGTTAGAACGGTGGTTCCAGCCGCAGATCCGGCGTTCTCCGCGCGATTACCGGGCACCGCCCGGCAGTCTTCCACAGAAATCCGCGTTTCCCACATTTCTTAGCGACATAC
>DASUHZ010000002.1:0-50800 GCA_036273275.1 Bryocella sp.
CCCGGTCCGTGACGGTGAGCAATACGCCCAATCTGGTGAATCCGTTCTATCCGGGCGCAGATCCATTTCCCTTTACGCCGGATCCGGCGAACGCGACGTTTCTGCCGGGCGCCAATATCTTCAGTCTGCAGCCCGGCTACCACAACATTCCGTCCGTGCAGGAGTTCAGCCTTGGTGTGCAGCAGCAGTATGGCACCCGCTGGAGCTCTCAGCTTACCTACGTTGCCAACGTCAGCCGACACCTGAATATCACACGTGACGAAGACGGTCCTATCTATCGTCCCAACTGCACCAACGCGACCTGCAACAGTACAGCGCAGAAGAATGCGCGCAGGCCATTCAATCTGCAATATCCAGCGAACCCGTTGACATACGCTGCCATCTCGGAGGTTCTGCCGTCCAGCAATGCGTCTTACCATTCGCTACAGGCGGTACTGACGCGTCACTTCGACAGGCGTTTCTCTCTCAGCGCAAGCTATGTCTGGTCGAAGGCGATGGCGTATGGTGCGACGGTGGACAATTACAACATCCGGAGCAGCTACGGACCTTCCGGCGACGACATGCCGCAGAAGTTCACCGTCTCCTATATCTATGCGCTTCCATCGATAAATCACTTTGGATTTCTCGGCAAGGAGGTCCTCGGAGGATGGCAGGTGAACGGCATTACAACGCTGCGGTCGGGCCAGCCCTTCAACGTGACCTCCGGCACGGATACGAACTTCGACGGAACGAACAACGATCGTCCCAATCAAATTGGGAACCCGCTCCTTCCGAAAGGACGCAGCCGGGCAGCTATGGTGGCCCAGTACATCACCATTGCCGCTTTCGCGCCGCTTCCGGCTGGCACAGCGACGGGAGAAGGAAACACGCACTTCGATTCCATCTACTCCCCGAACTCCTTCAATACTGATCTGTCGGCCTTCAAGACGTTCCCGCTGTTCGAGCGCGTCAATGCGCAGTTCCGCGCGGAAGCGTTCAACGCATTCAACAATGTTACGTTTTATGGCCCCAGCGCCGTGCTCAGTAGCCCCGCGAACTTCGGCCGAATCAGCAGCTCGTCGGGTGGCCGCGTCCTGCAGTTTGCCCTGCGGCTTTCCTTCTGATGCTGCAATATGGTTTGACCAGGTTACGGAGAGATGGTTAATTACGCATGACTCTGTCGGCAAAGAGCATTGGTCTACTTCTCGCCGTTGGCGGACTTCTGTTCGCCAATGGGAATCTTTCAGCTCAGGATCCGGACATTCATGTCTCCGGCTCTTTGATCGAAGGTCCTGCGCAGCCGCAGGACTTCGCCAGATGGTTCACCGACATGCAGCGCTGGCGGCATGAGCAGCTTGTGCGCATCGGCTTTGACGGCGCCGAATATGACCGTCCTGCCTTGAAGTGGACGCAGAGCAGCTACATGCAGCCGCAGATGATGGTCGAAGACCGCTACTTCTACGATCCCATCGCGGGCCAATATACCGTCGATCGTTATCTCGATGATCTCAACAAGCGCTATGGCGGTATCGATGCCGTTTTGATCTGGCCAACCTATCCCAACATCGGCATCGATAGCCGTAACCAGTTCGACATGTTTCACGATCTGCCCGGCGGCATTGAAGGCATCCGGAAGATGGTTGCCGATTTTCACCGCCGCAATGTGCATGTACTGTTCCCCGTAATGCTGTGGGATCAGGGAACGCACGATCCCGGAAAGCCCGAGGCCGATGCGCTCACAGAAGAGCTCGCCTCCGTCGGCGCTGACGGCGTTAACGGCGACACGCTGAACGCTGTTCCGCGCTCCTTCCGCGTCGCCTCTGACAAGACCGATCATCCTCTCGCCTTCGAGCCCGAACATCTAACGCAGGATGAAGCCCTGGCTTATAACAACATGACCTGGGCGCAGGCCGTTCCGCCTGCGGGCGCGGCTCGTCAGCAGGGACCCGGACGGATATTTCTCGATGTCTCCGGCCCGGAGTTCGTCGACAAGTACAAATGGCTCGAGCATCGCCACATGACCAACATCTCCGACCGTTGGCAGCTCAACAAGACCGTCGACCTGCAATACGCCTTCTTCAACGGCGTGGGCATGGAGACGTGGGAGAACATCTGGGGCATCTGGAACGGCATGACGCAGCGCGACTCCGAGATCGTTCGCCGCATTGCGAAGATTGAGCGCCGCTATGCCGCAAATCTCATTAGTCCGCAGTGGGAACCGCACACCCCCATGCTGCGCTATGAAATCTACGCCAGCCGCTGGCCCACCGCGGAGCGGACTCTCTGGACCATCGTCAATCGCAACGGCTTCGATGTCAGCGGCGATCAGATGTCGCTGCCCGAGGAACCCGGCCTGCACTATTTCGATCTATGGCACGGCGTCGAACTGACGCCTTCCCTCCATAGCGGACGCGCCGTGCTCTCCTTTACGGTAGAAGCCAACGGCTTCGGCGCCATCCTTGCAACGAAATCTCCCGCGCCCGATCTAGGCGCCTTCCTGCGCGAGATGAAGGCGTTCAACGCCGTGCGTCTCGACACCTTTTCCGAGGCGCGGACCGTTCTTCCTCAAACCATCACTGAGATCAAGCGGACAAAGCTCTTCGCGGCCGCGCCGCAGGGCATGGTCAGAATTCCCGCCTCGCGCTTCGACTTCAAAGTGGAAGGCATTGAGCTCGAAGGCGGCAATCGCGCCGGCGTTGACGTGCAGTATCCGTGGGAGGATGTCGCGCGGCGGCACCATTTGCATTCCATGCAGGTTTCCTCGTTTTTTATCGACAAGTATCCGGTCACGAACGCCGAGTTCAAGAAATTTATCGACGCGTCACACTATCACCCGAAGGATGATCACAACTTCCTTAGGGATTGGACGAACGGAGCCTATCCCGATGGATGGGCGAACAAGCCTGTGACCTGGGTCTCGCTCGAAGATGCTCGCGCTTATGCCACTTGGGCAGGCAAGCGTCTGCCGCACGAATGGGAATGGCAGCTCGCGGCACAGGGAACCGACGGCCGCCTCTATCCCTGGGGCCCGAAGTGGGATGCCTCGATGGTGCCCGCGACCAATCGCACTCGTGACGTCTCCGCTCCCGACGATGTTTCGGCTCATCCTCAGGCAGCGAGCCCCTTCGGCGTGGAGGACCTCGTCGGAAATGTATGGGAGTGGACTGACGAATACGCTGACGAGCACACGCGCGCAGCGATTCTTCGCGGCGGCAGCTATTACAAGCCTGTGGGCTCTGTCTGGTACTTCCCGCAAGCCTACGAACTGGATCAGCACGGCAAGTATCTGTTGATGTCGCCGGGACGAGACCGTGCTGCTACAGTAGGTTTTCGTTGCGTCGCCGATGCTGTGCCATAGGAAGTTCTGGCCCCGTGAGAATTCTGCGTCTGCACCGCGCTCTTACGGTTTGCGCCGCCGGGCTGGCGGAGCGCTCGATTCTTTGATCCGCAACTCCGGCGCTAGCAGAACCCGGCGCACGGATCTCTTATCGCCGCGTGTTCGGTCGATCACAATCTGTGCGGCATTCGCGCCAAGGTCGTAGCCAAATTGGTCGACCGTCGTGAGCGCTGGCACTACTGCGTCGCTGTCATCCAGATTGTCGAACCCCACGACCGAGACATCCTGCGGACATCGCAACCCCTCTTCGCGCAGTGCAGCCAGCACGCCGAACGCCACCAGATCGTTCGCGGCGAAGATCGCCGTCGGCGGCCGCCGCAGCGCCAGAAGCCGTTTACCCCTCTCATAGCCGTCATGTTTGTTGAAGTCGGCCGCCTGCGTATATCCGGCAGGCACGCGTAGCCGGTTCTCCTTCATCGCACGCCGAAATCCCTCCAGCCGCGCTCTTCCGCTGGGACTGGTCAGCGGTCCGGCGATCGTGGCGATGCGTTCATGTCCCAGTTCGATCAGGTACCTTGTCGCTGCGTACGCTCCTTCTTCGTGTTTGCTGGTGACCGAATCGCCACGCCACTTCGTCGGTATGCGGTCCACGTACACAACGCACGATCCGGCCTCCAGATAGGCCTTCGCCTCATCGATTCCCTGGCTCAGGCTCGCCGGAACGATGATCAACCCCGACGGCCGATATGTCCGCATCTCGCGCAGATAGGTTGCTTCCTTCGCAGCGTCATTATCGGAATTGCACAGAACCAGGCGAAACCCGTTCTGGAAAGCGACGTCTTCCGCCCCCCGCACCGCGCTTGGGAAAAATGGGTTGGTGATGTCGGGCACGACCATCACGATCATGTTCGTCTTGTCCTTACGCAGCGCGCGGCCCAAGAGGGAAGGCTCGTACTCGAGCTTCTCAATCGCATCCAGAACACGTTTACGGGCAGCCTCACGAACAGTGGGCAGCCCGTTCAGAACGTTGGAAACCGTTCCAATCGACACGCCCGCACGTTGCGATATCTCTTTAATCGTGGCCATGAGTGAATGTTCCGATATTGCCTAGTCTAACTGCTCGATCTTTGCCGCCAGACTTCATTCATGCTGCTTGACATCGAAAGAAACGTTGACATCGGCCGGTTCTTCACTGTAGCTTGTGATTCGATGAATCGTTTCATTCTGCACTCTCCATTCGCTCTGTTCTAGGTCATTGAGGGAAATTCATGTACCTTCCTCATAGCTACGAAGCCGCCCTTCTATTCATGATCGGCAGCATGCTTTGCTGGGGCTCCTGGGCCAACGCCATGAAGCTCTGCCCCGGGTACCGATTCCAGCTCTTTTATTGGGACTATCTCGTCGGTCTGCTCCTCGGCGTCATCCTGCTCGGCCTGTCCCTGGGTTCTATGGGATCGGTCGGCGCGCCCTTTCTTGCCGACCTGCTGCAGGCTCCGCACACAGCCATCGTGTACGCCATCGCCGGCGGAGCCGTTTTCAACATCGCAAACCTCCTTTTGGTTGCAGCGATTGAAGTGGCCGGAATGGCGGTTGCGTTTCCCGTCGGTATCGGCCTTGCGCTCGTGATCGGTGCGCTCAGCAGCTATCTCCTCGCGCCGCAGGGCAACCCGCTGTTGCTCTTCGGAGGGATCGTCCTGGTGGTCGTCGCCATCGTTTGCGACTCGCTGGCTTACCGCGAGCGAGAGATCGGACATAGGAAGGGCAACGCTCGCGGCATCGTCCTCAGCCTCCTCGCCGGCGCTCTGATGGGAATGTTCTATCCGCTGGTCAGCAAAGCAATGGCAGGGCCGGCTGCTCCCGGTCCCTATGCGACCGCCTTCTTCTTTGTCATTGGAATCATCCTCTGCGCCCTTCCGTTGAACTACTTCTTCATGCGCAAACCGATCGATGGTGGCACACCGGTCACGCTCGCCGGGTTTACCGGCGCTTCCGCGCGGTGGCATCTTGCTGGCATGCTCGGCGGCGCTATCTGGATCTGCGGAGGCACGCTCAACTTTGTCGCTTCGCGGCTACACTTCGTCGGCCCGGCGGTTTCCTACTCCATCGGCCAAGGCGCCACAATGATCTCGGCGCTCTGGGGTGTCTTCATCTGGCGTGAGTTCCGCTCGCCCTCCTCGCGCGTGCTCGGTCTCCTCGTTGTAATGTTTCTGGCCTTTCTTGCCGGACTGACTGCCATTGCTATCGCACCCATTTTTTGATAACGGCGATTCCGCCGCAGACCCGGTGAGCTTAAGAATGAAACCCATTGTTGTCGTTGGAAGTATCAATATGGATATGGTCTCGCACGCCCACCATCTTCCTCGGGCAGGAGAGACGATCATCGGCACCAGTTTCAATCTGCACTCCGGAGGCAAAGGCGCCAATCAGGCCGTCGCCGTCGCCCGGCTCGGTCATCCCAGCATCCTGCTCGGCAAGATCGGCTCCGACGGCTTCGGACAGCAGTTGCTGGAGACGCTTAGCGGCTACGGTGTCGACACGCAGCATATTGAAATCAGCAGCGGCTCCTCCGGCACGGCCACCATCGTCGTGGATGCGGCTGGCGAAAACTGTATCGTCGTAACCCCCGGCGCCAATCTGGAAGTGACGCCGCACTATCTGCGCGGCAAAATGGATATTCTTCGGAGCGCGGGAATGGTTCTCGCGCAATTGGAGATTCCCCTGCCGACAGTCGAATGGCTTGCCGGCGTCTGTGAAGAAGCAGGGATATCGCTGATGCTCGATCCCGCGCCCGCCAGGTTACTCCCGCAGTCGCTTCTCGCTCGGGTCACATGGTTCACGCCGAACGAAACAGAGGCCGGTTTCTATGCGCCGAACGCGTCCTCCGAAGATGGGCTCGTGAGGAAGTTGCGTGCGTCCGGCGTTAGCAACCTCATCCTCAAGCGCGGCTCCGAGGGCGCGTTGCTCGCCCAGGCCGAGGACCCTCAGCATTCCATCGCGGCATTTCCGGTCAGCGCACTGGACACTACAGCCGCTGGCGATGCTTTTAACGGGGCCTTCGCCGTCGCCATGGAGCGTGGCTATACGCCCGTGGAAAGCGCGCGCTTTGCCGCCGCTGCGGCCGCTGTCTCGGTCACGCGAGAGGGTGCGCAACCCTCGCTCCCCTCCGGCGAAGAGACTGAAGAGCTCCTTCAGTTGCATGGCATTACCCTGGCCGCGAGATGACCTTCTCTCCAATCCCTAGAAGGCAAAGTTGCGGGATGACTCTCTGCAATTGCAATGAATATTGCCTGCACACCTGGCGGGAGTCGGACGCGGCGCCGTCAATTTCATAGAACTGCTTCAGCGTTACCCTATTTAATAAGTGATGCCGAAGATAGCCGCGAAAAGATGCTGGATGATCGGCGGCCATACCGATGTATTCTTCCAGGTGAAATCCCAACACCCTGTTCCACGGTAGACCGGGAGTGGCGGTCAGCGCCTTCAGCGTGGCGATTTGCGAGGAGCCGGTGCGAAGATGACACCGAACTCATCGTTGGGCTCGCCCAACTCGGCTTATTCGAGCGTTATGCAGGAACTGAGAATTGCGGGCCATCCATTCACCATCCTCGAGCCCGGAGGCCATCGATATCGCAGAACCCGGCAACACCTTCGTCGAAACGCAGAATTGCGTGATCCATCAGCGGCGGCCTCGTCGCTCGTACCCTATTCGCTGGTGGATCTGCGGCATGCTCTTCGCGTCGACGGTGATCAACTATCTAGACCGCCAGTTATTGGCGCTGCTTGCCCAAGCCTCAAAACGCCCTTTCACTCGGTAAAGTTTGCAATAGGCGACGAAGGGCCGCTGCCCCGCACGAAAACTCCGCGCTGAGGCGATTTGACTGGGCCGGCGAGGCGAACGTCTGACTTTAGGCCTCGGGTCGAAGCAGGCCTCCGGTTTGACTGTGCGTTTCGGCACCAATCCGGACTAATCTCACGGCCTCTCTAGCCGATAGAAAGAGAGTGTCTCATTTCTTCAGGGCTAGACTCAGCTGTGCTCCGGCATGTGTAGCGCTTCTGTTCTCGTTTCTCTTTTGCTCGAATCTGTTATCCGCCCAGACAGTCTCCGCCTTTCCGGCTACAACAACCGTAGGGCTGCAGTCCGCGCCGATCACAGTAACCGTTACTATGACGGCCACGGGCACTCCAACCGATCCTGAGGCTGTGACGCAAGGCATTCCGAACGAGGACTTCTCCATCGGCACGGGAGGATCTTGTCCGCTCGATCAACCTGTCACTGCCGTTGGGCAAACTTGCACCGCCAACGTTATCTTTGCGCCCAAGTATCCCGGACTGCGGATGGGTGCGGTGCGGATCATGAGCACGAGCGGGACATTGCTCGGTGCTGCGCTGATTGCGGGCGTCGGGACAGGATCGCTTGCGGTGCTGGAGCCCGGCCGCATTGATACGGTAGCGGGCGATACGGAGTGGTTCTACGAGGGCGATGATGTGTTGGCGACCATCGCGTCGATCCATGAGCCTGCAGCGATGGTCGTCGATCCCGCCGGCAACCTAATCCTTTCGGACACTGAGAACTATCGTTTACGTCGAGTCGATGCGCAGAGCAAGCTGATCGCAACAATCGCTGGCACCGGAAATCCAGGTTATTCCGGCGATGGGGGCTCGGCCACACAGGCCGCGATCAGCACACCCGGTGGCTTGGCGATAGACGGTGCTGGAAACATCTACTTCGCCGATAGCGGAAATCAGGTCATTCGACGTATCGACGTCAATGGGAATATCACCACAGTGGCAGGCGTGCCTCAGAGGCAGGGCTATTCGGGCGATGGCGGACCGGCAACTTCAGCAAAGCTGTCTCTACCGGAGGGCATTGCCCTGGATGCGGCGGGCGATCTCTACATCGCGGATACAGGGAATGGCGCGATACGTGAGGTGGATGCCTCCACAGGTCAGATAAGCACTGTGGCTGGCGTACCGGGCAGTCCCGGGTACAACGGCGACGGCACAGCTACGACATCTGAGTTGAATTCACCGTGGACCGTCACGGTCGGACCGGATAATTCGCTGTACATTGCGGATACCTATAACAACCGCATTCGTCGGGTGAGCGGGGGCGTGATCTCCACCATCGCAGGAAGCGGCGCGCAAGGGTTCGATGGGGACAACGGGGCAGCTCGGTCGGCGGTGCTAAACCTTCCCATCGGTGTGGCGCTCGATCCCGCCGGCGATTTGTATATCGCCGACTCTGGCAATGATCGCGTACGCAAGGTCAGCGCAAGCACAGGCGACGTGAATGCCGGGACAGCAACGATCGAGACGATCATTGGAACTGGAAGTGAGGGTTTTTCCGGTGACGGTGGACCGGCCAGCCAGGCGAGGCTACATGGGCCCTATGATCTCTTCTTCGCGCAGAACGGTGACTTCTATCTGGCCGATACAATCAACAACCGCATTCGGCGTGTGCTCGCAACACCATTTACTCTTCCGCAGTTTCCCGACACAAAAGTGACGAAGATTTCCTCGCCCGCCGAGGTCGAGGGTTTGGATAGCGACGGCAATGCAGATCTGAACCTCGCCCCACCGGCAGTGCTTAATGCAGCACTTGATTCGATATCCACTACCTGCAGTTTCACAGTCGCAACGCCGAAGGGTTCAACTTGCTACCTGGGGGTGGAGTTTGCGCCGACGACAGTTGCTTCGAACTTGCAAGGCTTCGTCACGCTGAAATCCGATGCCGCGAACACTCCCGAAGTAATCGATATTTCTGGCAACGCCCTGGATGTGAATCCGACAACGATGTCCCTCACGTCTGGCGTCAACCCGAGCGTTACCGGACAGACGGTTGTGTTTACAGCGACCGTAATCAACGATAGCTCCTCGCCGTTGACCGGGCTCGTGACGTTTATGGCCGGATCATCAACTCTGTGCAGCAACGTCAATCTGGTTGCGGGGATCGCGACGTGTTCTGCGTCCTGGCCAGATCTGGGGCAGCGAACAATTACGGCGAACTATGCAGGCGATGCCAACAACGAGGCAAACTCTGCGTCGTTGGTCCAGACGGTTAAGCAACCGCCAACTTTGGTCCTCTCAGTAACCCCAAACCCGCAAGCGACCGTGCTTGCTGATGTGACGCTCACCCTCACGGTGACTGCATCCTCCGGAACCCCGACTGGAAACGTCGTGTTTTATGACAACGGCGATGCGGTATCCGGCATTGTGACCCTCAATGGGAGCGGTGTAGCCACGTTCTCCACCACACACCTGACTCCCGGTGCTCACAGTTTGACTGCTCAATATCCCGGAGACGCAAATGACGCGTCCGGCATATCGAACGCTGTCAACGAGACGATCGCTGATGCGACTACGGTGACTACGCTGGGAACAACCAATGCGACGCCAACTGTCGGCGACGCAATCACGCTGAGCGCTACGGTAACGAGTGCAGACGGTCCTCAGCCTACTGGAGTCGTCGCCTTTACTGAGAACGGATCGTCCTTAGGCTCGGCCAGTCTCGACAGCTCCGGTGTCGCGACGCTTACGACCAACTCGCTCTCGCCGGGAGCTCATTCGATCGTGGCGAAATATGGTGGCGATACCGACAACGCTCTCAGCAACTCCTCACCTGTCACCGAAACAGTCGCGCAGATCGGGACCACGACGACTCTAACCGGCGATGCCAATCCGCTTTCTGCGGGCGCCACATTACATCTCACCGCCACCGTTGCTCTCGCCAGTGGCAGTACGGCAGACGGGCCTCTCGCTGGACAGGTCACGTTCACCGATGGTGCAACGTTGCTTGGCACGGTGAACCTCGATGGCTCCGGCCAGGCGACACTCGCGGCAAGTAATCTCAATGTAGGCGGACACACGCTTGCGGCGAGCTACGGAGGAGCAACGAACTATGCGAACAGTAGTTCGTCTTCTGTGGCAGAACAGGTACAGAAGAGCGTCACAAGGGTGACCGCGACGCAGTCGGGCACAACGGCACTCGCCGGGATGCCGGTAAGTTTCAGTGCCACAGTCACGAGTTCTACAGGAACACCTACGGGCGTCGTGACTCTCTATGATGGCGGACAGGCAGTCCAGACTGCAGCGCTAACCGCGCAGGGGGACGCCTCTTTTTCCTTCAGCACGCTCTCCGTCGGCTCGCATACGCTAACGGTCGGTTACGGCGGCGACGGAAGCTATCAGCTAAGTGCAAGCACGCCGTGGGTGGAAACCATCAATCTTGCGGTCCCCACGGTGACGCTCAGCGGTCCTGCCAACGCCGTTGATGTCGGAACGATGGTCACACTCACGGGCAGCCCAACGGCTCCAGGGATTGCCCCTACGGGTACGCTGGCACTGCATGACGGCTCCAGTGTGATCGCCTCCCAGCCTGTCTCCTCGTCCGATGCGTTCAGCTTCGCGACGAGCTTGCTTTCCCTCGGACCCCACAACTTATCGGTTGTCTATAGCGGAGACACGCGTAACTCTGCCGCAACGTCTTCCGTCATCATCGTCACGGTACAACAGGCGCCCACGGCGACCGGCGTCGGGGCCAGCAGTAATCCAGGAATTGTTGGGCAGCCCGTCACGCTTACGGCGAATGTTGTGAGTGACAGTCCTGGTATGACTGGATCCATAACGTTCCTTGATGGACCAGCATCCCTCGCCACGATTCCCTTAGGGACGAATGGGACCGCGACACTGACCACCACAGCATTGGGCTACGGCATCCATGGCATCACCGCGATCTACAGCGGTGATCCGGAACACGCAGGCTCGACTTCGACGGCGCTGAGCGAACAGATTGTGGAGCCTGCAACGGCGACCCTGACCTCCAACCTCAATCCAGCGGTGGCGGGCGTCGAAGTAATGTTGACGGCAAACATCCTGGCCAGCGAAGGGAAATTACCGACAGGTATCTTGATCTTTCGCGATAGTGGCAGCGCTCTGGGGACGGTGGCGCTCGATGGCGGGGGCAGCGCGGTGTTGCGCACTTCCTCGCTTGCGGTCGGCGCTCACGTGATTACCGTGAGCTATGGAGGAGATAGCAACGTTGCCGCGGCCTCTGCCTCGCTTAATCAGACAATTCAAGCTGCGACGACACTGGTAAGTCTCTCTGCAAGTGCAAATCCAGGCACGTACAGCTCACCTCTCACATTAACTGCAACCGTCAGCAGCAATGGCGGCCCGGCGACCGGAACCATCACCTTTCTCGACGGTGGAACAGCGTTAGGCAGTGCAATCCTCAATGGACAGGAGAGCGCCAGCCTGACACTGAGCACGATTTCCCCGGGCGTTCAAACGATCGTGGCGCAGTACGCTGGGGATGGACGCGCCAGCGCTTCGATCTCGGCACCTCTTTCGCTCACCATCAAACAGGCAACGTCGGTGGTGCTGACATCTTCATCCGACCCCGCACTCACGATCAGCCCCATCACGCTGACTGCCAATATCACGAATGCCGGTGCTGTAACCGCTGCGGGCGGCGTCGTCTTCACCGAGGGGACGACGCTGCTCGGCGCCGCTGCTCTGGATGGGAGCGGACACGCCTCGCTCGTTCTACCTTCTCTCTCGGCCGGAACGCACGCGATTACTGCAAGCTATTCGGGAGACGGCAACGACTTCGCCGCGACCTCCGCGGTCCTGGCAGAAGCTGTCAAGCCTCGTGCGACGACCACAACGCTGACAGGCTCGGAGACGGATGCCGCAAACCCGCAGCAGGTGACGTTGATTGCCGTTGCACACACCGACGGAACCACCGCGCCGACGGGCATGATTACCTTCAGCAGTGGTGGTCTCGCGATTGGCACGGCACAAGTGGACAGCACAGGTGTAGCAACATTAACGATCCTGCTCGAGGATTCCACAGGCAATGAGAATGTCGTCGCAAGCTATGGAGGCGATAAAGTTTATGCTCCATCTACTTCTTCGCCCACAACGGTGGAGGCCGGGCCGGCCACCCAGTTCACGCTCACCATCGCCCCAGCCAGCGTCAGCATCGTGAGTAAGCAGCATTCCACTATTCAGCTTTCGCTCGCGTCGATCAAGGGGTTCAGCGACGTCATTCAACTTGGATGCCTGGGGCTTCCGTTTGCGGCGACGTGCACCTTTTCCGTGCCGCAGACAAATCTCGCGAGCGGCGGCACGGCCACCGTACAGCTCATCCTCGATACTGGTGATCCTTTAGGCGCTGGAGCGCAGGCGAGCGCAAGACAGAGGCGGCGCAATGCGAGTGTGGTGCTGTGTTTGTTCCCGGCGGCTTTGCTGCTGAGTTTCTTTGGGCAACGGCGAAGGTTTCCTGCATTGCTGATGATCATCTCGGCATTCATGCTCACGTGCACAATGTCAGGTTGTGGCGGCTTGCAAGGAACCGGCACACCGCCCGGTACCTATAGCTTTAAGGTCACGGCCTCAGGGCAGGGAACAGGAGCCACACAGTCCCAGGTTGTGATGCTTTCGGTGACCCAGTGAGGTCGATTCCAAAGCATCTACTGTTCTGGCCCGTAATGATGGCATTACTCACTCGTAACCCTGGAGCGGTGGCGCAGGCCGTGCCCACCGCGACTGGCCCTGGAGCAACGGTTGTTATCGGTGGCGAAGCTTCGCTCTTCTACTCACCCTATGGTCAGCGATCCCTAGGTGGAGCTGTCGTGTTCGCGGACCTTCAGCCCCACTGGCGAGTCGGCGTTGAGCTCGAGGCTCGTTCCCTTAGGCTGCACAACTCAGAAAAAATATCAGAGAGAAACTATCTGGCGGGGCCAAGGGTGCTTTTACGCTCCGGTCATTGGCAGCCGTATGTGAAATTTCTAATCGGCGATGGTCACATCGAAATGCCGTTCCGTTATGCCCACGGTGACTTCCTTGCTGTGGTCCCAGGAGTTGGGCTCGACCTCGAAATAAACGATTACATCAACATTCGCCTAATCGACGTCGAGTACGAGCTCTGGCGTGAATTTCCGTTCGGAGACATGCGCCCCTATGGCGTCAGCGCAGGAATGAGCGTTCGATTGACTCACATAGTGCGATTCCCAAAGGGTTCGCGCGTGCGTGGGTAGCGCACCATGCAGCAACGAGATCCAAACGTGCGTTCAGCATAGGCCGACAGACGGTTCACTACGAGCGTGTTACGAGCGCGAGAGCAAAGGTCAAGGCGTAGATCGCCGGTTAGATCGTGCTTACCAGGTCCGGTCGTCGCGCGATTCCGAATCTGCAACCGAGCCAGTTAGCGTACGCGCTGCCGTGGCTTCACGCTCAAGGGCAACTATTGACAACAATCGGCTGATCGACTTAGTGTTCTTGTTCGCATTGCGAATTGATTGTTCTATACAGTGAACGTACTCGCTGCCTGTTCGGAGGCGAGGAGGGAAAGCCATGAAAACGTTTCTCAGTGTGGCACTTGCCGTGCTTCTTTGCGGGGTATCTTTAACTCTCACCGCGCAGACGGGGACAGAGGCCTCGATTCTCGGGATCGTAAAGGATTCCAGCGGGGCGGTGATTCCGGGCGCTGGGGTGCTGGTCACCAATGCGGATACTGGAATCGAGTCGAAGGCCACCACAAATCAAGATGGATACTTTCAGGTGCTCGGACTGCTGCGAGGCAACTACTCCGTGGCCGTCTCACACAGCGGATTCTCTACCTGGCGCCTGGCTCGTACCGAGTTGGAGGTAGGACAGACGCAACGCGTCGACCCGGTTCTCAATGTGGGCCAAACGCATCAGGAGGTCACGGTCACGGCGGACGCGGGTCTGGTCCAGACGGAGCAATCGTCCGTCGAATCTGCCATCGATCAGAAGAACATCCAGGATCTTCCCGTTAATGGCCGTGACCCGATTGAATTGGTTCGCTTGACGCCTGGAATGATGTACACCTCTTCCAGTTCCCTGGGCGACAGCAACAGCCTGGATCATTCCGTCGAAGGCTTCGGAATCCACGGGGATGCTACCCAGTTCTCGATCGATGGCATTAGCGCTAATGATCCCAGCACTGAAACCGGCTTCTCGATCCCAAACCTTGAGAGCATAGGACAGTTCCGTGTCGAGACGTTCGACTTCAGCGCTGAAAATGGCCGGCAGCCTCTTCAAGTCATCATGGCAACGCGTTCGGGTACAAATAAATTCCACGGCAGCGTCTGGGACTTCCTCCGCAACGACGCCCTGGACGCCACGGAATTCTTCAGTGGCCAAAAGGCCGCACTGAAGCGGAATCAATTCGGCTTTACTTTTGGCGGCCCCATCATCCGCGACAAGACCTTCTTCTTCGGGAGCTTTCAAGAGACCATACAGCACAGTACGGGGCTCGCGACGCACGCCACCATTGACCCGGCTTTCTTGAAAGGGGATTTCTCCTCAGTGAGCAAGAAACTCGTCAATCCCTACACGGGGCAAGCGTTCACCAATAACCAGATCCCGACTTCGATGTTCTCGTCCTCCTCCAGTTTCTTCTTCCCTTACGTCCAGCTCCCCAATCAGCCGAACAACCGGTGGCAATACTTTTTTCCGACGCCTGTCGATGACGGCAACCTCGTGGTGCGGGTTGACCACAACGTGACTCAATCCCAGCGCTTGTACCTGCGCTGGATTCGAATCGGCGACACACAAACGAATTACGATTACAGCCCTGACGTTTACAGCAACCAATACGCCGTTCAGCACAATTTGGGCGCCCACTACGACTGGCCCCTCAACCCCACAACCCTGTTCACTGCAGTTGCCGGCTTCGTGCACACGCAGTCAGACATCAACTCTCCCGCTGTTGGGAAAGAGAATCTGACGGCTGATGCAGGTATTCAAGGCTTCTCCTCCAATCTCATCGGAGGCGCCATCGGTTTGCCGACGGTGACGATTACCGGGTACCAGGGGTTCAGCTATCCACAGCAGGTCCCGGCTTCCTTCAAGAGGGAGGTGCTCGACTTCACGGCGGCCCTGAAGATGGTGCGGAACAAGCACACGATTACCGTGGGCTCGGAGTATCTCGATAACCGCACGCTGACTCACCACTCCTCAGCTGCGCCGCGCGGTGCCTTTACGTTCAATGGTCAATATACCGGCAATGGCTTCGCCGACTATCTCCTGGGGTTAGTCAGTTCCGTTTCAGCCAACGTGCCCCTCGCCGATTTCGGCATTGCGCATTCTCCCTATTCGGGCTTTTATGGCGAAGACGACTGGCGCGTGCTCCCCAACCTTACCCTGAATCTCGGGCTGCGGTACGAAATATGGTGGCAGAAGTCGTTCGTCCGTGGTTGCGGCGCAACTTTCGATTTCGCGATCAAAAAGGCCGTGGCAGGCGAAGTAAGCCCCGGCAAGATGGACCTGAACTGCCAGCCCGTCGCGCCTTTCCTGGCCGCGGCCACTTCGAACTTGTGGGTCCCGGCTTCGCAAGTCGGTTACTCGCCGGGCCTGTCAGAGCGCCGTTCACTTCCGGTTCCTCGCGTCGGTCTCGCCTGGCGTCCGACGGGGTCGAACGGCTTCGCCGTTCGGGTAGGCTACGGAATCTTCGCCTCCAGCTACAACGGCAACGTGACCGGATCCGCCATAATCGGACCGCCGTATTGGCTCAGCGAGAGCGTGGCCTACGCGAAGACCTCAAACCAGAGATGGGAAACCGCGTTCCCCGCCTCGCCCTCCGATTTCGTGGCTCCTTCAGTTGCGGCAGCCATTTACGACATCAAACCGATGAAAACGCAGGAATGGAACCTTTCTGTGGAGAAGGCTCTTCCATTCGATTCAGCGCTGACGCTTTCTTATGTTGGCAATCATGGATACGACCTGCCGGTGCGTAATCTCACCAACACTGCTTCTCCGGGAAAGTACACCAATCTCCAGGCCTCGCTGCCGTACCCGCAATTCGGCACGGTCAACATCTACGAAAACCTGGGTACCTCGTGGTATCACGCCTTCATCGTCGAGTTTAAGCGGCGCTTCACACATGGGCTCAGCTATGACTTCAACTACACTCTCGGCAAATCCACCGGCGAGTATGCAAGCTCGACCGCCGGCCTCGTCGCGGATGGAAGCGCAGCATTTCCCTGGATGCCTAAAGGCTACAACAGCGGCCCGACTGAATGGGACCGCAGGCACATCTTCCACGCCAACGTTATCTACGACCTACCGTTTGGCAGGGGACGCCGGTTCGGGAGCAGTTTCCATGGCATCGAAGAGATGACTCTTGGAGGCTGGCAGCTGGCCGGAATCTACTCGTTCAGCTCCGGCGATCCTTTGACGTTGGCCTGTAGCGGCGCAACTCTGGGCAACGGCCAGAATACCCGGCCGGACCTGACCGGTGATCCGCAAATTTCTAACCCGTCCGCGAACCAGTGGTTCGACACCGGCGGTTTCACCTGTCCGGCGCCATACACCTTAGGCAACTCCCCGGTCGGAGTCCTGACCGGACCAGGGCAGCAGGTGTTGGATACGAACTTGATGAAAAATTTCTACATAATGTCCGGTACCGAGAAATACGTGCAATTCCGTTGGCAAATATACAACGCTCTGAACCATCGCAACCTTTCTGACCCAGGTCTGACCGTTGGCACCAGTACTTTCGGCGAGATTCTAAGTGCCGGAAGCTCCAGGAAGATGGAATTGGGTTTGAAGATCGTCTTCTGACACGGAGACAGGAAGAACGCAGCGAACCTACTATCAACCCCTTGCCAGCGCCTGAACAAATGCTCAGGCTAAGGCCTCACAAGAGGCTCCTAAAATGACAAGCAGGACTTTGCGTTTTCTGTCACCCCTTTCGCTGCTTTTGGTCTCGTTGCCGATCTTTGCCGCACTGTCGCCTGCCCACAATGGCAGCAATCGAGCCGACACCCAAGCGCTACAACAACGGTATCTGGCGCTCACTCGAGGGTGGGCGGAACAAGCTGTCTTGACTCCCGCCGAGGAACGGGCCATGGCGGAGGGGCGCCAGCGCGAGGGTTTGATGGCCAACAGCTTGGATGACCCGCTTGCAGATGCCGTTTTGGCAAAAGGCGAACCGTCGTTTGCGGCGCTAGCCGCGCTCTACCCCGGCAAAGTTCTCGACCGAACGGTGCTCGGATCATATTCCGATCCAAACACCCCCGTAACCGGATCGAACGAAGAATTTGTCGTGTGGTGGAACGGCGCTATCTCCGCGAATCTGATTACGGAGCAAGTAGGCAATAACACGCGTTCCGTCGCGGAGAACACCAATATTCTCTTCCGTGTTGGTCCGCGAGGGGAAATGTTCGGAAAAGAAGGAACCCGGTTTTCCCATCTCGGTTATGAGGACGGCTATTTGCCGATCGTAAACGCGTCGTACACTTGCGACGGAGTTCGGTATTCGGAAACTGCCTTCGCGGAGCGGCCTGCCGGACACAATCAGGATACGGCCTATGTCAGATTCGAAATGACGAATCTGAGTTCGGGTACGCGTTCTGCCGAATTGCAAGAGCAACTAACCCTTCTTGACAGTTCGCGTGTCTCTGTTTCCGGCCCTCGGATGCTGGACGCTTCGGGGAAGGTCTTGCTGGCGTTCGCCGGAGGGGAAACGACGTTCGACGCCGCGCGTCAACAGCTTACACATCGAGTGCGCCTCGCGCCTCACTCCATCGCTCACATTATTTTCAAGATACCCTACACGCCTGAGTTGCCGGAGCAAACGGCGCTGCCGACGGCAGAGGAGTTCATCGCGGTCCACGCGAGAGTGCGGGGTTTCTGGAATCACCTACTTTCAGACGGCGTTCAGATCCGCGTCCCCGAAAAGCGTGTCAACGATATGTGGCGCGCGTTGCTGTTGCAGAATTTCGTTATCGCCGACGGTCCTCGGTTCACGTATGGCTCAGGATTGGAATACAACAATTCTTACTATCCCTTCGAGGACGGATTCGCTGCCATCGCAATGGCGCGCTACGGCTTTGGGAAAGATGCCGAAGCCTGGCTCAATTATCTGATTCCCTCCAGCATCGATCCGAAATCGGCAGGGTACCGGTATCAGAACCGCCGTGCTATGCCCCTCTTCTTGCTTTATGAGGAATACCGCCTGACCGGACACTCCGACTACTTTAATGAAAATAAGAGTGCCCTCTACGGAGTGGCCGAACAGATTATCCGTGACCGGCACACGACGATGGAGTCTACGGATAGCGAAAAGCCCTGGCATTGGGGTCTCCTTCCTCCAGCTCGGCCGGCAGTTGATGCGCGTGCCGCTACGAGTTCGAATTACGTGGTGGCGCACGACATCACCAATTGCCAGGGACTTCAGAACTTCGGTGAATTCCTCGTCGAGACGCGCATCGACGTTGCGCGTGGAAAGCGCTATCTAAGCGAGGCCGCCGATTTCCGGGCTTCCATCCTGCGCGCGATGGAGAAGAGCGTCGTTCGCAGTCCCGGCAAGCCTCCCTTTGTCCCGCTGCAAACGCTCTATTTTCGAGATACCCCGAATTACGGTCCCGAGCCATATGACGACCTCGCTAAGGGGAGAGTAGAAGGGTCTTACTACCATTACTGGGCAGATATGGAACTGCACTACAACTTTTTCAACCCCGATGATCAGTTGGCGCACTGGATCGTCGATTACCTGCAGCAGCGAGGCGGTTTCGTGCTGGGATGCACGCGGGCTCGCAACCGTGCCGACGCGCCGTACGGATGGATCAACGACAACTACAACGCCGGTTTCTATTCCTATGCCTTGCGTCGCGGAGAAGTTAACCGTTTTCTGCTCGGTTTCTATTCGCGCCTCGCCTTCGACAGCTCGGTGAATACGTACCTCAATTCTGAAGGGGCTCCGTTCATCTTCTATAACACCGAGGATGGCGGATTTGTGGGAGCGGAATATACCTTTCCGAACTCCGCTTCCAATGCCGAAACCCTCGACCTGCTCCGCTTCATGCTGATCCTGGAGGAAAGGAAGGACAACATGGATACTGGTGTCATCAGCTTGGCGCGAGGAACGCCGCGCGCCTGGCTCCAGGATGGAAATGAAATCGGCGTCGAGCGTGCTCCAACCGATTTTGGAACGATGTCATTCACCATCCAATCAAAACTGCACGCCGGCATCATCTCCGCTCGAATTCAAGCTCCAACCCGCGAGAAATACCAGTCCATCCGGCTTTATCTCCGCCCCCCCGGTTCACTACACCTGAAGAGCGTTCGGGTGAACGGGAAGGATTCTAACGACTTCGATGCGGCGAACGAAAACATCACACTGGCGGCTGGACCGGCCGAGTTCGATGTGAAAGCCGAATACCGCTAGATCGGGAAATACGAGCAACTCTTCGATAACTCTCAATGTTTCGTGAGTCCCAGCCGAAGTATGGCGCGCCGTTCCCGGATTGACGTTCCCACGCCGCGTGAATGGAGGGCTTCCCTGAGAACAGACGCGACTCGCCTGCCCCAGCCTTTCTCAGAAGTACCCGCCCCCAGGCCGA
Organism: Bryocella sp.; assembly: GCA_036273275.1. Lineage (GTDB taxonomy): Bacteria > Acidobacteriota > Terriglobia > Terriglobales > Acidobacteriaceae > Granulicella. The sequence goes on from DASUHZ010000002.1 coordinate 19,690, forward strand.
GGGCGCGAATTTTTCTTTAGTCCTGGGCAAGCGCACGGGCGAAAGCTAGGGTGTCGCCTGCCTCAAAACTGCGGCGAAATAGGCTGTGAGTGGCGTTCGGAGAAGCACACTCGGGGGCACTAGCAGCAGCTTAGGCGTATCTTTCCCCTAAGATTCCTGATCGCCGGGAAAATATACCCTCACTCCATATGAGCCGGGAAGATTAGCGTGAACGGACAATCCAGAGGTGCTGGTGCGTGTCACTTTTTCGAAACTATGCTCAATCCAACATTGAATCTTTTTGAGATTGCATGACCCTGCTTGACTGGATCATCCTTGCTCTCTATTGCGCCTCGATCGTCGGCCTGGCGCTCCACTTCCAGCGGCGGGCGAGTGGTGGGCTGGTGGATTTTTTTGCGGCGGGACGCGACCTGCCTTGGTGGGTGATCGGATTCGCCGATGTGGCCGGGTATACGGGTGGCGGCCAGTCATTCGTAATGCTGCTGTTCGTGTCGGGCTTCAGCGGGCTATGGCTCATGGCCTGGTTAAGTTGGGTCGTCTGGATGCCGCTGGTGGCGGTTATCTGGGCGCCGATGTGGCGCAGGCTGGACGTTGTCACGACCGGGGAGTTCATCGAGCGGCGCTATGCAGGGCCCATAGCACGGAACTACCGCACGGTATATGCACTGTATGCCTGCCTGGTTTGGGGCCTAACTTCGGTCGCGTATGTAGCGGCATGGATGGCTGCGACCGCAGCGCCGGTGCTCGGCTGGACACCATCGAAGGTGATGTTGGTCTTTGGTGCGATCACGATTGTGTACACGCTGGTTGCGGGCCTGTTTGCCGTAGCCTATAACGACGTGCTGCAGTTCACGATCCTGATGGGTGGCAATCTCGTATTCGGTCTGCTGCTCGTGAAACACGCCGGCGGAGCGCATGCGGTACTGGCCCATGTTGAGTCTTTTCGTGGTGAGAGCTTTCTCGCCGCGTTTCCTTCGGGCTCGGAACTAAGCGGGATGACGATTATTGCGCTCCTTGTGCAGGGACTCTTCTTTGCCGGATCTCCCTTCGCCGGCGAAGGATGGACGGCACAGCGGTCCATGGCAGCGCGTGACGAGAGGCACGCAGTCCTGGGACAGATCGCGAACGGCGTGTTGGCATTGACTGTGCGACTGGTTCCTTTCATCGTGATTGCGCTGGCAGCGGCGGCTCTGATTCCGGCGCACCAGGTTCACGTGCCTGCCCGATTATGGGGAGATTTAGTGCGGCAGTATGCTCCTCCCGGGTTGTTTGGGTTGTTGCTGGTCAGCAGCCTCGGAGGCTATATGGCCGCTATCTCGTCGATCGGGAACTGGGCGGCGAGCTATCTGGTCAATGACATTTATGTGCAGCGGCTGCGGCCGGGTGCTGATTCTAAACGCGTCATGCGAGCCAGTCGCTGGGCAACCGGACTCTTGCTCGGAATCGCCTTTACGCTAGGCGCAATGATCCAACCGGGTCAGCTGGACAAGTGGGTACTGTTCATCAACTCTTCGCTGATTGTGTTCTCGCTTCCGCTGGCGTGGCTCAAATGGTTCTGGTGGCGAACCACGGCGTTGGCCGATATGGCCGGTGTGCTTGGCGGTTTTCCCGCGGGATACCTCGTATGGTTCGGCAGTGACGCTGTGTTGCCCGCAGGCGTGAGGCGGTGGCTCGGGATGCATACGCGATGGAACTGGAATGGACTGGTGCCGGCGTTCAGCAATCTGAATCGATTTCCGTTCTGGGAAGGGTTTGCGATTCTGTTTCTCGCCGGATGGGTGATCATCCTTGCCGCGACATGGTTGTCGAAGCCGGAGCCCATGGAACATCTCCAAGCGTTCTATAAACAGGTGCGGCCGATCGGATGCTGGGGGCAGGTTGCCAGCCGTATGCAAGCAGGCGATCTTGCGGATCGCGATCATGCGGCCGGCAAGCTGGTGACCGCTGCTTGTGGTATCGCATTCTATTTCCTGCTGACGGCGTCCTTATTTGAAGGTATGGGCGGTCACGCTGTTAGTTGCATTGCTTGCCTAGCGGGCGCGATTGCTGCCGGAATTGCGTTCGTTGGCCGCTCGACGTCAAGAACTGTCGAGGGAAAGTAACCCGGAGAAGCGCAATGACTGGCAAAACGGCAGCACGTGAACCCTACCCGAAAAGGGTGTCCGTCCATATTTTCATCCTGGTTCCACGTCAACCACGTGAATGCGCCCGCGGCCGTAACCGGAATCGAGGGCGATGCCACTGACATCCTCTTCCCGACGTAGGGGACCTTGTCGAGCACAGCGACTCTGCGGGCGTGGCGTTCCGGGACAGAGTGAAGGATCGAGTCTACCCATAGGACACTGATCCGCAGGACCGTGCCCTGACAGCCATCCGCACTGACCTCCTCGAAGGGTGCGGAAAGGGGGGTCTTGCCTCCGTGAAGCAAGTCCTTCGCTGGATAGGGCGAGACGGGCCAGCCGTCGGGCCCGAGCTTCTCCAAAAAGGACCAGCTCGGACCGTCCGCGAGCTCGCACCAGAACTTAATCCGTTGTGTTCCCTCTGTTGAACAAAGGACGTGCCGTTTCGCTCACTGGGGTGAACATAAGGGCCGTTAGCATTGCCAGCGCACGCCGGGTCATCCACAATGAGAATCGAAGCATGCACCGCAGTGGACGGAACCGCCTCGGCGTCGAGGCCAGGTTTGTGACGATGATTGTTGCTTTTATTTCCGACGAGAATTACGTAGGACTGCCTGGAGTCGCGGTGGAGTTCACTCATCTCCTCTCGAAAAGGGCGCTGTGCTTTGTCTCGTCGGCATCAGGTGCGGTTCACGCCGATTTGGAGCCTGGACGGTACAGGGTCGTGCTGTCAAAGGAAGGATACGGGGCCAAATGGGGAGAGCACGACCTCAACGCAGGCGAGCCCTTGCAGCTTCGCATGCTGAGTGACGCGCCGGTTGGCTTCATGTGGCCCAAGTGGGTTCGCTCCGGCGAGCGGTCAGAGATTCGAGCCCACGCCGCCGAACAATATCAGCTTTCGCTTTGGCGCTATGGACTGCGGAAAGAGTCATACGGCGTAATCAGCTGGTTCGACGAACATGGCCCATTCACGATGCGTCAGATTTTGCCGGATGCTGACTTCACGCAAACGGGTGTGCAATGGAACTCGGTTGGATATCCCTCGCCGCATCCCCAGCAGTCGGTGGTCGCTCCCGCCCGAAGCGGGTTGTATTACATGTGGGGCCGAACACTGTCAGGCCGCCGGTTTTCGTTTCCCTGGGTCGTGGCGCCGAGCGAGCCCAAATCGCGAGTGGCTGTGATGGCCAACACGAACACATGGAATGCGTACAACGCATTCGGCGGGCGGTCGAACTACATCAATCCTGCGGGCTTGCGGGCGGAGCCCACGATCAATGCACGTCAGGATCTCGGCCGTTATCAAACCTCCGATAGTGTGTGGCTGGCAGAGGATGAGACGTACCAACCGCTATCGTTCGAACGGCCGGAGCCCGGCAACGAGATCTTTGACAATACGCCTTGGGACGAGCGAGGAGCTGCGGATCCGATTCAGGGACGCTTGCAGTGTGGGCAGGCGCCGGGCGAGTGGCGACTATTCGCTTGGCTGGAGCGGGAAGGCTTCGAGTATGACCTCTATGCCGAAGCGCAGCTACACGATGGGACGCTCGACCTCTCAGCCTACAAAGTGCTGATGCTGGGTGTCCACCCGGAGTACTGGAGTCGCACCATGTTCGATCGCGTGGACCACTGGGTGCGAGGTGGTGGACGGCTGATGTATCTTGGCGGCAACGGCCTGAACTGTGAGGTGCTCTTTCCTTCGGAGACGGTGATGCGATGCCTCTCGCGCGAAGATTTCACTGAGAACGAGAAAAATGGAAACGAGTCCCGCATGCACCGGACGTGGAAGCCGGAAGCGACTCTGCTGGGCGTCGCATTCAGCAACTTCGGTGCAATGACCGCCGCGCCATACGCTGTCCGCGACGATTCTCACTGGGCTTTCCGTGGAACGGGCTTGCGGAAAGGCGATAGCTTCGGATCGCAAAGCCTGCACGAGCGTGTTCCGGGCGGTGCGTCCGGACACGAAACGGACAAGATGACGCGAAGCTCGCCGGCGGGTCGCTTGCTGGCGCAGGGGCTCAATAGAGAGAACGGCGGCGCGGACCTGGTGATCTTTCCGCTGGACAAAGGCTGCGTCTTTTCAACCGGCTCGATTACCTGGGTATCCTCGCTGTTTCCCGATCAGCATGTATCTCAGATCACGCGCAATGTTCTAGAAGTTTTTCTGAATGCGTCTGTGCCCTGGAATGTTCCATGACGTGGTGAGCAACCGCCGCATCGAGGATCTAGTAGTCGAGGCCAAGCGGCTTTCGATCGGCCGGGATGAGGTGATTGCCGCGGTCGCCAAAGCAGCGATGTGATTCGTCAGCAGGAGGGGTTCGGGCGCTTTGCGGTTCCTGGTTCCTGTGTAGGCAACGTTTGCGGGTTGGGAATCGGATACGCCACAGTGCCTGTGAGCGCATTGATGCAGCCCGCGATGAGTGTGGGATCGGCGGCATTGAGAGTGGGCAGGAGGGGTACCGAGGTGTCCGGCTTCGAGAAGTTGAAGGCGGAGGTCAGATCGCCAACGGCGGAGCGACGCCACGCACTGAGGTTCGGCACTTCAGCGCCAAAGCGGGTCTCCAGAAAACGGAGCACTGACGTGTGATCGAACACATCCGATGAGATGAAGCCGCCCCGGCTGAACGGAGAAATGATAGTCATAGGGACACGGAAGCCGAGTCCGATCGGGCCGCTAATGCCGCCGAGCACCGTAGGATCCGGGACCGCGGCCGCTGTGATGTATTCGCCGGGCGTGCCGGGTGGTGCAGTCGGCGGCGCAACGTGGTCGAAGAATCCGCCATTTTCGTCATACGTCAGGAACAACACCGTTTTAGCCCATTGAGCCTTGTTGCCAGTGAGCGCGTTGATGACAGTCGCCACCGTGAGCTCACCCAGTAGCGATGGTGATGGTGGATGCTCCGATTCAACAACGGACGGAATAATCCAGGAGACTTGTGGCAGATTGCCACTGGCGGCATCAGCGATGAAATCGGTGGGAAACTGTGGGCCGAATGCGTTTTTGTAAAGCTGCGTGGACGAATCCTGAAAGTTCTTGAAGTAGGGCAGGACGTTGTCGGAAGCAAGGCCGTTCCCGATGCTCTGGTCGGGTGTGGTGTAGATCTTCCACAAGATGCCGCGGGTCTGGAGCTGCTCGGGCATGGTGGTATAGGTGAGCTTGCCGTACATGGAAGAGCGGTTCCCGATGAGCGTCTGGAGCAGTGGCCCACCGTTCTTGCCATCCGGATCGATGGACGCCGCCATCGTGTAGAGGCGGTTTGGATCAGTAGGGCCGATTACCGACGAGTGATAGCCATCGCAGAGAGTGAACGCATCGGCGAGAGCATAGTAGTAGGGCAGGTCCGAACGGGTGTAGTAGCCCATCGTGAGCACTGCGTCGTTCGCGTTGAGCGGGATGTGGGATGTGACGAAGCCATCATTCGCGCCGTTGTCCCAGCTCTGGTGCTGCGCGATCCAGCTGTGGTCGATGTCATGGGTGCAGGCTGCATTCCACTTGGAGCTATCGAGGTGGAAGGGATAGAGCTTGCCTGCCGGTGAAGCAGTGGTGTTACCCGGGTCCGGCTGCTTGAAAGCATTGGAAGAATCCGAAAAGCCGCGTACGCCCTTGTAGCTCCCGAAGTAGTGATCAAACGAACGGTTTTCCTGGATGAGGATGACGACGTGCTCGATGTCAGTGAGCTTCCCGCACGCAGATGTGGAACCGCCGCTGCTTCCAGATATGGCCTTGTTGATCGAGCTGCAGCCCGGGATGAATGAAGACGCGCCCGTCGCAACGGCGAGCTTAACAAGGTCGCGGCGAGAAAGATATCTGTGGGCCATATCTAGTCGCGTTACCTTCCAAGCTGTTGGATGCCGATTGTTTGCTACTGAATTGACCCTAGCGAAATTTCTAGACGACCATCGTCAGTAGAACAGCCGATGATGCATTTCAGAGATCTCGGCGCTCAAAGAGCAGCATAGCGAGGGACAAAGCAACGCTGGCATATAGGACCGCATAGATAATCATCGCGTTGCTGGGCATGAGCGTGCTCGCAAACGGACCGACACCAGCAGAACTAAGCAGCGGAGGCTGCAGACTGACGGCTGCGCGCCTCCAAAGTGCATCGCTCGGCATGATGAGACTCGAGAGAATGCCCAAGTTCACGCAGGTACGAACGTGCTGAAGTGCGCCGTACTGCTCGACCCAGCCGCCAGCGAAGGCCAGGCCGTACAAACCAAGTGAGATGGCACCGCTGGTCAGCGCGGAGAAACGCGTGCTTGCGGCCATCGTGATGCTTAGCAAAAGCATGGCCTGGAGCCAGATCAGAGCGAGGGCGGCAGCGGTATGCGGGAGTTGACGGCCGGTGTCGAAACTTGCAATCGTGATCGTCCCACCCTCCAGCAGGAGCACGTACAAGGTGAGCATGGCGACGAAGCCGGTCCATTTACCCAGAACTAAAGGCCATCGGTTAACCGGCTTGGTAGCGATCGCGTGAATCGTTCCCGAAGCAAGCTCGCCAGAGAGCGTATCGCACGAGGTGAGTGCGGCCATCAACGAGGTCAGCATGCTGCCGGCGTAAAGTGCCATAGTGCACATCATCGCGGCTGCCTCCCTTTGCTGAATCAATCCCTGCCGTTGGCGCATGTTGCTCAGCATGGCATGCAGGCCCGCAGCGAAGAGGGCAAGGAAACCGGCGGCGGCGAGCAGCGCAATCCAGAGAATGCGGCGACGGGCCGCTTCTCGAAACGTGACACGAGCCATGAGAGAAATGGTGGCGAATGCTGATGGACCGCGGGGCAACGCATGGGCGGCATCAGTAGCTGACGCCTCAAATGATTCGATCCTCTCTGAAATGACGGATGAAGACGTTTGCGCGACTCTTTCGCTCATAGTCCAGGCTCCGAACCCATAGTTTGCAGAAACAGATCTTCCAGGCTGACGCGTTGTGGGGTAACGGAGAAGACCTCCGCGCCGCACTCTACGAGGAATCGCACGACGCCCGGCAGTTGCTCCCGGTTAGTTATGCGCAGCCGCAATCGTTCGCCCTCGAGATGAGGATGTTGCACCATACCGCCGAGTCTAGTGAGCGCAGCTTGGGAAACGTGCCGCGCCTGAATCTCTACGTGGGTATCCCCCATCTGCCAGGCGTCCATTTCGTACTCGCCGACAACCTCGCCCGCGCGAATGAAGGCCACGCGATCGCAGCTTTGCTCGACCTCCCCCAGGAGATGAGAGTTAAGAAACACAGTCGCGCCGCGATCGCGCTGCTCGCGGATAATGTCGCGCACAAGCTTACGTCCTCCGGGGTCGAGACCTGAGGAAGGTTCATCGAGAAACAGAATGTCTGGGTTGTTCACCATCGCCTGAGCAAGGCCAACCCGTTGCATCATGCCCTTGGAGAAGGCGCGGATGGGCTTGGAGGCCTGTTCACCCAGACCGACGCGATCCAGAAGCTGTGGCACCCGTCTGCTCAACTGCTGTTCAGGAACTCCGCATAACCGGCCATGAAAGGTGACCAGCTCGTGGGCGGAGAGCCAGTCATAGAAGCGGAAGTGCTCGGGCAGGAAGCCGACCCGAGCGCGAACTGCGCGCGTACCCACTGGGTGGCCGAGCAGCAAGGCTTGTCCGCCGCTCGGCCGCACGAGACCCAGCAGCATCTTGACGGAAGTACTCTTGCCGGCTCCGTTAGGACCCAGGAAGCCGAAAGCTTCGCCCCGGCGCACACGCAACGTGAGATCGCGGACCGCAGGACGCCTCCCGTAGTTCTTTCTAAGTCCCGTAGCTTCAACCGTCAGATCTGCCATTGGTAAGCTATGCCTCTATGTGAGCTGTTCTGCAAGCTCAACCGCTGCATCGTCGTCGCCGTGGCTCTCGACGACATAGACGATAGCGTCCTGCACCCAGGTCACGATATACCGATCGGAGATTGACTTCCCCGTATGGCGCAGCAGAACGCCTTGTATTCCATTGATCGAGACCTGCCGGTACGTCATGGTTCCGGGATCCACTGGGAGAACGAACGTAGAGGTCCAGTCCACCGTTTGCGTGAAGCTTGCCGCCTCACTTGCGCTCATTCCTAAGAACTGCAGCCCTACCTGAACGAGCTGTGCGGGATCGAAACCCTGGGGCGCCATTACCACTGGGCTCGGTACCTGCATAACAGTGATGCAGGCTCCTTGGATCGGTGGTGGGGTCCTGTTGGCACATTGATCGTATGTTGTCACCACTCCGGGAGCAATCCTGAAGTTCACGACAGCTCCATCGACAGAAGCCGGAATCTGCAAATCGGTCCGGCCCGACTCGTCCAGAATGGCCTGGAGGCGGCTCCGGTTCAGGGTGAACTCGGCATCTGCGCCACTTTCCAGCAGTATCTTGGTCGGTGTCATGTCGCCAAGAAACTTCACGTCGAAGCCGGCTGCTTGCGTTGCCGCAGCCTCGTCACTGAGAGCTTGTGGTGCATCCGGCCTCTGAATCACCCTGAGGTTATCGGAAAGCATCCGGCTTACGGTTTGATTCAACATCTGATTGTTCTGTAAGCTAGCTCCGACCTCGGGATTAACTTCGAGCACTGTGAAATGCTCAACCCGGAAAATGGCCAGAAACTCCTGCGCCCATATGCGACCGGGTCCCAGGGGGAGTAGGATCAGTGCCGCAGCGCACATCGCGCCGGTCGCGACCCACCAGCCTTTCGCAACAGTCCAATATCTGCTCAGATCCGAAGCCTCTTCGCGCCTCCGTTCGAAAGCAGCCCAGCCGTGAGCCACTTCATTGAGAGTTCCTGGAGACACGGGCAGCTCATTCAGGGCGCTTCGTACAGCTTCCTCCCGTCTCTGCAGGTTTTGAAGCGTGGCCCGGCAGGCGACACATTCCGTCAGGTGGTCCGAGATGGACTTAGCCTGATCGGAGGTCACGGCCCCGTCGATGAATGAGCGTAACGTTCCGTTGTCAATGTCGCGATGTGTCATTGCTCCTCCTTTGCCGCCCGTAAGGGCGTTGCGCTCTTGTCGCGTAGGGCTTTTCGTGCGTACATCTTGTAGAACTCGTCTTCTGCTCGTGCCAGCATGGTGCCGACAGAACTGGGGCGGACGTTCATCGCCGAAGCAACTTCCGCATAACTCAAGCCGCTGTGTCGCAACAGAAGCAGTTGCGCTTTCGAAACATCCAGCCTGGCAAGCACCTTCCGCACTTCGTCGATTTCTTCGCGGCGCAGCAATCGCCGCAGAGCGTCATCTCTACGGTCTTCCAAATCCACCGACGGAAACTCTTGATCCTCTCCTCTGCGTTTATTGGCCCGAAGCACATCGATCGCGGCGCGACTTGCGGTGCGGAACAACCACCCCCGTACTGTCCCCCCCGATAGAGGCTGGGGGCCCGCACGATAAAGCCGCCAGAAGACCTCCGCACAGACTTCTTCGGCTTGTGATCGGCTTCGCACAACGCGGCGAGCGATCCCAAGGGTCTGCTGGTAGTGTTCTCGAAAGATAGAAGCGAACTCTGCTTCATTCCACTTCGCGGCCATGTTTAATCTCTGAAACTAAAACGATTGTCAGCGTCTTTTTGTGACAACGATCTTAGTGGTTCGGCCAAGCTCAAGGTGCATGCATCAGAGATCAGCGCAACCCCATTTGCGTAGCGCTTTTCCCAAAAGGGGAGCTGGAAGCCGGCACGATTGTCCAGCACGCCAGGCGGCAAGAAGGCGTCTCTTCCGGGTGGTCAATTCCTAGTGGCTATTCGCCGCGCGGAGCGCTGTAACGGGAGAGTTGCATTCGGGTGCTCCTTTTGGGAGCTCCGATATTGCGGCGCTAACCAGGCCGCATCGCATTTCAACCACAAGGACAAGGACGATTGCATTTCAATCGAATGAGAAGTTGCGATGACCAGAAGCAGGCGGCAGCCAAGGTCAACGCAGAAAGACCCGGCTCGAGTCGCGACTGACAGCAATCTGCAATCGGATGGATGCCGCATATATATCGACAAGCTCGACGGCCGCGCCACGGCTGATTTCCGTAACCGTGCCCTCGATTGCGCAGCGCGTGTTAGAACTCGCGAATAGGGCCTATTTACTATATATTTCGCAAGATTTCTGTCGAAAAGACCAAACTGCTCAGAATGCCGTGTTGGAACTTTTCCGTGGGCGCCATAAGTGCAACATCTGCTTACAGATATCCCTTCGACCTCATCTTCAAAAGGGCCAAAGTGGAAGAATGGTCGGGGCGATTGGATTCGAACCAACGACCCCCTGCTCCCGAAGCAGGTGCGCTACCAGACTGCGCTACGCCCCGAACCTTGTTGATCTTGCCGGAGAGTTGCGCGCGAAACGGCATCAGCGCTCGCCGGCTGAGAAGCCCGCGTCCGACTCAGTCAGTCTAACAGAAACCCGCAGCCCCGAGCTTGAGTGTAGCTCGCGCTAACTCTTTTTCGTGGATTGCGGCATTGGAGTTGCAGGCGACGGCTTAATTCGATTCGCCTGCATGGAAGTTGCAGGTAGTGGTTTGTCCTTCAACTCTGATGCTGCGGTTGATACCTTTGGCTTGGTTTGCGCCAGGCGCGGTTTCATCGCTTTACTTTGTACTGGGGATCCCGGCGACGGCTTGACTGCTTTGGTTTCGATCGGCATCGCAGCGGAAGGTTTTGCCATCGTCCGCTTTCCGGCTGTGGGCTGCGCAGGCATCGGAGTTGCCGGCGACGGCTTCTTGTGGGCACCTGGTTTCGCGCCTGTTCCCGACGGTGCGGAACTCGAAGGTCCTGATTTCCCAGCAGCCGGTGGACTCACACGCGGAGCTTCCTTCAGCGGTGCGGGAGCTTTTCTCGGCCCGGTTCTTCGCGGCTGGTAGTGTGACATCGAACGTCTGCGTATGCCGGGTATACCGTACGCCTGTCCGTGGCGAACTATCGAGCTTTCGTCGAAAGTGTGCGAGTTCGAGCCGTCGAAATGTGCTCCAGGCGGCACGAGCGTGTTGCTGACGAACCGCCCGGGCATTGAGCCAATGCGAAGCTCGATGCGCGAGCTGTCGATCCCTTTCTCCTGCACGAGGTACTGTCGCGCGTTCAGTGCGCGTTCTGCGCCTGCTTCCGGGTGCTCGTTGGCGGAAGAGTTACCGACCATCACGAGCTTCGCGCCGGACTGCTGCTGCATCGTCAGCGCGATGTCATCAAGGCAGCCCTTCGCCTCGTTATCGACGCGCTCCGGACGGCGGTGATCACGTTCGAAAGTGATATGGCAGAGATCCTGGGTCTCGGCAACCGTCGGCGTGGGCGGCGTGGTCAGGCTTACCTGAGTATTCGACTGCGCGGTCTGGCCAAGGTCGTCCACAACATTGCACGTAACCGTAATCGTCGTTGCCTGCAATCCGGCGGTCGAAAGCTTCGCCGTTGGTCCGGTCGCGGTGAGCTGGCCGGCGCTCGCGCTGTACGAATAGGTGAGCGGGCGATTCTGCGGACTGGTTCCCGTGGTACTGATGTCGATCGTTGTTCCTGCGGTCGCGGTCGAGGGAGTCGCGGAACAGGTCAGTGTAGGAGGTTCAAATGGCTTGATGGTAAACGGTGTAGTGCATGAGGCCTGCTGCCTCGCCTTCATGCCCTGAACGACGTGTGCGCTGACCTCGTACTCGCCCGGTGCAAGTCCGGCTGTGTCGATCGTCGCCTGGGCCTGGTCGGGCTTCAGCTTGCCGCCGTTCGTCTTCCACGTGTAAGCCGCCGGCCTCTTCGAATCGAAGTTGATGGACGCCGCCGTGATGGTAATCACATCTCCCGGATAACCAACTGCCGGGTCAGCTTTGCAACCCACGTCGAGCGCCTTTGCCGCAGTAACCTCGCCCAGTTTCACGACCAGACCGCCGGAGAGCTTCAGTGCATCGATCTCTCCGAAGCCGCCCTTTACGGCTTCCGGCAGAACCAGCGGGCCATAGACGACTTGGGAATATTGCCAGTCCGCCTGAATGATCCGAACCGCGAGATGGTTATGGAAGACGGGAGCCGTGTAGTCGAGCCCGCCACCGCCTGATACTCCCCATCCCCAGGTCAACGGTTGGTTGACGGGACCGTTGTTTCGCTCCCCGCCGCCAAGTGCATGCACGAACGGGATCCATGGACCCAGCGGCACACGGAATACCGGACCGGCTTCTGCGGTGTAAACAAGTTGTGAGCAGCCCTCTCCGACGCAATTCGGATTGTAGACGGCGTGCTCCCGGACACCGGAAAAATATCCGGCCTCGGTCGCCACGCCGATATAGCGATTGAAATACCCCGTGACGCTAATCGTGGCGTTGGCGTTGTTCACGTCGAAGTACTGCTTGAGTCCGACGCCGCTGTTGATCGGATGGAAAAAGCCGTAGCCGCCGTAAACGTCAACGCGTGAGTCCGGATATTCGGTAGCGCTTCTGCTAGCCTGCGCGTTCATGTTCGCGCTCGCGCCGAGAAGGCTGGCGGCGATTGCGAGATGCGCAATCAGCCCTTGGCGGAATGCGAACATGCGGCGGACTCCTTGATGCTCGAGAGACGAGCGGCAATGCACGGCAGGAACTCTCCGGGCAATGTACTGCAGCCATTCTGGCTTTGCACGACAAGTTCCACAAACCTCTGTCGATGTAGACAGTTGTGCAACGGGGGTGTAGTTGCAGTATCACCCGAGCGGGCCGTACACTAGCACCATGAAGGGCGTGTACTGCTGCTGCCAGTGTTTCAGCTGTTGTTGTTGCTGCTGATAGCGCCGGTGTGCGGGTTGGATCGATGCTTTGCGCGTCTCCGGCCCTTCCTCTTCTGAAAAACCACCAAAGAAAACTGGACGTGCGTACTGGAGATCTCTGCCGGTTGCCCCACATCCATCTCTCTTCCGGAGGGCTCAATGCCTGCAACTGTCAACGAAACTGTGTCCGCGATTGAGCAACTCCACCGGGGCAGATTAAATCATCTCCAGACGCTGGAAGCCGAAAGCCTCTACATCATGCGTGAGGCAGTCGCGGAGTTCGCCCATCCGGTGATGCTTTATTCCATCGGCAAAGATTCAAGCGTCATGCTGCGTCTGGCACAAAAGGCCTTTTACCCGGGCAAGATTCCGTTTCCACTCCTGCACGTGGACACCAGCTACAAGTTTTCTGAGATGATCGCGTTCCGCGACTCCTATGTGCGCGAGATCGGCGCTGAACTCATCGTCCACCGCAATGAATATGCCCTCGCTGCCGGTACAAGCCCGTGGACCGTGGGCACGCAGAACTGCTGTGGCGCGCTCAAGACAAGATCGCTGCTCGATGCGCTCGAATCGGGTGGATTCGACGCAGCCTTTGGCGGAGCGCGTCGCGACGAGGAGAAGAGTCGCGCCAAGGAGCGCGTTTATAGCTTTCGCGATGCACACGGCCAATGGGACCCCAAAAACCAGCGGCCGGAACTATGGAGCCTCTACAACTCGCGGCTTCGCAAGGGCGAATCGATCCGCGTCTTCCCGCTGTCCAACTGGACAGAGCTCGACATCTGGCTCTATCTCTATGCCGAGCAGATTCCGATCGTGCCGCTCTATTTCGCCGAGGAGCGGCTCGTTGTGGATCGCGGCGGGACGCTGACACTTGTCGATGACACAACGCGCCTGCTGCGGCATGAACGCCCGGAAAAGATGAAGGTACGGATGCGATCGCTCGGTTGCTCGCCTTGCACAGGAGCCCTTCGCAGTGAAGCTGACACACTGCCGAAGATCATCGAGGAGCTTATCGGATTCCGCCGCAGCGAGCGCGAAAACCGGGCGATCGACCACGACGAAGAGGGTTCCATGGAGCTGAAGAAGAGAGAGGGATACTTCTGATGATCACGACTGACGTTACTCAGATCCATGGCTCTCATTCAGAGCACGTGCGCGAACAGACGTTTCGTACATTTCTCGACAGCCATCTCGACCAGGAGATGCTGCGCTTCACGACGGCGGGCAGCGTCGACGATGGAAAGAGCACCCTGATCGGCCGGCTCCTGCACGACACAAAAAGTGTCTACGAGGATCAACTCGCCTCAATTCGTGCGAGTCGCGTAAACCGTTCTGGCGGTGAGCTCGATCTTTCGCTCTTGACTGACGGCCTGCGCGCCGAGCGCGAGCAGGGGATCACGATTGACGTTGCCTATCGGTACTTTTCGACGGCAAAGCGAAAGTTCATCATTGCCGATACCCCGGGCCACGAGCAATACACGCGCAACATGGCCACAGGAGCATCGACTGCCGACGTGGCGATTGTGCTCATCGACGCGAAGGCCTTTGCTAAGGCTGGATCATTACTGCCACAAACGCGACGGCACACTTACATCGCCAGTCTTTTGCGCATCCCGCATGTCGTAGCCGCGGTCAACAAGATGGATCTGATTGGGTATGACGAGAGCATCTTCCAACAGATTCGAGCGGAATATCTCGATCTGGCCAGCAAACTGAAGCTGGGCAGCGTCGAATTGATTCCAGTGAGCGCACTGGCCGGCGACAACGTTGTCGAACCGTCTATCTCTCTGCGTTGGTATAGCGGCCCTACGCTGCTCGAGTACCTCGAAACCGTACCGCTCCAGGCAGTCGCCGCAGCCTCTGAGCCGATGCGATTCCCGGTGCAACTCGTGCTGCGGCCCGGCTCTGAATTCCGCGGCTTTGCCGGCCGGGTGGAGCGCGGAGAACTTCACCATGGCCAAACTGTTCGCGCGTTGCCAAGCGGCCGAACAACGCGCGTGAGCAGCATCATCACGTACGATGGCGAGCTAAAGCAGGCGTGGGAAGGGCAGAGCGTCGCTCTTACGCTTGAAGACGAGATCGATCTCAGTCGCGGAGACATACTCGTCGATGCGCAAGCCCAACCTCTCGTGAGAAGTAATGTATTCCGGGCAAGCCTCGTTTGGATGAATGAACAACCGCTCGTCGCCGGACAGAGCTATGTGCTCAAACACACGACGCGGGTTGTTCGTGCGACGGTGCGCTCAATCAGGTATCGAGTCGATGTCGTTACTGCTGAGCATCATTCGGCATCGACACTGCAGATGAACGACATTGCAGACGTCGAATTCGAGACGAATTTGCCTCTGTTCTTCGACAACTACGAAGACAGCCGCTCAACCGGTTCGTTCATCCTGATCGATCCTCTGAGCAACGCGACGGCCGCGGCAGGCATGATCTCCGGTCCTCTCGAGACTGCGTCAGTGGCGAAAGCCTCGAGAGCGAACCCGGCGTTCATCTGGCTGCGTAATGACCGCGAACTGCTGGAGCGTGCCATGAATAGATTTTTGGAAGCGCACCAACCCGCCGTCAACATCGATGATCCTCTCATTTCGGAGTCATCGCTTCCGGCCGTTGCGCGAGTGCTCCAGATCGCGCAGGTCGCCGCACTCACTGCGCGCGCAGACCTGAAACCCGCTACCATGGAGGCCATCAAAAAGATCGTGGGTGATGAATTCATCGACAATGAACAGCATCTTGAACGTTGGCTGAAGGAGCGGCAATGAGCGACCTGCTAATGAATCCAGCTCTGGATGCGCAACAGCTAACTGCCGCTCAACTCGTTGATGAGGTGGTTCAAGCATCCGGCGGGCGCGACGTCTGCCTCACAAGCAGCTTCCAGATCGACGACATGGTCGTGCTTCACATCGTTCGTCAACGTCTGCCTGACGTTCCCGTGATATTCCTCGAGACCGGCTATCACTTTGCGGCTCTGCTCAAATATCGCGATACGCTTGCGCGTCAGTGGAAATTGAACCTTGTCAACGCAGTTCCGTCCACCACAATCGCGCAACACGAGGCCCAGTTCGGCCTGTTGCATGTCATCAATCCCACCTATTGCTGCCAGATCCGCAAAGTGGAACCACTGATGCGCTCGCTCGAGCCATACTCGTGGTGGTTTACCGGACTTCGTCGTGAACAATCACCGACCCGTGCAAACCTTCAGAAAATCGAGGACCATCGTCTGCCCAGTGGAAAGCAGATGAAGAAGATCAGCATTCTCGCCGACTGGACCTGGGACCGCGTCGAAGCCTACGCGAGAGAGCATGACATTCCCCGCCTCTCGCTCTACGATGAAGGCTATACCAGCATCGGGTGCGAGCCCTGCACCGCACGCCCCGCTGCTGGAGCGGATCCTCGCAGCGGACGATGGGGCGGCAGAAAGCTTGAGTGCGGCATCCATACCTTCAGCGAGAGGGCCTAAACGACGGAGTCAACAATGCGCGAACGGCGTTCCATCGTCGAACAGTGGCAGCAGGGAACAGCCGCTGCTCTCGTTACGCTCGTCCGCGTTGAAGGCTCAAGCTATCGGCGTCCCGGCGCGCGCCTGCTGGTAAGCGCGGACGGCAGTAGCATCGGCTCGATCTCCGGCGGCTGTCTCGAAGCCGAGGTGGCTCGCAAAGCCCGATGGGGAGTACGCAACGGTGCCGTCCTGGAGCGCTTGTCAACAGTGTTCGACGACACCGACGACATGCCATACGGCTTAGGCTGCGGCGGCACGCTCGATCTGCTCATCGAACCCGTCGACACTCCGGAAGCCGCGGCTCTTTTGAGCGCTATGAGCGAGTCGCTGACTGGGCTGCGCCGAAATGTTGTCACGTGGCTGCCCACGAACGGCCGGTCTCTCCGTCGCGCCATTTATGACGAATCCGGAACGGTTATCTTCGAAAGCTCGGGCAGTCCGTCAAACCTTTCCGTCTTCGACGAATGCCTCGAGCCCCCTCAGCGGCTTCTGCTCTTTGGCGCCGGCGATGATGCGCAACCGATATCGCAGCTCGCCTCACTTATGGGCTGGCAAACCTTCATCTTTGATGGCCGGCCGCAACTCGCGCGCCGCGATCGATTCCACGCCGCTGAAGCGATTTTTGCAGCGAGCGAATTCACGACGATTGTGCCGCAACCTGACGATGCTGTGGTGATTATGTGTCACAGCTACGAGCAGGATCGTTCATGGTTGAACAGCATCCTCCCATATCAGCCGCGTTACATCGGGCTTCTCGGCTCCCGTCACAGGAGTTCGCTGCTTCTGAGCGAAGCTGCTTCAACACTTCGCTGGACGCTGGATCAGGCATGCCACAATGTGTTCGCTCCAGTAGGGCTCGATCTCGGCGGTGACGGCGCTGAAGCGATCGCGCTGGCCACCATCGCTGAAATTCAGGCATGTCGCCAGGGCAAGCTTGGTCATTCGCGACGCATGACGCCGGAGATCATCGCCGAGCAGATAGCCAGAGGCGGGGCCGCACGATATCTGCAGGCGCAGTGTGCGCTGTGACCATCGCAGCTGTTGTCCTGGCAGCCGGAGCATCGCGCAGGCTGGGGCGTCCAAAGCAGAACATCGTACTCGACGGGGAAACTCTCCTCCAGAGAACCGTCAGACTGGCGCTCGACGCCGGACTCTCCCCAATCTTCGTCGTCGTGCGCAAGGCAACTGACTGCGTCGAAGTCGCACCCTCTCCGAATCTGATCATCGTTGTTAGCCAGGAGGCCGACGAAGGCATCGCCTCGTCGATTCGCTGTGGAATCAAAGCCGCCGCTGGGTACAACCCCGCAGGTGCCGTGATGCTCGCGTGCGATCAGCCTGCGCTTCGGGCAGTACATCTGCGCGCCCTCGTGGAAGATCAGCATCGTCTAACGGCATCTGCGTATGGCGGCTCCCTTGGAGTTCCCGCGTACTTTCCTGCCGGGCTCTTCTCATCTCTGCTGCAGCTACGCGGTGATACCGGCGCCCGCAGTCTGCTGAAGAACGCGCATGCGATCGCGGCAGAAGAACTCAGCCTGGATATCGATACAGAAGACGACCTCCGCATTGCTCGCGCTCTATTCGAAACGGCGGATGGTCCTTAGGACGAGAGCTGCCGAAGAAATTCTTCCAGCAAGTTTGCCGCAACTACGCTGCGATACATTGCTGTCGACCGAATATCATCGATCGGCTTCGCCTCGCGAGTCAGCGCGGCACGTCCACCTCTAATTGTCTCCTCGAGGTCCTCCGTTGCCAGCGAACGGCCGCGTAAAGCGTTCTCCGCGTCAGCACAACGCAGAGGCCGGTCCGCCAGGGAAGCGGCTCCAATACGAATTTCCTCGATTATTTGCTGCTGAACCAGCGCAACGCACGCCAGCGCTGTCTTCGAAATCGCCTGTGCCTTGCGTGTTCCAACTTTGCGGATGTATTGTCGCCATTCGTTGTAACGGCGCGGCACGCTTATGGAGCACAGAATCTCGTCGGGCTCAAGGCGCATCTTCTTATAGCCAAGATGAAACTCTCTGTATGGGATCGTTCGCTCACCACGAAGACTCAGCAGGGTCACCGTCGCATCATACGCAAGCAGCGCTGGCGGACTATCAGCAGCAGGTGACGCATTGCAGATATTGCCACCGATTGTCCCGCGGTTTTGGTTCGCAATCGATCCAGTCCAGGATGCCGCCTGAACCAGCAGTGGGAGCTCCCTCGCGATCGTCTCATCCTTTCGGATATCCGTGAACGTTGTTCCAGCGCCTATCTGTATGGCGCTTTCGCTCACCCGGATAAACCGCAGCTCACACAGATGCTGAATGGAAATAAGCGATCGTGACCCAAGTCTGCCCGTGTTCAAGGCGACCATCAGCTCGGTCCCGCCTGCGATCAACGCGTGACGTCCGCGCTCGGAGGCAATCTGCGCCAGCACCGCTTCAAGAGTCGGCGGCGCGCTCAGCTCATATGCCGTGACATCAGACCGCATTCTGTGCCTCGGCAGCCTTTTGCACGGCTTCAAAGATCCTCATATATCCCGTGCAGCGGCACAAATTTCCCGCAAGCCCTTCCTGAATCTCCTCGAGCGTTGGGTTCGGATGTTTATCCAGCAAATGATGAGCCGCCAGAATCATGCCCGGAGTGCAAATGCCGCACTGTGCTCCACCGTTTTCAAGAAAGCACTGCTGGATCGAATGCAGCCTTCCCTCCGTCGAAACACCTTCAATCGTGCACAGACGCGCGCCATTCGCCTGCAGTGCCGGAATCAGACAGGAGTTCACGAGTTCGCCGTTCATCAACACAGCGCAAGCCCCACACTCTCCCTCCCCGCAGCCCTCTTTGGTTCCAGACAGGTGAAGGTCCTCGCGCAATACGTCCAGCAAGCGCCTCATCGGAGCAACGTCAATTCGATGTTGCTCGCCATTCACAATCACTTGAATCGGAGCCGTCATGCATTCACCTCAGGCAGAAACTCACCCAGCCTTTCAGGATCAAGATCCTCGCTGCCGCCATGCCCGGGATCAGTAAAGCTATGCGCCTTCTCAAAGATGTCCTCCGGGAGAAGAGGAATCGAATCGAAGCTGAGGCCAGTCGCATTCTCAATGGCGTTCAGAATCGCAGGGGCAGGCCCATCCATCGGCAGCTCGCCAATGCCCTTTGCTCCAGACGGTCCGTGCACGCACGGAACCTCTTCAAAGTGCACGTGAATCTCCGGAAGATCCGCACTCGTCGGCATGATGTAGTTCGTCATCTGGTTGTTCATCATGCGTCCGTCCTTCCAGACGCACTTCTCATACAGTGCATACCCAATGGCCTGTGCGACGCCACCTTCGATTTGGCCCTTGGCAAGCACCGGGTGCATGATCTTGCCGACTTCCTGCAGAGCATCGAAGCGCGTCACGGACACACTGTACGTATTCAAATCGACAGCGACCTCCGCCACGTAAACCGCCCACGCATAGGCGGGATACGCATCTCCGTGAAAGAGCTCATCATTCCATTCCACAGGCCGCACCGGCTCATAACGCGCCGAGCACCGCAAGTCGCCATGCGCGTTGAGGTAAGCCAAAGCAGCTTGCGTAAACTGCTCCAGCGTATGGTCGGCCTGCGGCCCGGATTCGATCCGCAGCTTCTCCAGCAATTGCGCGCTTGCGCGCTCAACGAGCTTCCCAATCACCATCGCTGTGCGGCTTGCAACTGTGGGGCCTGAGTTGGGCACTACGGCCGTATCGGGTTGCGCAATCACCACCTGCTCATATGGGATCCGCAGCGTCTGCGCGGCAACCTGGCACAGAATCGTGTTCGTGCCCTGGCCGAACTCCGTGGACGAGACGAGAATCTGCGGCCGCCCATCCGGCAAGAGTTCCACTTCTACAACTGAATTCAATCGCCGCTCGCCTGAACCGGTAAATCCCGATCCATGCATGAACGCCGCAATTCCGATACCGCGCTTGACCGCCGATCCGCGGTTCTCCTCAGCAAATTGCGCCAGCTTTGCGTAGTAGTCGCTCTCGTCCAGCGCTCGATCGAGCAGCCGTTGCATGTCGACCGGTTCCGTTAGTACCTGCCCCGTTGCAGTCTGATCACCGGTTGCCAGAAAATTGCGACGCCGCAGCTCTTCGGGCGAGATCCCCACAGCGCGTGCCACTTTATCCATATGCCGTTCCAGCGCGAAGAGCGACTGCGGCGCACCGAAGCCTCGGAACGCTCCGTGCGGCGGAAGGTTGGTCGCCATCGCCTTGGCCCGCACCCGCACGAACGGCCACTTGTAGGGTCCTGGCGCGTGAATCGTGGCACGCGATAGAACAACGGGCGAAAGCGTGGCGTACGCGCCCCCATCCAGAGCAATATCGATCTCACACGCGAGCAGTTGACCCTTTTTCGACACTGCCGTGCGGTGACGCGTGCGCGAAGGGTGGCGCTTGGTCGTCGCCGCCATGTCTTCCGCGCGGTCATAGATCATCTTCACCGGATGGCCGCACTTCATCGCAAGCAACGCCGCGTGCGAGCCAATTACGGACGGGAAATCTTCCTTGCCCCCAAATGCCCCGCCCGTTTCTGTCTGAATCACCCTGCACTTTTCTTCCGGCAGACCGAAAACCAACGTTAGCGCGTGCACCAGGTAGTACGGGCACTGCATTGAGCCGCGCACGCAGACGCTGACAACGTTCCCGTTCTCATCCTTCTTGCACTCAGCTATAACGCCATTCGGCTCAATGTAAAGCTGCTCCTGCGCGCCCGTGTGATACTCGCCCTCCACAATGTAATCAGCAGATTCAAATGCTGCAGCAAGCCCTTCCTCGGTCTCCTTCGCATCGCCCGAGTGAAGTACATATTGCTTGAAGCAGTTCGCTGTCCCGCCGTACTCACTGCCTTCCCAGACAATCCGATCAACATCGCTGTTTGCTACTGCAGTCTCTGACTCCTCGATCGTGAACACACCCGGCAATTCGTCATACTCAATCCGCACACCTGCCACGCCTGCCAGCAGCGACGCTTTCTCTGGATGTGCAAGCAGCAGGATCGGCTCCTCCGGATGGTTCACCTTGTCTGCAGCCAGGCACGGATGATCTTTTGTCAGATGTACGATCGTGTTTTCGCCGGGAATATCGCTCGCCCGCACCAGCGCAAACTGCGACCAGTCCACTTCGGGCGCGAAATGAATCGCTCGAATTCGGCCGCGTGCAATCGACGAGCGCACAGTAGCGCCATGCCACATTCCCGGAAGGCTGAGGTCGTCAATGTACTTTGCGTGACCGAGCACCTTCGCGCGCCCCTCTTTTCGGAGGGGCGACGTCCCCACAATGTCATCACGTTCCGGCATAGTTCCCGCGGCTCAACGGCTTTAGATTCCGAAAAGGATAGTACGAAAGCCGCCTCCGCGTCACGCCGTGTTTCAAAAGTGCCGAAGCCGCGATCGCGGTTGCGCATCGGCCGCTCGTTGAGTTGTAGCTTCTGAAGACCCGCTCGGCCGCTCCATCGTCCGCTCAATTGAGCGGCTGACGAGATCACGTGAGCCAAGGCCTACAGCCAATGACAACGTCAGAACGATACCGCCGAACAGAATGCCAAACGCAAGACTCACGATAGAGCCACCGATTCGAAGATGATCCAGTGCCATCGCCGCCGCGAGCACCATTACCAGCCACTTCACTCCGACCGAAAGGATCCGTGCATACTGCAACTGCGCGTTGACTGCGCTGATGAGTACCGACCGCGCCAGAAAACGCGCGATCACCGTACCCGCAAACAGAATCAACACCGCTCCAATCACATGCGTGAGATAGGGCAGCAGGAAGATCGGCATTTGATTATCTGCAGAATAGGAAGCTGCAAATGCTGAGATCCCCACGGCCACACCGACCAGTGTGCAAAGCCAGAACAGCGCCCTTGCGGCCAATCGTGAGGGCGGTTGATTTGACGTCCACTCGAAAAGGCTCGCCGGCGTGCCGCTCCCGGTTCCTCTGCTCAGGCGTTCGTCAAAACGGGTCATCGTAAGAATCCGCCGAACGACGCCGCCAAGAATAGCGCCCACAATCGCAAATAAGATCACAGCCACAAGAAACGCAAGCAGGCCGGGAAGAAAGCTGACCAGCACGACCAGCACACGGTGCATGGACTGACGAAGCGCAGATTCTATCTGCTGACCCATAATCCACTCCTTTCCGGACTGCGTGTATGCGGCAATACCGCGCTCGAATTGAAGCAGAATTGTCATGGATTAAACCGATCCGGCCAGCGCCAGCGGGCCACAAGGTAAGGCTTCTCGCGTTCGAAGGCAGCGGCTGCCTCTTCGCGATGGGCCGCCGCTGTCGCCTCGTCTGTCACCGCTCTCAACGTGCTGGCAACCCAGGCCAGGTACACCGGTGTGAACGCT
This sequence comes from Bryocella sp., assembly GCA_036273275.1. Lineage (GTDB taxonomy): Bacteria > Acidobacteriota > Terriglobia > Terriglobales > Acidobacteriaceae > Granulicella. The sequence goes on from DASUHZ010000002.1 coordinate 42,337, forward strand.
CCCAGCAGATGGCCGCGGTTCAGAGACCGCAGGTGAAACGCAAGTGCAAAATCATAGACCAGCCGAGCCCAGAGCGCCGGAGCCATCGAAAACGCCTCCGGCTCCGCGATCGACAGCTTTTTCAGCGCAAGCAGCGACTGTGGAGGCAGAGCGAGAGCCCAGATCTCCTGCAGATTTCGGTGAGCCATCCGAAATGCCTCCACCATACCCGGCAACTCCTCAGCAAGGTCTCCATTGCTTCCATTCTTCTGCGCACCCGCTGGCTCACGCATCGCGGAAGCCGGCCCTCGGGACCGTTGCCAAAATTGTGCCTTAGCTTCGATATCCGCGAAGATGCCTCCCGCGACCGATACGAACAGCGTGTTGAAATCAAACGCTCCTGACGGTGACGGTATCGGCGCTCCGGAATCCACCTGCCGCGCGCTGAATCCTGCCGCTGCACTCTCGGCCACTGGCCAAAGCAGCGCATCGGCTTGAGCTGCAGCCTGCCGCTGAGCTACTGCCGCCATTCGTTCCACCATGCGGCGCGACATTGCCGCGTCCATCGGCAACGGAAACCGAATGTTGGCCGCGAACAGTGCGCGTGTCAGCGGATATAGCAGCGCTGAAGTCACCAGCCCTTCATGGGCTCCCAAAGAGTACGACGGCACAGCCAAATCACTGCCTGCCGCAATCCTGTCCGCCATCTCGCGAATCGCTCTGACCGGCAACGTGACAACATCTCCGCCCAGCAGAAGCACCTGTGCCGCATCGTGCCGCTGCACCAACTCGTTGGCGGCCATGTAGTCGCCTGCGCTCAGCACCCAGTCACTTCGAACACGGGTTCCATCAAACACCGTCAAAGGAAGTGCCTGAGCGAACGACGGCTCTTCGAGATCCGGAGAAGCGACCATCACCTCATCCGGCCTGAATACCGTCGCAAGGTCCGCCAGCAGTGCCGACAACACATCATCCGGTAGTGAGGGGATACACAACAGCAGGCGCGACGAATCGCCCGCCTGTGGCCGCTGCTCGGCCGCTGCTTGTGGTGATGCGCCGAAGCCTTCGATGCTGGAGGGAGATGCCATACCGATCAGTCAAATGCCCTTCTGCACTTGGATGCGCTTACAAACAGTCTATGCCGTTCACCCGAGGAGTTCACGCACGCCCGCCAGCGGTATGTGCAGCCAGGTCGGCCTGTTATTCAGCTCGTACGCCAGTTCATAGCACGCCTTCTCCAGCAGCAGCGCTCGCAAAAATAGTTGCGCTTTCTCCGGAGCCGGCATCAGCCCGCTCGCATCAATCGTCTCCCGGTAACCCCGGAGAAACTCACTCGAGACTGAACGATCCCACAGCGTCGCCCATCGTTCCAGTGTTGAGCTGTGTTCCGGCCGTCGCGCGCTGTGTCTCCCCAACGCCGCGTGAGCGGCATAGCTGAAGCTGCGCAGCATGCCCGCCACATCGCGCAGCGGAGACTGCTTCTTCCGCCGCTCCTCCACCGATCGCGCCGGCTCTCCCTCAAAATCCACGAACAGGAAATCCGTACGCGCGCGCAGAAGCTGCCCGAGATGGAGATCGCCGTGAATCCGTATTCGCTGCCCAAACTGCGCTGGATCTCCACTCAATTCAGCCAGCCGCTCTTTTACGCCGCCGCGTCGTGCCAGAACCTCCTGCGCCTGCTGCGCCGTCTCGGGCGCGAGTTCGTGCTCGGAAACAGACAACGTACGCTCCAGCAGCGCCAGAGCAGTCGTCACCTGTTGCTCGATTCTCTCGCGCTCTGTCGCAAGCTCCTCCCGGCTAAACGGCTCCGCCTGGAATGCCAAATCGTTCGTAGGCGTCGCTAACGCCAGATGCAACTCTGCGGTTCGCTGCCCCAGCAGATGTGCCGCTTCCAGATACAACCCCGCGTGCTCTCGCGCCTCAGCAGAAAGCTCAGTCGCCTGGTCGAAGGCCGCCGGAGAACCGGCAGACGACGGCGCCGGACATCCCGCGACTGACTCGTAATATTGCCCCAATTCCTCCAGCGTCCACGCCCATCCATCGCCCTGGTTGCGCGCAAACGCCTGCAGGAATGCGACCGTCGCATAATCATTGGCCCGATGCAGATCACCGAGATACGCCGGAATGTGCTCGAAATGGGCAACCTCCGTGAGAAACCGCGTCATCTCGACCTCAGGATTCTCACCGGCGCTGATCTTCCGAAACAGCTTCAGAATCGCGAGGTCGTCATAGATCATGCTGGTGTTCGACTGCTCGGCCGATCCCACTCTCGAGCTCGCCTCCAGCAGCGGCTCTGCATCCAGCGCACGCGAGCGCGTACTGAGGAACACGCGCTCCTCTCCCGCGGCACTCGTCGCATCTCCTTCCGCGACCATGCGCAGCAGCGCCTTGCGGAATCCCTCGTCCGCCGTCGCGTCGTATAACACCGGCCCTTTTTGGCTGTTGTCCATCGCTGCAATCACTGCTCGCGGAGAGTGCACGCGCAGCTCCTCTGCCTGCGCGCCAGAAGCCACTGCCAGCGGAATTTGGTATACCTCCGTGGCCGTGCTCGGTTCATTCCTGTAACAAACCTCAACCGTGGACAGAACAGCCCGGCTTGCCGGCACCGGCGCGGACGAAGTCACACGCACGGAAGCGATCGTCCGCGACTTGCCGCCAAACCACCGCTGTTGCGCGATATACCCCGGCAACACCTGCTGCAAAAACCCCTGCGCCTCCGCCTTCAGAACTCCCTCGGCCGTGAACGACGCGGCTGCCGCGAGCGTCAGGTCCATGGCCGCCGTCTTGCTTTCCACCACCACGGGCTCCGGCTCTCGCACCGCCGGCTGAATCTCCAGCCACAAGAAGCTATACGGCGCCAGCGTCAGAGGATACGGCTGTGTTCCGATCTCCGGAAACGACACATACCCCAACATCTCTACCGGCTGCCGTCCCGCAAATCGCGCGAGATCCAACGCGATCGGCTGCGCAAACCGGGACAGGTTCGCGACGCAAAGCACCGTCTCCGACTGCATTCCATCCGGACTCTGATAATCGCGAATGTACGCCAGAATCTTGCGATTCTCCGGATGCAGAAACTCCAGCGTTCCACGCCCAAACACCTGGAACAGCTTCCGCAACGCAATCATGTTGCGCGTCCAATGCAGCAGCGATGACGGGTCTGCTTGCTGCGCCTCCACATTGATCGCCTGGTATCCCCAGATCGGATCCATGATCACCGGGAAGTACAACTTCGCGGGCACAGCCCGGCTGAAGCCCGCGTTGCGGTCCGAGTTCCACTGCATCGGCGTGCGCACGCCGTTGCGATCGCCGAGATAGATGTTGTCGCCCATCCCAATTTCATCGCCGTAGTACATGATCGGCGTTCCGGGAAAGCTGAACAGCAGCGAATTCAGCAGCTCGATGCGTCTGCGATTGTTGTCGACCAGCGGTGCCAGCCTGCGGCGAATCCCCACATTGATGCGCATGCGCGGATCGGCCGAGTATGCGAGGTACATATAGTCGCGCTCGTCATCGGTCACCATCTCAAGCGTCAGCTCGTCATGGTTCCGCAGAAAAATTCCCCACTGGCAGTTGTGCGGAATCTCCGGTGTCTGCGCCATGATGTCCGTAATGGGCAGCCGGTCCTCCTGTCGAATCGCCATGTAAATACGTGGCATCAGCGGAAAGTGAAACGCCATGTGGCATTCGTCGCCATCGCCGAAGTAAGGCCGCACATCGGCTGGCCATTGATTCGCCTCTGCAAGAATCAGCCGGTTCGCATAGCCTTCATCAATTGCCGTACGAATCTGCTTGATCTTGTCATGTGTTGGAAGCAGATTCTCGCAGTTGGTTCCATCGCGCTCCACAAGGTACGGAATCGCGTCCATGCGCATCGCGTCCACACCCATATCGAGCCAGAAGCGCATCGCCTTCAGCACCTCTTCCATCACCGCCGGATTATCAAAGTTCAGATCCGGCTGATGCGAAAAGAAGCGATGCCAGTAGTACTGCTGCGCCACATCGTCCCACGTCCAGTTCGACTTCTCTGTATCGGTGAAGATGATCCGCGCATCTCTGTAGAGCTGATCCGTATCGCTCCACACATAAAATTCCCGTTCCGGCGACCCCTTCGGCGCCCTTCGCGCCCGCTGGAACCACGGGTGCTGGTCGCTGGTGTGATTGATGACCAGCTCGATCATCACCTGCATGTTGCGCGCATGCGCCTCATCCAGAAACTGCCTGAAGTCGTCGATCGTCCCATACGACGGATTCACGTCCGTGTAGTTCGCAATGTCGTAGCCATCGTCCCGCAGTGGGGAAGGGAAGAACGGCAGCACCCACAGGCATGTGACGCCAAGATCCTGCAGATAGTCGAGTCTTGAGATCAGGCCCTGAAAATCCCCGATCCCATCGTCGTTGGAGTCCATAAATGCACGCACGTGCAGCTCATAGATGACGGCGTCTTTGTACCAAAGAGGATCTGTAGCGCTGCAGGGCTTCTTCACTCGCTCGTGCCTTTCAACAGTTCATCTGCTGCGTTAGGATGCAGGGCCAGGCGAATTCTGTCTTGTCTATAACTTCAAACTAGGGCCTCACAATGCGAAATACGTGCGCGGGCATCGGCTCGGGCCGCAGCGCCACGTAGTTCCACTGGTTTTTCCACGTATACGTTGCGCCAGTCAACAGCTCCTCAACAACAAAGCTGCCCTGCCACGGCAAACCCAGCGCATCCAGCTGCAAATCCAGCCACGCTGTCTGCTCATTCGCCGGATCCAGGTTCACCACCACCAGAATCACGTTGCTCTTATCTGCCGTGGCTTTCGAGTAGCAAATAAGCTGCGGATTCGGTGCGTCGTGAAACACCAGGTGCTCATTGCGCTCCAGCGCGCGATTCTCTCTGCGAATCCGATTCAACTTTGTAATCAGCGGAGCAATCGACTCAGGCGACCTCCGATTCCACTCTCGAATCTGATACTTCTCGCTGTCCAGGTACTCCTCGCTCCCAGTCTTCCCCGCAGCAGGTTTTGCTGGCCGCCACTCGCACAACTCAAACGCTGGGCCATAGATTCCCCAGTTCGCACTCAGCGTCGCAGCCAGAACAGCACGCAACTGAAATACGGCCCGCCGCTTCACCTGATCCGGCTCCTGGAACTGTGCATGCAGAATATCGGGCGTATTCGGCCATACGTTCGGACGGAAGAAATCCGACACCGGCGGATTCGAAATTTCCTCGAAGTACTCCTGCAACTCGCTCTTCGTCTGTCTCCACGTGAAGTACGTGTACCCCTGCGTATATCCGGCCTTTGCGAGCAAATACATCACGTGCGGCCTCGTAAACGCCTCTGCCAGAAAGATCACCTCGGCATGCGTCTTCCGAATCTCGGCAATGCACCACGCCCAGAAGGGCAGCGCCTTTGTATGTGGGTTATCTACTCGAAATACGCGCACACCATGGTCCACCCAGTACTTGAAGACCCCATACAGCGCATCCCACAGCCCGCGCCAGTCCTTCGACTCAAAGTTCAGCGGATAAATGTCTTGATACTTCTTCGGCGGGTTCTCTGCATACTGAATCGTCCCGTCGGGCCTGATCGTAAACCAGTCCGGATGGCTATTCACCCAAGGGTGGTCCGGCGAGCACTGAAACGCAATGTCCAGTGCAATCTCCATCCCATGCGACTTGGTCGCCTTTACGAGGTGCTCGAAATCTTCCATTGTCCCAAGCTGCGAATGCAGCGAAGTATGCCCGCCCTCTGCTCCACCAATCGCCCACGGGCTGCCAACGTCACCCGGCTCCGGTGTCACCGAGTTGTTCTTGCCCTTGCGATACTGCACGCCGACCGGGTGAATCGGCGGCATGTACACGATGTCAAAACCCATCGCTGCAATCTCGGGCAGCCGCGCCTCGACATCTCGAAACGTCCCGTGCTGGCCCGGCACCGGCGAGCACGACCGCGGAAACAACTCGTACCACGCGGAGAATCGCGCCCGCTCGCGGTCAACCCACAGCGGCAGCTCGCGATCCAGCTTGGTCGCAAAGCTCAGGTCCGGATACTTTCTCACCAACGCTTCCAGCTCCAGCGTCATCGGCGTGTCGTAGTACGGCAGGCCGGCATCTGCAAGATGCCGCAACTGGGCCGCAGCTTCGGTCAGTCTCTTCGCATCAGTCGCATCCGTTTTCTCCGCCCGATCCGCCGCAGCCTCCAACAGGTTCGCTCCAATCCGCAGCGCCAGCGGGATATCCTGCGGGATCACCTGCGCGGTCGGCTCTTTCGGATCCGGCTGCGCATCCAGCCGCTTCACCAGATCATGCGACCACGTATCGAAATGGTCCACCCATCCTTCGATCGTGAACCTCCACCCGCCGATCCGGTCCACCGAAAACCGCGCCTGCCACAAATCGTTCGTCAGCGGCTCGAACCGCGCCTCGCTCCACTCCTTTTCGCTGTCGTGCCTATACAGCAGCCGCCCGGCCACATGATCGTGTCCGTCACCAAAGATCGCCGCCGTCACCTCCACCACATCGCCGATCACGCGTTTCGCCGGATATTTGCCGCCATCCACCTCTGGCTGCACCTCCTCAATCACGACGCGCCGGCGTCCCTCCGTTGGTTTCATGCTGCAGCCTCCGACCAGAATTCCATCCGCCGTTGCAGTCTAACTCGCCCGCAGTTCCGGGCTTGCCTGCATCCAACCTCATTAGAAGCAGAAAGCGCCGGCCAGTGAGCATCGGTTGATAAATCTGCACAATGTCGCCAAACGGAGGATCTGTTGCCAGAGTGGTTTCGAAAGCAGGACCGCAAACCTCTCCATGGTGCGCGCATTGAGGATTACGCCGTCATTGGCGACCTCGAGACTGCCGCACTCGTCAGCCGCGACGGTTCCATCGACTGGCTCTGCTGGCCCAATTTCGGCTCCGGAGCCTGTTTTGCCGCTCTGCTCGGCACGAAGGACAACGGCTACTGGAGCCTGCGCCCCCGCGACAAAATCACCGCCACCCAGCGCCGCTACCGCCCCGGTACCCTGATTCTGGAGACCACCTTTACCACCTCCTCAGGTGAGCTCCTGCTTACAGACTTCATGCCGCCCCGCGGCCAACACTCTGACATTGTGCGCATCGTCCGCTGCACCCGCGGCAAAGTTGCCATTCGCATGGAGCTCTCGCTACGCTTCGACTACGGCCTCACTGTCCCCTGGGTTACCAGCGCTGACCACGAACTCCGCGCCATTGCCGGCCCGAACATGGTTGTGCTTCGCGGCAGTTGCTCCGATGCGAAGGCTGCCGAACTCCACGGCGAAAACCTCACCACCGTCAGCGAATTCACCCTCCGCGCCGGTCAGCAGCAATGCTTCGTCCTCACCTATGCCAGCTCCATCGAGAAGATCCCCGAACCCCTTTCCGCCGAAGCGGCCTTCGACGATACCGAAGCCTTCTGGCGCGACTGGATTGGCCGCTCTAGGTACGAGGGCCCGTATAAAGACATCGTCGAGCGCACCCTGCTCACCCTCAAAGCAATGACCTACAACCCCACCGGCGGCATCGTCGCCGCCGTTACTGCCGGCCTTCCCGAACAGATCGGCGGCGAGCGCAACTGGGACTACCGCTATTGCTGGCTGCGCGACACAGCCTTCACCTTGCTCGTCCTCATGCGCGCCGGCTACACCGACGAAGCCGTGCGCTGGCGTCTTTGGCTTCTGCGCGCCATCGCCGGCAACCCCGACCAGCTCCAGACGCTCTACGGCATCGGCGGCGAGCGCAAGCTCATCGAGTGGGAGGCCACCTGGCTCTGCGGTTATGAAAACTCCTGCCCCGTCCGCATCGGCAACGCCGCCTCCGAGCAGTTTCAGCTCGACGTCTACGGCGAAGTCGGCGTCGCGCTCTCGCGTACTCCCGAGGCGGACGACGACATCCGCATGCCCGCAACCGACCTCCAGGCTCACCTCATGAATCACCTCTGCGAAATCTGGCACCTTCCTGACGAAGGCATCTGGGAGGTCCGCGGCGGCCGCAAGCACTTCGTGCATAGCAAAGTCATGGCCTGGGTCGCGCTCGACCGCGCCATCAAGCACCACCAGAAGTTCGACGGCGCCGGCGACGTGAAGCGCTGGCGCAAGAATCGCGACCGGCTTCACGCGGAGATCTGCAAGAAAGGCTTCAACAAACGCCTCAACTCCTTCACGCAAAGCTACGGGTCCACCAACCTCGACGCCTCCTGCCTGCGCCTCGCGCTCGTCGGCTTCCTTCCGCCCGACGATCCGCGCATCATCGGAACCATCGACGCCATCCAGAAGCACCTCGTGAAAGATGGCCTCGTCCAGCGTTACAACACCGCGAAAACCAAAGACGGCCTCAGCGGCGGTGAAGGCGCATTCCTCGCCTGCAGCTTCTGGCTGGTCGTCTGCCTCTGGCTCATCGGCCGCAAGGACGAATCCACACGCCTCTTCGAGCGCCTCCTCTCACTCGCAAATGATGTCGGTTTGCTCAGTGAGGAGTACGATGCCA
>DASUHZ010000003.1:0-17053 GCA_036273275.1 Bryocella sp.
CACGCGACCGTGGCGCGAACGACGTCATCGATGAAGACGAAATCGCGACTTTCAAGGCCGTCTTCGAATACGGACAACTCGGCCCCAAGACGTGTTTGGTTGGTAAAAATTGCCAATATTCCTGTGTAGGGATTATGGAGCGACTGGCCGGGCCCGTAAACATTCTGATATCGAAGCGCAAATGAAGGAATTCCAAGCACGCGCGCAAACAATAACGTCATCTGCTCTTGCACCTGTTTGGTTAATCCGTAGAAAGAGGACGGTTGCATCGGCGCGCTTTCCGGTGTCGGTATATGGCTGCATTCGCCTCCACATATCGGGCACAACGGACTAAACAGACCGCGTCTCTTCTCTATGGTTGTACGAGATTGCGGATAGACCACGCCGTCGCGGTCACAACGGTATGCGCCCTCACCGTAGATCGCGCGCGATGAAGCAACGACGATTCGTTTCACATGGAGGCTGGCATTTTTCGCGAGTTGGTCATACAGCAAAGCCGTACCTGCAAGATTCACCTGCTCGTACTTCGAAACCTCGTACATGGATTGCCCAGTGCCAGTTTCCGCCGCCAGATTGACTACTGTGTCATGGCCGGGGAGCGCAGTGGCCCAGGCATCGGGGTCGCGCACATCGCCGCGCACCAGGCGCACGTGTGGCGCGAGATCCTCAGGGAGTGCCGCATTCTCTCCGTGCACCTGACGGCTGAAGTTATCGAGCACTGTTACGGAGTGACCTTTGGCCAGAAGCGAGCGAGCCACTTCTGTGCCGATAAATCCTGCTCCACCGGAAATGAGAACGTTACTCTTCACGAATTACGACCTGTACCAATGGTTTGTGCTGCGGATTCTGAAGGTATGTTGGGCTCTCGTTCGTTCTTCCTGAGAGCCCAGGGAGGAGTATCCAATCCATATATCAGGGGCCTATATGGAGCATCTTCCGGAACGTAGGGATTCCAGACGATCCCGTACTGCGGCATCTCTTCACCGTATACACGGCCCAAACTGAACCCCGCTGCTCTACAATCCTGCTCCAGAGATTCCCGCCCGAAGAGCCTGAACTCCACTACCGTGCCAGGCCCACCGTGAAAGGTCAGGTTGCTAAACTTCTCGACTGCTCCCTCCGCGGAGGCGCCCGTCAGCACCCAGTTTTCCCCTTCGAGTTGGACAGAGAACTCGCGCACGTTCGGAAAGTGCTCGCGAGTTTCTCCTTCTACATAGGGCACACTGAAAATCATAGTCCCACCAGGTTTTAGTAACCGGAACGCATTCTCGAACGCAGTCGAAATGGGAGGACAGATGTGTTCGTAAACATCCGTCGAGATAATGAAGTCGCATTCTTCGGAGCGCGCTGGGTCTACGGACGTAATGTCCAGGAATGGCTCCTGGTGGTAAAAAGTGTTCACGTAGCCCAATTTCAACGGTAATCGGTTAGCGTATCCTTCCCAGTCGCTCAGCCCTATCCCCTTGAGGTCGGGGCGATAAGGGAAGTCACAGATTGGCATGCTCTTGCCAAAGAGTTCGACAGACAGAGCATGAATGATCGCCCGGAACCGAACTGTTGACGCACAGCGGCAACAACTCCATTCTTCACGGCGTAACTGCTTGACGGGAAAACTGGTCCTGAATCCGCAAACGTTACACTGGAACCTGATCAAATCTGTGTTCGATGTCGAGTAGTACTTGATCATCCATATCAAGCCGCGCTTAATAAAGGACAGTTTTTCTCGGATCCGACGTGGCAATGGAAAATGACGAGTGATCATTGTGCAAAGTAAGAGTTTAACGGATTACAGAGAATCGAATTGCAACGGCTCCGATCAGTTCTGGAAATCGCCATTCATTCTCCTCTTTTGAAACGGACGGCAAGTGACCCTGAACCTAGCATCAAGGGAGTTCCGATACAATTCACCTCGCAGGTTATGAGTGAGCAAATCTAGACAACAATCTTTTCTGGTCCGGATCCGCGACAAAGGCCTTCACGAGTGGATTTCCCTGGTTTCATCCATACCGAGCCTTCTCAAGTCTAAATTCTATTATCCGGCAATATTCGCCGAATTCGGTTCCCACAGCATCCTCGCGAAACCTACACTCCTTGTACTACCGAGGCACATCCATATAGGGGACAATGTCGTCATTCGTCCGGGCGTGCGGCTTGAAATGGTGCGGGATACTACAAGCAGATCCCCGATGTTATGCATTGGGAATAACACCGGAATTGAACAAAACGTACATATAGTTTGTCATCACCGCGTTGTGATCGGTAACGACGTTTCGATCACCGCGAATTGCGCGATTGTCGATACGACTCATCCGTTCGACGATATCCGAAGCAGTGTCAAGGTCGGCAATTTGATCAAGAACGACGATGCATTCGTTGAAATCGGAGATGGGACCTTTCTCGGCTTCGGTTCCATTGTCCTTCCTAACGTCCGCATCGGTAAGGGCTGCGTGATCGGCGCTAACTCCGTCGTCACGTGCGACATACCCGATTACTCTGTGGCTGCTGGAGCGCCAGCGAGGGTTCTTCGACCGATCCGTAAACTGCCGGATTGATAGCTGAGTCCAGCAACGCCTGTGTGGCCTCCACCACCCGTTCGATTTCGATGCCTTGTATGCAGTGAGCTGTGGGAGCTTCGCAACGTCCGTTGCACCCGGGAGCACTCGTCTTCGGTTGCAAGACAATTACGCGGGGTCCTATCGGCCGGACCCTGAGCGGTGAGTTTACATTTTCCTCTTTGCTCGACTCCGGGCATGCGCTCAGCACAAGAGTGGGTGTCCCGAGGCTTCCTCCCATGTGTGCCGGCCCCGAATCATTGGTCACCAGGAGCGCAGCTTTCCGAATGAGTGCAAGGCCTTCAAGGATCGAGGTTCTGCCGGCAAGATTTCGGACCGTGTCATTCGATAACGCGGCAATCTCATCTCCGAGTGCGCGGTCGCCTGTCGAGCCAAAAGTGTATACCAGAAGACCTTTCCGACTGAGCCGTTGGCCAAGTGCGGCGAACTCCCCGGCGGGCCAACGGCGCGCCGGATGGCTCGCGCCCGGGGATAGCAGAGCAAAGCGCTGATCAGGTTCGAGCCCGAGCCGCTGCAGGAGATCATGAGCATCTACGGTCTCACTCATCTGCAGCACACTTTCCACGACCGCTTTCTCTTCAGCCTCCGGATCAAGCGACAAAGGAAGCCCGCAAGCCGCAAGCACCAATTGCTCCCGTACGGCCTCTGGCATGCCGTGCCCTCCTGTGGACACACATGTCATCAACCGTGTCATGCCCGGAAATTCATTTTCCGTACCGAGTTCCTCTTTCGGGTCATGGCCGCAAATACGTGCCGCCGAACTTGCAGCGGCAAGATAAGTGGCGAGGCCGGGGTCCGTTCCCCACCGGGGGAGAACAGCGAGGCCGTAGGATTGGCCCGCTAATTGGGTTCGCGCAAACCTTAGAATGCTGAGCACTCTCAAATAGTGTCCGAACAGTGGAAGCTTAGTTTTCTGGGAATCGAAACGGAAAGCCCGGCGGATGATCGGTGCCTGAGCAAGCGCCTGGCACATCGGCCCCTCGACGATTACATCAATTGAAGCCGCGGGAAGCATCCGATGTAGAGCGTCGAGCGTAGGCATCATCATGATTGAATCGCCCACATTGGCTGTCAGGTTGACGACCAGAATTTCTTTGGGCGGCCACACTCCAATTGCGCGCCGCGGCAGTAACCCAACCCGGCGGAAGGCTGCAATGCCCGCGCAGAACGCCCAGGGCTGGATCGGAAAGAGAAGCAGCCGCTTTAGCAAGGCCTTTCCGCTCATCCTCGCTCCTTCAGGGAGTTGAAACAAGCCCACGTCTGGACCGGCGTCAGAACAGCCAGGTACGACACGATTGTGCCAAGAATCACGCCGAGCGCGCCGATTCGTTGCACCCAATAAATCGAAAGTGCCAGATTCAAACCTGCCGCCAGCAGCGAACACCAGGCCAGCAACTTAGTCCGGCCTTTAGCGACAAGAACGGTGGCGGTGTTTCCCATAAAGGTGCTGATGAGCACCCAAAGGCACATCAGCAAGATGAGGCTTTCGGTGGGCACAGCCGCTTTTCCGGCCCATACTCCGATCAACCATCGCCCGGCAAAGACAAACAAAATTGCGCAGCCTGTGGCCACTGCCATGGTGAGCCACATGGTGCGCCAAAATGCCTGTCGAACCCAGCCGAGGTCCCCCCGAGTGAACGCCTCGCTGAAGGCGGGCCAAAGAGCCGGCATCAGGAGTGTTTGCGCGATCATGGCGAAACCGGTTAGCTTCCACGCGACACTGTATGCACTGACCTCTACAGGCCCCAGATAGTGCACAACGACAAGGTTGTCGCTATTGAATACAACCAGGCCGGCAATCTGAAGGATGAAAAACTCCCCACCAGACTTGAGCATTGTGCGCGCCGCGCCGTATCGCAAGTGGCGAACGCGAGGAAGCAGCCACGGCTTATGCGCGCACCATATCCATCCCAGGCAAGTCAGATTGGCGAGAACCAGTGCCCCCGCAGAGGCAGCGACCAGAGCGGCCAGCCCGGCGTGCAGGTGAACAAGCAGAATCAGAAACAGGAGGTTACATAAGCTGCCTGCGGCAACGAAGGCATTCGCGGATCGAACTTCCTGGTATCCGCCGAGTATCTTCGGCGCTAAACCTGCCGGCAACCCCACCAGGAAAACCGCTGTCGCCGCCGCCACTGCATGTTCGGCTTGAAGAGCTTCGGAGGCCGAAGACAGATGGAATAGCTGCGCCCATCGAATTGAAGGCCAGATCGCCCATGCTGCCACACCCAAGACAGCAGCTACGCCGACCATGAGTGCCACGGCAGTCGCACCATACACGCTCGCGTGTTCGCGATCTTTCCGCGCGTATGCCTCCGAGATAAAGTTGGTCAGCGAGTTGGCAATGCCCAGATCGAGCACGACAAGCATTGAGAGTGTGGTTGAGATAGTCATCCACAACCCAAAGCTCTCAGCGCCCAGGTAGCGAAAAGCAATCGGAATGGAGATTGCGGTGCTCACCATAACGGCGCCCTTGCTCAGCACCGCTGATGATGCCCCGTGGATCAGGCGACGGGTTCGATCAGACCTGACCGCGCCTATGCCCGCATCCGCTGTCGCGATCCCCTGCACTCCGTTCCGTACCACCTCATTTATCGTAGCTCATGGTTCCGGCCGGTGTGCGGACCGGCGACAGCGCATCCATGATTGCGGTATTCAGTAGAATGAATAGGTAAATTGCGTTAGAGAACCAGAGGCACAATGGCTGAAAACGATGACCGAACCATTACAGAACCCTATGCAACAGCGTGGGATGTAATGGACTCGGACGGCGAGAGGTCAGTCGATCTGCTCGAAGTGCTGCGGACTTTATGGGCAGACTGGCGTCTTGTCGCCAAAGTGACAGTTGCAGTGATCGTCCTGTCTGTCATTACGGCCTTTGTTCTGCCGGTGCGCTATACCTCGACGGCTTCGTTTATTCCCCCTAACAACTCAAGTGCCGGCGGGTCAATGGCTGCCGCTCTCGCCGGCCAGCTGTCGATCCTTGGAGGCGGGGACCTTCTGGGGGGAGGCAAGGCGTCGGGAGATTTATACGCAGGCATACTCGCAAGCCGTTCTGTCACCAGTGAAATCGTACAGCGCTTCAATCTCATGCACGTTTACGGTGTAAGCAGGGAGAGCAAGGCCGAGAAGAAGCTGCAGAACAACACCTCGATCAAGATCGACTCGAAGTCAAACATCGTCTCTGTCAGTGTCACGGATAAGAATCCCGGGCGAGCCCGCGATATTGCGAACGCCTATCTGGACATACTCCGCTCCACCAATGGCCGGCTGGCTCTCAGCCAGTCTTCCCAACGCCGCCTGTTCTTCCAGGAGCAGCTTGCGAAGGAAAAGGACAACCTTGAAGACGCCGAGGTCGAACTCAAAAAGACCGAGGAAGCGACGGGCCTGATCGCGCCCGCCGGGCAGACAGAGTCGGAGATTAGGACGTTAGCTGAGACGCGGGCTCAACTGGCAGCTCGCCAGGTTGAACTTGCATCTCTCCGGCAGTCAGCCACAGAGCAGAACCCGGACGTTATCCGCCTCAATAGCGAGATTCAGGATCTGCAGTCTCAACTCGCTGCTCTGCAAAACGGGAAGGGTGGCGGAAAAAACCCAGCCGCGATTCCGACCGGGAAGGTTCCTCAACTCAAGTTGGATTACGTCCGCAAGGAACGGGAAGTCAAATACCATGAGGCTCTATTCGAGATCCTCGCCAAGCAGTATGAGGCTGCCCGCCTGGACGAGGCACGTGATGCGCCCGTTCTCCAGGTACTGGATCAGGCATCCTACCCCGATTCGAAGTCTGAGCCAAAACGGCTCTATATTATCGTCGGCGGGTTGTTCGCCGGCCTCATACTCGGCTGTGCTTATGTACTTGTCCGTACTAAGTTGGGCTATACGTCTCCGCATCGGCCCCTGGCCTAGCACATCGGCCACTACGATAAGATTCAGCCAAGGAAGACGGACACCTAGAGCGATGTTTATCCAGAGGATCTGGCGCCAGCTCAGCTCAAGCTCTCAGATTGCTGCGGCGGCCAAACCCATGAAGCGCTGCTCAGGAGTCTACAAGTTCCATAGTGATGAGAGTGACGTTGGACATGACTGATTCCAGAGACGATTCGAACAACCGTGCTTCCTCCAACTCGATTCTGGTGACTGGAGGCTGCGGCTTCATCGGGTCGAATTTTGTGCTGGATTGGCTGGCGAATGAAGATGCGCCGGTTGTGAACCTAGATGCACTGACGTATGCGGGTAATCCTGAGAATCTGGCGTCCGTCACCGGCGATCCGCGGTACACGTTTGTGCACGGCAATATCTGCGACGCGGAGTTGCTGGAGCGGATGTTCCGCGAGCACAGGCCGCAGGCTGTGGTGCACTTCGCAGCGGAGAGCCATGTGGACCGGTCGATCCTGGGGCCTGATGCATTCCTGCAGACGAATATCGACGGGACGTTTCAGCTGCTGAAGGCAGCGAGGAAGTTCTATGACACGCTGACGGG
The DNA here is from genome assembly GCA_036273275.1 of Bryocella sp. GTDB lineage: Bacteria > Acidobacteriota > Terriglobia > Terriglobales > Acidobacteriaceae > Granulicella. The sequence goes on from DASUHZ010000003.1 coordinate 7,051, forward strand.
TGAGGAGCGCGAGAGCTTCCGGTTTCTGCATGTTTCGACCGATGAGGTGTATGGGACGCTTGAGCCAGAAGATCCAGCGTTCAGTGAGACGACGCCGTATGCGCCGAATTCGCCGTATGCAGCCTCGAAGGCTTCGAGCGACATGTTGGTGCGTGCGTGGCACCACACGTACAAGATGCCGACGCTGGTGACGAACTGCTCAAATAACTACGGGCCGTTTCAGTTTCCGGAGAAGCTGATTCCGCTGACGATTCTGAACGCGCTGGGGGGCAAGGTGCTTCCGGTGTATGGCGACGGGCAGCAGGTGCGGGACTGGCTGTATGTGGTCGATCACTGCACGGCGATCCGCAGGGTATTGAATAAGGGGCGTCTGGGCGAGACGTACAACGTAGGAGGGAATAATCAGCGGGCGAATCTGGATGTGGTGCGGACGATTTGTGCGCTGCTGGATGAGTTGAAGCCAGGCGCGCGGCCGTATGCGGAGCAGATCAAGTTTGTGCAGGACCGTCCCGGACATGACCGGCGGTATGCGATTGATGCGCGGAAGATTTCTGGTGAGCTTGGATGGACGCCGGCGGAGACGTTTGAGACGGGGCTGCGCAAGACGGTGAAGTGGTATCTCGACAATGAGGCCTGGGTGAAGGACGTGACCAGCGGAACGTATCAACACTGGATGGAGCAGAACTATTCCGCCCGAGGCGAGGCGAAGAGCGCTGCGACGGCTGAGGCGCGCCGATGAAGGGGATCATTCTGGCGGGTGGTTCGGGGACGCGGTTGTACCCGGTAACGCAGACTGTGAGCAAGCAACTGCTGCCGGTGTACGACAAGCCGATGATTTACTATCCGCTTTCGGCGCTGCTGCTGGCGGGGATCCGCGAGATCCTGGTCATCTCGACACCGCAGGACACGCCCCGGTTCGAGACTCTTCTGGGTACGGGCGAGCAATGGGGCGTGAAGTTCCGCTATGCGGTGCAGCCTTCGCCGGATGGCTTGGCGCAGGCGTTTCTGATCGGGCGTGAGTTTATTGGGAACGATGGTTGCTGTTTGGTGCTTGGAGACAATTTGTTTTACGGGCACGAGTTTGCCGACGTTCTCCGCAGCGCTGCGGAGCATAAGACGGGAGCGACGGTGTTTGCATATCCGGTGCATGATCCGGAGCGTTATGGCGTGGTGGAGTTCGATGCGCAGCGCCGGGCGATCTCGCTCGAAGAGAAACCGGCGAACCCGAAGTCACGCTATGCGGTGACGGGGATCTACTTCTACGACAACCAGGTGGTTGGCGTGGCGGAGAATCTGAAGCCTTCGCCGCGTGGCGAACTGGAGATCACGGACGTGAACCGGTGGTACCTGGAGCGTGGGCAACTGCGCACGGAGGTGCTGGGGCGGGGCATGGCGTGGCTCGACACTGGAACGCACGATTCGCTTTTGGATGCGAGCAATTTCATCCAGACAATCGAACACCGGCAGGGGCTGAAGGTGGCTTCGCCGGAGGAGATTGCGTACCGGCTTGGGTACATTGACGCGGCGCAACTGAACGCGCTGGCGACGAAGCTGGGCAAGAGCAGCTATGCGGAATATCTTCGCCGAATGGTCGGCGAGAAGGTGTACTGAGTGCAAGCTGCTGGGACAGCAGAGACTCGCGGGCGAGCGTTGTTTCTGGACCGCGATGGTGTGCTCAACGAAGAGGTCGGGTATCTGTATCGGCCGGAAGAGGTGCGCTGGATTGAGGGCGCGTTCTCATTGTGCCGCACCGCGATGGAGCTCGGATACAAGCTGATTATCGTGACGAATCAGTCAGGCATAGCGCGGGGGATGTACAGCGAGGGGGACTTCCACACGCTCATGGACTGGATGCGCGCGGAGTTTGAGCGCGAGAAGGTGCGCGTTGACGGCGTGTACTTCTGCCCCTTTCATCCGGAGCACGGTGTGGGCGAGTACAGAAGAGAACATGAGGACCGCAAGCCGGGGCCGGGAATGCTGCTGCGCGCGGCGCGGGAGCATGGGTTGGATTTGGAGCAGTCGGTGATGGTCGGCGACCGGTGCTCGGATGTTGCGGCAGCGAACACGGCCGGGCTGCGCCAGGCGTTTTTGTTGCATGGGACAGAGACGGTTCCCTGCCCCGGCAAGTATATGGCGATCGGATCGCTGGCCGAGGTGGAGTGGTGGCTGCGGGAGATGCAGTGAATAGTGAATAAGGCAACGGCCACTGGCGGCGGTTGACTCGGTTCATTACAATTCACTCTCACGGGAGTTCGGCGTCTCGGAGCAGAGCGCCTTTAGCGTCTTTGCCGGAGACGGAGACCTCTGCGCCTGCGAGCTGGTCGAGCGGCCAGGAGATGCCGAGTTCGGGATCGTTCCAGAGGACACAGCGCTCGCCCGGAGGGTAGTAGCCACGGGTGGTCTTGTAGAGGACCTCGGCTGTCTCGGAGAGGACGAGGAAGCCATGAGCGAAGCCTTCCGGGATCCAGAGCATCTCGAGCTCGCCCGAGTCATTGTGCGGTTTGAGGTCGAAGCCGGCCCAGCGGCCGAAGTCGGGGGAGTCGCGGCGGAGGTCGACGGCGACGTCCCATATATGACCGGAGAGGACGCGAACCAGCTTTCCCTGAGGATGTCCAAGCTGGTAGTGCAGGCCACGGAGGACGCCACGAGCGGAAGACGACTGATTGTCCTGCGCGAAGGCGTGGGGAAGGCCAAGGGAGACGAAGGTATCGGTGTTGAAAACTTCGGCGAACCAGCCTCGGGAATCGCCATGCCGCTTTGGTTGCAGAATCTTTACGTCGCGCAACGGTGTATTACGTAGTGTCATGGAACGAGGATAGGGTACAGCGGTGAACGGCGCGAAGCGGTACGCATTTTCCATCTTGGTACCGCAACTCAAAAACTACCGCATCGTCTAACGATTTAGCTATCGTAACTTGCTAATCCTGACGATAAACTGTTTGGGCAACCAATCCTTAGTTTGATTGCCCTGTGTTTTTCACGGGAAAAGACGCGGGTCTGGGAGAACCGCCGCTGACGCCCCCACGGGCGGCACAGGCTTCCGGATTCGACGGGCCATGGACGTAAGTCGTCTCTGGTCGAAAAGGAAGAATGCGGTCTGCGGAGGAATGCAGAGCGCTGAACGGCCCGGGGGCAGCAGATAAGGATTGGATGTTGTTGGATCTGCAAAGTAGCGAACCGAACGCCGCACTCTATCCCTCGAATACGTTCGATCTTCCTGATGTAGCCGATGCGTCGGCAATATCGTGGGTGCGGCCGCAGCTCGACGGACCCGAGCAGATGTTCAGTTACAGGGTTACAAAGCGCATCGTGGACGTTGCGGTGGTGGCGTCATTGTGCATTCTGCTATCGCCGATATTGATCGTGATCGCGGTGGCGGTGTGGGCGACCTCACCCGGGCCTGTACTGTTTTCGCATCGGCGTATCCGCCGGCATGGCGAATTCTTCACGATGTGGAAGTTCCGAACGATGTGCACGAACTCCGGCGAGGTTCTGGAGCGATACCTGGTGGCGCATCCGGAGGCGCGTGCGGAATGGCGGGCCTCGCACAAGCTGAAGTCTGACCCGAGAGTGACGCGTGTGGGGCGGTTCCTGCGGCGCACCAGCCTTGATGAACTTCCGCAGCTTTGGAATGTGCTGAATGGATCGATGAGTCTGGTGGGGCCGCGGCCAATTGTCGCAGCCGAAGTGGAGAAGTATGGCGAGTTCTTCGGGGATTACTGCGCCGTGAAGCCAGGCATCACGGGCCTATGGCAGGTGTCCGGGCGAAGCGGGCTGACCTATCGGGAGCGGGTGGAACTCGACCGGGATTATGCGCAGAACTGGTCTTTGGGCCGCGATGCGAAGATTCTTATGCGTACGTGGTCGTCGGTGGTGAATCGAGACGGAGCGTACTAGGTCCAGGCGGGAAGTTTGTAGATCGCGAGCGTGGCGGCTAAATGCGACCCGCTGTCGTGCATTATTGGTTCGTGGCGCGCTGGGGCCGGAGTTTCATTGGCTCGTCCGCTGATTGCCTATGGCGGTCGGAACGCTCGCGACGGAACGATTCCGGTACTAGCGACTAGAGCGACACGTTGCGCGAATCTCGAGACCCGAAATCGGACATCAGCCTGCCGCCTTACAATCGAACACATGCAACCGATGCGGGATGTGCTGCGTGGGGCTTTGGGGCGCAGCCTGCGGACACTCTCGGATGAAGACCGGCTGGCGGCAGCCTGGGCCGTGGCGTGTGGCCCGGTTCTGGCGGCGCGCGCTGAGGTTCTGCATCTGGATGAAGACCGTACCCTGCACGTCCGTGTACTCCATGCGGAGTGGCGGGAGCAGTTCTGGCAAATGCGCACGATGCTGACGGATGAGCTGTGCAGAATCGCGGGGGTACGCCTGCAGACGATACACTTCGAAGGACAGAGCTCAACGCGCAAGAGCGCGCGCGAGGCGCCAGCAGCAAGGCGCGCGACTAACCCGGCTGCGGCGACGCGGCGCAAGGAGCGGTAAGGGATTTTATGAGCGAACCGACAGTTTCGATTGAAGACGTGCAGCATGTGGCGGACCTCGCCAGCCTGGAGCTGACGCCGGAGGAGTTGCCAAAGCTGGCGAAGGATTTGAACGCGGTGCTGGGGTACATCGCGCAGTTGAACGAGTTGGAGACGGGTGAGGTGCCGGCGATGGCGCAGGCGAGCGAAGTGTTGGGGCTTGCGCCGGCGGAGCATGGAGAGACGCTGCGGCCGGATGAGATTCGGCCGGCCACGGATCGTACGCAGGTGATGCGGGAGGCGCCGGAGACGGACGGGCGCTTCTTCAAGGTGCCGAAGGTGATCGAGCGGTAGGCTGCAGATGTCAGCCAACTGCGGTTTTCAGAGGACCGAAGAAGATCTGCTTTTCAGCTGTGAGCTTCGAGCTACCAGCGACGAGTTTTGAGTTTGGAGCTGCCTGGACAAATGATTGAAGCGCCTCACATGGAGTTGGAGTCGTTGTCGCTGACGGCGGCACGGGATTTGGTTCGCAGCGGTGAAGTTTCAGCGGTGAGTTTGGCCGAGCATCACTTCGAGCGCATTGCGGCAGCGGATCAAGAGATTCACAGCTACTTGACGTTGACGAAAGAGCGTGCCCTGGAACAGGCGGCGCGCGTGGACGACGCTGTGAAGGCGGGGGAACCGCTCGGGCCACTCGCGGGTGTACCGGTCGGAATCAAAGATGTGCTGGTGACGCGCGGGGTTGAAACCACGGCCGGCTCACGCATTCTGAAGGGATATCATCCACCGTACGACGCGACGGCGGTAGGCAGGATGGAGGCAGCGGGCGCGCTGGTGCTCGGCAAGCTGAATTGCGATGAGTTCGCGATGGGTTCGTCGAACGAAAACTCGGCGTACGGGCCGGTTCGAAATCCGCGCGCGATGGATCGAGTGCCGGGCGGGAGCTCGGGTGGATCGGCGGCATCGGTCGCGGCAGGATTCTGCGTGGCATCGCTGGGCACGGACACGGGTGGATCGATTCGGCAGCCGGCGTGCTTCTGCGGAGTGGTGGGCGTGCTGCCGACCTATGGGCGGGTGTCGCGTTATGGGCTGATCGCGTTTGCGTCGTCGCTGGACCGGGTGGGGCCACTGACGAGGTCTGTTGAGGACGCCTCTATCGTGCTGGAGGTGATTGCCGGCAAGGATGCGTGCGATGCAACGAGTTCAGACCAGCCGGTGGGGAGCTACGTGGAGTCGCTCAAACGGCCGGTGAGCGGACTGCGAATCGGGGTGCCGGAGGAGTACTTCGGCGAAGGCCTGAATGCAGAGGTGCGCGGAGCAGTAGAGCGTGCGCTGGATGATCTGCGGGCGGCGGGATGCACCGTCGAGCCCGTGTCGCTGCCACACACGAAATATGCGGTGCCGACCTATTATGTAATCGCGACGGCCGAGGCGAGTGCGAACCTGTCACGATTCGATGGCGTGCGCTACGGGTTGCGCGCGGAGGGTGCGAATACGCTCTCCGCGATGTACCGCAAGACGCGTGATGAGGGATTCGGCGCAGAGGTGAAACGCAGAATTCTGCTGGGTACATATGCGCTTTCGGCCGGATATTACGATGCGTACTACCGCAAGGCACAGCAGGTCCGTACACTGCTGGCGCGGGATTTCCTGGCGGCATTTGCGAAGGTGGACACGATTCTCTGTCCGGTGACGCCGACGGCGGCGTTCAAGCTGGGCGAGAAGACAGATGATCCGCTGCAGATGTATCTCGAGGACATTTATTCGGTTGCGGCTTCGCTGGCGGGGATCTGCGGCATGAGTGTTCCGGCGGGCGAGACGGCGGCCGGTTTGCCTATTGGCGTGCAGGTGCTGGGAAAACATTTTGATGAGTCAACAGTGCTGCGCGTGGGTGCGGCGATTGAGGCTGCGCAGAAGAGCCGGTGAGGTTCGCTGGAAAATCTCAAACCGGCTGAGTGCTTCCTGCGTGCTTCGTCGATCAGGCGCTGAGCGCCAGGGGGTTGGTGGGATCGGCGAGATCAGCGGGCGTCGATTTCGCAGTGCTCATTGAAATGCTCCTACGGAAGCTAGGAGTGGGGTGGCGCCCGTGCGGCTGCGTTGCCGCGATAGGCTGGGAGCATGGGTTTGGCGCGCTGGTTTTGGTTGATGGCGTTCGTGGCAGTCGCCAACGCGCAGCAGGCGCGCGTGTGCGTGGTGGACCCGGCTGGGCTGCCGTTGACGGGGGCAAATGTAGCCGTGGGCGGACGAGGACCGGCTGTCGCCGTGGATGCAAATGCGTGCGCGAATGTGCCTGCAGGATCGACTGTCGCAGTGACGATGAAGGGCTTCTCTCCTGCGACCGTCAAGGCACTCACCGAAGACTCGACCGAACGAGTGGTACTGCGGCCAACCGCAGGACAGGAGAGTGTCACAGTAACGGCCGATCGCGGGCTTGCGGGGATCAACGATGCGGCGTCCAGCATTGCCGTGTTGACGCAGAAGAGCCTGAAGGCAGAGCCGGGCTTCACGCTGGACGATCGGCTGCATCAGGTCGCCGGCTTCCAGTTGTTTCGCAGGACGAGTTCATGGACGGCGAATCCGACCAGTAGCGGGGTGAGCCTGCGCGGTCTGGGGTCGACCGCGGCGAGCCGCACGTTGGTTGTGAGCGATCAGGTGCCGATGAATGACCCGTTCGGTGGATGGGTCCACTGGGATGAGATTCCGGAACCCGCGATTCGCGATGTTGAGATGGTGCGCGGCGGGTCGGCGGAGTTGTATGGGTCGAGCGCAATTGGCGGCGTAATCGATGTTGCGCCGGTCGAGCCGCGCGAGCCGAAGTCGATCCAGATTGCGGCCGACGCGAGTAGTGCGACGGAGAACTCTGTGCTCGCCGATGGGATGGCGGAGTCGGCGACGAGGTGGATTGCGCTGCTGGCGGCCGCAAGCGAGCTGAAGACTGGAGGGTATATTCCGACGGCTCCGTCGTTGCGCGGGGCCGTCGATGCGACGGCGAATGTGGATTCGCAGAGTGGAAGGCTGGAGTTACGCACTCCGCCGGCGATTAGCGGATGGACTGCGTTTTTGCGCGGCAACGTGCTGAATGAGTCGCGCCAGAACGGAACGCGGCTGCAGACGAATGCGACCAGGCTGTGGAGGTATGCGGGCGGAGGCGACACGGATTTTTCCAGGACGCACGCGGCTCTGCGCCTCTTTGGATCCAGGGAGGGTTACCGGCAGAGCTTTTCGTCAATTGCGGCAAACCGGGACAGCGAGAGATTGACCAAGCTGCAGCGGGTTCCCACAGACGAGTTAGGATTCTCCGCGCAGGTCACGCGTGCATATGAGCATGGAGTAGCAGCGGCCATCGGAGCAGATATGCGCGACGTGCGCGCGACGAATACCGAGTGGCCGGTTTCCGGCAGCGTGGTCATGGCGCCCACCACGACGAGCGCAAGACAGCGGGAGCTTGGAGCGTTTGCAGACGCTATCTGGCAGCCGAAAGGGTGGTCGGTGTCCGGCTCGGTGCGGGTGGACAGCTTCCGGACTTTTGATACGCGGCAGACGGTGGCGAGGGCACGGACCATGATGCTGCCGGAGGTTGACGAGTTGATGGTGAGTCCGCGCATAGGGCTGGTGCGGTATTTGCCGCACGGCGTGGCTCTGACGGGCACGGCGTTTCGCGCGTTTCGCGGACCGACCATGAACGAGCTCTATCGCACGAGCCAGGTTGGGCAGCAAACCACAACTGCGAACAATTCCCTGCTGGCGGAGCGCGCGACCGGGTTCGAGTTCGGCTCGGAGCTGGGGCAGATGCGCTATGGAAATCACGAGCTGGGCCGCGTGCGTGCGACGTACTTCTGGACGGAGGTGAACCGGCCTATTTCGGCAGTGCTGCTGTCGCAGACCGCGACGAGCCAGCTTCTGCAGCGGCAGAATCTCGGGCAGATTCGCAGCCGCGGCGTGATGATCGAAGCACAGAGCGCAAGCTGGCGAGGTTTCGATGCTGGCCTCGGATATCAGCTCGCCGTCGCGACGGTGACGGCGTTCAATGCGAGCAGCGCGGCGCAGAGCAACCTGACCGGTAAATGGATTCCGGAGGTGCCGAGGCAGTCTGTCACGGCGACGGCAAACTACACGGCGGCGAAGGTGGCGAGCTTTCATCTGATCGCCGCGTATCAAGGTCAGGAGTTCGATGATGCGGCGAACCAATTCAGGCTTCATCCATATGCGCGGTTCGATGTGTCCGCCGAGCGGAACCTGCGCCGGGGACTGAGCGTGTTTGCCGGTGCACAGAACCTGTTCAACCGGCAGATCGACGCCGGGCTGACGCCGCTTCTGACGCTCGGAGCGCCGCGGCTGGTGCAGGCGGGGATGCGCTTCACGTTCCAGCGCTGAGGGAGCTTCGGTAGAACACGAGCGCTGCGAGAAGGTTGCGCGCAACTCGGTCTATGGGCCTGCGTTTACCTGACTGTACGGCGATGAAAGTCGCCTACAGGAGGTAAGGCTCATATGTTCACCACTTTGATTGCGAAGGTTGCAGGCATGAAGGGCAAATTACTGGCAGGGACAGCGATCGCAGGCGCCGCACTGATGCTGGCGGCTCCAGCGGCACAGGCGCAGCGTGTGCGGTTCGGTGTAACGATTGGCGCGCCGGTATACGTGGCTCCCGCGCCTCCGGTGGAGTATGTGGGCCCGGGATACTACGGCGGCTACTATGTGCGTGATTACGATGGGTGGCGCGCACGCTACTGGGACGGTGATCGCCGATTTGATCGCGATGACTTTCACCGTCGGGATTACGACCGTCGGGACAATGACCGCGATCGCCACTTCGATCGCGACAGACACTTCGACCGCCGGTAAGAAATCCCCGGGTGGGATGCAGAGAGCCGCTCCGCAGGGAGCGGCTTTGCTGCGTGTGGGGCATCAGAGCGGGTGGTAGTAGAGTGAGCTGGGCTCGGCGCAGGCTAGGCAAAGGCGCTGGCCGTCTCGCTCGACGAAGCGGTCGAAGTTGATGCCTTCTCCGCAACGGGCGCAGGCGAGGCGCTCGCCCTTGTAGCCGGGGAACTCGCTGGGAGAAAGCGGGACACGCACCCAGTGCTGGGAGAAGAGCTCTTCGTATGGGAGTTCGCGGTAGGCGCGCATCTGCGCTTCGTTCTTGTCGAGCTCGGGATACAGCTCGCGCGCACGCTGCTTGGAGCCTTCGAGCGCGACGACGCGGATGCCCTTGTATTCATTGGGCGCGAGCTTCGCATCGAGGTCGATGAAGGTGGCGGCCATTTTCCCCCAGTCGCGCAGCTTGAGGGCGCGCTTGCCGATGCGAGCTCCCGTGACAACGGCAATCGCGTCAGTGGCGCAGCGGTCGATCTCAACGAAAACGACGGGACGTTTGCGGTCCGGATTGAGTTCTCCGCTGGCGAGTGTGCGCTTGCGGGGCGAGCGGATGCCAAGCCGGTTCATCGCGAGCATCGCCATGCGCACGCCAAGGATCTGCCCGGCGCAAAGATGGCCGTGGGCGAGCTCCGCCTCGTGAAGAAGTTCGTCCAGCTCCG
>DASUHZ010000004.1:0-26405 GCA_036273275.1 Bryocella sp.
GGATATAACTTCCAGTGGGCGTGGGCCAGCGCGGTGAGCGCCGGACAGGCAGCGTGAGCGCGGCTGTTACGCGGGCTACCGGGCAGACTATTGCACAGGTTATTGCACGACGAGCGTGAGATTGGCGCTGTGGGTGAGGCCTGCGGATGACGCGCTCACGGTGAGGTTGTACGTGCCGGTGGGTGTGGGGGTGGAGGAGCCGCCGGGACCGCCCTGATTCGGGATGAGGCGTTCCGAGCCGCAGCCGGTCAGGAATGTGAGCCCGGATGTGAGCGCGACCATAGCAATCGCTGCAAGCAGAAGTCGTGGCAGCCGGCGCCGGCGCAGAGCCCATGTGAGTGGAAGCGCGAAGAAGGCGAGCAACGGGCTGGTGTTGCGCGGATCGAATGGAGAACGAGGCCGCGCCAGGCTCGCAATGGTTTGTCCGGTCTGCACGGTGAGCGAGATCGTGGATGTCCCGCCGAGGTTTGCGGTGCCGGGATTGACCGTGCAGACACTGTTCGCCGGAGCTCCAGAACAGGCGAGTGCTACCGGGCCGGAGAGTCCCGGTTGCGAAGTGAGCAGCAGCGGGTAACTTGCGGTTGCGCCGCTTGCGACGGTCACGCTTGTGGCTCCGTTGGGGGCGAGCGAGAAGTCGATGCCCGCGCCGGCGAGGTTTGTGGTTTGGGTGCCGGTCGGCGCATCGTCGGTGAGCGTGAGTGTACCGGAGCTTGCGCCGGCGCTCTTTGGCGAGAAGACGATGATGAGATTGCAGCTCGCGGTTGGGCTGAGCGTCACACCGCAGTTACTGGAGGCGAGGATGAAGCCGGCGCTCAGGACGGTGTTCGCGATGTGCAACGGCAGGCCGCCGTTGTTGGTGAGCGTGAGCGTCTGTGGCGGAGCCGAGAGGCCCACGCCGGTTGCGGAGAAGTTGAGCGACGCAGGACTGAGGCTCACACCGGCAGGCGCCACGCCCGTGCCCGTGAGCGTGACGGTCTGATAGCGGAACTGATCGGTGATGGTGAGCGTTGCGGAGCGCGTACCGACCCCGGTCGGCACAAATGCGATCGAGATGGCACAGGTCGAGTGAGGATTAAGCGACGCGCCGCAGCTGTTCGTCGCAGTGAAATCGCCGGCGGCGAGAGACGTGGTGATGAGCGTCAGGGCTACATCGCCTGAGTTCGTCAGCGTGACCTGCTGCGACGCGCTGGTGGTCCCGATGGCCTGCTGCGAGAAGGTGAGCGAGGTTGGAGCGAGCGTATCTGTCGCGGGAGCGTTGCCGGCGCCGGAGAGCTGCGCGGTTTGCGTTCCGATGCTGTCGCTGATGGTGAGAACCCCGGTGCGCGAGCCGCTCGCGGTGGGTGTGAAGCTGATGGAGAGGGAGCAGGCGGTCTGCGGAGCGAGCGTGGCGGTGCAGGTGTTCGCGGCAATGCTGAAATCGCCGGTGATCGATGGCGAATTGAGAGTGGCGGGATTCGCGCCGGTGTTTGCGACGGTGATGATCTGAGCGGCGGCGGTTTGGTTGACGATCGTCGCAGGGAACGTGAGCGCCGCCGGGGTGAGTACGATTGCGGCGGGCGCTGTCGCAGTTCCATTGAGCGACACCTTCGCCTGGCCACCGGGGATATTCGCATAGATGAAGAGCTGGCCTGTGCGCGAGCCGGTCTGCGTTGGCGCGAAGCTGATGGTGAAGGTGCAGCTGGCGCCCACGGCAAGCGTCTGGCCGATGCAGGTGTCCCGCTCGACGAAGTCGCCGGTGACATCTTCCTGCGAGAAAGTGATGGGCGCATTGCCGGTGCTGGTCACGGTGATCGTCTGCGGGCTGCTTTGCGTCGAGACAGCCTGCGGACCGAAGTTGAGCGCGGTGGCAGAGAGCGTAATCGCGGGGGCGCTGGTCTGGATTGCGTTGAGAAGCGGGATCTGCCAGAGGCCGCGGCCGTAGGTTCCGGCGCGCAGCATGCCCAGACGGCCATCGCCGGTCGGCATGTCCGGTGCAGCTTCGAGCGTGGTGACAGGTGCGTTCGGAAGTCCGGTTCCGAGCGGGCTCCAGCAGTTGGTCGAGCTACAGGTTGCGACTGCCTGTGTGACGAAAACGCCGGTGTCGAGCGCGACGTAGACAGTATTTGCATCGTTGGGGTCGACGACAACCGCGTTAGCCGGCGCAATGGGCAGATTGAAGCTGATCGCGGTCCAGTGCGCGCCGAAATCGGTGGAGCGGTAGACATGTGGGCCGCTGCCGAAGCCCATGACGGTGGCGTACACGGTGGCGCCCGTGACATCGTGCGGGTCGACGGCGATGGAGGAGATGTCGAACGCGCCGGAGTTGAAGGCGCCCCCATCGCTCACGGGGCTCAGCGCCACGTCCGTCCATGCGGTCGAAGAGGAGGCGGTGTTCGCGGACCTGGTGACGAACAGATGCCCGGCGACCGCCTGGCCCTGGTCGAACTGGCCGGCCATCCCGGCATACAGCACGGTCGCGCCTGCGCTTTGCGCGTTCGTCGAGTTCGCGACAGGCCCGCCCGCTGCGAGCGAGCGCACCATCGCGGAGTTCGCGGTGCACGCTCCTGCGGTTCCGTCGAACCCGCGACCGAGTTGATTGGCCGTGCTCCAGGTGCCGCCCGAAGCGGCAGCTCCACGCCACACGCGGCAGGTGCCGATCAAGACGTTCGTAGTCTGCTGCGGATCAAGAAGCAACGGAGCATCCAGGAGCGACTGATCGTCGTTCACCTGCGGCGCACCGATGGCCGCAGGTGCGAGCAGGTCCGTCGCCGTGCAGTTGACGCCGGAGGTGCAGGCCGCGAGGTTGACACCCGCGCCAATGGTGAGGAACCAGTTCGACGGGCTGCTGGGGTCGATCGCTGCGAAGCCGCCCTCACCGGCCGAGAGCTGCGGCCATGACGCCAGCGTGCTGGCCGATGTGGTCGCGGCGGAGCCGTTAGCGCCCAGGCCGGCGATCAGAGTGTCGGGATCGGCCGGGTCTTGCGCAAAGGAGACCACCTCCGCCAGTGAGCCGCCACTGCCGAGCGCCGCGTTGAGGTTGTCAAAGTGCTGTGCGTCTGTGGCGGAGCATGCGGGACCGGTCTGGTTGACGCCATCGGTAGAACGCCAGAGACCGCCGTCGTTGCCGACCAGAACCAGTTGCGTTCCTCCGGTCGTAAGTGCAGCCGCGATGGCGTGCTGCGCGGGTGCGACCGCGGCGGGGGCGTTGCAGCCGTTGAGCGCATTCGTGGTGTCGCGAAGTGTGCAGCTTGTCGATCCGGAAGCAATCGCGCAGCGGTAGAGATCGACCGTGCCTGCGAACAGGAGCGTTCCTCCAGAGGAGTTCGGCACGGCGGCAAGGGTGAGATTGTAGCCTCCCTGAACGATGGCTGTGTTGCCGGAGCCAACCTCGAGAGCGCCATTGTCGATGCGTGCGCTCCATGTCGGCGATGGGTTTGCGCAACTTCCGCCCGAGGCGGCGCACAGGTCCTGCCAGAGCCCCTTGTCATTGTTATTCACGTCGACCGTCAGGGCGTAGAGGTCACCCGTTGCCGGCTGGACGGCGAGCGCACCGCGGAAGATAGGACAGGTTGAGCTCCCCTGACCGTTCGCGCCGACAGGGCAGTTCGTCGTGGTCAGGCCCGCTCCCGGCTGACTCGTGAGTCTCGTCCAGGTCTCGCCGTCGGGCGAGCTGTAATATCCGTGGCTGCGCACGGCGGCGATGAACAGGCCGCGAACTGCATCCCAGACGACCGAGGTGGCGGCGTTGCCGACTTGTCCGCTTCCGGTGGGCTGGGGCGACTGGACGAGCTGACCACCGTCGTAGAGCGTGGCCATCTTCCAGGTGGTACCCGCGTCGCTGGAGTAGTAGAGGCCGGGAATGGAGGCTGTGCCTTGCGCATCCACGATGGCCGCCTGCGGCGAGACAGACATCGCCGCCACCACGACGTTCGTGGACGCGCTGCTCCAAGCGATCGCCGCGGTCGAGAGACCGGCGAAGGTGTGATTCAGGGACGGCCCTTCGACGGAAACCGTGGCGATGATCCACGTCCGGCCGCCATCGGCCGAGCGCAGGATGCCCTCGCCATAGAGCGAGTCCGTTGCGTCGTTGGGGTCGCCAGTGCCCGCGAGAACGACAGGATTGGGAGCCGGCTGCACCGCGACCGCGCCGATGGACAGTGACGGTATGGTGGCCGATCCCGCGTTGTTGCTGAACACCGGAAGCGTATCCGTAAGTGGAGCGAAGGCGATCGAGGCGAGCGGACCGGCGGCGTTCGTCGACTTCCACACACCGCCGCCCGTTGTGCCGAGATAGACGGTGTTGCCGGTCGAGTCATTCGGATCGAACGCGATGGCCGTCACGCGGCCGGTTACATTGCCAAACCGCTGCGTAAGCACAGAGCTGGGCCCGAGAGGCTGCCACGCGGCCGTGAGCGAAATGGACGAGGCGTGCGCGCGAATGGAGTTGCGACGAAGCAGCCCAGCATGCTGCGTCTGCGCCTGTGCGCGAGCCAGCGCGGAGTTGGAACCGTCGGCGGTCCGGCGCTGGGCAAGAAAGTTTGCGACGCGCTGCTGCTGAGCGCTCTGCGAGCCGACTTGAGAATGCGCTGCGAGCGGACGGAGGCAGAGGAGAAAGAGAGCGGTAAACAACACCGGCGCCAGCATGCACAGCCGGTGGAGCGGGCGGCACGAGCCCGGCCAACACATTACGTAACTTGCGAAACAACGCAGCGGCAAACGCGGGTCCCGAAGCCTCCACTCTTTTGTGCGACAAGGATCCACACAAGACAGAGAGCAAGCGGAGGCGCACTCCTCGCGCCAAAAGAAAAGTGCTTTCTAACCTGAGCGCCAGATTGAATTAGCGTTTCTTAAGGTGCGCAGTAATGGCAGTGTAGCAACCGGCTGCCGCAGAAAGATCACGCGTAGACGCCTCGTTTCTGCAACTTATGGCTAATAGCTAATAGCTGTGGCCGAGGACCGGATGCGGCTCATACAGCTCCTCCAGCCGTCTGATCTCGTCCTCGCTCAGCTTCAACTGGAGCGCCGCGAGCGCGTCATCGAAATGTCCGGGCTTGCTCGCGCCAACGATGGGCGCCGAGACACCGGGTTTGGTGAGAATCCATGCGAGCGCCACCTGCGCCGGCTTGGCGTGGCGCTCATTCGCGATCTCGATGACGCGGTCGACAATGTCGAAGTCGGTATCGCGGTAGTACATCCTGTGGCCGAAATCATCGGTGCGCGCGCGAGCCGTCTCGGACTTGCCGTCGCCGCGCTTGCGTGTGCCCGCGAGAAATCCCCGCGCCAGCGGGCTCCACGGGATGCAGCCGATCCCCTGGTCCAGGCACAGCGGAATCATCTCGCGCTCTTCTTCGCGGTAGATCAGGTTGTAATGGTTCTGCATGGTGACGAACTGCGCCAGCGAATTCTGACGCTGAAACTGGAGCATCTTCAGAAACTGCCACGCATACATGCTGGACGCGCCGATGTAGAGCGCCTTGCCTGCGCGCACGACCGCGTCCAGCGCCTCGCAGGTCTCCTCGATGTGCGTGTTCTTGTCGAAGCGATGGATCTGATACAGGTCGATGTACTCCACGCCGAGCCGCTTGAGGCTGCGATCGATCGACGCCATGATGTGCTTACGCGAGAGGCCGCGGTCGTTGGGCCCATCGCTCATCGGGTTGAAGACCTTGGTCGCGATCACCAGCTCTTCGCGGCGCGGCTGGAACTCACGCAGGAGTTTGCCCGTGAGCACCTCGCTCTCACCCCGCGAATAGATGTCGGCGGTGTCGTAGAAGTTGATTCCGGCTTCCACGGCGCGCTGGACGAACGGACGCGACTCGTCCTCCTCCAGCACCCATTCGCGCCACTTCTTGGACCCGTAGGTCATCATGCCGAGACAAAGCGGAGAAACGCGTACGCCGGTCTGGCCGAGCCGCACATAGTTCATGGATGAATTTCACCTCTTGGCGATTGGACGCGGATGGGGCGCGCCGGGTTCCCGGGGATATCCGCCCGGCCTTCAAGGCGCATCCGATGCGGGTGAGATTGTTAGAGTGCGCGCCGGCGGTCGCCTTGGGACGGCGGGGCTCAAAGAACATGCACGCACAAGAGCGCGAGCAGACTTCAGGCTTCGGCTGGTTGTCTCAGCGGGGCATCTTCAGATGTAGCAGGCGAGATGAACTTCCGCAGAGAAAAATTGGACGCGCCGACTGCCCAGCCCCAGCGTTGGCTGCCCGCAAGACTTCGCGTGAGTTGCAGCGATAGAAAATAAACGGTGGGAGCCAGTAGCGCCCAGATCAGCAATACGCCGGCGGGCCCGAGGTCGTGGCCGTGCACCAGCAAGATTTTCATGGCTGCCGAGAAGACGACAATCATCACCACCGCGTGGATCAAGTAGACGCCATACGTAGTTTCAGCGACATTGATGAACGACGGCCATGTGCGACGGCGAATTCTGACCAGAAGAATGACTATCAGGACGGAGTACAGCTGATTGCCGAAACGTAATGAGTTCAGCGGGTCCGGGCTGTTGTGCGCCGCGAGGACCGTTATCTCCCAGATTGCGATGCCAGCTGCAACGCACGCCCAGAAGGACAGCCACCACGGTGAACGCGCGCATGCCCAGTCCTGAATGCCCTGTTTGCGCCCGGCACACCACGCACCCAGCCACAGATAGAAGACGAACCCGAAGAGGGCCTCGGTGTGACGGCTGGGCAGCCAGCGGGTGTAGACATTGACTCCGTAGAAAATGTTGACCGCCAACAACACTGCACCAAGCCGCAGATCGTTCAACCATCGGCGTAGCATGACGACGCACGTCAACGCCACAAGAAAGTTGGGAATGAACCAGAGCGGGGTCCACGTAAGGCAGTTGATGGAATTCTTCTCGACCATGGATGCGACCACGTCCAGCCGTATCCCCGTTCCATGCGTTTCCAGAAGATCTCTTCCCGTGGTGTAGAGAACCCACAGTCCGAACCAGAGTGCCCATGCCGGAACCAGCCGATGAGCCCGCCGGCGAAGATATCCAAGCGGATCGGAGGCTGGCAGGCGGTCTCCAACGAGGAACCCCGAGATGATGAAAAAACCGATGGTGCCGAACTTGAACGCCTGCACCATGACAGCATTCTCTGCGAGCGAGACTGGACCGTACTTCCTGAACGCGTCGGCAGAGTGGATAAAGACGATCGCGGCCATGGCCCAGAAGCGGACCGTATGGATAAACAGATACTCAGGCCGCTTCCTGGCGACGACAGGTTGCGATGCAGCGGAACCCGTACTAACCCAAGGGACTTGATGGGCCTCTAACGTTATCGCCATTCAGCGGGACCAGGAGATCGCAACAGCACACACGGACTGCGGGTGAGCGCCGAGAAAGCTCGGCGTGTTGGGGTGAGGGTGTAGTTCCTTAGGAGTTGCCTGCGCAGAGTAGCAGCCTTAGATGAACCGGCCGTCACTTTCAACTGTGGATTAACCCGTCTTAAATCAAATCAGTTGCGGGATTCGTTCACTCAAGAAGGTCGCACAGGCGGACAGAGTTTCAAAGGCACGAAGGTACATGCCGAGGTTCGTCCTTTCGTGTCGCGCGCATGCACAGGCTGGTGTGTTCCAAACTGAAAGCAATGGCTCGCAAGAGATTACGCGTTGGTGTTCTGTTCGGTGGCCGCAGCGGTGAGCACGATGTGTCATTACGTTCGGCGCGCTCCATCCTCAAAGCAATCGACCGAAAGATGTACGAGGTGGTGGAGCTTGGCATCACCAAACAAGGCCGCTGGCTGACCGGCAGCGCGGCTGAAGGCTTGCTCACGGCCGCCGCGCCGGCCCGTGACGACGGCAGCAAGGATGCAGGCATCACTCTCGCAGCAGCCGCGGCTGAGCCCGGCGCGCGCACCGGTCTGGACATCGTTTTCCCGGTGCTGCATGGGACATTTGGCGAAGACGGCACCATTCAGGGCCTGCTCGAACTGGCCGACGTCGCCTACGTCGGGTCCGGCGTGCTGGGCTCGGCCGCCGGCATGGACAAGGACGCGATGAAACGGATGTTCCTCGCCGCCGGCCTGCCGATTACGCCGCACGTGACGGTACTCCGCAGCGAGTGGCGCGCCGACGCGAAGCGCGCGACCAGGGCGATTGAGAAGGCGCTGTCCTATCCGTTGTTCGTGAAGCCCGCGAACCTCGGCAGCTCGGTCGGGATCAGCAAGGTGCACGGCCGCGCCGAACTCGGCCCGGCCATGGACCTGGCCGCAGGGTTCGACCGCAAAATCGTCATCGAGCAGGGCGTCGGTGGCCCCGGCGTCAAGCCGCGCGAGCTGGAGGTCGCGGTGCTCGGCAACGACGGGCCCGAGGCGAGTGTCGTCGGCGAGATCGTGCCCGCCAAAGAGTTCTACGACTACGAGGCCAAGTACGAGCTCTCCGGCCCCGACGAGAGCCTGAGCATCATCCCTGCCAAGTTGACCAAGGCCGAGGAGAAGAAGATTCGCGCGATGGCCATCGAGGCCTTCCGCGCCTGCGACTGCGCCGGCCTCGCCCGCGTCGACTTCCTCATGGCCCCCGCAACGAAAGGCAAGCCCTCGGAGATTGTGCTGAACGAGATCAACACCATGCCGGGCTTTACCTCGATCAGCATGTACCCGAAGCTGTGGGCTGCAAGCGGTCTGCCGTACTCGAAGCTCATCGACCGCCTCATCGAACTCGGCATGGAGCGACACCGCGAGAAGCTGGAGACGCACTTCAGCAAGGACTAGGTTCTAGGTTCTAGGTACTAGGTGCTAGGTGCTAGGTGCTAGGTACTAGGTGCTAGGTGCTAGGCGCTAGAACCTAGAACCTAGAACCTAGAACCTTGGACCTCTTGCCGACTCGCTGGAACCTAGGACCTCTTGCCACTGACTCGCTCAGCTACCATAGAGCAAATGAGCACCACGGCAGCACAAAACCTCACTCTGGCCGACATCAAGGCGGCCCGCGAGCGCCTCAACGGATCCATCTACACTACGCCCTGCGCGCGGTCGGAGATGCTTTCTCGCCAGACCGGTCAGAGCATCTTCCTCAAGCTCGAAAACCTGCAGATGACGGGCAGTTTCAAAGAGCGCGGGGCGCTGAGCAAGATTGCCACGCTCACGCCCGAGGAAGCGCAGCGCGGCGTCATCGCCGCCAGCGCCGGCAATCACGCGCAGGGCGTGGCGCATCATGCGACCGAGCGCGGCATCCGTTCCGTGATCGTCATGCCCCTGGCCACGCCGCTCGTGAAGGTGCAGGCAACGCGAAACTTCGGCGCCGAGGTCGTGCTGCACGGCGCCAACTACGACGAGGCCTGCGAAGAAGCGACGCGCCGCTGCCAGGCCGAAGGCATGACCTTCATCCACCCCTTCGACGACCCGCTCGTTATGGCCGGCCAGGGCACCATCGGCCTCGAACTGCTGGAGCAGGTGGAGAACCTCGAAGCCGTCGTTGTGCCCATCGGCGGCGGCGGTCTGATCGGCGGCGTCGCCTGCGCGGTGAAGGAATCCAAACCTGACGTGCGCGTCATCGGCGTGCAGACCGCGCGTCTGCCTTCGATGAAGGAGGCTCTGCAGGCACACCATCCCGTAACGCTCGACCCCGCAACCACCATCGCCGACGGCATCGCCGTCCGCCGCGCCGGCGAGGTCACCTATCCGGTTGTGGCCCGCTACGTCGACGAGATCGTCACCGTCAACGAGGACGAAATCGCGTCTGCCATTCTCACCCTTTTAGAGCGCGAGAAGACGCTCGCCGAAGGCGCAGGCGCCGCGGGGCTCGCTGCCGTTCTGCAGAAGCGCACATCGCTTCCGGCATTCACGCGCACAGCGGTCATCGTCGGCGGCGGCAATATTGATGTCACACTCCTCAGCCGCATCATCGAGCGCGGCCTTGTGCAGGATGGCCGCCTGATTCGTCTGCGCATTCACCTTCTCGACCGCCCCGGCGCGCTCGCTGACCTCACGCAGATCATCGCCCAGCACCGCGCCAACATCGTCGACACGCTGCACAACCGCGCGTACTACGGCGTGAACCTCGGCGACACCGTCATCGACATCACGATGGAGACGCGCGGACGCGAGCAGGTGGAAGAGTTAGTCGCGGCCCTGAGCGCCGCCGGTTACAAGCACAGCCGCGTGCTCTAGAAGCTAGCGCTTCTTCGCCTCGCCCGGGAACGTCAACGCGATCCGCTGATGATCGCGCAGCACATCCAGAGCTACGGGTTTGCCTTTCGCCGCGTGAAGGTGTTTCGTCCACTCCGACGCGGTGTACATCGGCTGGCCATCGGCCCGTACAATCACATCGCCCGCGTGCAGGCCGGCAACGGCGGCGGGACTGCCGTCCTCGACCGACTGGATCAGCAGACCCCTTCCATCCGGCACGCCAAAGTAGCTGGCGAGCTGCGGCTGCATCGCGTCGACGATGAGCCCGTCCCCACTCCCGTGCATTCCAGCCCCATGCACCATTTTGTCGATGAAGCCCTCTGCGTGCGGCGCAGGCGCAGACGGTGCAGGAGCGGCGCCGCCTGAGTAAGGCCCGGAGAGCTCGTCACCGACCATTCCCTGCGGCTGAGGCTCAGGCTGGTTCAGCCGCGCCCAGGCCCTCCGCTCCACGACTTCGCGGTTTGCCAGCTTCGTGCGAATCGTGATCGGGTTCCCATTGCGAAAGACCGAGAGCTTCACCTCGACACCCGCGCCGGTGTCGTGGATCGTGCGGCGCAGCGCCTCGCCGCTGGCGACAATGTGCCCATTAATTCCGGTGATCAGGTCATGCGGCTGCAGGCCGGCCGCCGCCCCGGGCCCGTCATGGTCGACCAGAAGCACCTCGACCCCGCGGTTGTCGCGCAGATGCAGCGCCGCTGCCTGATCGCTGGTCAGATCGTGAAACTCGATGCCCAGATAGCCGGGTGGCCGCTGCGCCACGGTTGTATGCCCGCCGGTGACTGCGCGGCCCGTAGTGGCTGCACGACCTGACGCCGGCGCTGCCAGCAGAAAGAGAACGAGAACCGAAGCCCCGGCAAGGCGAACTCCGCGCACGCGCAGTACGCTCCGGAGCCGCCTCCGCCATCCTCTCGGGACAATGGCTGAATGCTGCATCGGTTGCACCTTACTCGATATCAGCCGAGCCCTGAAGTACCTGGTAGGATGCGTTCCTCACCGCGGCGTTCGAGTCCTGCGTAGACACCGAGCGAAGCACACGGCGCACGGTCGAGTCCGCCTGCACCGGCTCCAGCATCGCAATCGCCGCGCTGCGTACATCCGCGCTGTGATCATTCATCAGCGTGTCCAGCACCGCATCGCGCACGCTCTCATCCTGCGCCACGTACGGCTGGAGGCCCTGCAGCGCCTTCAAGCGGACCTGCGGGTTCTTGTCAGAATGCAGGCTCGCGAGCAGCGTGCCACGCACACTGTCAGGTCCATTCGCCGCGTCATCGTTGCACGCGGAGCCTTCGAGACACTGATTCACCAGCAGCGAAACCGCATCCTTGTGAACGTCCGGATTCGCAGCCAGCTTCGTACCCAGCATCAGAAGCTGACGGATCTGCGGATCGTCTAGCGATCCCTGCATCGTCTCCGGAACCAGGCGGTTGTACTTCACCTCCACGATCTTGGGATCGGGAGTCTGCACAATGCCCGCAACATTCGCAATCGGTCCCTTGGACGGGTTCGACGTTGCGACCCGCGGCGGAAGCTGCGGCGTATGCCCAGCCTGGTAGCGTGTGATGGCGGTGCCGCCCAGGAAGCCAATGCCGACCAGCAGCACGGTCAGCGCGGGCGCGCCCTGCACATATCCAAACCAGCGAAACGCGTTGCCGAAGAATCGCTGCGCCACGGACCGCGGAGGCATCGCATCCAGCGCCTCGTCGAGGCGCATACGCGAGGCCGTCAGCAGATTGGGTGAGGGTTCAACGACCGGGTCGAGCGCGAGCTCTTCGCGAAGTGCAAGCATCGCATTCCACTCGCGCCGGCACTCTTCGCACTCGTCCAGATGCTGCTCGAGCGGACGCAGCAGCTCGTCCGGCAGCTCGCCATACTGCGCGAGAACTATGTTTTGTTGTGCACTGTCACAGTTCATGATGCGTACTCCAACCAGCCTCTCCAACGCCCTTCAAAGTGCCCCGCAGCAGATCTTCTTATTGTCATAACGCCCGCCAGCGGTGATAGCCCGTACTTCTTTCCTGCTTCTCTTCCGGTTCAGCGCACGTCTGCAAGTTTCGCCCGCAGCTTGCGTGTTGCCCGGAAGAGTGTGTTCTTGGCCGTCTCTTCGGTCGTGGAGAGCATCTCTCCAATCGTCCGCAGCTTCAGCCCCTGGTAATGCTTCAGTTCGAACACGGTGCGCTCGCGCGGCGTCAAGGAATCCAACGCACTCTTAATCGCGACGTTCATATTTTTTCGTTCCAGCTCACGCGCCGGATTGGCCGTCGCGCGCTCATCCTGGACATTCGCCATCAGGTCCATCTCCTCGCCGGCTGCGTCCATCACGGTCGAGGGATCTTCTCTGCGGCTCTTTCTGCGGCGAAGCTGGTCCAGGCACAGGTTCGTCACAATCCGGTAAAGCCAGGTGTAGAACGAGCACTCGAAGCGGAAGTTCGACAGATGCCGATAAGCCTTGATGAAGGCATCCTGGTGCACGTCCTGGGCGTCCTGCTCGTTGCCCAGCATGTGCAGCGCCAGCCGCAGAACGCTGCGGTCGTAACGCCGAACCAGCGCATCGAACGCCGAGCGGTCGCCTTTCTGGGCCGCGCGGATCAGCTCGTCATCTTCCGCGCGCTGCTGCTGGCGGGCTTCCATCTGCTCCGCTGTCAGCCTGGCGCGGGTGCTCGATTGTGCGGCAACGTTCGACGACATGCTTGCCGCTGATTCTACGCCGTTCCCACTCTCCCTCAGCCCGAGGCCTAAGGAAGTGAGAGTCCGGCGGCGCTCGCCGCCGAGGACGATCACATCACTAATGCTCATTCTCAGTCTGACTCCGGAGTCAGGTTGCTACTACATCTCGGTAGACGTCGCCCAAGGCACAAAGGTGAGCGATAGACAAAATAAGCAGAAACGCTTAAATCGCCCGGTGCCCCATTCACTAATACGCCGGGTGCCCCATTCACACGCGGTTTCATCGCGGGTGAGTGGGCTTCGCACGACATTGAGGCGTTCCCACCACATTCATACGCCCTCAGAGCCCTCTGCCGCGTCCTATGTATTTAAATCCGTGAGGACACGCGAGGCTGATGTCTAACCCGTTTGACAACAAACTGAACCGCCGCCAATTCTTACGCCAGACGTTCGCTTTTTCGGCTTTGGCGGCAGCCTCTCCGCGCCTTGCTTTTGCAGCCCAGGCGGTGGTCGGCCCAATCCCCTCCCCGCAGCCCGACCCCAACGGCCGGCACATGTTCATGGTCGGAGACTGGGGTACCGACAAGTATCTGGACCAGCAGACCGCAACGGCTCTGGCCATGAAGCAGTGGGTCGATGTGCGGCACATCCACCCCGGCGCGCTCTTCATGCTCGGCGACAACTGGTACGGCGACATGGGAGTGGGCTACATCTCTTCCCGCTGGCAGAGCCAGTTTGAGCAGATGTACCCCACCTCGCACTTCCCGGGGCCGGCCTATGTCGTCCTCGGCAACCATGACTACGAACGTAAGGTCTCGAGCAAGGTCGATCTGCAACTCGGCTATGCCGCCCACGCCCGGTCGCAGGGTAAAACCACGCGCTGGACCCTGCCCTCGCGCTGGTATACCTTCCAGTTTCCACAGAACGACCCGGTCATTACCTTCATCTGCCTGGACACCAATCTCCCCGGCATGAAACACGGCGCCGAGATGTTCGAGCCGTGGAGCTTCAGCATGAAGAAGGAAGACCGCGACGCTCAGGACGCCTGGTTCCGGCAGGAGCTGGCCAAGCCCCGAACCACACCCTTCGTCGCCTGTGTAGCCCATCACCCGCTCTACACCAATGGCGTCCACCGCGATCAGAAGATCCTGATCCAGGACTGGGACGCGCTCCTCCGTCAATACAAGATTGACTTCTGGATCAGCGGCCACGATCACGACTTGCAGCACCTGGAGTTCGCCGGCCACCCCACCAGCTTCGTCATCTCCGGCGGCGGCGGCGCCGAGCTGGTCAACTGGACCATTCCTCCCGAACGGCGCGGCCCATTTGGCGGCAAGGTGATCGGCTTCTCCGACATGGAGTTCTCCAAAGACGGAATCATCTTCCGGCACGTGAACGCCCAGGGGCAGATCATCCACAGCTTCCGCAAAACACCCGACGGCAAGGTCCAGATCCTCCCCGCCCAGGGGTCCTGAGCACTTTTCACCACACCCTGTGTCTGTTTGGACACAAGTCCAAGCCTAAAGTATCTCCTTTGAAGACTTTGCGCAAAAAGGGAATGATTATCCCTTTGAAATAGGTTTCAGTTTTCTGGCTGGAGAGTTGAAGTCAATAGGTATGGGTACGTCTGAAAATATTTCGCACAAATCGGTGTCTTATCCAGCGTGGGAGAGATACCGAATGAATGACGCAATGAAGAACGCCCGAATCGGGGAACTAGCCGTCGAGTCAAAAAGGCTGACAGCGGAGGTCAATCTCGCTGAAGACCACATCAAGCGGATCGGTGCAAGCCTAGAGGCGACGGGAAAGGCTGCTCAGGAACTCAGGCTGCAAAAGCTCGACCCGCAGACGGTAGCCAAAGAGATGGACGAACTACGGACACTCGTAGAGAATCACGCGGCCCTAGTCACCGCAAAACAGGAAACGGACAGCACCCTATCTAGCTTCCTGAGTTAGCCCGCGCCATTAGACCACAAGGCCCGCCCGCCGCTCTACAATGAGAGGTTGGCGGGCTTTCTGCCTTGGAGCGGATGTGAAGGGCGCGAAGACAGTCGATAAAGATGCGTTCGACGCCGTGCTCAAGCGGCTAATCGACAGCCCGCCGATGCCGCTCAAGAGCGTAGTCGGCAAGGGCAAGCGTCCGGAAAATGGACAGCCAAAGCCGCCTAAAAAGGCTCGTAAGTGAGCACCTTGTAGGGCAGCGGCTTGCTCATTCCGAGGTTCGCCAGCACCATATCGAACAGGCGGGGTTGCTGACGTCGACGGTTGTAGCGCCAGCAGAACTCGCCCAGATAGCGGTCAAGATGTTCGGCGCTCAGCTTGTGATAGTTGCCAACGATACCCCGCTTGAACAGGGAGAATGCGCTCTCGACCGTATAGGTGGATGTGTAGTTCTGCTTCGCCAGTTCGTGCTTTGTGCTTGCTGTGGATGTGCTTCTTGGGTGGAATGACCTTGCGATAGCTGTTCTTTTCATCCGTGACCACAGTTGGCGTCTTCGGGTCTAGTTTGGCGTCGATTACTTGCCGAATCGGCTCTGTCTTCGCTCCTGCGATGGTCTGCATGTGGATCTGGCCGTCGCGCTCGGCCAGCCCGAGAACAACCGTTTTGTTAGCCGCCGTGTTCTTATGCCCCTGCAAGCGGTTGCGACCGCCGACGAACATCTCATCAATCTCTACGGTCGTCTCTGGCCCGCCTACCGTAAAACTTGGCGCTTCCTGCATAGCTTGGCGGATGCGATGACAGAGGAACCAGGCGGTCTTGTAGGTCACGCCGAGATGCCGTTTCATCTGGGCCGCTGAGATGCCCTTCTTGGATTCGACCATGATCGCGATAGCTGCAAACCACTTCTGAAGCGGCAGATGCGAGTCGTGGAACAGCGTGCCCGTTGTGGCGCTGAAGTGCAGCCCGCAGTCTGAGCACTCGAACAGACGCACCACCTTGCCCGTCTTACCCTTGGTTTCGATCAGCCAGCACTTGGCGCAATCGCAGCCCAAACACCTAACCCCATCGGGCCATCGTGCCTTGATCCAATACGCCAGCGCGTGCTCTTCCGTAGGGAATGCTTTGGCGAGAGAGAAGAGATTCATGGCAGATACTCCAGAACAAGGAATGACTGCAACGTCTTTGCCAGTCGAAGAGCGGAAGAGGCGTCAAGGGTCTGAGATTTTAGGGTTTCTAGCACTTCACCAAACCGGGTTTGGACGTCATGCGAAACGCCCGCGCTCTGCGCGTTTCTCCGAATATCTGACTTCCAAGTTCCAAGCGCTTCTTTTAGAAGCAATTGCATCGCCCGATGTTCCGCACACAGACGATGAAGGGTTTGAGCCAATTCTTCCGTGCCCGTTCTGCTTTCCATACTGCTTTCCCCTTGACTTCGACTTCAGCCGTCCATTTCCGGACACAAACCATGATGCACCTTTGCTCAACCTAAGTCAAAGGGATAATCAATAAAAAGGGGGGAGGGGGGTACCACCCCGCCGACCCTCCCCAGCCACGCTCAGAAACGCGGCGATACACTTGAGGCGATGCCTTCGCTGTTCCCCGACCCGGCCCAAGCTCGCCTTCCATCCACTCACCCGAATCCGCACGCATGGCTGATCGCGCACTGCGACGGCGGCGCCCGCGGCAATCCAGGCCCCGCCGGCTACGGCGCGGTGATCGAGACCGAATCCAAAGAGAAGCTCGCTGAGCTCAGCGAATTTCTCGGCACCCGCACCAACAACTACGCGGAGTACTCCGGCCTGCTTGGTGTGCTGGCCTGGGCCCTCGACCACGGCTATCGGCGCCTGCGGGTGGTCTCCGACTCCGAGCTGATGGTGAAGCAGATCCAGGGGCGCTACAAGGTGAACTCGCCCGACCTGAAGCCGCTGTGGACCGAGGCGCACAGCCGCATCGCGCAGCTGGAGGAGTTCCAGATTACCCATGCGCTGCGCCACAAGAACAAGGACGCCGACCGGCTGGCGAACGCCGCCATGGACCGCGGGACTGGCAAAGGACCTGGCGGCAAAGCACCGGCCCCCAGCCTCGCTGCCGAGCAGCAGCCGCAGGCCCGCGCCTCCCCCTACCCAAAGCAACCCGCCTCCCCACCTCCCAACTCTCCGATGCTGCGCGGGTTCACGCGCGGCGGCGTGGTGCACCTGCTGGGCGACGCGAAGTTGCCGGATGGCGTCTTCGTCAAAATTGTTCCGGAGTAACCAGCCTCTTCACTGGTTTATGGCCAGGACCGCGATCGATTTGCATCCAACCCGCTTAGGATGAGGTGTATGCGCAGTTCAAAGCTTCAGGGACTTTTTTGGGCAAGTGCGTGTGCCCTGCTTTGTTTCTCCTCGCAGAGTGTTCGGGCCAGCCAGCCGCAGGGCTCCGACCCTGCCGCCGTCGAAGATATCCGCCAGGCTGTAAACGCCGAGCTGGAGGCTAACCGCACCGACAAGAGCGTCTGGATGTACCGCGAAAACGATCGCACTTCAGACAAGAACGCCGTCTACAACACCATCGAGACACCGCAAGGCACACTCCGGCGGTTGATCGAACTGAATGGGCATCCGCTCGGCCCGGACGCGGCCACGAATGAGATCCGCCGCATTCAGAATTATGTGCGGGACTCGGCCGCGCAGGCCAAGGCCCGCCGGAATGCGGCGCACGATGATGCGCAGGCGGCAGAGATGACGAAGATGCTGCCGGACGCCTTTATTTGGACGAAGGCCAGCGATAACGGAGATCTGGTAACCCTCAACTTCCGTCCGAACCCCGACTTCGATCCGCCTGACATGCAATCGCGCGTGATGGGGTTGATGGCCGGTCAATTGATCATCTCGAAAGAGGGCCACCGGATTCGCACTCTGCGTGGCAAGCTCACGGAAGATGTGAAGTTTGGCTTCGGCATTCTGGGCAGGCTGGACCGCGGCGGCACCTTTGATATCGAGCGCCGGGTGGTCGGCCAGGGGCGCTGGCAGATTGTCGAGACGCACGTGCACATTGGCGGTCGCGCGCTGCTGTTTCATACCATCGGCCAGCAGGAAGACGATGTGAAGACGGAGTGGAAGCCCTCGACCGCACACACCCTGCAGGAGGCCGTGCAACAGCTTGCGAACGGCCAGTAATCGAACGGGCGACTGGCATACGCTGCGGAAAATCCAAGTGGTTGCCTCAGCTTTTCGCATCCCCGGCCGATGCGAGACACTCTAATACCGAAGTGATTGAGCTTCCCCTCAGCTCCCGCATGTGCCGGGCCCGCAGTGTTCTTGTAGCGCTGCCTCTCGCGATGCTTCTTAGCGTCGCGCCAGGGGTTGCGCAGAGCGACACGGGATCCACGAAAAAGCAGAACGAGAGACTTCCGTCTGCGCCAAGCGCGGTTCTGCTGTCACAGCAGGATGA
Source organism: Bryocella sp. (assembly GCA_036273275.1). GTDB lineage: Bacteria > Acidobacteriota > Terriglobia > Terriglobales > Acidobacteriaceae > Granulicella. The sequence goes on from DASUHZ010000004.1 coordinate 18,157, forward strand.
GGCGCTAGGCCGTCCGGCGGGCTCCGGCTTCACTTTCAAGGCGCCGAGCACGCTGCCCGGGCCGGAGGGCATCCGCATCGAGCAGCCCACAGAGACGCCCATCGCGCTCTCAATCGACGACGCGATCTCGCTGGGGCTGGAGCGCAATGTGCGGCTAATCTACGACCGCGCGAAGCAGAAGACGGTGCATGGCGAGCAGCTTGGCGTTATCAACGCACTGCTGCCATCGCTGCGCGCGAATGCCTCGACCGCGACGGATGAGATTAATCTCGCGGCCCTGGGGTTCAAGCCGCAGTCGATCAGCGGCCTGCTTTCGCAGTCTGGAATGAGCTCTGCGAACTTTCCGACCGTGCTCAAGGTAAATGTCACGCAGGCGCAGGTCAGCGCGAGCCAGCGGCTCTTCGACCTGCCGGCCTATGAACTCTACAGGGGCGCTCAGCGTGAGGTGGAGGTTGTTGACCTCGATGTCCTCACCAGCCGCGGCGATCTGATTCTCAGCGTCGGCTCTGCTTATCTGCAGGTGCTTGCGGACCAGACGAACCTCGCCAACGCGCAGGCGCAGGAACAGGCGGCCAAGACAGTGTTCGACCAGGCCAGCCAGCGCCGCCAGGCCGGCGTGGGCACCAGTCTCGATCAACTGCGCGCACAGGTGGAGTACCAGCAGCGCCAGCAGGCCACCATTGCAGCCGAGAATCAGCGCGCCAAGGACACCATTCAGCTAAACCGGATCATGGGTCTGCCAGCCGGGCAGAAGCTTGAGCTCACTGACACTGCTCCATTTGCCGAGTTCAACGACATGGATCTGGACCGCGCCAAGGATACGGCGTACCGGCACCGCAAGGATCTCCTCAGCCTCCAGGCGCAGATCCAGGTGGCCGACCGCGAGCTGCGGGCCGTGCGCTACCAGCGGCTCCCGACCGTGGCCTTCAACGGCTTCTACGGCGTGCTCGGCGAGACAACCGGTCTTTACCATGGCGTCTTCACGGCCGAGGGCAGTTTGCGATTCCCGATCTTCCGCGAGGCCGAACAGCGCGGCCAGGAGGACCAGGTGAACGCGCAGCTTACAGCGATTCATCAGCGCGTGAGCGATCTGCGCGAGACCATCGACGCCCAGATTCGCGCTTCCATGCTGGACGTGCAGACCGCGGATCAGCTTGTGAAGGTTGCACAGAGCAACGTCAGCCTGGCACAGCAGATTCTGTCGGACGCGCACGAGCGTTTCACTGCGGGCGTGGAGGACAACCTTGCCGTGGTGGACGCGGAGGCATCTCTCACGTCAGCACAGGCACAGTTGACCAGGGCGCTCTATCAGTACAATGTCGCCAAACTGAACCTTGCGCGCAATACGGGCGTCGTGGAAACGCGTTACCGCACGTACCTGGGCAAATAACAGCGGATGCGGTGAGGAGCGAGCCGAAGGCGGCGTCCGCTCCATGCAAGGGTTAGCGCAATGGTTAGTGCATTGCCTTCTGGGCGTCGCCCACGATGCCGTGATGCAGCCTTACCAGCGCCAGAACCGCAAGGGTGATCGCGGACGCTGACTCCAGCAAGGCTGCAGGCAGGTCGCGGCGGAAGATACGCGCCACGGTCATCCGCACGAAGAAGCCGCCCCAGGTTCCGATGACCGCGCCAACACCGCCGAAGATAATGCCTCCGGCGACGGGCTCATCGATCGCGACCGCCACCATCGCACCTATAAGTGACCCGACAATGACTCGCGCCAGCGCGGGACCGAGGGTGGTTCGCCGCGGTGTCTGGGGTAACGTGTCGACTCCGTACTCGCCGAGTGCACAGAGCGTGAGGATGAGCGCGACGACAAGATGTGCGATCCAGGTCGCCCAGCCGTGCTCCGGCACCAGCGCCAGCCATGCAGCCCAGGAAAGCGCGGCGATCGCCGTCATGCAGCGCATGCCGGTGACTACACCGAGTACCAGAACCATGTCCATGGACCCGCCCTCCGCACGACCGCCGCAGCGATCTTACCTTACCTGCCGCGCAGCCAAATTACTTGTTGCGTAGCCAGTCGTAGAGCGGAAACTGTTCTGCCAACTCCCCAACGCGTCCGCGAATCCCGCGCAGGCGCGCCTCATCGCTGCGATGCTCGAGCGCCTCGGCGATCCAGCCGGCGATGGTGCGCATCTCGGCCTCCTTCATGCCGCGAGTCGTCAGCGCAGGCGAGCCGATGCGGATGCCGCTGGGTTTCAGCGGAGGATTCGTGTCATAAGGAATCGCGTTCTTATTCACAGTGATGCCCGCGACACCCAGCGCAGCCTCCGCCTCAGAGCCCAGCATCCCGCGGCCGAAGACGTCGATGAGAACAAGATGCGTGTCGGTTCCGCCGGAGATGACGCGGTAGCCGGCAGTCTGCATGGCTTCGGCAAGCGCCTTCGCATTCGCGACAACCTGAGCGGCGTATGCCTTGAACTCCGGCTGCAGCACTTCGCCAAACGCGACGGCTTTGGCGGCGATGATGTGCACCAGCGGTCCACCCTGTTGGCCGGGGAACACGCTGCGGTCGATGCCTGCCGCAAACTCCTGCTGGCAAAGGATGAGCCCTGCGCGCGGCCCGCGCAGTGTCTTGTGCGTTGTCGAGGTCACGACATGCGCGTGCGGCACAGGGGAAGGATGCACACCGCCGGCGACCAGCCCGGCGAAGTGGGCCATGTCGATCACCAGCTTCGCTCCAGCCTTGTCTGCGATCTGGCGCATGCGCGCGAAATCAAACTGCCGCGGATACGCCGACCCGCCGCCGATGATGACCTTGGGTTTTTCGGCAAGCGCCTGCTCTTCGAGATGATCGTAGTCGACGGTCTCAGTGTCCTTGCGCACCTGGTAGCCGACCACGCGATAGAGCTTGCCGGAGAAGTTCAGGCGATGTCCGTGGGTGAGGTGTCCGCCGTGCGCGAGATCCAGCCCGAGAATGGTGTCGCCGGGCTCCAGCAATGTCATGTAGGCGGCGGCATTGGCCTGGGAGCCGGAGTGCGGCTGCACGTTCGCATGCTCGGCGGCGAAGATTTTCTTGGCGCGGTCGCGCGCGAGGTTTTCGACCGCGTCGGCAAACTCGCAGCCGCCGTAATAGCGCTTGCCCGGATATCCCTCGGCGTACTTGTTGGTGAAGACCGAACCTGCCGCTTCGAGCACGGCGCGCGAGACGAAATTCTCGCTGGCGATCATCTCGAGGCCTTCATGCTGGCGGATAACTTCGTTGTGAATCTGCGCTGCAATTTCGGGATCGGCGGAGGCAAGTGGAGCAGTCAAATTAATCGGCATACCTGTGTGCGATTGTACGACGCTGAACAACACGCCCTTCCCCAAACGTGGCACCGGCCCTCCCACTCACGAGAGTCGACAGTCGGCTTGGGTGGGATAGCTGCTTTCGTGCTTCGGTTGCATTCTTCCCTTGGAGCCGCAACTGGTTCCTGTAAGCAACTTCGGGCCTGCGTGCTCCTGCCGTCCTGTCTTGGCAGAAGACACGTCCTCCTTTCAGCGCTTCAGCAACCGCCGGACCTACCCCAAGGGAGGTCAAGGCGAATGCAAGTCGGGCCACCCTTGACTGGCAGATGCTCCCGCCGTGGGAACCTCTGCCAGCCTAAACCGCAAAGCAAGAAAGGCATACCGTGGCAGCCCGCACAATACCTTTCCCCACACCACCTGGGAATGCTGCCACGCGAAAAACAACCTCCCCTCCTCCTCCACCTCCAACCAGCGCCGCGGGGTTGAAATCAGCTCCGCGGCGCTATCGCGGCCTACACCTGGTGAGGCAAGATGAAGTGGTCAAGATGTCTATTGAATTGAACCGTCTCGCGCAAACGCAAGCCATCGTCGCACAGGTCGAGCGTGAAATCGCAGAGCGCGCCATGCGCGACCGTAACCCTACAGAGCTCGTAATCCTCGAGCCCGTAAAGAAGTCCGGCACCTTCGCAAGCGGAGGTGCGGCACACCGCATCGTAATGTCGCTGTTTCCCGCAGGCCTCTAGAGCAGGAGAAATGCTCTAGCGGGGCCGCCGGCGCATTGGCCGCTGCGACGCCATCCTGCGGAAGGCACTCCACACAAAGCTGCCGAGATACCATCCGTCCAGATACTTGTACGGCGCTTCGCCAGTCGTGTAGTGGCCGCAGGGCAGCACCTTTGACACGTACGGAATTCCGTAGCGGTCGAAGCTCTTCAGCACATCGAGCGAGAGTTCGCGCAAGAAGGTCAGGTCGTACGTCGCATGCACGACGAGCGTCTGCCGGTCGGCGCTGCGCGAATACTCCTTTATGAAACTCATTGGACTGATGCCGAGAAAAATCGCCCGCACATCGTCGCGGCTCAGACCGGCGTGTTCCAGCGAAGACCGCACGTGCCGCGTGCTCTGCCCGGTCCAGAGCACGTCCCCAAACCAGGTGGATGCGTGGTTGAAGGCGCAGACTTCAATGCGCGGATCCATGGCCGCCGCCAGAAACGCATAACAGCTGCCAAGACTTGTGCCTAGCACGCCGAACTGCTCGTAGCCCTGCTGCTCCAGCCAGTCGATCGCGCTGCGCACGTCCACCACTGCCTGACGCGCTGCGGCAATGGTGCGCCCGATGTTTGAGCTCACTGCATAGTCTGCGCGCTCGAGCTCTGCCGGCCGCCGCACATCGTGATAGGGCTTAGAGAGCCGCAGGCAGGCAATGCCCCAGCGATTGAACATCTCGCACAACACATTGTGCGAGAACGCATCGGCGTTCCACTGCGGCATCAGAATCATCGCCTGACGCCGGCGTCGGCCCGTGCGAGTGTCGACGAAGCCCATACCCGGCTTCGTGGGGTACCAGCGCGCGTTGGCGAAGTCGTTCTCAGGGATGCCGGTCTTCACCGCAGATGTCCAGCGCAGGAAGGGCTCGCGCCGCAGTTCGCCCGTTTCGGCGCGGCGCTGCCATTCGCGCTCCTGCTCCAGCGTCTCGGGACGTACGTTCGTCGGATGGAGCTCAGGAAAGCGCTGTTCGATCTGGAAGTCGGTCGGCGTTTTGTACGCGAAGAAGCTCTCGGGGTCCGCGACGATGCGCTGATTCAACAACTTCATCGCCTCGAGGGGCGTCCACTCCAGACGTGCGACCTCGCGCGCGGCCTGCAGACCGCCGCAGTCAGAGAGGTGCTGGAAGCCCCATTCGAGCGGCCGCTCGACGCGGTTCTCGTCGCGGGTCGTTAGCGCGGTCTCCCACGCGAACATCCAACTCTCATAGAGCCCAGCAATCATTCTCTCTAGTCTATCTCCGCAGAAACTCTGCGACTTTCGAATAGAATCCGTCTGTTAGACGAGCCGGCGCTCCGAGCGTATGCCGCACAGAATCTCGTAGGAAATCGTGTCGCACCAGCGGGCATGATCCTGCGCATTCACGCCTTCGCCGAGCAGCATCACTTCAACGCCTTCGCTTGCCTCGGCGATCTCTGTGACATCGACGATGGTGAGATTCATCGACACACGGCCGACAACAGGAGCGCGCTGCCCGGCGATGATCACCCATCCGTTGCCAAGGCCGCTGGAAGCCTCCCTGCGGAAGCCATCCGAGTATCCGACGGGAAGAAGCGCAAGCCGCATCGGCCGGTCAGCGATGAACGCCGCGCCGTACCCAACGGCCTGGCCCGCTGCAATCTCTCGCGTCGCGAGGACATGCGTCTTCCACGTGAGTATGGGTTGCAGTTGGCGGCAAAGGTCTCCGGTGGTGACTGCGGGCCGAAGCAGACCACCATTCTCGTTCTCCAGCTCAAGGCAATAGCCGTAAAGCGCGAGTCCCGGCCGCACCAGAACTCCCGCGCGCATCGCCGCACCGATGTGGTGCACCCACTCGGTGGTCGAACCTTCGTCCAGTGCCGAACTGTTGGCCAGGTGAATCCACTCGGGCAAAAGAACCTCGCCATCCTCCGTCTTCAGCAGGTCGAACGCACGCTGAAGGCGCTGAAGTTGCACGGCGGTCTGGTGGCAGTCGCGCACCTCGGCGGAACTGAGGTGGCTGAAGACACCCTCCATCCGCAACCATTTGGAGCGGTGGAGCGCATCCACGACGCGCTCCAGCTCGGCTCCGCCATTCGCTGTTACGGCCGCGCCCTGGCGGGCCATTCCCGTGTCGATCTCCAGATGCACAGGCACGCGTCTGCCGGCCCTCTCGGCCGCAGCCTCCAAAACCTGCACATGCGCCGGCGTCCACACAACAGGAGTCAGCCGCTTGTCGATGATGCAGTCGGCATCGCCCGGCTCAATGCCGCACATGACCAGGATGTGCGCGTCACGCCTGCCCAGCGCACGCCGAAGGCACGCGCCCTCATCCGCGTCGGCTACGCCCAGCCAGCTGACGCCGGCATCGATGAGCATCGGAGCGATGAGCTCCGCGCCGTGGCCGTAGCCGTCGGCCTTGATCACAGCGAGCACGTTCGCGCCTTCACCCGCAGCCGCACGGATTGCGGACACATTGCTCCGCAGCCGCGACTCTGATATCTCAACCCAGCTCTTCACGGAAAACGATTGGCTCCTCGCCCATTATGCCGTCCAGAGACAGGAAAGCCCGCGCTCATCGCACGGGCCTGGTGAGTGCAGCAGAGAATCTTCTTACGCGAGGTGCCTGCGCCGGCTGCGGTGCCTGCGGGCCGTCGAGGCGCCGCCGAAGCTCCACTGGCGAACCGGACCAACATCAACATGGACAAACTGGCTGACGGGATAGTATCCGACTCCGCCGGCGTGAAGGCTGAGCGCCGCGTGGTCCAGGTTGCGGGTGCTCACGCCAGGAATCCGGATATCGATGGCCTTCGCGAGCATGTGCTGCGAGTGCTCGGCAACACCGGTCTCCGCAGGTGTCTCCGTCCCGCCACGCGTGCGCAGGAAGCTGTTCGACCACGGCGTCCGGTAGCCGCAAACGACATCAATTGTGGCACTTGGCCGGTGTAGCCGGGTCAGCAGGTTATGCAGGAGATCGAACTCCTTGGGATCGTAGCTGCTGACGTCCTGGGTGCGGTGGTCGCGCAGGAAGTGGTTGAGTTGTTCCAGCGCCGAGGGAATATAAGTATTCCCAATGCGGTAAACGACGTCCAGGCTCTCTCCGGTGTGCAGGTGATACAGCTTCAATTCATATCTTTGCCCGACAGAGGGGATCGCGGCTTTCGCTGCAGGCATAATGCCCGGAGTGAGTAGGGGCGCTTCAGCCTGGGAACGTGGCGCGAACCCAATCAAGCCGAGCAGAATGAAGACGATACCGAGAATGCGCAAAAAAACAGGGGCCCGATAGGGGGTCATGGAACATAGCTCCAGGGAGAGTGACCTTGGGCGGCTGGAAGGCACCAAATGCGATTTGCTGTTTTCCATTCGCCTACCTCCATTCTACCCAGAGAATCGCACAGGGTTGCGGCCCGGTCTGTAATGCTTTTGTCGCAGCGGACAACCCTTCCGTGCTGCACGTAACAGACCATTCGGGGTAGTCTCAACGAGCTGCGGCCGAAGTCTTGCCGGGTTGCGATTCCGGACCCCGGTCGGGCTGGGATTTATAGACCTCTTCGACGCGCTCCAGGGTATCGATCTCCTCGACCGGCTTGTCGTCGCGCACGCGAAGAATGCGTGGAAAGCGCAGCGCAAATCCACTCGAGTGCCGGTCCGAGCGCATGACGTTGTTGAACGCAACCTCCAGCACCCGGATCGGCTCAACCGTGCGGAAGTAACCGAAGTCTTCGACCGTGTGGGCCTGCAGCCAGCCGGTCAGCTCGGCGATCTCCGCATCAGTGACTCCGGAGTACGCCTTGCCGACGTTCAGCAGATCGCCGTCGGGACCGCGGACCGCAAACGTGTAGTCGCTCAGCAGGCCGGCGCGGCGGCCATGGCCGTACTCCGCGCCCGTAATCACCACATCCAGCGTCGCAAGCTCGCGCTTGAGTTTGAGCCACGCGAGCCCACGCCGGCCGGGAAGATACGCCGACCCTGCCGCCTTGATCATCACGCCTTCGTTGGCTCGGGCGCGGGCATCGCGGTACGCCTGATCGATCGCCTCTGCGCTTTCGACCATCCTCGCGGGTGAGAGCCGAAGGCGCTGAATCTCGACCGGAGCGACAACCGAGAAGAGCTGGCCCTGCGGCTCGCCTTCGAGCGGGGAGACGGCGATCTCACGCAGCAAATCTACGGCCTGCTCGAGCTGAGCGCGCCGCTCGCGCAGGGGACGCGGCAGCAGCAGCTCGCCCCTGGCGTAGATCAGATCGAACGCCATGAAGATGACCGGAATGGCGCGCCGCATGGCATCATCGACGC
>DASUHZ010000005.1:0-22892 GCA_036273275.1 Bryocella sp.
GGAGTAAGTCCCGGCGGGGAAGAAGACGGTACCCCCGCCGGCCGCCGCCGCGCTTTCGATGGCGCGATTGATTGCCGGGGAGTCCAAGGTGCGGCCATCGCCGACGGAACCGAATTCACGAACGTTGAAGACGACCTTCCCGGGCGAAGCGGATCCCGGAGTTTGTGCCGAGAGAGGCCACGCCACGGCGCCGCCGGCGGCTGTGCCCGCCCCTATCACTTTGAGAAACGCTCTGCGTCCGGCTTCCATTCAACCTCCAGCGGCAGTGATTCATGGCTGTGGACGCCAACATTAGGGGAGCGCTTGCTTACTTGTCAATGAAAGTTCTATTTTGTAGGAGAAAGTTGGAGGAAACCGTGAGCAATTCAAAGGGGTATGGGCCGCTGCCATTTGCACGCTGGAATCGCCGTGAATGGCTGGCACGGGTGCCACTGCCGGCGGGCGCGGCCCTCGCGAGCGCGATGCTTGGTGCTGGGCCAGCGGTGGCACAGAACGATGCTCGCCGGGAAGATCGCGGGGCGCACACCTACAACGTGCGAGAGTTCGGCGCCAAGGGCGACGGCATTAACCTCGACACGACTGCTGTTCAGGCGGCGATTGACCGCTGCAACGCCGAGGGCGGAGGAACGGTCCTGGTTCCTGCGGGCACGTTCGTGATCGGTACGGTGGAACTGAAGAGCAATGTCACACTGCATCTCGCCGCGGGGGCGACGCTGCTGGGAAGTGCGGACGGCAAACAGTACCATGCGGTGGATGCGATCCCGCTGAAGGGCGACTCCACACTGGGTGACGGCAACTGGGCGCTGCTGTTTGCCGTGAATGCAAAGAACGTCGTGATTGAAGGACAGGGCACGATCAATGGCCAAGGTGCGCAGTTTCACTCCGCGGTGCGGGGTACACGGCCGCCGAGCGGGCTGGGCGGCAATAACCGTCCTTATCACGTGCTTGTTTACCGTTGCGAGCGACTGGTCATCCGCGACATCGAGTTGGTAGATGGCGCATATCACAGCATTCGTGTGATCCAAAGCAAGCAGGTGCATATGGACAGCCTGTTCATCCACAACCGGGTGAACGGCAATAATGACGGATTTCACTTCATCAGCTCGGAGTATGTGACAGTATCGAACTGCTTGATTCTTTCGCAGGATGACGCGTGCGCGCTGTTCGGAAGCTGCAAAAACGTCATGGTGACGAACTCCCTGTTTAGCACGCGCTGGTCGGTGTTTCGCTTTGGCGGAGGCGTGGCGGAGAACGTGACGGTCTCCAATTGCGTGCTGACGAATGTATTTGGCTGCCCAATTAAATTTCACGGGACCCCGGGCTCGCGGTTTGAGCGAATGACGTTTTCCAACCTGGTGCTGGACCAGGTGACCGGGCCGATCTGCATCAGCATTGGGCCGGAGAGCCGCACGCGGGCCGAGTCGGAAGAGATGAAGACGCGCAACGCTGCGCCTGCGATCGCGCGTGACATCAGCTTCAACAACTTGCGGGGAACGGTTACGACGAATCCTCCGGACCTGCCGGATTCCGCCGTACAAGGATCTCCCAGGCCGGGAGAGCGGTGGTCGTGCATTACGCTGAATGCCGTGGGAGGCGCGGTGCTGGAGAAGATCTCGCTCTCGGACATTCACTTGACCTTCGGGGGCGGAGGATCAGCAGAGGATGGTGCGCGGAGAGAGCTACCAGAGATCGCGGGCGAGTACTTCATGCTCGGGCCGATGCCGGCATATGCGTTCTATGCACGGAATGCACGTGCACTTACGCTGCAAAACGTTCGGTTTGAAGTGGCAGAGCCGGAGTTGCGACCAGCAGTGGTGCTCGACAACGTGGAGGACATGTCGGTGATTGGGTTGAGTGTGCAGGGAAACGAATCGGCGGAGTCCGTCATGCGCTTTCAGAACACACGCGACGTCAGCCTGACGGCAGTGCGTGAGCTGACGCCGGCCGCCGTGTTTTTGGATGTTGAAGGTGCGGGCAGCCACGGCATTAGCGTGCACGGCAGTTCGCTGTCTAAAGCTCGCAAACCAATGCAGATGGCAAGTGGCGTAGCCCCGGATGCTGTAACGGTCAGCTGAGACTGAGCGCTACAAGCTGCAGGCGCTTTATGTAACTATGGCGCGGCCGAGAGTAGGAGCGAATAGTGGAACGATTCCTTTAGCAGCCGTTGGCACGAAGTTGCTCGTTCATGACGAGAAAGGCGCCGAGGCCGTGGAAGTCGTCGCTGTGGCGCGGCCGGTCGAAGTAGTACTGCAGATCGCTGACGTTGGTACCGATGCAGATGTTTGCGATGTGCGCCTGGCCATCGGAGTCGGTTGAGAGCTGCGTTTGTACACCGTGGTACCCCTTACACGATGTGTCCTTATACCCCGCCGGGATGTAGCCGCGCTCGATGGACTTCGATAAGGTGTATGTGAACATGCATGAGCTGGATGTTTCGAGCCAATTGCGTGGGTCGGATTGCTTGTCGACCACCTGATACCACAGACCGCTGGACGGATCCTGGTAGCGTCGATATGCATTGCAAAGTTGCCCGACCAGTGCAATGAGCTGCCTGCGATGGCGATGGTGGTGCGGCAGGTGCTCGAGCACTTCGATCAGCGCCATGCCGTACCAGCCGATGGAACGGCACCAGAAGACAGAAGAGTGGTGCGTTATGGGGTCAGCCCAGGGCTGCTTTCCCGACTCGTCGTAAGCGTGGAAGAGAAGGCCGCTCGTCGGGTCGTTCAGATGGCGGGCATAGACGAGTAACTGGTTTGCGGCTTCATCGAAGGCGTAGTGGCTGTCATGGAACGCGAGCCCATAGCGGACGAGGAAGGGCATCGACATGTACATGCCGTCGAGCCAGAGCTGATGCTGCCGAGAGTAGGCGTGCCACAAGCCTCCATCCGATGTTCGCGGGTAGTTGTCGAAGGTGTGGCGGATCGTATCGGCAGCGGTGCGATATTTCTGCTGACCGGTTTCCTTATGCAGCACGAGCAGGAGGTTGCCGGGAAGCATGTAATCGAGTGCCGTGATGGGACGATCGATCTGGCCCGCGGCGTTGACGTGCGAGTCGACCCAGCCCTGCATATAGGTCAAAAGCCGTTGGTCTCGTGTGCGCTGATAGACGAGGTACGTGCCATAGAGGAACAGGGAAACGGCGTAACCCCAGCTGCCGAGATGTGCCGGTTCGGGTATGCGGCTTAGGGTGCTGTCCACGATCGCCCGTGACCAGTCGACGGCCGGCTTGGATTCGCGCGATTGGGCCAGCAAGGCGAGGTTCCGGCAGACCACGGCAGCTGCCGTGAAAGAGGAGAGAAGCTGCAGGGTTTGCCGGCGAGTGTAGGACGTCATTCGAAACGTTCTCCGTAACTGGTTCTGTACACCGTCGGTGCGTCAGCGATGGGCGACGGCAAAGCGGAACAGGGCGAAGTCCAGATCGTTACGATTGCCGCCAAGTTGAAGGGCGGCAGCGATGTAGAGCTCGTCCTGCGTGGCCAGAGCTGCCCTCTCGGTGCAGTGCAGCAGCATGTCCCCCTGGAAGCCGGTGATCTGCTGGTACAGCCAGGGCTTCTGGCCCAGTGCGAACGGCAGAAGGTAGTTGAGGGCGGCCAGCATGGAACGCCCATCGGACGTGTGGAAGTTCCACAGGTCCACGCCGATCTGGCGGCCCAGTGTGGCGAGCTGCATTAGACCATCGAGGTTGCCTTCGCTGTAGCCAAAGGCTCTTGTGCGAGCTAACTCGAGCGGTTCGCGGCCGTCGGGCTCGATCTGAAGCTGAATGCGTTTGGTGCGGGCGCGCTCCACGATCGAGCGTGCGAGGTCTCGGTCGCCGAGGAAGAGCGCATAGTCGGTGAGCTGAAGGTCGTACCATGTGCCGTGATTATTTTTGGCGGAGTCTTCATCCTGGCCCTTTTGACTTGAGCGCATCCAGTGAAGGTATTGGCTGTACCACCGTTCGAGCTCGTGCTGGTCAGCAGAAGACCATGACGGCGACTTGGCAATCAGTCCCACGGCGTCGACCACCTGCGTGAGCGAACGTGATTCGATGATGCCGATGCCCCGGCCGGTGTTGATGCCAGGAATGCCCTGACCGAACTCAAGGTTCGGGTTCATGCGTGTGGAAGGATCGAGAAACCACGTACGGATGAGGAGTGCAACGCGGTCCGCATACTCCTGCTTGCCGGTGAAGTAGTACCCGAGTGCGAGGGCGCGCGAGGCTTCGCCGAGTTGGCCAAACGCATCGTGGTCGGTAATCTTGCGAATCTCGGGATTGCGCTGTCCGTCTTTGCGGAGATACGGCTTTCCGTCAGGCTTGCTCGGATCGGGCCAGAAGTAGGGCGCCTGGCTCATGTAGTCGTGCTTGTCGCCGCTCGGTGGAATTACTTCCTTGCTCGTTACCGCGAATGGGCCTTCGTGCAGGGCGCGGTCAGCATCTGCTGTGGCGAGTGAGAGGATATTTTGCTTCGCTGGATCGGTGGCGGGCAGTGCCTTGACTTCGGTAAGCAGCTTCGCGTCGAGCAGAAAAACCCGCGGTTGCTGCGCGTGCAGAGCTACGGAGACGGCGGTGAGCGCAAGTGCGATGGCGAAGGAGATGAGCTGGCGCATGCAGTCCTGACCTACCGTGGTTCGAGATGATGGTGAGTGCTGGAGACGAAGTTGAGCGTGAGCTGACCGTTGCTGTCCGGTGCCATCCTGTGTCCGTCCACGTGGACTGGCTGTGAACCCCATGGGCTTTGCAGGATGAGAGTGCCGCCATGTTGCGCGTGGATGTCGATGAAGGTAACGCGGTCCGCGTGCTGCTGGCTGGAGACGAGGAATGCGCCTTTCGCACGCAGATCGGTAAAGCTGGCGTCCATGCCTTTGGGCCAATCTGGGAAGACGCGCAGTACTCCGAGCTCATGCTGCAGGAGCATCGAGTCGATCGCTTCAATGGATCCAGTTGTCTCGATCCCGCCGCCGCCCTGGAAGACGGTGAGGTTAGAAGGCCGCCACTGGTGCAGAATGGCGGCCTTGAATTTGGTGACGAGATCGTCAGCGGGCCAGCCGATGCGTGCGGCGATGGGGAATTCCTTGCAAAAGCCGTTGTTGCTGTTGCCGCCCTTTGTGACTCCCCACGAGTCCATCTCATGGAGTGAATTTTTTGCTATTTGGAGCTGCTCCGGGTCGCCGCCGATGGCGAGGTTCTCGCCAGGGAAGACGGTGCCCTCGAGATTGATCGGCTGATCGCCGGGCTCGAACAGGCCGTGATTCTTGATGTTGTTCTTAACCGTGGCAGCAATGTAGAAGACGTGTTTGCCGTTTACAACGCCTGACGGATACGGCGCAAGGTGATCAGCGAAGCTTTTCCAGACGGGGCGCATGTCCGCGTCCACATTGAGGAGCTTGCTGGTCTCTATGAGCTCGTGCTCGATGCGGAGGGCGAACCCTATATCGAGGTTCGGATTAAGATCGTCCCCGCCTTCGTGTGCGGAGCTGTGCGCGAAATCCCACATGCCGGTCGAGTCACGGATGGCAAAGTCGCGCCAGAAGATGTCGAGCTGCTTCATCGCCGGATAGAGCTGCTTGCGGAGGAAATCGTCGTTGCGCGTGTACTCCCAATACTGGATCACGGGCAGGAGGCTGAACGTCCCATTCGATTTCTGATCGGCAGCGAGCTTCTGCCACCTCTTCTCTGGCCCGACAGGGATGGGTGCTGGAGGCTGGGCGATGACAGTGAACGGCGAAAACGTTCTCTGGAATGCGACCCCTTGGTAGCCCGCGGCCGCTGTACGGTTGCGCTGCCAAGGGAACTGCGCGAGCACCATACGGTTGTATGGTTCCGCAAGCTCGGGGTGGTTCGAGGAGAAGACTCCGTAGAAAGGAGCCTCCTCGTTGTAATTCATGAAGTAGCGTCCGCCCCAGGCGGCGTTGTCGGTCGTGAGCCAGTTGCTCCAGAGCGAGGGCGGAAGATGGCCCGGGCGGCTGGATGAGCCGAGCACATACAGCGCGCCATAGTAGAAGTCCTGCAGAGTCTTGTCATGCAGGTCGACCAGCGAACGCATCCAGAAGTGCTTCCACCACTCGTGGTGTGCCGTTTCGAGAGCCTGAACCTGAGCCAGCCTGATGTGCTCTGCATGCGCAAGGGCCTTGGCGCGCAGAGCTTCTGAGCTTGGTCCATCGAGGCTCGTGCGTGCATCGCCCTCGAACGCGGTAACGACCCAGACGGGAGAGCCGGCCCTGACGACGAAGGTGCCAAGCGCCGCATCCGAGGCACTGGAATGGTCATCAAGCCTCGAGCCAATGAGATGTACGGCGATGGCGGCTCGGGCCTTGTAGTCGCCTGGCTTGTTCAGGTCGTTCTCGCGCGTGCCCCAGAGCATGCCGTCGCTTGTACCGGCAGCTGCGGGGTAAAAGACATGCGTGTCTGGTCTGGAGGGCGGCATTGTCAGGCACAGCTGCAACTCTACGGATGGGGCCTGAGTGGTGATTTCGGTCAGAAACACGTTGTCATCGTCCGCCGTGAAGCTGCGCAGATGGACTAGCGCTTTGCCGAGCTGCAATGTAGTGAGCACCTGCGCGTTCAGGATGTCCTGATCGACGCGGTAGTCCTTCTCGCCGCCTGCTGTCACCACCGGCGAGCTGACAGTGAGGGATCCAAGTTGAAGGATGGAGACCTCTGGCGCGTTGTGCTTCTCGTTCCAATGACTTCCCCAAAAATCGGATTTACCAAAGCTGAAGCGTTGCTCTGTAGTGGTTGGACCGCCAGCCACAACGCCGATATCGCCGTTACCCATCAGGGCTCCGGCGGTGAATTTCGGGGTGATGACGTTCCGCGGCGGCTCCGTAGAGATGCCGTGGACCGAGCCCACGATGGTCTGAACACGGTTCCACTGAACATCTGCAATCCTGTGTTGCTCTGCATAGACGGCAGAGGCCAAGCTGAAAGGGATTACGATGGAGAGCAAGGAGAGCACAAGGGATCTGCCCACTTGTGGCGAGCTGGCGATGGGTGAGTGACGATTCTTATGCACTAGCACGAGGCTTGCTTGTCCTTGCTACTGAGTTGGCAGTCTAAGAGGATGCTCGCAGTGGATGGTGGCTGTGGCGTCAGAGAGTAGCGGAAGCAGTCACGGCTGGTATACGAGCGAAGGCCCCTTTCTACTCGAATCGCCGCAACTATGTCAAATATGAAAATGTCTATTCACCTGTAAGCTGCACGGCGATGATTAATGGCTCCTGATCGGCGAGCGCGGGCATTAGGTTTCACATGCGAAATAAACAATTTACTGGTGTTTGCATGCGCCTCGTCGCGTGGCGTATAAGACTTGCGATCTAACGATTTCCTTAGAAACGGATCTGAAAAATGAACATATGGAAGAAAGCTGTTTCCGTCGTGATTGTCTTAGGCTTTTCAGCGATAGCGGCAACGGCGCAGGGCGTGCTTGCGGCCACTCCTCCAATGGGGTGGAACAGTTGGAATCACTATCGGGCTAAGGTCGATGACGCCACGATTCGCGCCACGGCAGACGCAATGGTCAAGAGCGGCATGCGGGATGCCGGATATATCTACGTAAATATCGACGATACCTGGGAAGGGCAGCGCGACGGGCGAGGAAACATACAGGCAAACAGCAAGTTTCCTGACATGAAGGCGCTAGCCGATTATGTGCACAGTAAAGGTCTTAAGTTGGGCATCTACTCCTCTCCAGGCGCTAAGACCTGCGCCGGATACGAAGGCAGCCTCGGGCATGAGGAGCAGGATGCCAAGACGTATGCTGCATGGGGAATCGATTACCTCAAGTACGATCTGTGCGGCCTTCGAACTGAGATGAAGGGAGCGCCCAATCCTGAGGCTGCTCACCAGATCATGATTGACGCTTATGAAAAGATGCACAACGCGTTGCTCGCCACAGGCCGGCCGATTGTGTTCAGTTTGTGCCAGTACGGCGACGATGCAGTATGGCGCTGGGGAACCAGTGTCGGCGGCAATCTCTGGCGTACCACGGGCGACATCTCGGACAAGTATTCGAGGATGGCGGAGATCGGATTCGGGCAGGCCGGATTGGCCAAGTATGCAGGCCCGGGGCATTGGAATGATCCCGACATGTTGGAGGTGGGAAATGGTGGCATGAAGCTGGATGAGTACCGGACCCATATGAGCCTGTGGGCTATTCTCGCCGCGCCCCTGCTCGCTGGGAACGACCTGACCGCGATGACGCCGGAGACCGTGGCGCTGCTGACCAATCCACAGGTGGTGGCCATCGATCAGGATGCTCTGGGCAAGGAAGGGGACCGGGTCAGCGCTGAAGGTCCGATTGAGATCTGGATGCGGCCTCTCTCTCGCGGGGGCGCCGCTATCGGTGTGTTCAATCGCAACCCCGGTGTGCAGACAACGACGCTCGATCTGCGCCAATTCGGCTTTGCCCCGTCCGCGAGAGTACAGGACGTGTGGGCGGATAAGCAGATGCCGTCCGCGGCCCACCCGTATGCGCTCACGATACCGGGCCATGGTGTGGTTCTGCTTCAAGTAAGTCGAGGAAGTCGTCTGTAATTTCGCCTCAAACGTTGACAAGGCGCTCTCCATGGAGAGCGCCTTGTTGTCATCAGCCAACGGTCAGAGCGCAATTCGTGAAACAGCCCACGGCTCGCGCCTTCGAGCGGCATAGAACAGATATGGTTGAATGTTCGTGAATGAAATCTGTTGTTTACCGTTGGACAATAACCATGATTGACATCTATTCCGCCCACTCCTTATAGTTCTCGCCTGTAAAAAACTCGTCATTTGCCGGGACGAGGGTGTCAATGCTGCGGAGCGGCGAATCGGCCAGTGCAAAACGGCCGAGACCCTTTGGAGGTGAGATGAAGACATGGTTTCGATGTGCGCTGGCGACAGTGCTGGTTCTCGCAGGCGGTTTGGGTATCTCAGGTGCTCAGTCTTCGAGTGGTGTAATCAACGGCAGGCTTGTCGATGAGAGCGGAGGGGCAGTTATCACCGCACAGGTGCAGCTGGTGAATCAAGCTACAGGTGAGGTGCTGAAGGGCAAGGTGCAGGATAAGGGCAACTTCTCTTTTCTCGATGTACAGCCCGGGACGTACACAGTCGCGGTGGAGGCGCCGGGGTACAAGAAGTTCGTGAAGAAAGACCTGCGGCTTAGCTCGCAGGAGCGTTTGAATGCTGGCACGATCACTCTGGAGATCGGCGAGGTTACGCAGGCCGTTGAGGTTACGGCCGCAAACACACCGGTCCAAACGACGAGCGCCGAGGTTTCGGGTGAGCTTGACACTCACCAATTGGATAACCTGCTCTCGGTAGGCCGCGATTTCATGAGCATGGTTAAGACGATTCCCGGCGTGGTTGGCGGCGGCGACAGCAGTCTGGGAACGTCAGGAACGCCGACGATCAACGGTCAGCGAAACGTGATGAACTCCAGCACGGTCGACGGGGTAAGTGGCGGGCCCCGTGGCGGCGACAAGGTCGACACCCCGCTGAATCTCGATGCGATTCAGGAAGTCAAGGTAGAGACCTCGAACTTCCAGGCAGAGTACGGTGCAGGCACGGCCGGACCTGTGATCAATCTGGTGACCAAGAGCGGAACGCAGCAGTTCCATGGCACGCTGTACTACTACGTGCGCAACGAAGCCTTCAACGCGAATGGATGGTTCAACAACTACCTCGGGCAAAAGCGGCCGCAGTACCGCTACAACGACGTAGGCGGCAATATTGGCGGGCCAATTTATTGGCCCGGACACTTCAATACCAGGAAGAACAAGCTCTTCTTCTTCTACTCGCAGGAGTATCTGCCGAACAAGTCGCCTGAAGGCCTCAAAAAGTACACGGTTCCTACGGCGCTGGAGCGGCACGGCGATTTCTCCCAGACCTACGTTCAGGGGAGCCCGAACGAGACACTGATCAACATCCGGAATCCGAACGTCTCCGGTTCCTGTCCAGTAACCGGCACACCGGGCCCGGGGTGCTTTACGGGTAACAAGATTCCTTTGAGCATGATCAATCCGAATTTACAGGCGCTTCTGAATAGTATGCCGCTGCCGAACTTCACAGACCGGTCCATCAGTAACGGAAGCTACAACTACATCACGAACTACACGGGAGATGATCCCGTCACTCAGGAGATCTTCCGCGTTGATTATGACCCCAGCGACAAGCTGCGGATGTTCGTTCGCGGTGAGTTCATGACCGTGAACGAGAACGCGTTTTCGTCACCGGCCAATAAGCTTCCGTGGCTGATGCGGGTGAATTACCAGACCACCCATCCGAACATTGCATACGACATGACATACGCCTTTTCGCCGACACTGCTGAACGAACTGACGGTCGGTACGTCGGGATTCGGCGAAACACAGCTCTATAACAACTCGGACCTGCAAAAAGCGATGAAGAGTGCGGGGGGCTATAACCTCGGTCAACTCGTTGCCGCCAACAATCCCCTGAATCTATTGCCTGCGGTGAGCTTCGGTGGCATCTCGAGTGCCGCAACCTATGCCTGGGACTCTCGGTTTCCCATGTACGATCGCACTCGTCAGTATCAGTTGACGGATAGCTTGAGCAAGGCACTGGCGTCGCACAACCTGAAGTTCGGTGTCAACCTGGAGACGGATCATTATCTGCAAGCACATTCGTCTTCGGGCACCCCTGAAGGAAGCTTCAGCTTCAGCCACGACGTCAATAATCCGAACGATTCAAATTACGCGTACGCGAATACACTGCTTGGCAACTTCGATAACTACAGCGAGCCGACATCGCGCGATGACTATAACCCAAGAATCTACATCCTTGAAGGTTACGCGCAGGATCAGTGGCACTTGACACATAAGCTGACGCTCGACTACGGCGTGCGCTTCGCATATGCTCGCCCTCCCTCGCTGCAGGTCGGGGCGAACTTCGTGCCGAGTCTGTACGATCCGACTCAGGCGCCCACGCTCTATCAGTATGGGAAATCGGGTAGCAAGACGGTTGCAGTGGACCCGACTACCGGCAAGACCTATCCCGCTGCTTATGTCGGACTCTACGTCCCGAACACGGGAAGCCTGACAAATGGTCTAATCACGACCAAGTCGCAGGGTTATCCAGAAGGCCTGGTGTATGGCACTGGTGTGCAGCTCGCCCCGCGGTTCGGCTTCGCCTACGATGTGTTCGGCGACGGCAGGACAGCGGTGCGCGGCGGTTTCGGTGTCTTCATCAATCCGGCAACTCAGATTGGGCAGGAGGGCGATATGTCACATAACCCTCCGATCGAGTTTGTCCCCGAGCAGTTCTATGGCAACGCGAACTCATTCCAAACAGCGGGAGGACTGATCGGGCCCTCCAACATTGGAAGCGCGTTCGAGCTTCATCCGCAGGAGACCAAGGTATATAACGCCAGTCTCGGAGTTCAGCAGGAGGTAGGTTTCGGCACGGTGCTCGGGATCGCGTATGTCGGCAACGTCGATCGCCACCTAACGGGGGAGCGCAACATCAACGAAGTGCCGTACGGAGCGCACTTCCAACCGCAGAACTTCATTATTCCGGGTAACCCATCGAGCGGCGTGAAGTCGGATAACTTCTTCCGTCCGTATCCTGGCTACGGCACGCTGACGTACCGGACGACGGGCCTGACCTCCAACTACCACTCGTTGCAGACGACTGTGACGCGGCGCTTCAAGAATGGTCTGGAGTTCGGCGTGGCCTATACCTGGTCCCGCGCAATGGACTTCGCCGACAGTTATGACGGCAGCGTGGCGACCTACCAGCCGCTGCGGCTGTGGGACTACGGTCCGGCGTCATGGGACCACCGAAACAACCTTGTGATCAACTACGTTTACTCGCTGCCGAATGTGGCTCGGCCTTGGCATAACTTCGTTGCGAACTCGGTCTTCGATGGTTGGCAGATTTCAGGATTTGTTACCTACCTTAGCGGCAGCCCTGACTCCATCAGCTACTCGATTACAGGCAATCCGGACATCACAGGTGGAGGCGATGGATCTCGTGTCCACTTGACGGGCAGCCCGGAAATGGGTGCACCGCACTCGTTCAACACTTGGTTCAACACGGAGGTGGCGCAGCAGCCGTCGCAGTCGTACATCGATCCGTCCGGAAACTTAGTGCTTTCTAACGGAGTATCACCGAAGGTTGATTTCTACGATCCTGGTTATTGGGATATGGATACCGCCCTCTTTAAGAACTTCATGGTGGAGCACAAGTTCGCTTTGCAGCTCCGCCTGGAGACTTACAACACGCTCAACAGCGCACAGTTCAATGGCGTGAACTCGAGTGCGACGTTTAAGGGTGGTGTCCAGACGACCTCGACCTTTGGTCAGATTGATTCGACAGCGGGAGGTTCGCACGGCAGGGTGCTGCAGCTGGCCGGGAGGATCAACTTCTAACGATTTTGGCGCCGATCCGGGCCAAGTAGTCGGACGATGAACAGAGAACCCATGGGGCGGCGGCGCTGGATGGCGCTGCCGCCTCTCGGCTCAGCGAAGCTGAGGAAGTTTGATTCCGAAACGTGCTGGAGATCGCGCGTCAGATGTCGACGCTGCGGTTTTCGTCTTCCGCGCGGAGCCTCGCTCGGATGCCTTCTAGAGCATGCCTCTCGACGCAAAGATTAGAACAGCCAACACCCTTTCTATGAGGAAACCACCCGTCTTGAAAACGATTTCTATTACCGGCATTCGCGTGATCGATCTGCGGTTTCCCACATCGCGTTTTCAGATTGGGTCCGACGCAGTCAACAAGGATCCGGACTATTCGGCCGCGTATTGCGTTCTAGAGACTGATTCCTCGTTTGAGGGCCACGGCCTAACTTTTACACTTGGCCGAGGCACTGAACTCTGCGTCACTGCGCTCAAATACCTATCGCAGTACGCAGTGGGCCGTACGCTTGACAGCATCACCAACGATCTCCGACGTTTCTATCTCGAGATCACGGGCGACACGCAGTTTCGCTGGTTGGGCCCCGAGAAGGGTGTAATTCACCTTGCTGCGGCTGCGCTGTTGAATGCTGTGTGGGATCTCTACGCGAAGAGCGAAGGAAAACCCGTCTGGAAGCTGCTGGCCGACATGTCGCCTGAACAGATTGTCGGCGCAATTGACTTTCGGTATATCTCCGACGCTCTCAGCGAGGCCGAAGCGGTAGCCATTCTTGAACGTGGCAAGCATGGTCAAGCGGAGAGGCTTGCTCTGCTCAATCAACAAGGCTATCCAGCCTACACCACCTCTGCTGGATGGTTTGGCTTTAGCGACGAAAAGATCCGTCGGCTTTGTCGGGAGGGCATCGCTCATGGCTGGACGCACTTCAAGCTCAAGGTCGGTGGAGAGGCTGCAGACGACCTGCTCCGCGGCCGTATCATGCGCGGAGAGATTGGCTGGGACAACTGCATGATGCTCGATGCCAATCAGCGCTGGGGCGTCGAAGAAGCGATTGAACGAACGCGTCAGCTTGCCGAGCTCAACCCGTGGTGGATGGAAGAGCCCACCAGCCCGGACGATATCTTGGGTCACGCACGGATTCGCCGCGAAGTCGCACCCGTTCGCATCGCGACCGGTGAACATTGCCAGAACAGCGTGATGTTCAAGCAACTGTTTCAAGCGGGTGCCATCGATGTGTGTCAGATAGATAGCTGCAGAGTCGCCGGCATTAACGAAAATCTCGCAATCATCCTGATGGCAGCGAAGTTCGATGTCCCGATTTGCCCGCACGCCGGAGGAGTAGGACTCTGCGAATACGTGCAGCATCTTTCGGTGTTCGACTTCCTGAGCGTTTCTTGCTCGTTGAAGGATCGCGTCATAGAGTACGTTGATCATCTGCACGAGCATTTCGTGGAGCCGGTGAGAATTCGCCGCGGCCACTATCTTCTGCCGCGAGCGCCAGGATACAGCGGAGAAATTCTGCCGAAGTCGCTGGCCGAGTATGCTTTTCCGACCGGCAGCGCCTGGACGGCGTACTCCGAACCCGCGAGGGAGACCACCACACGATGAAACATGGCATGAGCCGCACGTGGATCATAATCACGAGTTTATTAACCGTTGCTATCGCGCCCATGATGCGCGGCCAGGTTTACGTGTCGCCGCGTGGTGACGACTCGGCGAGCGGTGCGAAAATCGCCCCGCTACGGACCGTCGAAGCAGCGATAGCGCGCGCCCGCATTCGGATCCACAGAGTAGTGCTCTTGTCCGGTATCTATCGGCTGGACGCCCCCATCAACATCACGTCCGAGGACTCGGGCCTCGTACTCGAAAGCACGGACGGTGTCGCCATTCTCAGCGGCGGCGCGCGCATCAGTGGCTGGCATGCTGATCCTGGAGTCTCCGGCCGGTGGGTTGCAGATCTTCCTGCGGGAATACCTATACCCCGCCAGATCTACATCAATGGCGTACGCGCCAACCGTACCCGTGGTCGTGTTCCGGTAAGCCTCACGCAGACATCCGCGGGGTATACCGCCGCCGACGATACACTCGCTCACTGGCGCAATCCATCTGCTCTCGAGATGGTCTATACCGGCGGCAACAGCGTCTGGGGTGAGCCGAGCGCCGGCCTTGGTTCGTGGACGGAACCGCGTTGTCCCGTAGCAGCGATCGACGGCAGGATACTCACAATGGCCGAACCTTGTTGGACCAACTCCACTGCTCGCGTCATGCTGCCGAGCGGCCAGCGCAGCGCGAATCTGGTGGGCCCCGCCAGTGTCGGCAAGCAGCCGATCTACATCGAAAATGCCTATGAGCTGCTCGGTCGGCCGGGCGAGTTTTATGCCGATCCCAAGACGCGGCAGGTCTTCTACACGCCGCGTCGAGGCGAAAACATGCGACTCGCAGACGTTGAAACGCCGGCCATCGAGACGCTGCTCAATGTGCATGGTACCGAACGCTCGCCGGTGCACGACATCACCGTACGCGGGATTACATTCAGCTACGCGGGCTGGCAGACGCCGAGTTCTCCGGAAGGATTCTCCGAAATTCAGGCGAACTATCGGGTCACGGGTAAGGACGGCGCATCCAAGCAGGCGCTCTGCACGCTGGTGCCTGGTGGCACGTGTCCATTTGCATCCTGGACGCCAGAGCCTGGCAACGTTCGAACGTCTTTTGCTGACAATGTCCACTTTCGGCGCGATCGATTCACTCACCTCGGCGCGGCGGGTCTGTTCCTGAGCACCGGTGTACATGACTCCTCAGTTATCGGTTGCACTTTCACGGACATCTCCGGCAACGGCGTCCAATTGGCACAAGTGAACGAACCAATGGCTCCGGATGCAAGATTGGCCATCCGCAATCAAATCGAGAATAACTACTTCACGAATGTCGGCGCAGAATACCGCGGTGGAATTCCCATCGTTGTCGGGTACGCTCGCTTCACACATGTCGCGCACAACTTCATCCGCAACGTCCCGTACGCGGCCATTTCAATCGGCTGGGGTGGCTGGCCGGACAAGATTGAGATGCCTGGGGTTGCTAATCGCTCCTCCGGAAATGTCATTGAGAAGAACCGCATTACACGCCTGATGCTCACTCTGTCCGACGGCGGCGGCATCTACACGCAGGGCCGTACCGGAAAGACTCTTGGCGATGGTGAACTGGTCGCGGATAACTTCATCGATCAGCAGATTGGTTCCGGACATGCCTTATATACAGATAACGGTTCGTCCATGGTCACGGTGCGAAACAATGTGGTGTTTGCAACAAACTTCGACAATTGGGGCTCCCGTCACAAGAATTGGTACGACGGCAAAGACGGTTCGACCTTCGATCCACTGGCGATTCTGAACAACTGGTGGGAGCAGGGCGATCCGGACAGCGACGCCAAAGATGTCGTCGAGCACGGGAATACCCTTATCGCCTCGCCTTACGAAGCACCCGCCGCCGTCAGAAATGCGGCTGGCCTTGAGTCCCCCTTTCGAGACATCGTTGCACCCGCAGTGCCCATCCATGCACCGGAGCCGCCAATGTCCGTCACCGCATTCATCGCGGACAACGAAGCTTATGTGAACTGGCGCTTGCCAGTAGACGATGGCGGCACGCCTGTAACCCGCTACCATGTCCAAGCCTCCGACGATAACGGCATGGACATCACTGCCGTTGAATTCCAGCGCCTGGCGTATGCGAGATTTGCACTGCAGCATCCTGACCGGCCGCATACCTTTACAGTCACGGCCTACAACCGGTCAGGTGCAAGCGTTGCCTCTTTGCCGTCCCGTCCCATCGCCCGTGCGGCCTCGCCCACCCCCATTCCTGGCAGGATGAGTCACGTGCGTGTCAATGTACAAGGCACACGTGCGAGCATCCATTTCGGAAAACCCGAGACCGACGACGAAGATCTGATCGGCGTAGTTGTGGCAGTTGACGATCCTTTGCACAAACATCTTTTTACCGGCCCTCGCATCGTTTCGCTAGAAGGTCGTCACGTGACCTTCTATTCGCTAGAGGGCCTTACAGCTGGTAAGCACCGCTTCGGTGTGGCCGGCGTCAACGGCACAGGCGAAGGTGAGATGGTATGGGTCGACGGGAATCAACCCGAAAACCAATAAAATAGACCCGCGGTCAGCCCAGACGGCCCCCCATTGCGGCCGTAATCTCCCGGGCAGCGCGCCGAAGCGCTTCGATCACCGCCGCGGGACGCATCTGCGATCCGCTGTGCTGAATGTATGGCACTGTCAGAGCCGCCATCGCGGAGCCGCGGTCATCAAGGATGGGGAAGCTGATGTTCAAGATACCTTTCACCACATAGCTCGCGCGCTTCTCATAGCCGGCTTTGCGTATGCGTTTCAAATGAACATGCAGATCGCTGGGGGCGCTCTTGCCAGTAGCTTGCGACCATGACTCCACGATGCGATCCAGAACTTCGCGGGGCTGGTGAGCGAGGAGAACGTATCCGCTGGCCGCATCCATGATGTCGGTCTGCGAGCCTAATTTCACATAGAAACCGGTGTCCGTAGGGGCATTCTGCTGCGCCACAAAGATGACCTTGTTTCCTTCCAGCACCCCTAGTTGGCAGCTCTGGCGAGTCTCGTGTGCCACACGCCTCATGATCGGCAACGAGTCCACGATCAGGCGCTCTGTCGGGGGATGCTGCTGCACCAATTGGAAGAGCCTCAGTGTCAGCGAATACCGCTCTTCATCCAGCGCGGCGATATACCCTCGACGTTCCAGGCACAGGAGCATGCGAAAGATCTCTGAAACCGTGCGGTTAAGCTCACGCGCGAGCTCGCTCTTCGTAAGGCCCTCAGATTGCCCTGCAAGTAACTCAAGCACATCAAGGCCCTTTTCCAGTGCTGGCACGGCGTAGTTCAATGGTTTCTTAAGGCGTCGCGAAGCGCGATTTGTGGAATGGGATGAAGTCTTCCTGGCGGTACGCATAAGTAGGATAAGAGTATCCTAGGCCTCCTGGATCGCAAGCAGTGGTTTTCGCCAGGGCATTGTCAAAAGATAAGTTTCACCCCCTAAAAGGAATTCGTACCCGCAAGTCGGCTTTTCGTGAGCGATCAACGCGCGCTGAACGAGTTGCCGCGTAGAGTCCATGTACTGGCGCCTCCGGTTAGGCAGCCTCGCGCCATTACTGTCCATCCCTTCGACGCAGGTTCGGCCTGGATACGTCGCATCTTTCGACTTGACTGTGTGCCCGGACAGAGCGTCACTGGGTCCAGCACATGAGCAATCGGAGAATCGCATTTCTGAGCCGATCACAGAGAAAATGCAGTCCGCCGCCCAGATGCGCCGTTCAGGGTTAGTGTCCGAATGTCGACGGTGCGGTTGGGGTCGACGACACCGCGGGAGGCGCCTGCTGCGGCTTCTCCGGCCGGAGTGCGATATGCCCGGTTTCTCCGATTTCGCGGGTTAGAGAAACAATTCCTTAGGGCCTCAGGAAAGATGACTCTTCGCTATCTCCGGAAAGCAGAAAGAGTCTAAGGTCATCAAATACGCCGCCAATTCTGCACTTTTTCAGGAGATGGAGAGGGTTTACGCGTTTTGCAAGGAAGGAGTGGCGGAGGGAGAGGGATTCGAACCCCCGTTGCCCGTTAGGGCAAAGCGGTTTTCAAGACCGCCTGTTTCAACCACTCACACATCCCTCCGCGCGGGTGAGTCGAGATAAGGATATCAGGACAGAGAGGCGCGCCGTCCCGTGTCGCCGCGTCAAAAGAGATATGTCCGGGTACGCGGGATTGTGCGTCCGAATAGAGAGGTCACGCTATGCCGAGCCATTCTGTGAAGGGGTTGATCTGCGGTGTGCTGCTGATTCCGCTAGCGTGGATTGGCATTGTTCTCATCGACAAACTTCACGCCAGTGGGGCGCTGGTGCCAGTGATTGTGGTGTGGGCATTGGTGGTGCTCGCCGATTTGTGGTTTTGCGTCATGAGTGTGGCGCGCGCTCGACGTGATCGCATCGAGCGCACACCGGAGCCGAAATTGGGCAGGAGGTAGCGCGGTCTCTGTCCCTGATTCACATTGTGCGAAACTACGCTGAGCCGCTACTTCCATTCCCACATCTTTGAGACGGTCTGGCCGGAAGGATCTACGTCGTACTCGAACGCGGCGCAGCTGTTATTGAGGGCGGCGAGCTTTGTCGAGGTGGTCTGGAAGAAGAGCATGCCGCGATAACTGACCGAACCGCCGGGGCCGAACTTACCGAGACCGGTTCCGGTCCATGTGACGGCTTCTCCGTCATCCGTTGTGCTCATACCCTGACCGGTGCCCAGGATCGAACCGTCGGGCCGAACTGTAGAGGTATAAGTTCCCATACCCGTTGTGTTATGGCCCAGGATCTTGCCGGCGTCCTCAAAGGAGACCTCTGCGGTTGGCGGATTCACGGAGAGGACCCGGCGGACAAGTCGTTTGCCTTTCGTTTCACCTATTTGATTTCCGAGCATGGATGTTCTCTCGCTTTCAGGAGATTTGGATTGCGTAGACCCGGGGAAGCCGGAATTGTAATCCTGAAGAAGCGAATGTGGCGTGTAGCTTGGTCAACTCAAGACGGGAGATCGCGGCCGAGGAGGCGTCCGTGGAAGGCGAACTCCTGGGTGCGGAGAGCGTCGGCGTAGGCCGGGAACGCTTCGCCGGTGATCGTGCCACCGTGCATGGCGTGGATCCATTTGAGGGGAAGTTTTGAGACGCGATTGACGACGCGGCGCACGGGGTCTTCGTGGGCGAAGATGCCCACCTGGCGGTACAGCTCGCACATGGCCCCGGAGAGATTTTCCGCAACAACCGGCGGCTGGTCGCCGGGCTGGATAAAGAGGTCGGCGGGGAAGAGGCTGCCGGTGGTCTCTTCGACAACCATCATGGAGTCCCAGTGGTGGACATGCGGGGTCTCGAGAAAGCGGAGCTTGTGCCGGCCGAGGTCGAGGGTATCGCCGTCCTGCACGCCGTGGCAGCGGCCGGTGACGCCGAAACCGCGGGCGTTGAGGTTGATGGACAGCATGGAGCCCACCAGCCGCGATTCGGGCGCGTCCTTCATGAGGCGATCCATGCCGCCGTTCTCGTCACCTTCCCAGTGAAGCAGCGCAATGTTGGCGATCCGGGCGGGGTCCAGAACCTTGGAAATAGCGGCGCGAATGCTGTCGTACATCGGGTATTCGCCGGTGTGGATGAGGGTCGGGGCCTCGTCGTCGATCAGGAACTGGTTGAAGGTGATGCGGAAGTCCGGGACGAAGGTGGAGATACGGTAGATGCCACCGGCGATGTGGTCGATTCGGGTATCCATTTAGGAGGTCCTGCGAAGGAAGTCTTATTAGCGGGAGCTATTGTGCGCCGGATGATGATGGGATTGCGAGGAAAATCCGGCGAGTGTCCCATTCCCGCCTTGTCAAAGCTGGCTGAGTGATTGCAGAAAGGGCCCTCTGCCTTTGAGAGCAGAGGGCCTATATTGTTGTCGCTCACGTAAAGATTAGAGCGAAGAGGTTTTGCGGCGGCGCCGGAGGACTTCGGCTGCGCCAAAGAGTGAGCTGCCCAGCAGCAGGAGGCTGGATGGTTCAGGCGTCGCGGCAGCCGCGGGCGCGTTGAAGAGAGTTCCGTTCACATCAAAGTTGTTGACGTCGGCCGTCTGGGTGCTGCCGAAGCCACCGTCCACATCGATGGTGATGTACCCGATATTTGTGGTGCCTTCCTGCGAGAGGAACTGCGCCCAGGTTTCATAGCTGGCGCCGGTGCTGCCGCCCCCGAAGCCGTTGTTCTGCACGATGAGATCGGTGGAATCGACGACGTTGCCGGTGTTTTCCCAGGAGCCTGGGGTGGGATCAGTGAAGGTGCCGCCTCCAGCGGGTGTGCCGAAGAAGACGTAAGCCTCGTTCTGGGAGTTGTTGGTGGTGTCGATGATGGAGAATCGCGGTGCGCCATTGGTGATCGTGTTTTGCGTCATGTCGAAGTCGGCGCTGAGGTTTGTGAGATCGGAAGCGGTGAAGGCGCTGTTGAACTGGACGTAGATGCCTGAGTAGCCCTGCAGGCTGGGATTTGAGGTGAGCTGAAAGACAGGTGTGCCGCCGGGACCGGAGACGACAGACGTGTCCCCATAGGTACCGAAGCTGGTGGATTGTGCGTGAAGGCAAGGGACAGCGAGGGCAAGGGGAAGAAGAGCGGCAAGTGCAACTACTTTTTTCATGTTCACTCCGGGCTGAGATTGCGGCTTCGCGCAGTTCTCGGATGTTGCCCCGGAGGGGGGAGCCCTGGGCCCAAACCAACTGAGAATGCTGATGAGTCGCGCTCCGATTGTTATGTATCGCGACACGCATAGCAATGAATCAGTGGTAATGGGATGTGATGTTACGTGCAAAGTTTTGCGTGAGATGTGTCCCTGGCAGGATCCCGATTCGGTCGGCACAGGGGACGGGTTTTTTCACCGGAAGGGCATCCTGGGGGGCAAACTTTGGTCTGGATGCATAGCTGGCTTTTTCTTATAATTCCGCGGGGCAGCGGTTGAAAACTGCAATTCGGGTTGGAGGACGCCGCGGTATGGCCGCAACAGTCCTGCATGTAGGAGATGACATCTGCCATCGCATCCCCGTGATGGAGTTGAGCGGAATCGTTGTGCGGCGGTGCGACTGTTCAGTGGACAGTCTCCGGGCGTTGCTGAAAGAGGAAGACTCGATTTCAGCGGTGGCGTTTAACAATGACATCGCTTCTCCTGCCGACGCCGTGGTATCGACGGCGCGAGAGCTTTGCGATGCCCCGCTGATTCTGTTTGAAAACGGATCGGTAGAATGCGATGACGAGCGGTTCGATGTCGTGATCGAGGTGCCCACGGCACCGAGTGTGTGGGCGGACACTCTTCGACGGACGATTGAAGGCTCTCGCGGGTTGCGGGAGCGCGAGAACCGAACGATGGCGGCGATGGTTCCTGAGATTTGAACTTAGGGTACCCCCCTCCCCTTAATTGTGCAAAGTCTTCAAAGATTTGTACTTAGGGGGGTACTTGTGGTTTTTGCGCGGTTATCGGACGGGGATTCGGGCCTTGATTCAGGGGGTGGTTTGTCAAGTCGGCCCGGTGTGGCCCCTTTTGAGGGTGGATCGCGCATTTGCTGGTAAGGGCAGATAAGAAAGATGCCCGATGGGAGATAACCATGAATCCGGACGAGCAAAGTGCATTCAGCAAGGGCAACGGCGACGCGGTCGTTTCAGCGGTACGGTTGTGGGCCGCACGCGACGGGATACATCTCCGCATCGATACCGCCGGTGCTGATGCTCAGGCGACGGTCACGAACGAACCGGGCTCAGTGAAGGACCGCCGGATTCTGTTTGGGGATCTTCGGAGGGTGCTGATGGCCAACGGATGTTGGGGACTTGGCGATGAAGCTGGCGGAGGAAAGGGAGCCTTGACCGTGGAGGATTAGCGTCACGGCACGACGGGTGGTAAGTCGACGCCGAGATGGGTGATGATTCGGGCGTGGGGAAGGATGTCTTTGCGCTCGAAGCTTTGGTCGACGAAGATGGCGCGGTGAAAGCGGCACGGCGGAGAGCCGTGCCCTGATGATGCTATTTGACGCGATCGTAGACCAGCTTGATGTGGTGCTCCTGGCCGTCCTTGGTTTTGACGGTTGCGTCTTCGGTATAGGTCTTGAGGTCGTCGGCGGTGATGATGGTGCCGTCGATGGTTGTGCCGTCGGCTTCGTCGATGTGGAAGGTGCCGTCGCGCTGGATGGAGAACTTTTCGCCCTTGATGCCGGTGACCGGACGAAGCTTGCCATCATAGGCGCCGATCCAGGAGCCGCTGGTAGTGCCCTTCGAGTCGGTGTTGGAGTGCCGCCAGCGGAGGTTGGTTTCCGTGTTGGAGGTCAGGGTGGTACTGCTGGCAGTGTACGGGGGCATGCCGCCGAAGTCTGAGGCAGAGGCGTTCAGCTTCCAGTGGCTGGGAGCAGGAGCGAGAGGGTGTTGCTGGGCGAGCGCCGGGAGCGAGAGCGCAGAGAGGGCGAGCGCGACAGGGAGGACCGTGCGAAGGTTCATTTTCGAGATCTCCGAAGATGGGTTTTGGGAACGCTGAAGCGTAATCCAAAGATTCGAAAGGTGCAAAGGAAATCTGTGGCGGGGGTGGAGGAAGGCAATTCAGTCGCTCCGCCCTGCGGGCTTCGCGACGGCGTTACCACCCTGACGAGCAAAGAACGCTCGACAGGGGCCCGGTTCTTCGGCAGAGCGGAAGGGTTTTCACGGCGCGGCGGAAGCGGCATCCCGGGCTAAAGCCCGGGACTACCGAGCCGTGCCCTGACGATGCTCAATCGATGCCGAGGTCGGTGGCGATGCGGGCGTCGGGAATGATCTCGTCCGGATCGAGCTGCATTTGGTCGGCGAAGATGGCGACGAGTGCGTCCCAGACGGTTTGGGCGGACCAGGGAAGAATTTCGGGTGGTGCGGGGAGTGGTTTGTTGCGATAGAGGAAGAGAAAGATTTTTTCTTTGTCGGTGATGTGCGGGAGCTCGGCGGAGGTGACGGGGGCGGGGAGTGGGATCACGTCGAGTTTGGT
>DASUHZ010000006.1:0-25667 GCA_036273275.1 Bryocella sp.
CACCATCAGCCTGGAGGCGCTTGCAGTTTCGGGTGTGTTCTTCTCGCTCCTCCTCTGGGCGCTGGTGGCCATGATGACGCCGGTCCCCGGCATGATTGGCGCCATGGTCCGCGAACACATCTCGCCCGAGCTGCGCGACCGCCTCTGGAAACAAGCGTAAAAAACAGACAGTAGACAGTAGAGCGTTAGACAGTAAAGCGATGGCGCCCGTGGCGTCCTTTCGCCCGCTCAATGCGTTCGCCTCTGTCTTTTCTACTGTCTACTGTCTATCCTCTACTGTCTTCCTCTATGATGTGAATCATTCCGCTCCCTTGAGAGTCTGTTTGTCTTCGAACCCTCAAAACAATGATGTTGCGCACCCGCAAAGACATGCGCATCAGCCCGCATCTGCCACCGCGGCCCGCGCCGGTGAGGTAACACGCGGCGGCGGCCCGCAGGTGCGCAAGCGCCCGTGGCCCTCGCTGATTGCGGCTTACCCTGCAACGTCGATTCTCATGGCCATCAATCTGCTGGTCTTCGCGGTGATGTTTCGCTGGAGCCCGGTCATTCCGCTCTGGAAGACCCATCAGTTCGGGTCCATTGTGACCGCGCAATTCAACGGCAACGTGCTCTATTACTTCGGCGGATGCGACAGCTGGGCGGCCATAGCGCAGGGCCAGTGGTGGAGGCTGCTGACAGCCTGTTTTGTGCACGCCAGCATCCTGCACATCGGTGTTAACCTCTGGTGCCTCTGGAACCTTGGGTTGTTCGGCGAACCGCTGCTGGGCCGATGGGGGCTGATCTGGGTTTACGTCCTGACTGGGGTGACCGGGAATCTCCTGTCAGCGGCAGAAAGCATATTCACGCGGTCGGACGTGCTAGCGGTGGGTGCCTCCGGCGCGATCTTCGGGATTGCCGGCATCCTGATCGTTCTCCTCTCCAACCGCAAGCTCAACCTTCCCTGGGAGGAGTTGAAGCACCTCCGTCGCCAGGTCATCCTGTTTGCGGTGATCAACCTGGCCCTGGGCATTGCGCCGCAGTTCTCGCCATCGCTGACTGCCGCTGAGTGGGCAAAGCTGCATGTGAACCCCAGCAACATTCCCCACATCGATAACTCGGCCCACCTGGGTGGTCTGCTGAGCGGGCTGGCGCTGGGCTTCCCCCTGCTGCCTAAGATGACGACTGGAAAGGCGAGCTACCGAGCGCGACAGCGGGCGACCTTTACGGTTGCGGCGTTGATCCTCTCGCTGGTCGGATATGCCCTGTCGAGGTTCGCGAGAGGCTGAAAAGGCCAAAAATTGACCCTTCAAAAGTGCGCAAAAACGCACTTAAAATGGCCTAAAACAGCTCAAAATGGAATCGTCGTATCGCGACTATTCAAAGCTTGTGGACACAGTCGCGGCGAATTTGCGGACCATGGCGAGCAGCAGCCGGCGGTCGCTTTCGGTGAGATTTGCAGCGTAGCGCTGCACCTGTGTGAGGAAACGGATCTCGTCTTCGCTCAACGAGATACCCGGAACGTCGCGCACCGGATCTTCAGAAAAGAAATGACTTAGGGAGATGTCGAGGGCGGCCGCAATCTTCTGCAGCGTCTCCAGCGATGGCACCGTATGCCCGTTTTCCACCCGCGACAGGTAGCAGCGTAGCAGGCCCGTGCGCTTCTCAATGTCTCCCTGGGACAGCCCTTTTTGCAGCCGGAACCCGCGAATCGTCACCCCAATGTTTATTGGCTCAGGGTTTGTAAAGGCCGCAATTTCAGACGGCGGCAGAGCTGTGTGCATGTTTGCCATTAGCCGTAAAGTAACCACCGAAGGTAGTGGAGGCAAGGGGAATCTTCGATATCTTTCCTCTGCTGTACCAATTCGGATTCGTGAGTTCCGTGAGTCGTTGATATCAGGGAACCTAGCTAACCCATGTACATTCCGCCATTGACGTCGAGGGTGTGACCGGTGATATAGGAGGCGGCGTCGGAGGCGAGGAAGGTAACGGCTGAAGCAATGTCCTCTACCGCGCCGTAGCGGCCCAGCGGAACTTGAGCCAGAATGCCTGCTTTTTGCTCGTCGGTGAGCGCGCCGGTCATGGCAGTGGAGATGAAGCCCGGGGCGACGGCGTTGACGGTGATGTTGCGCGAGGCGAACTCACGCGCCAGCGACTTGGTGAGGCCGATCAGGCCGGCCTTGGAGGCGGCGTAGTTGGCCTGACCGGCCGCGCCGGTTTCGCCGACGACGGAGGTGATGTTGATGACGCGGCCCCAGCGGGCCTTCATCATGCTGCTGATGACGGCCTGGGTCAGGAGGAAGGCGCCGGTGAGGTTGGCGCGGAGGATGTCGTCGAAGTCTGCGAGCTTCATGCGGAGGGCAAGGCCGTCGCGGGTGATGCCGGCGTTGTTGACAAGGATGTGGCAGGCGCCGAGGTCGGCAAGGACGGATTTGGCGCAGGACTTGATGGAGTCCTCGGAGGTGACGTCGACGGCGAAGGCTTTGGCGGTGCCGCCGCTTGTCGAGATTTCTGAGGCGAGAGACTCAAGCTTGTCGAGCGAGCGGGCGGCGAGGGCGACGGTGGCGCCATGTTTGGCGAGATCGAGAGCGATGGCGCGGCCGATGCCCTGGGAGGCTCCGGTGACGAGCGCGACTTTGCCGGTAAGGGAAGAGGGCATGAGTTCTCCGGAGGACGATATTCCTGGTATTAGAGCATTGTCTCTTTTCCGAAGGCACTTTGGGAAAACCGGCATCTATGGGTCGGGTCTTCAGCCCTCTTTTTTTGGGTGAAGCTTACCTGGGACTCCGGGCACCAAAAGCACGTGCCCTGCGCCCCAGGCTGGTATGGGACGCGCTTTCAGCGCTATTTGTCTATTGCTTTGCTGCGCGTTCGTGATTGAGGGCGAGGAGGCGTTCGAGGATTTCGGTGTCGGTGAGGGTGGAGGGCCAGCCGTAGGCGGCGAAGACGGCTTCGTCGAGGGCGCGGTGGAGGTTCGAAAGCCAAGTTGGGAGCTGGTTGTAGAGGTTGGTGAGGGTGCGCTTCTTGAGGTCGGCCTCGGTGATGCCGGGCGGGTTGAGCCAGGCGTCGCGTTTGGCGACGAGCTCGCGGGCGGCGGCGGCGATGGCCTCGAAGCGTGGGTCGTTGGCGGGCTCTTTGCCCGGCGGCCAAGGGAAGGGGAAGGTCTCAAAGCTGGTTGTCGGTGTATAGCGTGGCCGGTCTTCGAGAGCCGTGCCCATGTGGATCGCCCAGATTTTGTGCGGGTCGGATGAGAGTACCCCAATGAAGTAATCATCTTCTCTGGCAAATACCAAAGTTCCCTGGTTGCTCAGGACCGGTGGCCTCAGCCATACAAAAATGCGGTGCTTTGCTACCGCCGGTGTAGCAATAAACCGGTGCTTCTCCGCAAGAGCGGCTCGCATTTCAACCCTCGGTCTTCCGTACTGCCACCATTTGCCAATATATTCGGCTCGGCTATTTCTTTCTCGTTCGGGCTTCACCTTATATTTCACGTATTCGAATGGCATCTCGTAACCTGCTGCTTCGTCCAGCGTCATTGAACCAAAGTCGACCGTCCATTTCTGTCGATGATTCCGGACCAAATCGATTGCACTGACTACAGGGCGCACCACATCTGAGTTCGGTCGCCCATTCACATTGATTGGGGCGGACAGCATCTTGCGAGCAACGTCGTCCTCGATGTCGAAGGATGCTTTTGGGGAAGGCCCCATGAAACACAGGTGCTCATTTTCGTCCAGCTTCAATGCTGTTCGAGTGTTGGCTTCGCTTGTAAGGTCTGCGTGAATAACATTGACGAGTTTCCCGTCAAGAAACTTTTCGCAGGAGTTTTCACCGGCGAATGCAATGAGTGAGATACGAACACTTGCGCCGTCGAGTATCCAAGGTCGATCACTCCACGCGTAGAACAGACAGGCGTCTTTCGCAATATTTTCTAGGACGGTCCTGTTAACGCCGCCACGAATGCCTTGGGTCGCGATCAAACCGATCTGAATCGCGTTTCTATTCAGCACTTGTTTTCGTCCCTTTTCAAACCAGTAGCAGACCAGGTCTGAAAATTGGGGGACACGGCCCTCGTAAACTCTGAAGAGTTCGTTTACGTATGTGTCGCCCAACTCCTTGCGAAGCTTGTTGCCCCCTAAGAACGGCGGATTGCCGACGACGTAATCGACCGCGGGCCATTCGGGTTCGTAGGGTTTGCCGGCTGGATGTTCCAGAGATTTTTCGGTTTCGTCATACCGCATGATGGCGTCGCCGTGTTCGATGTTGGTGAGTTTGCGGAGGAGTGGGGTCTTGTGATCTTCGACGCCGTGGTCGTGCTTCCACTGGAGGAAGCCGATCCAGACCACGATGCTGGCGATCTCGTGGGCGTAGAAGTCGGTTTCGATGCCGAAGAGTTGTGCGGGGTTCGGCATGGGATCGACGGCGAGCGTGAGGCCGTGGTGGATGGCGAAGACGCGGGCTTCGTGCCAGAGGTCGAGCAGGCGCTTGAGGGTGATGTAGAGGAAGTTTCCGGAGCCGCAGGCGGGGTCGAGGACGCGGACGGAGGAGAGCTCGGCGGCCCAGTTCTGGAGGATGTCGAGGGCGGGGCGGTTGAGGAGGGTGGGTTGGCGGGGTTTGGTGGCGCGCTTTGGCGAGCGTACCTCAGGGGCTGAAGCCCCCGTTGAGGTGGCTTCATATGGCACGGCTAAAGCCGTGCCCTTAACGAGACATGGCATATTCGGCACGCCTGAAGGCGTGCCCCTTCCAGACTCCGGGTTCGCGAAAGATTCTTCTTCGGCGAGGGCGGCGAGGACGGCTTGCTGCACGTCGGCCCAGCGGCGATAGAGCGGCTGCATGATGACGGGCTCGACGAGGAGGAGGATGTCTTCGGGAGAGGTGTAGTGTGCGCCGATCAGTGAGCGCTTTGCGGCGTCCAGTGAGCGCTCGAAGAGGGTGCCGAAGATGGAGGGCTCGATGTGGGACCAGTCATGTTGCGCGGCATCGTAAAGGATGCCAAGGTCGGCCTTGTTGAGCACGATCATGTGGTCGTTCGGCTTGAAGAGATCGCCGTTGAACCAGGGGATATCGTCGGCGCCGAAGAAGCCTTCGGGGCTGCTCATGGCTTCCAGGAGGTCCGGCAGTTTTCTGTTGAAGCGGCTGGGCAGGAAGCGGTCGTTACTTATCAGGTTGCGGAAGGCGTGGTTGGGAATGAGCTCCACAGAATCTGCGAACAGGCAGAAGACGAGGCGCATGAGAAAGTGCGCGATCTGTTCTTTTGTGGGCGGGTTTGGGTCGGCGGCGCGCTCCAACTCAAGTTGCTGCGCGAGCTTCAGGAAGTCTGCGGCGGCGGCTTCGGTGACACGGGCGGCGGAGCGGTCGGGGCGGAGCTGGTTAAAGTCGCCGAAGACGTGGCGGAGGACTTCAAGCGGAGGGATGGAGCATGTTGGCGTGTCGCGGGCGTGGAGCAGGTCTTCGAGGGTGAAGGCGTAGACGCGCGGCGGAAGATTCTCAAACCGGGTGTGGACTTCGAAGCGGTCGAAGTCGCAGACGATGCCGAGCGGCGGGTTCAGCAGGGCTTCCTGATAGTCGTTGAGCTGGCGGTAGGCCTTCTTGAGGTCTCCGCCTTTGGATTTATATTCCCAGCCGAAGTAGCCGCGTTTCCAGACGTCGGCGAAGCCTTTGTCGTCAGTGCCGGTCTTGGGGACGTGCTTTTCGAAGGTGTAGCTGCTGCCGTCCACGTCTTGTTCGGTAGGGTGGGGGACGCCGAGAGCTTCGCAGAGGTCGCGGAAGTGTTGCTGATAGGCGGAGCGCTCGGTAAGGGAGGACTGCTGCCATTTGCGGACGAAGTTCAGGATGTCAAGGGGCATGCCGGGGATCGTGAACTATTTTCGCAGACTCAGCAGCAGGTGTGGAGGAGGAAAAGCAACCGCAGATTCCCTCCGGGAATGACAAACCAGAAAACGGCGGCAAAACGGACCAGATTCCAACATGGCATCGGCAGCGTATTCTTGTGCGGACATGTCCTCGCCTACCGCTGCCCCTGATTTGCCCCAGACCTCGACAACAGAACATAAGCCCGGCTCTGAAAGCACGACCGAAGTGTATGCGATCCATGGCGCGGAGCCGGAGGTGCTGGCGTATGCGATGGCGAAGTACTCGCGGTCGGCATTGACGATGCGGGAGTCGCTGGTGGAGATCAGCTCACAGAAGGCTGAGCATTTTCTGAATACGTTTTATTTCCAGTATGGGCACCGGTCGATTGCGGACCTGGCGCATATTCCGTTTGCGGTGGAGAAGCTGTCGCTGCTGGCGGCGATCACGCTGGTGGACGAGACCAGGTGGGATGGGCAGGAGCGGTCGACGCGGTATCAAAACTTTAGGCAGAGCGGGTGGTACACGCCACAGTTGAGCAAGGGAGCGCGCAAGCAGTACACCGCGGCGGTGGACGCGCTCCTGCGTGCTTACGAAGAGATTGGCGCAGGAATGTTCGAGGCGCTGCAGCGCGCGATCGCCCGGCCCGAGGAGATGAAGCCGGAGAGCTATGCGCGGACGTTGAAGGCGCGGGCGTTTGATGCGGCGCGATATCTGCTGCCGCTGGCGACGAATACGTCGCTGGGTCAGATTGTGAATGCGCGCACGCTGGAGACGCAGGTGTCGCGGCTGCTGTCGAGCGAGTTTGCGGAGATTCGGGAGCTTGGGGCGAAGCTGCGTGCGGCGGCGAGCGATCCGGCGTGGAATGTGTTGCGCGACCGGCTGGAGGAGCTGGCGGGGGAGGGTGTTGTGGACCCGGCGGCGACGGCGGAGATTCTGCAGGAGCTGATGCCTCCGGTGAAGGCTGCGCCGACGCTGGTGAAGTATGCGCAACCGAGCGAATATGCGATTGAGAGCCGGAAGGAACTGGCGCAGGCGGCGCGGGAGTTGATGGGGGATGCTCCGGTGTATCCGGCGCCGGTGGTGGACCTGCTGGATGACGATGAGGATATCGAGGTCGAGATTGCGACGTCGTTGCTGTATCCGCACTGTCATTACTCGTACAGGCAGTTGCGCGGGGCGGTGGCGGCGCTGAGCGAGGCGCGGCGGAATGAGATTTTGAAGGTGGGCACGGCGCATCGCGGGCGGCATGATGAGCTGCTGCGGGCGTTCAGTGCGGGGCATGGGTTCCGGTTCGACATCCTGATGGATGTGGGCGGGTTCCGCGATATGCATCGGCACAGGCGGTGCGTGCAGTTGGTACAGGCGTTCAGCGATGTGCATGGGTATGACGAGCCGGTGTGTCCGGGGCAGCCGACGCTGGAAGAGGCGGGGCTCGCGGAGAAGTACAAGAGCGCGATGGATGCGGCGCGGCGGGCGTATCGCGAGTTGTGCGATAGCGATCAGCCTGAGGCGAAGCAGAGCGCGCAGTATCTGCTGCCGCTGGGGACGCGGTGCAGGGCGCTGTTCAAGATGGATTTTGCGGAGGCGCTGTATATCTCGGAGCTGCGGTCAGGGGTGGCGGGGCACTTCAGCTACCGGCGCGTGGCATGGGAGATGTATCGCGCGATTGCGGTGAAGCATCCGGCGCTGGCGGAGATGTTCCGGGTGCAGGATGTGAATGTGCCGGTGGATCTGTTGAAGCGGTAGAAGAAGTTAGGGAGTGAGGGGTTAGGGGCGGGCGGTTAGGCAGTCAGGAGCTGCGCGGCGGAGACGTTTTGGGTGCGGTGCCCGTCCACCTTAATTGCGCAAAATCTTCAGGCGTCAGAACTTAGGTCCGGACCTTGTGTGTCGGTAGATTCCCGCGGTGTTTGTGCGCGAGGCTCCCGGGGCGGGTGGTTTGTGAAGCAGGGTGCGCGCGGGTGAGAGCAGTCAGTGGCTGCCGGCGAGACTATTTCTTTGCCGCTTGGCGTTTGGCGAGGCGGGCGCGGCGTTTGAGTTCGTCGTCGGAGAACATGGTGCGGCGGCAGTGGGGGGCGCCGCAGTAGCAGTCGGCGTTGTCGTCGTCGGAGTCGTGGAGGTTGTACTCGTAGACGAGCTCTTCGCCGGCGGCGATGTTGCGGATGGCCTTGATGTAGACGCGGCCTTTGTCCTCCTCGGTTTCGCAGTTGGGTGCGCAGGAGTGGTTGACGAACATGGCGGCGGAGAAGCCGTCGATGACGTCCTCGGTGCCCTCGATGGAGAAGAGATAGGTGACGGGCTTTTCGGCGTAGCGATCGTCGGCGACGGACTTGGGGATGCGGGGGCCGTCGTACTCGAGGATGCGGCGGCCGCGGGGGATGGCGTCAAGGGTGGTGACGCCGGCGGCGTGGATGGCAGAGGAGCGGATCAGGAGGCGGGGTGTGGCGGGGGTGGTGGGCCGTGGCATGGGGTGGAGTATAGCAAGGGGTCCGCGGTGGGAAAGGGTTGGGCGGTTGAGGTGGCGGCAAGCTGCTTCGGGGTCCTTCGACTGCGCGTCACTTTGTGGCGCTTCGCTCAGGATGACGATGCTGAGTGGTGGCCACAGGAGTTCCGGTGTCGTCTAATAGAGGTATGAGGCGATGGTGCATGGCGGTGTGTGTGGCGGGGCTGGGGGTGGGCGTGGCGTGCGCGCAGACGCCGGCAAGCCAGGCGAATACGCCGCAATGGAAGCAGACGCCAGAGGGGCGGCCTGCGGCGCCACAGACGGATATGAACTGCACGGGCGGGGCGACGAAGGGCCCTGACGGGAAGTGGACGACGTCGTCGAACTGCGGGGCGGCGCAGGACAAGCCGGTGCCGTCGAATGCAGCGCAGCAGTTTCCGTATCCGGGCGACGCGGACGCGCAGAAGTCGGCGACGCAGCCGCCGAATGCGGCGGGCGCGCAGCAGTCGCCCAAGAACCCGGCGCAGCGGTTTCCATATCCGGGAGATGGCGCGCAGGGGGCGTCGTCCTCTTCGGCGTCTCCGGGTTCGGGCGATGTGAAGCCGGCGCCGCCGGGTGGGTTGCAGGATGCGGGAAGCTCGGGTGCAAGCAGCTCGAGTTCGAGCTCTTCGGGGTACTCGAGTTCGGGTGCGGATCAGCCGTCGACGTCGCCGGATGAGGACGATGAGGGCGTGGCGAAGAAGACGCGCGCGAGCCGCAACAGGCCGGCGGAGCCGGTGAAGACGAACTCGCAGCAGTTCGCAGAGGACATGCAGGTTGCGGGGTTCTACCAGAACGATGGCAACTTCATGGGCGCGTACATGCGGGCCAAGGATGCGGTCTCGATCGATGTAAATGATGCGGACGCGCGCCTGGCGCTGGCAGAGGCGGCAAGGAAGCTAGGCAAGCTGGATGAGGCGGAGAAGAACTACAAGAAGTGCCTGGCGCTGGATCCGGTGCCGAAGACGAAGAAGGCGGCGCAGGCGGCGCTGAAGGAGATGACGGGGGGGTAGGGAAGTTTCTGGGTGTTCGTTCTTACTCCTCAGTTCTCCGTTCTCAGTTGTCAGTTCTCAGTTGTCGGTTCTCCGTTGAGCAGAACTGCTAAGGATAGGGCCGGCGCAGGAATGCGGGTGGGTGTTCGGGCATCGGACGCTGTGGCTTGGGGGGGGCTTTCTGCTGCGAGGATCGCGTGGGTTGAGACTTGCGCGGAGATGCGGTGTCCGGTGGGACGTCTGCGAGTTCGTCTTCTACGTAGAGATAGCGGCGGATGTAGCGGAGCGGCTCTTCGGCGAGGGACATCTCGCGGAGGTGATAGCGCCAGGCGTCTTTGCGGGCGCTGCGGCGGATGAAGGGCTTGCGATGAACCATCTGGACTGAGCCGTCGGGCATACGGCGAGCGAAGGTCCGGGGAGGCACCTGGAAGGTGATTTCGGCGCCGGGCTTCCAGAAGGCGATGGCGAACTCGTGGGAGAAGAGCAGTGCGTAGTACTGGCGGTGCTGCTCGAGCGCAGCGATAGCATCGTCAGCCGAGGTCCAGGGAAGGGCGAGGCGAGTGGTGTACCAGCGGCGGAATTCAAACCCGTTGGCGCGGGCTTTGCCGATGACGATCTTGAGCAACTCTGAGCGCGTCATGGAACGCGAACCAGAGTAACAGGAAAAGGTGACTAATGGGTATTCGTCCGGGTGACCTAGTACGTAGTCTCCCGGCGGATGCGATCGCGAACTGCGTCGTCGATTGTTGATGGCGGACCGTCCGATGGGCCTCTGGGGGAACGGCGGCGCCAGAGGCGGATGATGAACACGACGATGGCGATGCCTAGAAGGAGTGCGGCAAAGGGAACGATCCAGGCGACGATATCGAAGCCGCCGCGCAGAGGAGCGGCGAGTACTGTGGGCCCATACTTTGAGACGAACCAGTTCAGCACGCCGGAGTCGGGAAGGCCAGTAGCAATTTCGGTACGGAGCTCGCCGATCATGCGGTCGGAGTCGGGACAGCCGACGTGATTGCATTCCAGCAGGACCTGGCCGCAGCCGCAGACACACATGAGCTTGTGGCCGAGAGCGTCGAAGCGCGAGGAGGGTGTCCCCGCGCCAAGCATGGGGACGGCGAGCACGCAGAGGAGCGCGATGTGGAGGAGCCGCTTACGCATGGACGACTTCGCGGCGCTCTTCGGCGGTGGGCGTGGATGATAAAGGCGCCGTTGAAGATGGCCGACTCGGCTGCAGTGGTGGCACGAGTGCAATGGCTGTGCCGAAGATGACGATGGCCACGCCGATCCAGATCCAGTTGACGAGCGGATTCAGGAAGACCTTGATGATTGGCTTGTCGGTTTCGGGATTGCGGCCTTCGAAGACGACGTAGAGATCGCGCGCGAGTGTGGAGTGGATGGCGACGATGGTCGAGGTCGTCTGGCTGGCGTTGTAGAAGCGGCGCTCGGGTGTGAGCTGCGTGACTTTTTTGCCGTTGTGGAAGACGTCGAGCAGGGCGTAGTCGGTGTCGTAGTTTGGGTTGGAGTCCTGGGAGTAGGACTGGCAGACGAGTTTGTAGGAGCCGATCTGCAGTGAGTCACCGAAGGTCATCTCGAGCTCGCGCGATTGATTGAACGCCGAGCCGGCAACGCCGATGAAGAGGACCACGATGCCGAAGTGGATGATGTATCCACCGTAGCGGCGGGTGTTGCGGCGCGTGAGGAGAATCGCAGAGGAGAGCAGGTTCCTGCTCGTCTGGGTGCGGACGACGTTGGCGCCGCGGAGGAACTCGGTGACGATGGCGGTGATGACGCCAGCCGCGAGTGAGAAGCAGACGAGGGAGTAGATGGCGCCGGTCGAGCCGTCCGGTTCATTCCAGGGGCGAAGGCCGGTGATCATCAGGATGACGGCGCTGGCGACGATTGCGAGGCAGGGAAGGAGCAGGTTGCGGCGGATGGAGCGCAAGGAGGTGGCGCGCCAGGCGAGGAGAGGACCGGCTCCCGTGAGGAAGATGAGGAAGAGGCCGATGGGGATGGCAACGCGGTTGTAGAACGGCGGGCCCATCGTGACCTTGGAGCCTTGGACGTACTCGCTGAGGATGGGGAACAGCGTGCCCCAGAGGATGGTGAAGCAGGCGGTGAGCAGGACGATGTTGTTGAAGAGGAAGCTCGACTCGCGCGAGACGTAGGACTCGAGGTGATTCTCGGTCTTCAGGTGGTCGTTCTGGCGCAGGAAGGTGAAGAGACAGACCAGGAAGACGATCAGGAGGAAGGCATAGAACCAGTTGCCGATGTTGCTTTCCGCGAAGGCGTGGACGGAGCTGACGATGCCGGAGCGGGTGAGCAGCGTACCGAGGATGGATAGCATGAACGTGGCGAAGATCAGCCAGACGTTCCAACGCTTCATCATGCCGCGCTTCTCCTGCATCATGACGGAGTGCAGGAAGGCGGTTCCGGCGAGCCAGGGCATGAGCGAGGCGTTCTCGACGGGGTCCCAGCCCCAGTAGCCGCCCCAGCCGAGCACGGCGTAGGCCCAGTGCATGCCGAGGCAGATTCCGCAGGTAAGGAAGAGCCAGGTGACCATCGTCCAGCGGCGCGTGATGTGGATCCACTTTTCGCCGGGGTAACGCATCATGAGAGCGCCGAGCGCGAAGGCGAAGGGCACGGAGAAGCCGACGTAGCCGAGATAGAGCATCGGCGGATGGATGACCATCTCCGGATATTGGAGAAGTGGATTGAGTCCGAAGCCGTCGGCGTGCAGTGGGCCGGGCGCGAGTGCAAACGGAGGCGCGGCGAAGACGAGCAAGAGAAGGAAGAAGACCTGGATGGCGGAGAGGATGGTCGAAGCGTAGGCGTGCAGCGTGACGTCGGCCTTGTCGCGGATGCGCATGACGAAGCCGTAGGCGGCGAGCAGCCATGCCCAGAGGAGGAGTGAGCCTTCCTGACCGGACCAGAGCGCGGAGAACTTGTAGAGCGGATTCAGGTCCCGGTTGGTGTGGTGGAGGATGTAGTCGACGGAGAAGTCGTTGGTGAAAGCGGCCCAGATGAGCGCGAAGGCGGCGCAGGAGATGACGATGAAGCTGGCTATGCCGGCGCGGCGGGAGGTCTCGCGGAGGGCTTCGGAAGAGACGCCGCCCAGCTGCCGATTCGTCGCCAGTGCGCGCAGAGAGACCGCACCACTGAAGAGAGTGTAGGCACACAGCGCGAGCGCCAGGAGCAGCGCGAAGCTGCCGAAGGAAGGCATGGGGTGCAGCATCGAGAGCAGGCCTCGATCTCTATTTTCTCAGATTTTGGCGGGTGATTATCGGACGGGCGAAGATCACCGATTATGCGGAGGCGGGCTCGATGGTCTGGGACGAGATCAGGCGATGAACGCTGGCGAGGAGGTTGTCGGGAAGCAGGGGCTTGAGGCGGAACTCGACGCCGAGGTTCTCGTATTCTTCTTCGGCATCGGCCATGCCGCTGATGACGAGCACGGGGAGGCTGGGCTGGAACTCGCGGAGGCGGGCGACGAACTCCGAGCCGGTCATCCCGGGCATGATGTGGTCTGTAAGGACGAGATCAATGGCCTCAGGGAAGTCGTTGCTGCGGAGCTGCTCAAGTGCGCGCTGCGGGCTCAGGACCGCGATGACGAAGTAGCCGGCACGCTTGAGAATGGTCTGCCGGGTAGCCGCTTGCACAGCATTATCGTCGATGAGCAGGATGGTCGCGGACATTCGTTCCTTGCCGTAATGAAGTAAGGTGCTGACCAGATACAGCAAGGCCAGCCTGCTTTAAGGGTCGTTATTTTGATGCTGGGCAGGAGCCTTGAAGGTGCCTGACCTGTGGTTGCCGCATGAAATATACCGGTTCAGATCGTCGAGCGTATATCCCATGAATGTGGCTCCTGGTCTGTTCGCTGGGTGTCAAAGCTCTTCCACATGGTTATCAATGAGTTACTTGAGATAATGCCCCCATGAAGCGTCGCGTAATCCGCCAGTATGAGTTCATCCGGAAGATCGGCTCGGGCGGCAGCGGCGTAGTG
The DNA here is from genome assembly GCA_036273275.1 of Bryocella sp. Classification (GTDB taxonomy): domain Bacteria; phylum Acidobacteriota; class Terriglobia; order Terriglobales; family Acidobacteriaceae; genus Granulicella. The sequence continues at coordinate 13,301 of DASUHZ010000006.1, forward strand.
TTTCTGGCCAATGACACGCTGCTGCAGCGGCCGGTGGTCTTGAAACTGCTAAAGCGCGGGGTGCAGACGGCTGAGCAGGTGCGTGCGACGCAGATGCGGGAGGCGCGGCTGGCCTCCGCCATCGATCATCCGAACGTCTGCGCGATCTATGAGGTGGGCGAGGAGGATGAGGAAGCCTACATTGTGATGCAGTACATCCCGGGCAAGAGCCTGGATAAGGTGATCGCGGAGGGGCCGGCGAATGTGCAGCTGGTGCTTTCGAGCGGGATGCAGATTGCCGATGGTCTGCAGGCAGCGCATAGCCTGGGGATCTTTCATCGCGATTTGAAGCCCGCCAACGTGATGCTGACCGATGGCGGGCTGATCAAGATTCTGGACTTCGGCCTGGCGCGGCAGTTGAAGCGCGAGAAGCTCGAGGAGCCGAATGGTAATTTTGATCCGGGATTGCCGGGCCAGCCACCGCAGATTCCGCTAGGAGCGACTTACACGGCGCGCGGAGGAACGATTGCGTACATGGCGCCGGAGCAGTTCGTGACGGGGCAGTCGAGTGTGCAGAGCGACGTGTTCGCGATGGGGCTGATTCTGTACGAATTGGTGAGCGGGCGGCATCCGTTTCATCGGCCGGACGCGCAGGAGCTGCAGAGCATTCGGGCGATTCAGTTTGCCGCGCCGCCGTCGTTGCGCGAGATTGTGCCGGATATTCCGAGTGAGCTGGAGAGCGTGATTTTGCGCTGCCTGGAGAAGCAACCGTCGGCGCGATATGGCTCGGCCGCGGAGGTGCGCGAGGGATTGAAGACGATTGTGAAGTCGCTGCAACTGGATTCGATGGTGATGGCCGGCGAGGGCGCGATCAACATGCCGGCGCAGCAACGGCTGGATCTCGAGACTCCGGAGGAAGAGAAGCGCACGACCGGAATTTTGTCGATGCTGGCGGAGCGCTTTCGAGAGAGCGCGTCGAGCCAGGACAAGAAGGGAACCGACATGGTGGTGCTGCCGTTCGTGAACCTGGGCACGACGGAGGCGACGCACTTTTATGGGCAGGCGCTGGCGGACGCGGTCGCCACGAGGCTGGCGAAGGTGCCGTCGCTGGTGGTGCGGCCGTCGAGCACACTGATGAATATTCCCACGCGTCAGTTAGATCCGCTGAGTGTGGGTCGCAGGCTGCTGGTGGATTTTGTGCTGGCGGGAAGCTTTCTGCGGTCGGAACGCGGATTTGATCTGAACTGGCAGCTTCTGGATGTGCAGAGGCAGAGCGTGCGCACGGGCGGGGCTATCAGCGTGGCGACGTTTGACTTGATTGCCGTGCAGACGGAGATCTGCGATGAGGTGTTCGCGGAGCTGCAGGGCAGAGGCGAGTTTACGAGCGGGGCGGCTCAGGCTGGTCGTGAGAGCTCGCTGGGCGGAGCGGTGTCGGAGGAGTATCTGCAGGCGCGAGCGCTGCTGTCGTCGTTCATGTCGAGGACGGGAAATCGCGATGAACTGGATCGCGCGCGGGAACAGTTTGAGCGGGTTGTGGCGCGTGACCCAGGGTATGCTCCGGGGTGGTCGGGTCTGGGCATAACGCACCTGCAGTATGCGCGTCATGGAATGGGTGGACAGATGCACGTACTGGAGGCGCGCAGGGCGTTCGATCGTGCGTTGGAGCGTGATCCCGACTCAGTGGAGGCGAACCTATATCGGGTGTACATGCTGCTCTCGCGCGGCGAGAAGGAGAGTGCGCGGCACGGGATCGAGCACCTGCTGCAGGAGGCGGGCAATGACTGGAACGTGCATCTGGTGGCAGGGATCACCCTGCGGATTGACGGGCTTTATGAGGAGGCGCTGAAACAGTTCAACACGTCGCTGCGGTTGAACCCGGCAAATGCGGCGGTGATTTATAACCATCGCGCGCGTGTGTATCAGTACCAGAACCAGTTGGAGCTGGCCGGCGATGAGATTGAGAAAGGGCTGACGCTGGAACCGAAGCAGCCGCTGCTGAGGATTTCGAAGGGTTATCAGCAGATGCGAGAGGGACAGTTGTCGCGTGCGGTGGATACACTCGAAGAGGTGATCCGCGACGATGCGTCGCTGCGCATTGTGTTTCCTACGATTGCGATGTGTTATGTGCAGCTGGGCGACCGATCAAGGGCGGCAACGTTCATCACGGAGGATGTGCTCTCGGCTGCAGGCGCTGACAGCGAGATGGCTTACAGGCTCGCCACGTACTTTGCGGTGGAAGAGGATGCGCCGGAGGCGCTGCACTGGCTGCGGCGCGCGATCTACCTGGGCAATGAGAACTATCCGTGGTTCAGCAAGAATCCGGCGTGGCGTCCGCTGACGGAGAACGGCGATTTTCAGCGGATTCTAGAGGACCTGAAGAAGAGCTACCGGCGCAATCAAAAGAACTGGAAGCGGCTGCTGGGATAGTGTGTGGATGCAGAAAGGCCCTCGACGGATCGAGGGCCTTTCTGCTGCGCGGGTTTGAGTTGGGGGCCCGAATACAACCTCAGCGCGCCAGCTCTGCGGTTTGCGCTGTGGGGGAAACATTGAAGGGCTCGTCGAGCGAGAAGACCAGGCCGGTTCCGATGGGAAGCTGCTGTTGGACATCGCGCTTGAGCCACCAGATGGCTCCGGCGCCCACCCCGACTACAGCGCCGACCCCGGCACCTACACCGCCGCCGATCACTGCGCCGGCGGTCGCGGCGCCGGCGGTGGTGAGGCCCACGGCGGCGAGTGCGGCCTTCGGGTGACCTGTGCCGATGACGGTGCCTTCGGAGTTCACGTGTGCGTCGGCGAAGTTGTCGAGATCGATGAGCTCGGCATGCAGGCGATAGGCCTTGCCATCGGGGAAGGTGATGGATTCAGGTTGCAGGTGGATGGAGGCGCGGCCTGTGAAGCGCTTTCCTCCATGCACCTCAGAGATGCGGCCCTTGATCTGGGAGCCGACAGGGATAAGCACGACCCCATGCTGGGTGACAGGCTGCACAACCTGGGCGAGGAACGGGTCGCCCACGTTCGTGTCGTTTGTGGAGAGCGGATTCTGGAGGCGGGCGCGCAGGGCGGTGCCTTCGTTCAACTGGCCCGGAATCTCCGGGACGGACATGACAATGTTCGCATCGGGATCGTTAGCGGCCGTTAGCGGTCGGCGGCCCGACATGGTTTGCTGTGGGACGGGAGCCGGCATGGATTCTATCGCCGGCGCGGTCTCTGCCGACTGAAAGGTGTTCGTCGTCGCTACAGGCGCGGTCGCCGGAATAGCAGGCGAAGTCTTGACGTAATGCGGCATCGTGGACGAATCCGGCAAGGTGGTGATGTTGTCATCAAGCTTTTCCGGATGCGAGGTGCCGGTCATCTGTGCGTGTGCCGCGGGAAGAAGAATGGTGGCGGCGGCCACGCTGACGACGGTGAGTCTGAGTTTCATGAGAACCTCTTGAACGCGAGCGCGCATAGCGCCGGTGCTTTAGAGGATAGGGCCGGCGGAAGCCGGTTTGGGATGTGAGAGAGACGCAGGCATCTGTTGGATTAACACGCTTAGAGTATTTCTGCTGATGCTATCGCCTTGCGGCGACGTTCAATGCCGTTTTCTTTGCAGGAAAACGGCCCGCGCGGTTCCGGCTCCGCACGACACCTTCAGTAGAAACGCTATCCTGCGGAAAGTTTCGGCGAGGAGCGGATGATGTTCTGGTAGAAGCGCTCGTACTGCGGGATGATGCGGGACGCGCAGAACTTAGCCTGGGCGGTGCGACGCGCTTCGGTGGCCATCTCTTCCAGACGGTCGGCATCCGAGAGAAGTTCGATGGCGGACTCGGACATACCTGCGATGTCGCCGACCTCGAACAACATACCGTTCTCATCGTGCTCTATCAATTCTGGAACACCGCCGACTCGTGTGGCGATGGACGGAACGCAGCAGGCCATCGCTTCGAGGGCGGCGAGACCGAAGCTCTCCATTTCGCTGGGCATGAGCATGAGGTCGGCCAGTGGGAGAAGCTCGTGAACATTTTCCTGCTTGCCGACGAATTCGACACGATCGCCAATGCCCATGCGCTTGGCGAGGTACTCCGCGGCGGAACGCTCCGGCCCGTCGCCGATGAGCATCATGCGTGCGGGGAGTTCCTTCGAGATGCGCGCGAAGACGGAGACGACGTCGAGCACACGCTTCACCGGACGGAAGTTGGAGAGATGAACGAGCAGGCGCTCGTCAGGTTTCGCAAAGCGCGGGCGCTCGCGACCGACTAGCTCCGGGTCGCGGCGGTACAGATCGCAGTTAACGAAGTTGCGGATGACTTCGATAGGCCGCTGGACGGAGAAGGCTTCGCGTGTGCGCTCGCGGAGGTACTCGGAAATCGCTGTGACGCCGTCGGATTGGTCGATGCCGAAGCGAGTGATGGGGAGGTAGGAGCGGTCGAGGCCGACGAGAGTGATATCGGTGCCATGGAGCGTGGTGATGAACGGAAGATGCAGACCTTGGGCCGCGAGCATCTGGCGCGCGAGCAGCGCGGAGACGGAGTGCGGGATCGCGTAGTGGACGTGCAGGAGATCGAGCGAGTAGATCTCAGCAACCTCTGCCATGCGCGTGGCAAGGGCCAAGTCGTAGGGCGGGTACTCGAAGAGCGGGTAGTTAGATACGGGAACTTCGTGATAGTGGATGTTCGCCTCGCGGCCGTTGAGGCGAAAGGGCTGCGAGTAGGTAATGAAGTGCACCTCGTGACCGCGAGCGGCAAGCTCGATGCCGAGCTCGGTGGCGACAACACCGGAGCCGCCGTAGGTGGGATAGCAGGTGATGCCGATCTTCATAAGAGAACCGAGATACGAGATGCGGGAAAACGAGTCAAGTGCCGAGCTCTCCGTAATGGATGAGTTTGAGGCCGGAAGGGTGCAGAGGATTCGATGAAGATTTGGCGAAGGCTGCGAGCAGGGCCTGCAACTCGGTTTCCCGATGGGTCCGGAGGCGCGTGGTGATGGCGTCGAGGTCGGAGTCGTTGTACCCCGGGTGGCAGACGAGCTCCCATGTGCCGTCTGGGATGTTTTGGAGCAGGCCGCTAAGGGTGCTGCTGTTGAGGTGGCCAGTGGCGGAGATGCCGATGGTGCCGCGCGTAGTGAGAATCCGGTGCGCGGCGATCGGCGGCGAGGCTTCAAAGCGGCGGTGGCCGGGTTGGAATGCGCGAACGAACAGGCTGCGCCGCGTGCTTCCGCCCAGCGTGGCGGCCCAGCGTGGCTCGAACGGGTTGCGGATGCAACGAATGCCGGACTGTTCGAGGGCACGGATGACAGGACGCGTGACGCGCGCGAGCAGGTGGGTGTGTTTGTGGGTATCAACGTGTGTGAGTTTCAGGCCGGCGTGCTGAAGCTTCTGGATTTGTGCGAGTGCCTCGCGCTCGATGTCGTCTTGCGTGATGGCGCCGCGGAGGACGCCGAGCGCGAAATCTGCGAGCGAGGTGCGGAAGGTACGGCGGTTGGGGCCGAGCAGTGTTGGGACGCTTGCTGGGTCAGAGACTGGTGTGCCGTCGACGAGGACGATATGGCAGCCGACTCCGAGCGACGGGCGGTCGAGCGCGACCGCGACGGCGTCATCGAAGGCTGCACCGTTGGCCATGAGGGTTGCGGAGGTGACGGCGCGCGCTTCGTGCAGTTCGGCGATGGCGCGATTGACGCCGCGCGTGAGACCGAAGTCATCCGCATTAATGATGAGTCGAACAGGCATTGATGATGAGACGCAGGATGGTTGGCGTGAAGACGCGCTCTGCGCGAGTGTATCGCACGAGTTGACGATGCATGCGCCGGCAGACCATGATGCTTCGGGCAGCTTGCCGAGTGCGGGTGAGCCGCCGAGTGATTGCGCGAAGAAGGGAAGCTGAATGGCGGAGCTCACCTATCAATCTGGATTTGGAAATGAGTTTGCCACGGAGGCGCGTGCCGGCGCGTTGCCGGTGGGGCAGAACTCGCCACAGAAAAATAAGTACGGACTGTATACGGAGCAGGTGAGCGGGTCCTCGTTTACCGCGCCTCGTGGCAAGAACCGGCGCACGTGGATGTACCGGATTCGGCCGTCTGTTGTGCATGAACCGTATCAGCCGTTTGAGAAGGAGACGCTGTGGCGGAGTGGACCGTTTGATGAGGTGCCCACGCCGCCGAACCAGATGCGGTGGAATCCGCCAGAGTTTCCGTCAGAGCCGACAGATTTCGTTGAGGGGGTGACGACGATTGGGGGCAGCGGCGATCCGGCGATGCAGGATGGAGCGGGAGTGCACATCTACACGGCGACCGCATCAATGAAAGACCGCTACTTATACAACGCCGATGCAGAGATGCTGGTTCTGCCGCAGCAGGGTGCGGTGCGGTTTGCGACGGAGTGCGGGATCATCGAAGCGAAGCCGGGCGAACTGGTTGTGATTCCGCGCGGGATTAAATTTCGCGTAGAGCTATTGGAAGGCAAGGCGCGCGGGTATATCTGCGAGAACTATGGGCAGCCGTTTCGGCTTCCGGATCTCGGGCCGATTGGAGCGAACGGGCTGGCGAATCCGCGTGACTTTCTGACGCCGGTCGCGGCCTTTGAGGACCGCGAGGGTGATGTGGAGGTGGTGTCGAAGTTTCTGGGCAAGCTGTGGCGCGCGACTTACAACCATTCGCCGATTAATGTCGTGGCGTGGCATGGGAACTATGCGCCGTACAAGTACGATATGGCGCGATTTAATTGCATCAACACGGTCAGCTTCGATCATCCGGATCCGTCCATCTTCTGCGTTTTGACTGCGCCTTCGCATCTCGAAGGCGTGGCGAATGTCGATTTCGTGATCTTTCCGCCGCGCTGGCTGGTGGCAGAGCACACGTTCCGTCCTCCGTGGTTTCACCGCAACATGATGAATGAATGCATGGGTCTGATTCATGGCGAGTACGACGCCAAGGCTGAGGGCTTTTTGCCAGGTGGAATGAGCCTGCATAACTGCATGTCAGGCCATGGGCCGGATGCAGAGACGTTCGAGAAGGCAAGCGCGGCGGAGTTGAAGCCGGTGCACGTGAAGGACACACTGGCGTTCATGTTTGAGACCCGGCTGCCGGTCAGGCCGAGCAGATGGGCGCTGGAATCGAAGATTCTGCAGCATGAGTACTACGAGTGCTGGCAAGGCTTGAAGCGGCTGTATCCGGGAGATGCGAAGTAGCATGATGGCCCTGCAGGCGCTGCTGTCGAGAGCGATCGATTACGCGGGCTTGTTTCCGCCGGCAGGGCTCGATCTTGAGACGACCGTGCGCAATTACGCGGATTATCGGACCGGGCGCGATGCGTGGGCCCTCGGCCGATTGGTGTTGCCCGCGGGTAAGGTCGCGGAATTTGCCGACCGATGGCCTAAGTATGTTGAGTGGCCGATCAGTCTGCTGCTGGGCAGCGATTATGACACGGAGATGCGGCTGGCGATCGATGCAGGGCTGCGGCTGGATGCGGTGGAGTGCAGGCCCTCGAGACTTGAGGACATTGCCGAGATTGGGCGGCGGATGCCGAGCGAAGGCGAGTTATTTGTTGAGGCGCCGAACGGATACGCGCCGCAGGAGATCATTGCGGCTGCAGCGAGTACGGGGGCGTGCGCGAAGATCCGGATGGGAGGACTGGTCGCAGAAGCTATACCACCATCCAATGTAGTGGCTGCGTTTCTGACGGCGTGCGTCCGTGGGGGCGTGCGCATGAAGGCGACCGCTGGCCTGCATCACGCGATTCGAGGAGAAGAAAAGCTGACCTATGAGCCGGAATCTGCGATCGGATGCATGCACGGATTTCTAAATGTGTTTTCTGCGGCGATGGCAGCGTATGAGGGCGCAGATGAAGGCTTGGTCAGCGAGATTCTCAGCGATGAAAACCGCAGCAACTTCGATGCGGGCGAGAGCGAGTTGCGGTGGCGAGAACGCAGCTTCTCAACGGAGGAGATTCAACAGATGCGCGAGGGGTTTCTCGCAGGCTTTGGTTCCTGTTCCTTCGAGGAGCCGATTGACGAACTGCGTTCGATGGGATGGATTGAATGACGGCGCGGCGCAGTAGCTGGGTTGAGGCGGCGAACGGTGCGGGCTGCGGATTCCCGCTCGAAAATCTTCCGTTCTGCGCGTTTGCAGCAGACGACGGCGAGCAGCATCTGGGAGTGGGGATCGGGGACGCGATTCTGGACCTCTCTCGATTTGCATCTGCGAAGGATGCAAGCCGTTTGCCTGCAGATGTCCGGGAAGCTTGCGGCAAATACACGCTGAATGCCTTGATGTCATGCGGGCGTGAGAAGGGGGCGACCCTGCGAGCCGAGCTGACAAATGTACTCGCTGAGGACGCGCCGAGAACGAAGATCGATGCAGTGACCCCACTGCTTCGGCCAATGAACGGCGTGCAATTCGCGCTACCGGTGGAGATTGGAGACTACACGGATTTCTACGCTTCGATTCACCACGCGACGAATGTCGGCAAGCTGTTTCGGCCGGACCAGCCGTTGATGCCGAACTACAAGTGGGTGCCCATCGGGTATCACGGGCGGGCGTCATCGATTGTGGTAAGTGGGACGCCGGTCAAGCGGCCGTGCGGGCAGATGAAGCCGCCATCAGCCGACGCGCCGACGTTTGGGCCTTCGAAGCAGATAGACTTCGAACTTGAGCTAGGAGCTTACATCGGCGAAGGCAACGCGCTTGGCAGCTCGATCGATATTGATGATGCGGAGCAGCATTTGTTCGGAGTTTCGCTGGTGAACGACTGGTCTGCGCGGGACATCCAGGCGTGGGAGTATCAGCCGCTGGGACCGTTTCTGGGCAAGAGCTTCTCGACGACGGTATCCCCGTGGGTCGTGACAATGGATGCGCTGGACCCATACCGCGTTCCGCTGGCTGTGCGTGCCTACGGCGATCCGCAGCCGCTGGATTATCTGGCTGCTCGGGATTCGTCGAAGCAGGGAATCGATGTTCGGCTTGAGGTGTACCTGACAACGGAGAAGATGCGGAATCAATCGTTGGCGCCGATTCAGTTGACCCAGGTAAGCGCGACGGAGCTCTACTGGAGTTTCGCGCAGATGGTCGCGCACCACACCAGCAATGGATGCAATCTGCGGAGCGGCGATCTGCTGGCGAGCGGGACCGTCTCCGGTCCGGAGCCCGGGTCGCAGGGATCTTTGCTGGAGATCACGCGGCGCGGCGCCGAGCCGCTGAAGCTGCCTTCTGGCGAAGAACGCAGCTTCCTGCAAGACGGAGATGAGATTACGATTCGCGGCTTTTGTGAACGCAAAGGGCTGCCGCGAATCAGCCTGGGTGAGTGCCAGGGAACCATCGTTCCTGCTAATCTTTGCAGCCGGGCGGCTGCTGCTCGCGTATGAGATTGACTGTTGAGCAGTGAACGCCATCGAATGTAGAAGGAGGGCCTTATGGCCGCGATCGCTCCGAGCCCCGAATCCGTAGCGCGGGATTTTCTGCCGCTGAAGGGGACTGACCACATTGAGTTTTATGTTGGCAATGCACGGCAGTGCGCGTACTTCTATCGCGCTGCGTTCGGCATGTCGCTGGTGGCGTATGCGGGACCGGAGACCGGGCGGCGCGACCGCGCGTCCTACGTGCTGCAGCAGGGCAAGGTTCGTTTTGTGCTCACGACGGCGTTGCGGGCGGACTCGGAGATTGCGGCACACGTGCATAAGCATGGCGATGGTGTGAAGGCGATCGCGCTCTGGGTCGATGACGCACGCAGCGCATGGGAAGAGACCACAAAACGCGGTGCTCGATCGGTGAAGGAGCCGGAAGCTACTGAAGATGCAAACGGCCGCGTAGTGACCTCGAGCATCGCCGCTTACGGCGATACGGTGCACACGTTCGTAGAGCGCAAGGATTACCGCGGTGTCTTCTTCCCCGCCTACGAGGCCGTTGCGCAAGACAAGATTGCGAATCCAGTGGGATTGCTGCACGTCGACCACATTGTTGGGAATGTCGGCTGGGGTGCGATGAATGAGTGGGTGGATTTTTACGCGAAGGTGATGGGCTTTTCGCTTTATCAGCACTTCGACGATAAGGACATTTCCACTGAATACTCCGCGCTGATGTCGAAGGTGATGGCGAACGGCAACGGCTACGTAAAGTTCCCGATCAATGAGCCGGCAGAGGGCCGGAAGAAGTCGCAGATTGAAGAGTATCTCGACTTCTACGACGGCCCGGGCGTGCAGCACATCGCGCTTGCGACCGACGACATTCTCAGCACAGTCACGAAGATGCTGGAGCAGGGCGTGAGCTTCCTCACGGTCCCGCATACGTACTATGCAGAGCTGCAGAATCGCGTTGGGAAGATCGACGAGCCGGTTGACCAACTGGAGAAGCTGGGGGTTCTGGTCGATCGCGATGACGAGGGATACATGCTGCAGATCTTCACCCGCCCAGTGGAGGACCGGCCGACCCTCTTCTACGAGATCATCCAGCGGAAGGGCAGCCGGAGCTTCGGCAAGGGCAATTTCAAGGCGCTCTTTGAGGCGATCGAGCGGGAGCAGGCGCTGCGCGGAAATCTGTAACGAAGGCGGCGAGTTTGGAGGTGGCGCCATCTATCGCCTACACTGAAGATCGAGCGGCGAAGGGCGGATAGCTCAGTTGGTTAGAGCGCCTGCCTTACAAGCAGGATGTCGGGGGTTCGAGTCCCTCTCTGCCCACCACTTCGACGCTCCGCACAGAAACAGGCGGCAGTTGGCGAACACCTCAGTTGCCCCGCGAAGAATTCTGTGTTCTGCTGATTGCGGCGATGGAATCCGCCCTAACCGTGCTCCGAAACGGAGCGCTGATGACTCCTGACAGGGAACTCTGTCGTGGAGTCACTCGCCCGAGTTCCCAAGGACAACTGAGGATGCAAAGGAGCAGATGCTCCTGAAGGCCTTTTTGCGCACACGCTTGAAAGGATAGGAGAGGCGAAACGTGCAGAAATACTTGTGGGTTGCACTTGGCGGAGCACTGGGGGCGATCACCCGTTTCTGGGTGGGGTCGGCCGTGGCGAGCAGGATGGGAACACGATTCCCCTATGGCACGTTCATCATCAACATCACCGCCTGCCTTATCATCGGCTTCTCATTGGAGTACCTTGGCAGGCATGTTGAGCTGACGCCGGCGTGGAGATATCTGATCCCCGTCGGTTTTGTCGGAGCATACAGTACCTTCTCGACGTTTGAGTGGGAGATCCTCTCGAACCTGCAACTCGGAGCCTTTCTGATCGCGGGGGTGTACTTGTGCCTGAGTGTGATCCTTGGGCTGATCGCCACATGGTGCGGGCTGACGCTGGCAAAGATGATTCCTTAGTCTGGCAGGCAGCGACCGCCTCTCGTCCAACTTTCACATTTCAACAAGGAGGGATATGTTGTCAGCCGGAAAAGCGATCAAAGTCTCGATCTATCTCAGCGAGGGATCGACGCGTCATGGTGTGTCCGTCTATTCGGCGATTCTGGATTATCTGTTCTTCAACGGAGTCTCAGGAGCAACGGTACTGAAGGGCGTTGCCGGCTTCGGCGCAGACCACCACATCCATTCGAGCAGTTTCGTCGAGATATCCGACCGCCTGCCCCTGAAGGTCGAGTTTATCGAGGCGCCAGAGAAGGTCGAGCAACTGATGGAAAAGCTCAAGGAGCTCGCGGGGACGGGACTGATCGAGATGCAGGAGACGATGGTGGTGAAGCCCGCGCAGGTGTCGCGCAAGCATGATTAGGACGAGCAATATTCAATTGGGCCGGGAAATATAGCTGCTCCGGACACCCCGCTTGAAATTCTGATAAACTCTAGCTTGTTGCTGCGATTGCGTTGAGCTCCGCTTGGGCGTGAACGCTGAATCAATCGCAACAACAATCCGAGTTGGTGATCCAGCTTGGGGACGTAGCTCAGTTGGTTAGAGCGCTGCCCTGTCACGGCAGAGGTCGCGGGTTCGAGCCCCGTCGTCCCCGCCATACATTCTAAAAGACTTAGAAGCTATGGCAACCTACAGTGACAATCCACAATCCGATCCACAAATTACTGCACTAGACGACTTCCAAGTCCTACTGCGTCTAGGAATGCGCCCTGCGCTGCCTGCTTTTCGTCGCGGTCATCCTGCGTGTAGAGATTCATGGTCGTGCGGATATCGCTATGCCGCAAGATTCCCTGAACCGTTTTCGGATCGACCTTCCCCTTATTCACGAGCCAAGTGCTAAGGCTGTGCCGCAGGTTGTGAAGACCGAAGCGTTGGCCCTTTGCAAGTACGGTTCCGGCGCTGATTGCCGCCGGACGCAGATGGTCCTGTACGAAAGTCGACGCCCTGACTGGGACCTTGCCGTCCTTGATTAGCGACGGAAAGACGAAGTCGTCGATTTTCGAATAAGGGCTCTGCGCGCGCCATTCCTTCAAGTATTGCGCCAGTACCGGATGCATCGGCACGTAGCCG
>DASUHZ010000007.1:0-3590 GCA_036273275.1 Bryocella sp.
TACGCGATGCCAATCGCCGGAGTGGAGTTCACGTAATAGCGGTTCGTCTTCCAGTTCGGGTAGCCAAAATCGGGAGCCTTCGTAAGGAATCCGCGATACTCCACACGGATGTCGAAGCTCGGGCTGAGCTCATAAGCCAAACCGCCCCCGAACAGGCCACCAATGTTCGTGTTCTGCTTGGTATCGAGATTCGAAGTCCCATTGTCCTTGATCGGCGTGAAGATCATGCCACCAATCCCGGCTTCGAGAAACGGGTTGTACCGTCCATAGGTACGGGAGTAGACGTATGCTCCCGTGACCTCTTCCTGGCGCGTGTGCACGACACCGCTGTAACCGCTGACGCTGTTATAACGAATCGAGTTCTGCGCAAACGAGTAGTTGAGCTCCAGAGCACTGCGCGGCGTAAGCATGTAGCGGTAGCTCACCAGAGCGCCGCCCGTGATCGTCGTGTGCATTGGAAGGACGCTGAGTCCGTTTACCTCAGGAGCGACAACTCCCGTAAAGCTGATACTGGCATCCTGCCGGCTCTCCTGCGCGTGTCCTGCCGTAACAAACCCCAGCAGCAGAGCGCCGAGCAACATCATTTTCTTCATGCGTAGCGAAACCCCTTCACCAATCGAGCACTCCTGCCCGGTCCGAATCGACCGTCCGGGAAGACGAATTGCCAGCGGGGTCTTTTTGTCCCGACACGGCGCTCTGATGCCTAATTGTACCTGTACAAAGGCCACCTCAACCGCAAGGCCCATTCTTTCCACAACTCTGCAGCAAGTGAATGGGCGCGGATTCCTCCGCGCCCATCATGATATTTTTTTTGCTTAGCTCTGCGGCGGAGCTGGCGGCGGCGGTGGCGGCGGCCCTCCGGCCGGCGCTCCCTCCGGTGATCCGTTCCGCATGCGATTGCGCATGTGCTCCTGCATCGTCGCAAACTTCGTCTTCTGGTCCGGCGTCAACAGCGCCTCGATCTTATCGTTCTCCGCCTTGCGGAGCGACATCCCCTGCGAGCGCCGATCCTCCTGCGAGAGCGAAGAATTTGAGCGCAGCGCTTCCATCTTCGTGCGGCCGTCTTCGAGGATGGCCTTGACCTGCGAGGTCTGATCGTCCGTCAGGTTCAGCTCATGCTTCATCCGCTCAAGGCGCCGGCCCGGATCCATGCCGCCGCGAGCTCCGCCGCCATTGGGCGGTCCCACCTGCCCCTGCGGAGGCGGCGGCGGCGCCTGATCCTGCGCCACAGCAGCGCCCGCTGCCGCAACGCTCAGCCCACATACCAGCACGGCCCAGCGAACCAACATCTTCCTTTTGCCTGTCATACCTCACACTCACTTTCTGTGAAAATGCCTGCGAAAATGCGCCGGGTTGGAGCTCCCATCGGCGGCGCGCACCGACTACAGCATAAAGACGGCTGCCCGGCCAAATGAGTTCCAGACACGAGCTCTGATTTTTTTGCGCCATCGCGCCCTGCCGAAAATCAACCCCGCTCGGTGACGAAACTGAAGGGGTCGCCGTTTTCCTGCGCGTGCGCCTCTACCAGGCGGAGGAAGGCCTGGGCTGCATGGGACAGTGTGGCTTGCCTGCGCAGTACCAGCCGCAGCCTGCGCTCCAGCGGAAGCTCCGGAACGGCAATACCAACCAATGCACCGTTCTCCAGCTCTGTCTCCACCGTCAGCTTGGGGACAAGAGCGACACCATCGCCCTGTTGAACAAATCGTTTAATGGCATCCAAGCTCGGCAGCTCTACCTCCATCTTCAACGGCTGCTTATGCCGCTTGAACGAGGCAATCACCTTCTGCCGCAGTGGCGACGGTACATTATGCGCAACGAAACTCTCGCGCCCCAGCCGCTGCAGGGTCGCCTTTCCAGCTTTCGCAAGCGGGTGCGACGGGCTCACCACGCACACCAGCTCATCCCGGTACACCGTAATCGAGCGCACCTGCGGGTCTTCCGGCCGGAAGCTGACCACTCCCATGTCGACCGCATGCTGAAGCACCTCGTCCGAGACCCGGCTGGCCAGCGTTCGCTGCACAGCAACCTTCACCCGCGGATGTTCGCGCCGGAATGCGTGGATCAGCGGCAGCAGATAGAGGCAGGTGTACTCATTCGCAGCTAGCGTCAGCTTGCCCGTATGCATCGACCGCAGGTCTGCCAGGGCAACGGCGGCGTCCGCCCGCAGGTTCAGCATCTTCTGCGCATATTCCTTCAGAACTTCGCCGGCGTCCGTCAACGTCCCGTCGCGCGAGCTCCGCTCCAACAGCGTTTCACCCAGCTCGGACTCCAGCTTGGCGATAACCTGGCTTACCGCGGGTTGCGTCCTGTGTAAACGTGCTGCCGCCCGCGAGAAGCTACGCTCCTCGGCCACCGCCAGAAACGTCTCCAGTTGAAAGAGATCCATCTCCGTCCTTATCCTTCTGTGTCGGCCACTTACGCCTGCAACTGTGGGCTATAGGGGCATTAGAAGTGCGAATACATCGCTGCCCCATCATAAGGGCAGGTTATGCTGAATAACAACGGAAAGGTCACCGGCCATGGCACTCTCCAACCAGATCGTCTTTTTTGACACCACACTGCGTGACGGCGAGCAGTCACCCGGTTGCACCATGCACCACAACGAGAAGCTCCGTATGGCCCATCAGCTTGCCGCGCTCGGCGTGGACGTCATCGAGGCCGGCTTTGCTATTGCCTCGCAGGGCGACTTCAACTCCGTCAACGCAATCGCCAAAGAAGTCAGCAGTTCGGAGCAGGCACCACGGATCGCGTCGCTCGCCCGCTGTAAGCGCGAGGACATAGAGGCCGCAGCCCGCGCAGTCGAGCCAGCCCGCAAAAGCCGCATCCACACCTTCCTGGCAACCTCCGACCTGCACCTCGAGGCGAAGCTTCGCCTCTCTCGCACCCAGGCGATCGATCACGTCGGCGAGTACGTTCGCCTCGCGCGCAGCTACACCGACGACGTGGAGTTCTCCACCGAAGACGGCACGCGCTCCGACATCGACTTCCTCATCCAGATGGTCAACGTTGCGGTGCAGGCGGGCGCCACGACGATCAATATTCCGGATACGGTCGGCTACACCACTCCGGCCGAGTACAAGGCGCTGTTCGAAAAGGTTCGCGCCAATGTGCCTGACTCCGACAAGATCATCTTTTCCACGCACTGCCATGACGACCTCGGCATGGCCGTCGCTAACTCCCTCGCCGGCGTCGACGGCGGCGCACGCCAGGTCGAGTGCACGATCAACGGCATCGGCGAACGCGCCGGCAACGCTGCGCTGGAAGAGATCGCCGCCGCGCTCACCACGCGCCACGACCGCTACCCGTACACCTCAAACATCGTGATGAACCAGCTTTACCCAACATCGAAGCTGCTCGGCGAAATCATCAGCTTCACCTGCTCGCCGAACAAAGCCGTCGTCGGTGCCAACGCCTTCGCGCATGAGAGCGGCATCCATCAACATGGCGTGCTCGCCAACCCGCTCACCTACGAGATCATGACGCCGGCCTCCGTCGGCTTCAGCGGACAGAACATCGTCCTCGGCAAGCACAGTGGCCGCCGGGCCCTCGAGCACCGCCTCACCGAGCTCGGCCACAAGCTCTCCAAACCC
>DASUHZ010000008.1:0-26996 GCA_036273275.1 Bryocella sp.
ACGCCGACCTGATCCTCTTCGAGGTTCATCGCAAGCCCGGAGACGCCATGCGGGAAGTCGATGAGCTCGCCGGCCATCGCCTTATCAAGGCCGTGCACGCGCGCGATGCCGTCTCCGAGCGTGATAACCGTACCGACCTCATCGACCTGGATGCGCTGCTCGTAATTTTCAATCTGACTGCGCAGCAGCTCGGTAATCTCGTTTGCCTGAATCTGTGCCATGCTCTTCCCTTTTTCTCTTTGAACCTTTTGACTCTAGACCTGCGCGCCGGATGTTGTCAGGCGCCCGCTGTGGCCAATCGCTGTCGCATCTGCTGAAGCTGCCCGCGTACCGAACCGTCGTAGACGGTCGAGCCAAGCTTCACCACCGCGCCGCCGAGCAACGAAGGATCCTCGCGGTACGTAGCCTGGATACGCGGCTCGCCGGCAAGCCTGGCGACCTGCTGCTCGAGCAGACGGCGATTGCCAGGGTCGAGCGGGCGCGCCGTCGTGATCTCGACTTCTGCGATGCCGGAGTCCTCGTCCGCGATGTTCGCGTACGCGCTAATCATGTCGCGAAGCTCGTGCAGGCGCTGGTGATGCGTGACCATGGCGATGAAGTTGCGGATGGGCCGGGACAGGCCAAGGCGTTGCGCGAGAGCGTCCAGCACCTTCAATTTTTGCGCTTCCGGGATTGAGGGATTCTGCAGCACCTCGCGGAGCTCAGCGCTTTCTTCGAGCAGATTCGCAAAGTTCTCGAGTTGGCCCTGTGCAGCGATGAGATCGAGCTGCTGATCGGTGATAACGGCGGCGAGCGCACGCGCATAACGGAGGTCGACGACGGCCATCAGTTGTCTCCTCCGTTGTCGCCGGTGAGGTGACGCGCAAAGCTTTCGACGAGGAGGCGGTCGGTTTCGGCGGTAACGACGAGCTTGCGCGCGGCTTGATCAATCGCCAGGCCGGCAGCGAACTGCTGGATGTCGCGCCGCGCCGCGGATGTTGCGGCCTGAATCTCAGCTTCGGCGGCAGCGAGGATTTTCGTCTTCTCATCCTCGACGCTGGTGCGGATGCGGTGGGCTTCCTTATCGGCATCGGCCTCAGCCTGATCCCGCATTGCGGCGATCTGGTCGTCGAGCTTCGAGAGGCGCGCTTCGACCGAGTTCAGGCGGGCGCTGGCCTCTTCAGTGGCGGTGCGCGCATCCACGAGCTGCTTCTGGATCCTCGTGTTGCGGGCAGCGAAAGTCTTCGGCAGCAGTTTCAGCAGCCCGTACCCGACGGCGATCGCAAGGATAAGAAAGTTGAGAAGCGTGAATGCCGTCGCAGCCTGCTCGGCGTTCAGGCCAATCAGGGAGCCGAGCTTCCGCACGGCGGCCGAGTGGCGATATTCGTCGTTCTCGTCCCTGACCTCTTGCTTCTTCTCGGGGACGGCGTTATCCGGCTCCGAGGCCTCGCCGGCATTGGCAGGAGCCTGCTGGCGCGGCTGCTCATGATGTACGTGAGCCTGGGCGTGCAGCGGCGCCGCGGCAGTCGGCATCAGCGCAATAGTCAGCAGAGCGACGAACGAACAGCGCCGGAGACGCCGGGAAAGCATGTAAAAAGATGTCACTGACGGGCCTCCGCTACGGCCTCGCCGGCTGGCAGAATGGCCTTGATGATCTGATCTCCGAGCATCGCGGCGGCGCGCTCAATCTGCTCGCGAGCGATGACCGTCGAGCTCTCGATCTCGGCCTTGGCGGATCGAATCTTCTTCTGGGCCTGCTCACGCGCATCCTTGAGAGCGGCTTCGCGCTCAGCCTGCAGACGCTGGAGCTGCTGCTCTCGCATCGCCAGGATCTGCGCGCGGGCCGCGCGCAGCTTCTCTTCGTAGGCGGAGGTCTCGGCTTCGGCCGCGGCGATGGCGCCGCGGGCCTGCTCGACAGCCCCCGAGGTGCGGGCGCGCCGCTCGGCGAGCGTATGCTCGAGCGGACGGCGGACCAGAATGCCGTAGGCGACGACGAGCAGGATAAAGAAGATCGCAGTCGGCACAGCGCCGAGCAGCAGACCACCAAGTTGGTTGAGAATTTCCATGTAGTTCGCGGGTAGGACGGGCGGCTGCGGGCTCTCTTCCCAGCCCGCCGAGTGCGCACACCTCTGGTGGCGCAGATTCCATGCCTACGTTCCTTCTAGTTGTAGCAAACGCGTGCTTTGAACGTCAAAGACGGGGCGACGGTAATCGGCTTCGGGCAGCGATAATCAACTGCCAGCAAAACCTCCGACAAAGTTTCGATTTCGGCTCCCTTCGTGAGATTTTTTGCTGCATCCTCCGGCGGGAGGCGTACACTAGGGCTACCACCCGAGACCCGTTCCGGGTCGTGCAGGCCGCGTGAAAGGGGATTTACCTCCGCTCCCCACTCAGGCGGCCTGTATTGTTGCTATCGCCATTTGACTGCCCGTTAGATTGATAACGCCTATAGCGACCGAGAAGAGATGTCGGTCCCACCGCGGTCAGCGCAATGTTATTGCCTTCATAACTCTGGTTAAGCAGCGTCGCACCGCGCTCGAGTGCGGCCAAAACGCGTCCCTCTGATTGCGGAATCGAGAACTTCGCCTCGACCAGCGGATCGGCGGTGAGTGCGGCATCGATTTCCCGAAGAAGATTGTCCAGACCCTGGCCGTTCAGCGCAGAGACCGCGATCGCGCCTGCGGGCATCGGCGTGGCGCCTTCGGCGAGCAGGTCGATCTTGTTGAAGAGCTGCAGGGTGGGCTTGTCCTGCACGCCCAATTCGGTGAGAACAGCCTCGACTTCGACGCGTTGCTCTTCAAGCAGTGGACTGGCGGCGTCGCGAACGTGCACGAGCAGCTCCGCGCGCTCTACTTCCTCCAGCGTCGCCCGGAAGCTGGTAACCAGCGAGTGCGGGAGCTTGCGGATGAATCCGACGGTGTCCGACAGCAGGACCTTGCGGCGCGAGGGTAACGTGAGCTGCCGAAGCTTGGGATCGAGCGTCGCAAACAGGCGCTCGGAGGCGAGCACTTCGGCGCCTGTAAGGGCGTTGAATAGCGTCGATTTGCCCGCATTCGTGTAGCCGACAAGCGCCACGGTCGGGACTGGCACGGCTTCGCGACGGCCGCGCTGCTGGCGGCGGATACGGCGCACGGCCTCAAGCTGCTGCTTGATGCGGTCGATACGCGCGTTGATGCGTCGACGGTCGGTTTCGAGCTGCGTCTCACCGGGGCCGCGGGTGCCGATGCCGCCGCCGAGCTGCGACATCGTCTTGCCCCGGCCGGCGAGGCGCGGGAGCTGGTACTCAAGCTGGGCAAGCTCGACCTGGAGCTGGCCTTCCCGCGTCCGCGCGTGCCGCGCGAAGATGTCGAGAATGAGCTGCGTGCGATCTATCACGCGGCAGGGCAACCGCCCTTCGAGGTTGCGGAGCTGCGAGGGCGAGAGGTCGTGGTCAAAGAGAACGAGATCGGCTTCGGTCGAGCGCGCGGTCGCGTCGATCTCATCCAGCTTGCCTCCGCCCACCAGAGTAGCCGGGTCCGGACGAGGCCGGTGCTGCACAAGCACGGCGGCAATCTCGGCCTCCGCGGAGCGGGCGAGCTCCTGAAATTCGGCCAGCGACAGGTCAAACTCCAGGTCGCGAGTAAGGACCGGCTCAGGTATCTCGGGTGCGCCTTCGCCGCGAGTGGCGCGGTCGAGCGCGGCAGACGCACGAGCCTGCCGGGCCGCCGGCGAAAGGCCGGGGCGGCCGCTGGTGAAGTCGACCGCGACGAGCACCGCGCGCTCCCGCGCAGCAACGCCGCGTGCCCGCCCAGCGATGGCATGAGGAGCTGCTGACATGCGACTCTCTAGTTTCTCCCGGCTGATTTCCGGCGCGCCGTTCGCGTTCAGCGAGCGACGGCGGTTGGCGCAGCCGGTGTACCTTCTGCGCCCGCAGAGGCCGGTCCAGGTCGATGTTCTGCGCCGGGCGCGCCCGCCGGTCTCGGCTCGGTGTGCAGCGCCGGCCGGCCGCTGACCACAGTGGAGATCGCGTGCTTGAAAATAAGCTGCTCCTGCGCGTTGTTCTCCAGCAGTACCGAGTACTTGTCGAAGGAACGGATGCGCCCTGTCAGCTTGACGCCGCTGACCAGATAAATGGTGATAGGGCTTTTGTCCTTCCGGACAGTGTTGAGAAAGGTGTCCTGAATATTCTGCGCCGGCTTCGAGTCCATGTGGCCGATCTCCTGGGTAACACTTCTGTCAAATAACTTTGCTGCCATGGGCATCTGCTGCCAAACCCCGCACTGCCCAAAGTGCAACCACTACCCTACAGGCTTCGGCGACCTCCCGCAACAGCCGTCCCGCTGCCCTGCCCCGGGACAACTACAGACGGCAGCGTAGGATGAAAACAATGTCAGAAACGACCTCGAAAGGCACCCGCCAAACCGTTCAGATGCTTGATTTCAGGCGCGAGTTCTCCGCGATCCGGAATGAAGTGCTTTCGGCCATCGAAGACGTCTGCGATTCACAGCGGTTCATCCTGGGGCCGCAGGTCGAACGGTTCGAGCGGGCAGCGGCCGAGGCCTGCGGCGTGGCCTATGCGGCGGGGTGCGCCAGCGGGACTGATGCCCTCTGGTTAGCTTTGGCAGGACTCAATATCGGACCCGGCGACGCGGTCGTGACCACCCCGTTCAGCTTCTTTGCCACCGTCAGCTCAATCCCGCGGGCCGGTGCTGTGCCCGTGCTGGCGGACATCGACCCGGCCACGTTCAATTTATCCCCGGCGGCGGTAGAGCAGGCCTTGAACCACCCCACTCTCACCGGGGCGCAGCGAACCACGGCCGTGATGCCGGTCCACCTGTACGGCCAGTGCGCGGAGATGGACGCCTTCTCCGAGTTGGCGAAGAGCTATGACCTGAAGGTCGTCGAAGACGCAGCCCAGGCTTTCGGCGCCGCCTGGAACGGTGTCCGCGCGGGCGGCCTGGGAGATGCCGCTGCCTTCAGCTTCTACCCGACAAAGAATCTGAGTGCCATGGGCGACGCCGGCATGGTCACTACCCGGTCCTCAGACACCGACGAGCGCGTGCGGATGCTGCGAACGCATGGCATGCGGCGCCGCTACTTCCACGACGAGATCGGCTGGAATGCGCGGATGGACACGATCCAGGCGGCGGTGCTCGAAGTGAAGCTGAAGCGGCTGGACGCGGGCAATGCGCGGCGGCGGGAGTTGGCTGCGCTATATGACGGCGAATTCCGTGAGGCGGGCCTGGTGAGTTCGAGCGTTGCCGACGGCATCGTCCTGCCGTGGACGGACCCTCGGGCCGAGCACGTGTTCCATCAGTACGTGATTCGCGCTCCGCGCCGGAATGAGCTTCGCGCGTTCCTCGCCGAAGAGGGCATCGGCTCGGAGATCTACTATCCCCTGCCGCTGCACCTGCAGGAGAGCCTCGCGTTTCTCGGTTATCGCAAAGGTGACTTCCCGGAGAGCGAGCGCGCGGCGGAGGAGGTTCTCGCGCTGCCGATCTATCCCGAGCTGCGGGAGGATGAGGTCGAGACGGTTGTGGATGCGATTCGGCGGTTCTACGCTTAGCGCCTCCGGCCCTTCTTCTCTTTCTTTGGCTCCGGCGCAGGATGCGCTTCCGCAGGAGGCGGCGTGTTGGGCGGAAGGATGCGGTGGCAGATGTTGCCTTCGAGCCGATAGGTCTTGGTCACGGTCTTCGCCGGTTTGATCGCGCCGTTCTTCGGATCAGGCACGGGCTGCGGTGCATCGGCCGAGAGCACGTTGTAGCTGAACGTCGGCAGCTGCTGCATTGCGTCCGGGTTCTTGCCGTAGGGATCCTTCGACTTGAAGACCTTCACGGGCAGATAACCCTCGATGTTGTGCTCGCGGAAGCTGGTCTCATAGCGGTGCTTCTTGATGTTCCAGATGAAGACGCGCACCTGGTCAAAGTCGTATGGCAAGCCAGCCTGCCAGGAGTTCAGCACGGCCACGTATTCCGGAACCGCGGTGACAGTCTGGCCGTTGTTGAGCATGCCTGAGTCGGGGTCGTTCACTGTGGTCAGCAAATAGGAGCCGACCACGCGCTGGCCCTCCGCATAGCGAGCGAGCGTGTCCGGAACGCTCACGTCGATCAGATGGGAGTAGACCCAGCCGGTCTGGCCGTTGGCTCCGCGGACAAGCCACCAGTCTTCCATCGCTGGTGGCGGGGGAGCGGTTGACTTCTCCTTACCTTTTGTCGTGGTCTGCGGTTTCTGTGCGTCGGCGACCAGGCCTCCGGGAGGCAGCGGCTTGGCGACGGTCGCGCGTTCGAGCAGGCTTACAGGGTCGTTCTCGGAGAGACGGAAGAACCGGTCCGTCTCCCGGCCCGGACTGATGTGCAGGTAGACGTCATCGCGCGCCGTGGCGGAGGCGATGATCGGGTCGTGCAGGTGCTCTTTTCGCATGCCATCGAACTGGTCTGCCAGGGCCTGGTCGGCGGTAAGACGGGTCTCTAGCCAGCCAATAGCCCCGTCCGGAGTCTTCACCTTCAGGAAGCGGCGATCGCGCTCCAGCACCTGGAGCTTCTCGCCATTCTTGACCTCGCCGGTGCGATTGGAGACGGCGGCAACCCGGTCGCGCAGAATGCTGTTTTTGGCGATGACATAGACGTACTGGGTCTCGCTGTGCGCATGAAAGCGACTGCAGCCCGAGGGCGCGATGAGTCCGCAGATCGCGGCGACGGCCAGCAGCCAGCGTGCCTGGGGAGATTGCCTGCGGGAAACAGAGATCGAGTGCGAATCAGGAGACATATGCGTGCGAATTCCTCGGCGGTTGAAGTGAGGTGGGCTGGCGGACGGCGCTAGTGGGTCATGGCAAGAATGGCGGGAAAGGAGGTCGAGGTTCCAGTGCCCGCGCTGGTAACGAGCGTCAGGCCTCCGGTGCTTCCAATCGTAAAGAGTTGAACGCCGGAGCTGCCGTTGTATCCGGCGGCAACCATGTAGGTGCCGGATTTGTCGACGCCAATGGCAGACACGTTTGCGGGACCGGTAAACGGCGAACCGGAAACCTGCTTGAGAGTGGCGGAGCTGTCAATCGCGAAGCTCGAGATCGTCCCTGCGCCTTCATTCGCGGTGTAGACGTAGCCCTGATTCGCACCGAGCACAACGGAGCGCGGGATAATGCCCGTTGAATAGGGTGCCGAGGACTTCGGGTTCGCGTCTCCATTCAAATCCGTAATCTGATAAGTCGCGAGCGCGTTCGTCCGGGCGATATAGACGAAGTTGTTACTGTCGAGCGTCACGGAGTAGTCGCCGCTCGGCGCCTCCTGCGTGGATCCTGACGGAATGACCATCGGTGTAGTGGTCGTGATCCCGGAGCTGCTGGAGTACGGGTAGATCGCCGTCCCTGCACTGCCAAGCGACGCGAGTACAAACTGTCCGCTCGGAGCGACCTTGACCGTGCACATTTGGGTGACGATTGTGCCACCCGGAGTGCAGTCTGTCCCGGGCAGGCCGAAGGTTTCCGCCCGGGCAAGGTTCCCGCTGCTGTCAATCGTGTACTCCGTCAGGATGGTTCCCGTCGTATCGACCGAGAATAGAAACTTGCCGTCAGGCGAAACGTCGATCGACGAGATAGCGCCGCTGACCTGCACCTGCCCGCCGTTAGGACCGGAGAGCTGGCCGGTGCTGGAGTTGATGGAATAGACGTAGATGCCCGGATTCGTTATACCCGCCGAGCTGGCGACATAGAGAATGGCATCGTTCGTTGAAACGGCCATTGCGACCGGGATGAAGTTCAGATTGACCGGCGAGCCGATCGCGGCGAGCGAGCCGTTGCCAATGTCATAGCCGGACACATACGTCGGGCCGGCGCTTGCGTTCGAGACGTACACGTAATCGGTGCTCGTCGATCCGCCGCCGCCGCCGCCGCCGGTCGAAGGACAGCTCGCCTTCTGGCACACGAAGAAGTTGTGGCAGCCGGCCAACAGAACCGTTGCCGCAAGCGCGAGAGCCGCGCCGCCGCGAGCCACAAGCCGCCCGGCGACCTTCCGCGATGGATACACCGTTGTCTCCTCGACCCTATTGTCGCAGGTCGGCCCATAGCTCCCTGGCACGTTTGCGGGTCATGCCAGTGGGACGTATCACGTCGGGAACTGTCTGCGGATCGAAGCCGTAAAGTTTTGTGGCTCTCCTGGTTACGGGCGAGGCTTTGGCTATCCGCACGACTGCCCGGTATCATCGTTATCGACATGCCTAGTTTTTCCGACAGTATGTTTTTGTTCGTGCTGGCGCTTCTGCTCTTCGGGCCTAAGAAGCTGCCTGTACTGGCGCGCGAGCTGGGCAAATGGGTGGGCGAGTTCCGCCGGGCCTCCAACGAGTTCAAGATGCAGATGGAAGAGGAACTCCGCCTGGCCGAGCAGGAGGACCGCCAGAAGCAGATTGCTGCCATGGAAGCTGCCGCGCCGGTGACGCCGCCGGTCGAAGAACCATCGCACCCTCACCTGCCGGAGCCCGTCACCGAGAGTCTTGAACCAGCGGTGTCCGTCGCTGAGCCCGTGATTGAGACAACGCCCGAGCCCTTACCCATTGCCACCTCCGGGGAGCTGAAGATGATGCCGCCTTCAACGGGCCTGCCGGCGGCGCGCGTAAGCAATGGATCCGAAGACCCTCTCGGCGGCGGATTGCTGGACGCGATCCCCTCCTCAGCGCAAGAAGAGCACGCTGGCGTAGCCGTCGCAGAAGGCGAGTCCAGTGTCCGCTGACCTTCTCGATCGCGCGCGCAATGCCGCGCAGGAACGCGCTGAACTGCCCGGGATGAGCCTGATGGAGCACCTGCAGGAGCTGCGCACGCGCCTCCTCCGCGCGCTCATGTACCTCGGCCTCGGCATGGTGGTTGCGTGGATCTTCCACAACCAGCTCGTCACTTTCATTCAGAAGCCGCTGCTCGACATTCACCTCTCGATGACGATGACGCACCCGACGGATGCGATCAATCTCTTCATCAAGACCGCACTTGTGTTCGGCGCCATCTTCGCCAGCCCCTTCATCCTCTACCAGGTATGGCTGTTTATTTCGCCCGGAATGTATGCGCACGAGAAGAAGTACGTGTTCCCGTTTCTGTTTATTACCGTCATCTTGTTCCTTGCAGGAGCGTGGTTCGGCTACCGCTATGTGCTGCCCGGTGCGATGGTGATTCTGATCCAGGACTTCGGAAAGAACTTCACCCACATGATCACGATCGAGGACTACACGGGATTTTTCCTCGCCGTAATCCTCGGGCTGGGCATCTGTTTCGAAATGCCCGTGCTGATCTTCTTCCTCTCGCTCTTCGGCCTGGTGGATGCAAAGTTTCTGCTGAAGCATTTCCGTTACGCCATCCTTGCGATCTTCCTGATTGCAGCAATCATCTGCCCCTCGCCGGAACCGACCGCGATGTGCCTCTTCGCTGCGCCGATGCTGGCGTTGTACTTCATAGGAGTGGCCGTGGCGTACTTCGTTCACCCAAACCGGCGCAAGAAACAGGCAGAACTGAAAGGAGCAGCCTGATGCAGCGCCGCTTGCCCACGCCCGCGGCGGCGCCCTCAATGTTGCTGCTCGCCCTGGCCTGCGCCCCAGCATTGTTTGCTTCGCCGACAGCGCACGCGGTCAGGCAAGCCGCATCACACAGCATCTCCGGAGCGGAAGTTCTGCACCTGACGCAGCAGTACATCGATGTCGCGCCGAAACGCTACGTCGGCTCGGCCGGCCACGCAGCAGCGGAGAACTTCGTCCGGCAGCACTTTCAGCCCGAGGCTGCCAAGGGCAACTTCGTCACCGACGAGTTCTATGCCCGCACTCCGATCGGTGTCGTGACCATGCGCAACTTCGTCGTGAAGTATCCGGGCAGGAAGAACGGGATCATCGTTCTCGCTTCGCACTACGAAACGAACTACCCGCTAAAGGATCAGAACTTCGTGGGCGCCGATGATGGCGGCTGCACGACCGCGCTGCTGATTGCGATCGGCCAGTATCTGCGACAGCACCCGCCTCAGAACTACTCCGTGTGGTTGCTCTTCGATGATGGAGAAGAGGCGATTGGCAACAACGGGATGACCGGCTCGGATCAGCTCTACGGTGTGCGGCACATTGCCGCCAAGTGGAGCGCCGACGGAACGCTCGCGAAGATCAAGGCGTTCATCGTGGCGGACATGCTCGGCTGGAAGTACATGAACATCGATCGCGAGACAAACTCCACGCCGTGGCTGCTCGATCTGCTTGCACAAGCCGGCAAGGACACAGGCCATTCGAACATGATGTTCCGGAACTCAGGCCCCATCGACGACGACCATATTCCGTTTAAGCAGCGCGGGGTCCCGGTGCTGGATGTCATCGCCTATGAGTACGGTCCCTTCGAGCAACAGCGCGGCGACTTCGCGTACCATCACACTCCGCAGGACACGATGGACAAGCTGAGCGCACAAAGCCTGCAGGTCTCCGCCGATCTCTTTCTCGATCTGATTCGGCTCATCAACGAGCATTAAGCTGGAGCCGCGCTTCAAGCGCCGGAAGGAGTTCCGCGGGTGGTGACGCCAATCTCCTACTGGGTTGCATTTCACGTCGCCCTGATTCTCCTGCTCGCAGCTGAGTACCTGATGGCGCGCCGCGTGCGCGAGACGCGCCGCAAAGCGCTCTACGCAACTTTCATCTGGGTTGCCGCCGCGCTGGTTCTCGCCGGCCTGTTGCTGCCTCGCTTCGGCTCCCAGGGGACCGTGCAGTATCTCTCGGCATACGCGATCGAAGAATCTCTCTCGATCGATAACCTGTTCGTCTTTCTTCTGCTGTTTCGAATCTTCCGCATTCCAGAACAGCGCCAGGCGAGGGTGCTCTTCTGGGGAGTGGCGGGCGCAATCGTCATGCGTGGCGTGTTCATCGCTGCCGGCGTCGGGCTGCTGAACCACTTTCATTGGATCAGCTACGTCTTCGGCGTGCTGCTGCTCATCAGCTCCGTTCGCCTTGTGCTGCCGAGCCACGAGAAGGAGAAGACTCCTGCATGGATCAACTGGATCCGCCGCATTCATCCGGTAAGCGAGCGGCAGGACGTGTTCTTTGTGTACGAAAACGGCAAGCGAATGATCACCGTTCTGATGCTCGCGCTCCTCGCAATTGAGTTCAGCGACATCTTCTTCGCAACGGACTCCATTCCCGCCGTCCTGAGCATTACCCGTGAGCCGTTCCTGGCGTACACCTCCAACATCATGGCGGTGATGGGGCTGAGGTCGCTCTATGTGCTCCTGGCTGCGATGCTCGCGCGGCTCCGCTTCCTGCACTTCGGGCTCGCCGCCGTCCTCGCCTTCGCGGCTATCAAGATGCTCATCTCTTCGCGCATCGAGATTGGCCCGATTCTTTCCCTGCTGGTTATCGCTATTCTGCTTGCGATTACCATCGCGGCCTCGCTGATCTTCGCAAAGCCACAGCCCCAGCTGGAGTCCCCCGAATCAGAAACCTAGCGAAGCCTTCAACCGCAACGCGCTATCCTGATGGGGTGTCGTCCGACTCCAGAATCGTTACCGTGCGCACCGCGACGCTCTCGTACGACGTTGAAATCGGCACGGAACTGCTCGCCTCTATCGGCTCGCGTGTAGACACCCTTCTGGACGGCGGCCTCCGCGCGGGCAAGCAGCGAGCGTTCGTCGTAAGCTCGCCAGAGATTCTGAAGCTCTGGGGCGATGAGCTTCTCAGCGGGTTCACCAACAGGCCGTTGACATTCACCGTACCCAGCGGCGAGAGCCACAAGCGGCTGTCCACAGTCGAGCGCCTGCTCGAACAACTCGCCGAGAGCGGCGCCGATCGCGATTCCGTGCTGATCGCCTTTGGCGGCGGTGTGATCGGCGACATGACCGGCTTCCTCGCCGCCATCTACATGCGCGGCATCCGCTATGTGCAGGTGCCGACCACATTACTCGCGCAGGTCGACAGCTCCATCGGTGGAAAGACCGGCGTGAATCTTGCCGCCGGAAAGAACCTGGCAGGATCCTTTCATCACCCGCTAGCCGTCTACGCCGATGTTTCCACACTCAGCACGCTTCCCGCCGACGAGCTCCGCGCCGGTTTGCAGGAGTCGATCAAAGCCGGCATCATCCGCGATTCGGAGCTGTTCGCTCTGCTTGAACGTGAACACAATAAAGTGCTCTCCGGAGATCCCGATGCACTCACCGAAGTGGTCACAGCAAGCGTGCGCGTGAAGGCGGATGTCGTGAACGCTGACGAGCGCGAGTCGGGTCTGCGCATGATTCTCAATCTCGGACACACGCTCGGACACGCAATCGAAGCGGCCACGCAGTACAAGCAACTACTGCATGGTGAAGCGGTGGCGTGGGGCATGCTCGCGGCGATTCGCATCGCGGGATCGCGTGGATTGGTCACATCGTCCGACGCCGGGCGCATGCATGATCTCATCCGGGCATATGGTCCGCTAAAGCCGTTCCACGCCGACGCTGAGCATCTCGTCGCGCTCACCGCCAAGGACAAGAAAAACCGCAGTGGCGCACGATCTTTCGTTCTGCCCACTGGCATCGGGAGCGTAACGATTGTGCGCGATGTGACCGAGCGCGAACTGCTCGAGGCCTCACGCGAAATCGTCGAAGAGGCCCGCGAACCTCAGCCCGGCCGCAGCGCGCTATTAAATTCCAGCGGAGCGCTGCGGTGAGCACCACGATCCGCGAGCACAAACTTACTGAAGGCGCACGGCCGGCAGCAGAGTCCACCGAGCCAGAGGCCGCAGCGCACGTACGCGAGCTCTTCGGCTCCATCGCGCCCACTTACGATCGCCTGAATCATCTGCTTTCATTCGGATTGGATCGGCGATGGTGGCGCCGCACGGCGAAGACATTCGGCAATATCCTCGCTCGCCCCGACGCATCCGTCCTTGACATCTGTTGCGGCACCGGCGACTTAACCGGCGCTCTGCTCGCCATGCGTCCCACTAATGCAGAAGCAGAACCCGTCACCGGCCTCGATTTCTCTCCGGAGATGCTGCGTCTCGCCGAGAGCAAATATGCGGGCAAGAATGTCCGCTGGGCAGAGGGCGATGCCATGGCGCTTCCCTTCCCGGACAATTCCTTCGACCTCGTGATCTCCGCGTTCGGCTTCCGCAATCTGACCAACTACGCTGCAGGCCTCGCGGAGATTCATCGCGTGCTGCGGTCCGGAGGCAGCATCGGCATCCTCGAGTGCAACCAGCCGGGCGGCCTGAGTGGCGGCTTCTACAACCTCTACTTCCATCGCATTCTTCCGGTCGTCGGCGGATGGATCTCCGGCGATCGCGCCGCCTACGAATACCTGCCCGCCTCCGTGCGGCGCTTTCCTCGGCCGGCGCGCATGCTGCAACTGATGCAGGAGGCCGGGTTCACTCACTCTGCATGGGATGGCTATCTTCTGCACGCCGCCGGCCTTTATCGCGGCGTCAAACCCTGACCTGGCGCATGTATTCTCACGGCATGGCCGGAAGCACGAAGAACGCCACCAGCACGGAGCACCACGAGCGCGCCTACGCAAAGCGCACGGCTGCGCTGACGTCGTTCCTTGCCGCCTCCGGAATCACTCTGCTGAAACTCCTCACCGGGCTGTTGACCGGTTCCTTGGGAATGCTCAGCGAGGCAGCACACTCCGGTATCGACCTCATCGCCTCGCTGCTTACGTTTTCTTCTGTGCGCGTTTCGGACCGGCCCGCAGACGCCGAACACGCCTTCGGCCACGGCAGAGTTGAGACCCTGTCGGCGGTGGTGGAAATCGCATTGATGGTTGCCTCCTGCATATGGATTGCGACGGAGGCCGTTGTGCGCATTCTCCATCCCGCGCGCCTCGCATTGCGTTTCTCCATCTGGCCGATCGTTGTTCTCCTCCTCTCCATCGTCGTAGACTCCGCCCGGTCGGCAGCGTTGCATCGTGTCGCGAAGGAGCACCGCAGTTTGGCCCTGGAGGCAGACGCCGTCCACTTTGGCACCGATATCTGGGCCTCGGCGGCTGTCATCGCAGGGCTGCTTTTTACCTTTGCGGGTCAGCGGTGGAGTATCCCGGCTCTGCGCTATTCCGACCCGATTGCCGCACTCGTCGTGGCCGGCGTCATCCTGAAAGTGACGTGGAAGCTCGCGCGCAAAACGCTGGATTCACTCCTTGATGCCACACCGCCTGAGGTCCGCGACAAAATTCAAGGACAGATTCTGCGCGACCTCAAAACGATTCCTGACATCGTTTCCGTGCAGCGGCTCCGTGTGCGGCGCTCGGGCTCCGATTACTTCGTGGATCTCACCCTTGGGCTTCCGCGCGCTCTCAGCTTCCAGCGCTCCGAGCAGGTTACTTTGGCAGCCACTGAAACCGTCCAGAAGCGGCTCACCGGCGCTGACGTCGTCGTGAAGACTGTGCCCACGGCGACCGTCGACGAGAGTCCCTTCGATCGCGTCCGCGCCGTTGCTGCGCGCCGCAACCTTAACGTTCATGATGTGAGTTTGCAGCAGTACGATGGCGCGCTTCATCTCGAACAGCACCTCGAGGTTCCGGAGTCGATGTCGCTGCGCAACGCCCATGAGATTGCCACGCAGCTCGAGGCTGACATTCGCCGCGAGGTGCCCTCCATCGCGACGCTGCTCACCCACATCGAAGGTGAGCCCGCGACGATTGCTCATGCTGTGCCTCTTGAAACGGCCGCCAATCTCGAGAAGCAGCTTCGCAAGACCGCCGCGAACTTTCCCGAAATCCTCGATGTCCACGAGATCACCGTCACACGCGGTTACGGCGGGACGGCCAATTCCATCCAGGTCAACTGCCATTGCACTCTCCCGGACGATCTCCCGATGAGCCGCGTACACGCGATCATCACCGATTTTGAAAACGGGTTCCGGGTTCAGCATCCGCAGGTCACGCGCGTGCTCATTCACCCGGAGCCCGCGTCAGACAACCGCCGATAGCGGCCGCCTGCATCCAAGCCTGTATTCTGGACACGAATGCGGCGATTCTTCCAAATCTTCCTCGGCGCTCTACTCATGCTCGTAGTCTTTGTGTTGTTCGCCGGAATCGCGCTGCGGCTGGCGCTGCATGGGCGCGAGGTGGCAATTTCCGAACTCTCCGGCCTCACTGTGGCACAGGCCAGCGAGGCTGCGCTGCACAGCGGCCTTGATCTGAACATCGAGAACAAGTTCTACTCGCGCACCGTTCCCGCGGGGCGCATCCTCTCGCAATCACCGGCCGCCGGTTCTCGTGTGCGCCGCGGCTGGCAGTTGCGCGTTACCGAGAGTCTTGGCCCGCAGCAGGTGACCATCCCAGATGTTGTCGGCGAGCCCGTCCGCGAGGCCTCCCTGGATCTGCGCAAGTCCTCGCTCGACCTTGGCACGCTAGCCCACATGGACGCACCCGGCGACACCGACATGGTTCTCTCGCAGACGCCGCCTCCCGACGCCGGCGTGGACCAGCCACGCGTGAATCTCTTGCTTAGCCAGCAAGGCGCCGGCGCCTCCGATGCATTCGTCATGCCTTCCTTCGTCGGGATGAGCTGGCCGTCAGCAAATCGTGCGGCCATTGCACTCGGCCTGCGCGTCGCCGCCCTGGGCGAGATGGCGCCGGTCACTCAACCAACACCCGAACCTGCGACAGCTTCAACACCCGCGGCTCAACCGCAGCAGCCGCCATCACCTGGCGCTCCCGCCAGTGGGAATGCAGGACCGCCACAGATGCCCGCGCCCGCTCCAGTCCAGATGGTCCCAGTTGGTCCCGTGACGGCTCAGTCTCCGGAGGCCGGACACCGCGCCAGCAAAGGTTCGACAGTGAAGCTGTCCTTCGGACACTCACCGACAGAGAGCACGGCTCCTTCAACGCAGCTGGGCCCGACTGCAAAGACTCCGCAGTAGCTCCTTACTCCACGCGAGCAAAGGCAGCCGCGAAGAATCCATCACCCTGGAAGTTAGCCCCGGGCAGCGTCCGCAATGTATCTCTACATGCGATCTGCGTCACGTCGAACGCATTCCCGCGAATCGCACCGTCAGATTGCAGCCTCTCCAGCAGGTCAGCAATTGAGACCATGCGCAGCCTTTGTCCGCCTCTTGCCTCCGCGAGAACAGCGCTTACAACTGCTTCGTTCTCCTCAGGCTCAAGCGAGCATGTCGAGTACAGCAGACGCCCGCCAGGCCTAAGCCGTTTCAGAGCACCGTTGAGAATCTTTCGTTGCCGCATCGCCTGGCGTTCCAAGTCAGTTGCTTGCAGTCGATGTCGAATCTCGGGATTGCGGGCAAGCGTTCCGGTCCCGCTGCAGGGCACGTCGCACAGAATCAAGTCGAAGCTGCCTTCAATCGCAGGCAGTTCAGCAGCATCAGCTTCCAGCGTGCGAATCTTCCGCCCCGGCATCTCCTTCTCTAGCCGCCGTTCCGTAGACTGCAGTCGCCGCCCGCTGATATCCGTCGCCAGCACCTCTGCGGCCGGATGGCGCCGCGCAAGCACAGCCGTCTTCCCTCCCGGCGCCGCACAAGCATCCCAGATTCTTTGCGGCGATCCGTGACTCGCCGCCGCAAGCTCAGCGATCAGCCGCGAGCCATCGTCGATCAGATTCGGATCCACGTGTTCCGCAGTCTCGTCCGGCAGGAAGAGATCGCCGCGTGCGGGTTCACGCTGGTCGTAGCCGCAGATCGCCGTCGCCGAGTTTCGACCATAGAACGCTTCCCACCGCCTCACCATCCAGCCCGGGTGTCCAAGACGCGTCGCAAGCGCATCGACCGCTTCGACAATCGGCTTGCCCGCCGCGTTTGTCGTCGAGAGCTTTCGCAAAACCGCATTCACCAGTCCTGCCGCCTTCGGATGTCCTGCCGCGCGCGCCAGCTCTACGCTCTCGCTCAGCGCGGCATGCGCCGGCACACGGTCCATGTGGCGCAGTTGAAACGCACCCATTCGCAACGCAATTCGCAGCTCAGCCGGCAGCGGCTGATCAGGCCGCGCGAGTAGCTTCGCTAACTCTGCATCCAGCGCAATCTGCCACCGCAGCACGCCCATCACCAGTGCCGTTGCAAGATTCCGATCAGGCTGCGACAGCTTGCGCAGCTCCACGCCATGCAACAAATCATCGCTGTGCCCGGATGTCGTCTCCACCTGCATCAGAACGCGAAACGCCGCCCAGCGCGCCGGACTCACGCTCTTTGTCTGTGCCGGCCCGGCGCCGCTGCCGCCCTGCCTCGGCTTAGGCAAGACGCTCTCCTCGTCGAAGCTGAAAGTCCTTTGCAAACTGTGCACCAGGCATTCGCCCCTTGCCCTCCATCTGCACTTCGTCGAGAACGAGCGCAGTCCGATCTGCAGCGCCCGCGACGAGCGCACCCTCCACCAATGCAAGCTCACCCGGCGCGAGCTCCGCATCGCTCTCAGGCACTGGATGCATGCGATGCACTAGGAAGCGCTTTCCACGAAACTCCGCATGCGCACCTGGCCACGGAGAGAACCCGCGCCACCGGTTGTAAGCCTCGCGCGCTGTCCTCTGCTCCAGCTCCAGGCGTCCATCTTCGCGCGTGAGAATCGGCGCCAGTGTAGCCCGCGAATCATCCTGAGGCTTCGGCGTTATCTTCCCCTGCTCCAGCCCGTCCAACGTCTCAGTTATCAGCTGCGCACCTATCGCCGCAAGCTGCGGATACAGCTCTGCGGCGGTCGAATCCGGCCCAACGGGCATCCGTCGCTCCAGCAACACATCACCCGTATCCAGCCCCGCGTCGAGCAGCATCGTGGTCACACCGGTCTCGGTCTCGCCATTCGCAACGGCCCACTGAATTGGCGCGGCCCCACGATACTTCGGCAGCAACGATCCGTGCAGATTGATGTTGCCGTACCTCGGCAGCTTCAGCATCCACTCTGGAATAATGCGCCCGTAGGCCACCACGATGATCGCGTCCGGCCGAATGCCTTCGAGCTCCGCGCGCAGCTCCTCATTCTTTTTGATCTTCTCCGGCTGCAACACACGCAAGCCACGCGCCAGCGCAAAGCGCTTCACGGCCGATTGCTGCAGCTCCATCTTGCGTCCAGCCGGCCGATCCGGCTGCGTCAGCACCAGCCCGAGGTCGTGCCCATGCTCAAGCAGCGCCTCGAGCGGCGATACTGCAAACTCCGGCGTTCCGCAGAAGACCAGCCGCATCGGCCGTCACCACTCGCCGTTCTTCTGCAGTTTGCGGATCCGCCGCTTTAACAGATCGCGCTTCAGCGGGCTCAGCCTGTCAATGAACAACACGCCGTCGAGATGATCGATCTCGTGCTGCATCGCTCTCGCAAGCAGTTCCTCGCCTTCGGTCTCAAAGAACGCGCCATTCACGTCCTGCGCCCGCACCTTCACACGCGCGGCGCGTTGTACCTTCTCCCGAATCTCCGGAAGACTCAGGCAGCCCTCTTCTTCAAACTGCTTCCCCGCGCGTTCCACAATCTCCGGATTAATCAGCACCAGCTTTTCTTCCGGCTTTTCGTTGAAACTGACATCGATCACCGTGATGCGTTTCGACACGCCAATCTGCGGCGCCGCAAGGCCAATCCCGTGCGCGGCATACATGCTCGCCCACATCTCTTCCACAAACTGGGCGAGCTCCGGTCCGAACTCGGTCACCGGCGCGCCCTTCTTCGCCAGTACAGGCTCGGGATACTTCACGATCGGATGAATCCTCGCACCTTCCTGCTCGGTCGCGGCAATGGCAGTTGCGTTCTCGTTTTCCTTCTTCTCGCTCATGTTCAAAACGCTCGAATCTGTTCGCAATATCCATGGAAGTTGCGCTTCAATTCATTCAGGCTGTCGCCGCCGAACTTCTCCAGCACCAGGCGCGCCATCGTCAGCGCGACCATAGCTTCTCCCGCAACTCCTGCCGCCGGCACCACGCAAACATCCGACCGCTCATACGATGCCTTCGTCGCCTCGCGCGTCTCAAACGACACCGAGCCAAGCGGCCGCCGCAGCGTGGAGATCGGCTTCAAGTACCCGCGCACCACGACATCCTCGCCGTTCGACATCCCACCCTCAACCCCGCCGGCATTATTTCTCTCGCGGCGGAATCGCGTGAAGCCCTCGCTCGAGCCCCCACCTTCGCTCGCATACGCAATCGCATCGTGCACAGCCGAGCCCGCCGATTCCGCCGCCGTCACACCCCGCCCAAGCTCCACAGCCTTCACTGCCTGCAGACTCATCAGCGCCTGGGCCAGCAGACCATCCAGCCGCTCATCCCAATTCACGTGCGTTCCAATGCCCGGCGGCAGCCCGTGCACGATCACCTCAAACACTCCGCCGACCGTATCACCCGTGCGCAGCGCCTTGTCGACCTCGGCCTTCATAGCCGCTTCCGACTCCGGGTCCGCGCACGCCAGCATAACCTCATCGCGGCCAGCAATCGCCGCGACTTCCTCGAACGAAACCTCACGCGCCAGCTGTGCTGTTCCCACGCGAATCACGTGACTCGCGACCTGCACGCCAAGTTCCCGCAGCAGTAGCTTCGCCAGCGCGCCGCACGCCACCCGCGCCGCAGACTCACGTGCGCTGGCCCGCTCCAACACGTATCGCGCATCCTTGAAGTCATACTTGAGC
This sequence comes from Bryocella sp., assembly GCA_036273275.1. Lineage (GTDB taxonomy): Bacteria > Acidobacteriota > Terriglobia > Terriglobales > Acidobacteriaceae > Granulicella. The sequence continues at coordinate 19,472 of DASUHZ010000008.1, forward strand.
GCGCCGGCAAGATCCGCATGCCCCGGCCGTGGGCTCGCCACAGCCTTGTGCAGCGAGGCATCGCCAGCGTCAACCGGCAGAATCTGCTCCCAGTTCTTCCAGTCGCGGTTCGCCAGCGTCATCGCAATCGGCGAGCCGATCGTCTTGCCATGCCGCACACCCGAAAGAATATGCGCCTCGTCCTTCTCGATGCGCATGCGGCCGCCGCGCCCATAGCCCTGCTGGCGCCGCCACAACTCGCGGTTCACAAACTCCCGGTCAACAGGAATACCCGCGGGCAATCCGCTGATCAGTGCAACCAGAGCCTCACCGTGGCTCTCACCCGCTGTAGAAAATCGAAGCATTTCGGTTGATTATATCGGTTTGAATCAATGGCCTATCGCGCAGCACACTCACGGCTTGCTGAACAAATCAATCAGCTCGATCGGCTCCAGTGCAGGCGACTCTTCGCTGATCCCGGCTGGCGCGGGAGGTTCTTCGTGTTTCGTCTCCGACTGCACAACAGGAGTCGTTTGCGCCTCCAGAAACCTCCGCGAGTCGAACAGATTCCGTGCCATCGACCGCACCCACTCGGTCGGCTCATCTGGTCGTCGTCCCGCATCACGAGCCGCCGCAAACTCCGCGCGCATCGTCTGGAACTTCGCCTCAAGATCATCCAGCGCGCTCAGCAGCATCGCCTCCGGCGTCATCGGCAGCTTCGGCGATCCGAACTCCAGCTTTCCGTGGTGCGCCAGGATCATGTGCTCCACCAGCACCCGCAGCGGCTCCGGGAAGACCACAGCCGGCTCGCCCGTAACCTGAGCCCGCTCTCGAGCCTCCGCATCCATGCCGGAGATCGCTTCCGCCAGCATTCGCTGCGCAATCGTGATGTGCCCAACGAGTTGCCCTTCGAGCGTGTAGTTGAAATTAGACCGCCAGCTCAGCTCCCGGACCTTGCCGATATCGTGCAGAATCGCTCCCGTAACCAGCAGGTCCGGATCGACCTCCGGATAAAACGGCGCAGTCGCCCGGCACACCCGCACCAGCGCAAGCACATGCTCCAGCAACCCGCCCAGCCACGCATGATGCAGTCGCTTCGCCGCCGGCGCCTCCTGAAACGCCGCGCCAATCGCAGGATCGTCGAAGAACCTCAGCACCAGCGCGCGCAGATGCGGATTCGTGAATGCCTCCACATACTCGCGCAGCTCCGCCATCATCGCGGGAATCTCATACTGCGTCGTCGGTACAAAGTCCCCCGACTCGATCTCTCCCTCGGCCGCCGCGCGCATTCGCGTCAGCGTGATCTGGAACCTGCCGTTGTACTTCGAAATCTGTCCCTGCACCTTGACGTAGCAGCCCTCAGCGCATGTCTCTACGACGTTCGCGAACTCCTCCCACATCCGCGCCTCGAACTGCCCCGTCCTGTCCGACAACGTCAGTGCAAGATACTGCCCGCCGCCGCCCTTCCGCTCGCGCAGACTAATCGACGCAAGACAGAAGAAACTCGTGACGGCCTGGTTCTCAAATCGCGCCGCATCGGCAACAAAGAAGTCTTTCATCGGTTCGTCTCAGCATATGGCAAGAGCCCCGAAGACCGGAGCTCTTACCGTCAGAAAGCACATTCACAGTAGCTACTGCGGTGTTGAAGATCCCGCCGCCGGGGCCTGTGTGCCCGTCGCGGGCGGCTGGTTCGCCGGCGCAGTCTGCGTCGCCGGTGCAGGCGTGCCGCTCAGCGCAGGGTTCACCGTCGGAGCAACGGCGGGCGCCGTTTCCGCCGGCTTCGGCTTCTCCTGCATCCGCTCTTTCGGCTGGTCCTTCGCGCGCTTCACCTTCGTCTTTTTCTTCTTTCCCGTATTCCCGTTCAGACCCAGCGGGGCCGCGCGCGCCTTCTCGTCAGCTGTTTGTTGTGACGTCGCCGCCACTGGCCGCTTAGACGCCTTCACCTCTGCCTTGGCGACCTTCTGCTGCGCACGCGCGGCTTCAGTCTCCTTCTCGCGATCCGTAAAGCGCGTCTTATGCTCCGCCACCGGCTTCGGTGCCAATGCGTCCGTGCCGTTCTCGTCGACGCCCGTACCCGTGGTCATGGTCGTCACAGTGTCCGTGGGCGCCATCGCCTGTCCCGCCGTCTGCCCCAGCGGCTGAGCATCGTTGCCGGCCTCGGCGGTTTGGGTCGTCCCCGTTGGCAGCGCCTTCTCCGGCGCCTGCCCAAAGCGGATCTTCTCGCGATGAATCTTCCGCTTCTTCGCTGGCTTGTTCCCCGAAGCGACTGCGGCCTTGGCGGTCTGCTTTTCGGCTTCCTTCTCTCGCGCCGCCGCCAGCTCTGCCTGCGCCCTCGCCGCCTTCTGCTGCTCCACGCGCTGCTTCTTCACCGTCTTCTTCTTTGGCGGCGGCGGCGCGTACGCCGTGAACTCCGGCTTGGTCTGCTGCCGCCCCGCCCCCGCATCCACAAACCCCGCCTTGATGTCGATGTACGCATCCTCGCGGGCCTTCGTCAGGTAAGCGCGCAGCGCCGGCTGCAGTTGCTGGAAGTAGATCGCCTCCTGCACCTGCCGCTCGACCTGGTCCAGTGGCGGAACCCCAGCCTGCTGATGACTATCCACCTTCAAGATTACGAATCCCTGCCGCGTGCGTATCGGCTCCGTGTAGCCGCCTACTGCCAGCGAGAACGTCGCCTTCTCCAGCACATCGCCCAGCATTCCGCGCTTGAAGTCGCCCAGGTCTCCGCCCGCCGCCGCGGTTGGTCCCCCCGAGTCCGCCTTCGCCGTATCCGCGAAGTTCGCTCCGCCTTTCAGCTTCGTCTCGACCGCATCGGCCTTCTGCTGCGCCGCCGCCACCTGCGCGTCCGTCGCATTGTCCGGAGTCGGAATCAGGATCTCGCTCAGGTGCACCTGCTCCGGCACCTCGAAGTCCTTCCCATGCTGCTTGTAGTACGCCTCTTCCTGCGCGCGAGTCAGGTTCAGATGGCGTCCCACCTCTTGCTGCACCACGTCATTGCTGATCACCTGGTTGCGAATCTGTTCCTTGAAGTCCTGAAACGAAACACCTTGCTGCTCCGCAGCCTTCTGCAGCGCTTCCATCGAGTCCAGATGGTTCTGCTTGCGTATATCGTCCAGCCGCCGCATCGTCTCCGCGTCGCCCGAAATCCCCAGCTCCTTGCCCTTCGAGAGCAGCAATTGCTGGTCGATCATGTCGCGCAGCAGATCATGCAGCTTTGCCTCGACGTCGGCCTCCGGGACGTTCTCCTGGCGCGCCTGCTCCATCAACTGCTGCTCGGCGCGCTCGTACTCACTGCGAGTGATGATCTGGTCGTTCACGCGCGCGACCACGTCCTCCACCACCGTTCCGTTCGGCGTGATGGGGGTCGCCGCCGGCAGCGGCGGAAGCTGAATCTGCGGCTGTGGGGCAGGCGTCACACCCCCGCCCGGTACCGGATAACTCGGCTGCTGCGCCTGCACCTGCGCCAGCACGCTTGGGGAGGCAGCCAGCGCCGCGGCCAGAACTGCGGACACTGCCAGAACTGCACCGGCGAACCGGCTCATACGCTGAAACTGATTCCAGCTAAAACCCTGGGAATAATTGCGCTTCCTGATCATCCGTTCCTTCGGGGACCTCTCGTCACTGCAGCCTCTCCGGTCGGTCCGGTCCAGGTCATCCTGACCTGCCCGAAATCCACTTTGCACCGGCTCCCCCGCGAGAGTCCTCGGCTCGCTGGGGTGAGGGAGCGTGCTGTTAGTTGGACCGCAGCGGTTGCCTGAGGTCATCCAGTGCGACCATTCTACCTGCCGTAGACCACTCTGCGCAGGCGGGTCTCCCGCGCCGACCGATCGAGAGTAGCAGCGGGCGTCAGGCCGCGGAAACCGGCCCGCTAACCACGAGGCTTTAGCGCCGGGGATGTGCCATCCGGCCGCCCTCGGGCTCACCGACCGAATGCTATACTCGTCCAACGAGTAGCGGCTCCCAAAACGGGTTCAAGCCCCTCTTTTCGGACCCCTTCTGCTCTCGTTCGAGGTTCCTTCCGCGCCATGACTTCGCGTACCCGCCGCGCCCTCTTTTCCGCAGCCATCTTCCTCACAGCCTGCGGCGTCACCGGCTCCATCATCGGCGGTCGCGTCGCTGCCCAGTCCGCCTCGGACGAGTCCACCCTCCGCGACTCCATGAAGCAGTTCACCGACGTCTACGCTCTCGTCGAGCAGAACTACGCGGACAAGCTGGACACAGACCACGTCGACAAATCCATCTACGACGGCGCCATCCCGGGCATGCTCCACGTGCTCGACCCTCACTCGAACTTCTACGACCCCAAGGCCTTCGCCCAGATGCGCGAGGACCAGCACGGCAAGTACTACGGCGTCGGCATGCAGATCCAGCCGCAGGAAAATAAGATCGTCGTGCTTGCCCCGTTTGAGGGCACACCCGCCTATAAGGCCGGCATCCGTCCCGGCGACGTCATCCTCGCCGTCGACGGCAAGTCCACCGAAAACATGGACTCCGCCGCTGTCGCCTCCTTGCTCAAAGGTCCTCGTGGCACCCACGTCAGCGTCACCATGGCGCGTGAGGGCTCCGCCAAGCCGCTCGTCTTCGACCTCGTCCGTGACGAAATTCCGCGCTACTCCGTTGACATCGCCTTCATGATTAAGCCGAACGTCGGCTACATCCACGTCACCCAGTTCATGGAGACCACCTCGCACGAGGTGCAGGAAGCGCTCGACAAGTTCGGCCCGAACTGCCAGGGTCTGGTCATCGACCTCCGCGAGAACCCCGGCGGGCTCCTGAACGAAGCCGTCAACACCGCCGACAAGTTCCTCCAGAAGGGCCAGATCGTCGTCTCTCAGCGCGGTCGCGCCTTCCCCGACCAGGTCTACCGCGCTCCCAAGGGCTCTGATCTCAAGTACCCCGTCGTCGTGCTCGTCAACCGCGACACCGCCTCCGCCGCCGAGATCGTCTCCGGCGCCCTGCAGGATCACGACCGCGCTCTCATCGTCGGTGAAACCACCTTCGGCAAAGGCCTTGTCCAGACCGTCTTCCCCATCTCCGAGAACACCGGCCTCGCCCTCACAACCTTCCATTACTACACACCGTCCGGCCGCCTCATCCAGCGCAACTACAACAACGTTTCGCTGTACGACTACTACTACGTTCGCAATGACGCGTTGCCCGCCGACAAGTCCAACCGCGAGGTCAAGCTGACCGACGCCGGCCGTCCGGTCTACGGCGGCGGCGGCATCACCCCCGACGAGAAGATTCCGGAGATGAAGACCACTCACTTCCAGGAGCTTCTTCTCACCCCTCCGCATCGCGCCTTCTTCGACTTCGCGACCCACTACCTCGCGAATCACACCGTCTCACGCGACTTCGTCGTCGATGATGCGGTGCTCAGCCAGTTCAAGGACTTCCTGCACTCGCAGAAGATCGACTACACCGAGAAGGACTTCAACGACAATCTCGACTGGACCAGGGCAATGATCAAGGCCGAGCTCTTCACCTCGCAATTCGGCCAGGCCGAGGGCCTGAGGGTCCGCGCCGAGTGGGATCCCCAGATCAAGCAGGCCATGACCTACATGCCCGAGGCGCTCGCTCTCGAAGAGCACAAGCTCCCCTCCGAGCAGAAGGGCACCGAGACCGCCAGCACCGCCCCAGCCCACACCACAGCACGCCAGTAACCGGAAGGGCCCATCTTCAGATGGGCCGTAGAACGCTAAAAATATGAGGCGCCGACTTTAGTCGGCCTCTTGCCTTTGCCGTTGCTTTTCTTTCTGTCATTCCGAGCAACGCGAGGAACCTGCTTTTTTTGATCCCTCACCCTAACCCCTAACTTTCCTTACAATCCTCCCCATGCCTTCCCCTCTCATCGCCATCGTCGAAGACGAGGAACACCTCGCCCAGGGCCTCCTGTTCAACCTTCAGGCCGAGGGCTACCGCACCCACCACGAGGCCGACGGCAACGCGGCTCTAGCTTGGCTCCTGAACACCCCCGAACCCCCCGCCGCCGTTCTCCTCGACGTCATGCTGCCTGGACAGGACGGCTTCTCCATCCTCCGCGCCCTCCGCCAGGCTGGCCGCTTCATTCCCGTCCTCATGCTCACTGCCCAAGGCCGCCCCGAAGACATCGTCGAAGGCTTCTCTGCCGGTGCCGACGACTACCTTCCCAAGCCCTTCGACCTCACCATCCTCCTCGCACACCTCTCCGGCCTCCTGCGCCGCGTCCACTGGGCGTCGTCATCCAATGCAGCAACGGTCGAACCCCCGGCAACTCAAGCCGAAGAACCGCAGCAGCCCGTCTTCACCCTCGGCGACCGCACCATCGATCTAGATGGCCTCGAAATTCGCAAACCCGGTGAGACCGGGGTCCCCGGCGGGCCGCCAGGCCCGAGAGGGGTGGACACGATCCACCTCACCGTCATGGAAGCCGACCTCCTCCGCTATCTCCTCGAACGCCCCAACAAGGTCATCGGCCGCAAAGAGCTGCTTGAAAACGTCTGGCGCGTCCACGAAGACACCGACACCCGGGCCATCGACAACTTCCTCGTCCGCCTCCGCCGCTACTTGGAGCCGGATCCCGCCCACCCCAGCCACTTCCTCACCGTTCGCGGCGTCGGCTACCGCTTCGTCCCCGAACCCTGAATTCGCTCTTGCCTTTGCTTCAACTCGAAACTCAAAACTGGCAACTGAAAACTGGAAAGCCCAACCCGCTTTTGCTTTGTCTTGCTTTCCCAAACCAGTCCGGCCCACTTGACAAAGCATCACTCCGGACACCCCTCACAACGCCCATCCTCTTTTTCCTGTTTTGTCGTGCACCTTAAAGGGTAATAACTTACTTGACTGACCGTGTTTGGTAGGATGGCCAAATGTCACCCTACATTGATCCCAACAGTGCGCCGGGCTATTTCCACGCCGGTTTCAAGGTTGGTTGGGCAAAGCATCACCTTCGCCTTCTGGATAAGGAGATCGGGGACTTTCTGGGGAGCGATCCAAAGCCCTATACGGTCACGTTCCAAGACGATCTTGAAGCTGGCGAGTACATCATAAAATTCGATCTTGCCCCCGCTCCGTTGACGTTGGCTCTGATGGCCGGAGATTTCGTGGCATGTCTCAGGGGATCGCTCGATCACCTTGCTAGTGCCCTCACGCTTCGACCAGGAGGCAGCCCTAACGATAGGGCGAGCTTCCCGATCATCCCCATCAATAACAGCAACGGGAGAAAGAGCTTCAACCTCGCGCTGCACGGTGTTCCGGCAGCCGCCATCGAAATCATTAGATCGCTTCAGCCATACCATGCAGGGGACGCCTATGTGTCCAGCAAATTGTGGAGATTGCATAGGCTCTGGAACATTGACAAACACCGACGTATTCCGCTTCACCCTGCCGGGATCAATCTTCAGCTTACGCATCCCGCCGAGATGCCGCCGCTTTCCACGGGGGCAGATAACAGCGGTGTAGTGCGTTTTCCTTTGGCCGCCAAACCATACATCCACGTGAAGCCAACGATGGAGATTACGATCAACTTCGGTGACGCAAACGAAGGGATCATCGTTCCGTTCAAAGAGCT
>DASUHZ010000009.1:0-12247 GCA_036273275.1 Bryocella sp.
ACCCCGACTACGCAGGCACCAGCGGCTGCGGGACCGCCGACGGTTGCAGCGCGAGATATTGATGCACGAAGGCGATGGCCATACTTCCCTCGCCTACGCCGCTTGAGACGCGTTTGATCGACGAGTGCCGCACGTCGCCGACGCAGAACAAACCTGGAAGGTTCGTCTCCAGCGGATAAGGACTGCGGTCCTGATCTGCCCAGTCCGGTAGATCGCGCCCGGTGCAGACATAGCCGAGTTCATCACGCTCCAGCTCGGCGGGAAGCCAATCCGTCTGAGCATTCGCTCCGATCATCACGAAGAGCGCGTCGGCACGCCGGGTACGCGCTGCCTCATTGCCCGTGACGGTGCAGATCGTCTCAAGCGCGTGCTCTCCACCTACCGAGATCACGCGAGTGTAAGGCTCGACGGTAATGTTCGGACGGCTGTCGATCTGATCGATGAGGTAACTCGACATCGTCAGTTTCAGGCCGGCGCCGCGCACCAGCACGGTTACGCTGTTCGCATAACCGGAGAAGTACATCGCCGCCTGGCCCGCGGAGTTTCCGCCGCCGACGATGAAGATGTCCTTGCCAATCACGGAGGGCGCCTCCATGCGTGATGCGCCATAAAGCACACCACGTCCCATCAGCCGGCCAATGTTCTCGGCCTCCAGCCTGCGCCACTCGACGCCGGTCGCCAGAATTACCGTGCGTGTGCTCACGCGTTTACCTTCATCGAACTCGACGCACCATCCGCCCTCGATCGGCTCGAGATTCTGCACCTCGCGTGTCAACACAATCTCCGTGCCGAAGTACTCCGCCTGGCGCAGCGCACGTTCGCTCAGATCGTCGCCGGAGATCCCGCTCGGGAAGCCCAGGTAGTTCTCGATGCGCGAGGAGGTTCCGGCCTGTCCGCCCACCGCTCCACGCTCGATGAGCAGTACCTTCAGCCCCTCGGACGCGCCATACACCGCAGCCGCAAGTCCCGCGGGACCTGCGCCCACGACCACCACATCGTATCCATCACTGCGCGGTTCCGTGCGATAGCCAAGCGCCATCGCCACCTTGCGAACCGTCGGCGGCTGGCCCACGCAGAACGCATGGTCCACGATCACCGAGGGCCCGTTGTGGTCCTTCGGCATGCACGAAGGGATGCGGTCCTGATCGTGCTCGCGGTCCACCCACTCGTACGGGATGCGATTGGCCGCAAGAAACGAACGGATGTCGCGGCAGTCGGTGTCATACTGCGAGCCCACCACGAGCACACGCGAGACGGGATAGTCGACCATCCGATCCTGGATGTAGTTCAACCGGCTCGTCATCGTCTCCATGACGAGCGAGCGGCAGTCCTTGGAGCTGTCGAGCAACTCCTTGAACATGACGCGATCGATCTTCATCACCCGCGATGGCTCTTTGGCTCGCAGCGAAGCGATCGCACTCGAGCCGAGAAGCAGCGGAACCTCACCAAAGAATTCACCGTTCTTATAACTCTTCACGACCATCTCCCGGCCGCCGAGGATCTTCAACACATCCATGGATCCGGAGATGAGCTGGTAGAACCACGCCTCCTCACCTTCACGAATGAGCCACTCCCCCTCATTGAGGTGGAGATCAGCCGCGTGGCGCGCGAGACGCTGAAGCTGCGCCTCGGGCAGACATGACATCAGGGGGAATTGCCGGAGCTCTTCGACGTTAAACAATGGACCCTCCGTTTTTTTGCAGGGGTGCCGTCACTCGGCACAGGTTGTCGGAGTTTTTCGCCGGCTGTGATTTTGCTCGCTCGGCTCTCGTTCGGGTGGCGTCAAGGAAAGGATACGCCGTTTGATGCAGTGAATGTTGTTAGACAGATTTACGCGCGATTGTGGAAACAACTCGATCTGCTGAAGAAATACGTTTGACCCGCGCCGTCGGTTCCCGAGATTCTGGCCCGCTCTTAGAAGAGATGCAGGATGAGTTGATTGGTAAGGAGAGCACCGAGATACGCTGCACAAGTCATGTAGGCAAACTGCAGCGCCGGCCACTTCCAGCTGTTCGTCTCGCGACGTACTACCGCAATCGTCGACGTGCACTGCATCGCGAATGCGAAGAAGACGACGAGTGCAATCGCGCCGCCGATGCCGAGATCGTGATGCAGCGCCTGCTGCAGACTCGCGGCGTGGGTGGAGGGATCGACACCGTACAGCGTTCCGAGCGTTCCCACGATCACTTCGCGCGCAACAATCGAGCTCAGCAGGCCGATGCCGATCTTCCAATCAAAGCCAAGCGGATGAATGACCGGAGCGATGAACTGACCGATGTGGCCGATGACACTCGAAGAGAGATCAGAGAACTGGCTGCCGTGGACAGGAAGAACGCTGAGCAACCAGACGACAAAGGTGCAGGCGAGGATGATGGTGCCGGCCTTCTTCACGAAGAGCTTGCCGCGATCGTAGAGGCGCAGCGTGAGGGAGCGCGGCGTGGGCCAGCGGTACTGCGGAAGCTCGAGCACGAACGGCGCGGACGAAGCCTTCATCACGCGCGAGTTGAGCAGCTTGGCAGTGAAGAGCGCCATCAGGAACCCGAGCGCATAAAGGCTCAGCATGACAGTTGCGCGCAAGCCGACGAGATGACCAAGGACGTGGCGGTCTGGAACGAATGCCGCGATGATGAGCGTGTAGACCGGCAGACGCGCAGAGCAGGTCATGAACGGCGCAATGAGAATCGTGGCGAGGCGCTCGCGCTTGTTCTCGATGGTGCGCGTGGCCATGATGGCGGGCACAGCGCAGGCATAGGCGGAGAGCAGCGGAATAAATGCCTTGCCGTTGAGCCCAATCGCGCGCATCACGCGATCCGCGATGAGAGCTGCGCGCGCAAGATAACCAGAGTCTTCCAGGATTCCGATGAAAAGGAAGAGCAGAAGAATCTGCGGAAGGAAGACGAGGACCGACTGCACGCCGTTCCAGATTCCTTCACGCAACAGCGCACGAATCCAGTTGTCCGGGAGCGATTGCGCGACGAAGTTGCCGGCCTTGGTGAGCAGATCGCCCAGACCGTCCGAGAGCGGCTGGCCGATGGAGAAGACGACCTGAAAGACTGCGATGACAACCACAAGAAAGATGAGCGGACCCCAGACGCGATGCAGGAGGATCCTGTCGAGGCGGCGCGTCCAGAGAGGCGACTCGGGTTGTTCAAAGTGGCTGCGCGACGAGACCTGGCCGGCCCACTTGCGGCACGACGCCGGGCTCTGAATGATGGGCAGCCGCGCGGAGCCGGGACGCGTGAGCGCGAACTCTCCGAACTGCTGGAGGAAGTTGCGGATCAGGTCCATGCCGGTTCCCTTCGCCGCGCTGATGAGCGCGACAGGGTGGCCGAGTTCGTGCGCCAGCGCCAGCGGGTCGATCTTGCCGCCGCGGTCCTCGAGCAGGTCCGCCATATTAAGGAGCACGAGCGTCGGCAGGCCGAGCGAGAGAATCGGCGCGGCCAGCATGAGCTGCCGGTTCAGGTGCATGCAGTCCAGCACGAGCAGCACCGCGTCCGGCGCGGGAACGCCGGGCATGTTGCCCTTCAGTACATCGACGGCGACGCGCGCGTCTTCTGAGTAGGTAGCGAGCGAATAGATGCCGGGCAGGTCGATGAGCGTGAGGTCGGGACGGCCAAAGCTCTTCATCGTGCCGGAGTGGTGCTCGACGGTCACGCCGGGGTAGTTGGCGACCTTCTGTCGCATCCCGGTCAGCCGGTTGAACAGAGTGGACTTGCCGCAGTTGGGCGGGCCGATAAGCGCGATAGTGCGGATGCGGCCGGTGCGGTGCTTGCCGTTCTCCGACCCGTTCGTGGAAGCTTCCGGATTGGTTACCGGCGGCTCGGCAACCGCAACGGTGGATGTCGGGGTGCAGCAGTCCATCGCTAGTTCCGGGTTCCTGCGGCTTCGAATTCGACAGTAATGTGGCGGGCGGTTTCCTTGCGGAGTGCAACCTCAACGCCGTCTATCCGGTACACCGTAGGGTCGCCGGCGGGGGCGCGGCGTAGAACTTCAACATTGGCACCAGGAAGGAAGCCGAGATGGGCAAGATGGTCGCTGACCCTGTCGGGCAGCTCCAGCGCCTCGAGGATCGCAGATTGTCCTACTCGGAGATCGCTGAGCGCCATGTGTCTAACTCTCCCGACGGAAATACGACCATTGCTGTCGTAGTTTGAGTATATACCTGCCCGAAGAGTTGTGGCGGGACGGAGCAGGTCTCGCTCACACGACCAGTCGGGATGCCCGGAATTCCGGTCGGGCGGAAGGAAGGTTCTGTATGCTTTGAGCTTTGGAGGATATAGGACGGTGTTCGAATTATCTCCTAAAGTGACGCGCCGGCAATTGCTCGCGGGCGCAGCGAAGATTGCAGGCGGTGCGGTGGCGTTGCAGGTTTCGCCGGGGCTGGCTCGGGCGGTGACCACACCTGCGGGCGCGATGGAGCCGCTAAAGCCAATGCGATTGAGCGATGGCTGGGAGTTCTTCAAAGGGCCGCTCGGCGGTCCGTGGGAAGTGTGGCACAGCCAGGAGCTCGCGGAGTTTGAAAAGGTCAGCATGCCGCACTGCTTCAACGCGATGGACGGCTGTGATCCGGATGTTTCCTACTATCGCGGGCCGGGATGGTACCGCACCTGGCTGCAGCCGAAAAACCTGTATGCAAATGGGCGGACGCTCTTGCACTTCTGGGGCGCGGGCCAGGTGACGACCGTGTGGCTCGGGGATGAGAAGCTCATCGAGCACAAGGGTGGTTACGACGAGTTCGTGGTCGACCTGACGGCTGCGCTGGCGACGGCCCCGAACGACAAGCGTGGTGTGCCAATCGCCGTGCTGTGCGATAACTCGCGGCGGATGGACACCATTCCCAGCGACTTGTCGGACTTTTCGCTGTATGGCGGACTGTATCGGCATGTTGATTTGATCTATGTGCCGCAGGTTTCGATTGAGGCGGTACGTGTCACGGTCACAGGCGCGGAGACTCCGAGGCCAACGGCGCAGGTGTCGCTGCGCGTGTATTCGCCAGGTGAAGCGACGGCACAAGCGACGGCGCAAGTCAGGATCGCGGACCCCAACGGCAAGATCGTGCATGAGTCTACACATCCGCTGCCGCCAGGCAGCGGAGCGCGCGACCTTGTCAGCGCGGAGTTGCCGGGCGCGATGCTATGGTCGCCGAAGCAGCCGAATCTCTATGCGTGCAGCGTCACGTTGACAGCAGAAGGTGCCAGCAGCGCCGTAACGGAACGGTTCGGGGTGCGCCGCTTCGAGTTCGTCGAGCATGGGCCGTTCAAACTGAACGGCGAGCGGTTGCTGCTGCGTGGAACGCACCGTCATGAGGACCACGCGGGATATGCGGCGGCGATTCCGGACGATGTGACGCGCAAAGAGTTCCAGATGATCAAGGAGATGGGTGCCAACTTCATCCGGCTGGCGCACTATCAGCAGTCTCGCCTGGTGCTGGATCTCTGCGATGAGCTCGGTCTGCTGGTGTGGGAGGAACTGCCGTGGTGCCGCGGCGGAATCGGCGATGCTGCGTGGCAGCAGATGGCCAGGGACAAACTGACCACAATGATCGATCAACACCGCAATCATCCGAGCATCATTCTGTGGAGCCTGGGAAACGAAGACGACTGGCCGACGGAGTATCCCTCCGTGGACAAAGATGCGATTCGCGGATTCATGACCGAGCTGCGCGACCTTGCACACACGCAGGATCCGACGCGGCTGACGAGCTTTCGGCGCTGCGACTTCGCCAAGGACATTCCGGACGTGTACTCGCCGTCGATCTGGGCGGGCTGGTACCGCGGTCTGTATACGGAGTACGAATCGGAGCTGAAGAAGCAGGCAGCGCTGGTGCCGCGGTTCATCCACATGGAATGGGGCGCCGACAGCCATGCACGCCGGCACAGCGAGACCCCGGACAAGGTGAACGCAGAGGTGAAGCCAGGTACCGGCGCAGATGAGCGCGGGCTGGATTACCTGCCGGCCGGAGGCATTCCGCGCGTCTCGGCCGACGGCGACTGGAGCGAGACATACGCCTGCAATCTCTTCGACTGGCATTTGAAGGTGCAGGAGTCGCAAGACTGGCTGACGGGTGCGGCGCAATGGATCTTCAAGGACTTCACGACGCCGTTGCGAGCAGAAAATCCGGTGCCGCGAATCAATCAAAAGGGCGTTGTGCAGCGCGATCTCACGAAGAAGGAATCGTACTTCGTCTTTCAGTCCTACTGGGCTGAGGAGCCGATGGTGCACATTTACGGGCACACGTGGCCAATTCGCTGGGGCAAAGATGGCGAGCCGAAGATGGTGAAGGTGTACTCGAACTGCGAAGAGGTCGAGCTATTTCTTACTAGCCAGTCCGGGGACAAATCGCTGGGAGTCAAGGCGCGCAACTCGCATGACTTCCCTGCTGCGGGGTTGCGTTGGACGATGCCGTTTCGCGCGGGCAAAGTCTCGTTGCGAGCGGTCGGCAGGCGCCGCGGCAGGACGATCACGGATGAGATCGCGTTTGAGTACGAGGCCCGCCAGTGGGGACCTCCGGCGCGGTTTGAGCTGAAGGAGCTTGTGCGAACAGGCAGAGAGGTCACCGTCGAGGTGCTGCTGATGGACGCCAGTGGCGTGCCGTGCCTGGATTCGCGAAAGGTCGTGCGGTTCAGTGCCGCGGGCGATGCGCGCATGTTGGACAACAGGGGAACGGTCGGCGGTTCGCGCGTGGTACAGCTTGCGAATGGGCGTGCCTGGATGACTTACAACGTCGAAGGGGACTGTATCGCTGGAGTCAGCGCCGACGGACTCCCGCCGGCGTTCCTGACAATAAGGGCTTAGCGGCGCGCGCGCGCCCTGGCGATGCGCGGGCGCCGGAACGACAGCGTGCAAAGTGCAAGCAGCGAGGTCGCGAGCAGCATCCAGCTCGATGGCTCAGGCGTCAGTCCGGGCGGTACGACGACGTGCGTGGGCGGCGTCGGGAAGCCGCCGAAGGGGCTCGGATACTGCGGCGAGTAGATTGGCGGACTCACGACGTCGGGCATCGGTTGCAGAGGGAGAAGCTCCGGTGGCGGGGCGTTCATCGCCACGATCACCGGTGGAGTCTCGGGCGGCGGAAGCATGTCCATCGCGAAATCAAATCCCGCCAGGTTGAGCGGCGGAAGCTCCCCGTCAACAGGCTGTTCGATCAGCGGAACAGCGCAGGCGAAGTCAAGCTGCGCGAGGGTCTCCCCGGGTGTCTTCGGATGCCAGTTCGGATGAGCCTTATCCCATGCCGCCCAACGCGCTGCTGTGGCCGCGCTCACACGATGGTGGCGCACCTTCCTCTGAATGAACCGGACGCAGTCGGTGGATGCGTGGACGCCTGCCAACCCGAGGCTGATCGCCGCCGCCGTAACGATGAGAACCAGTGGTACACGAACGATCGGTTTCATCGGAGCCCTTTCGACTGCACCACTTTGGATGCACGCTCTTGCATGTAAGGTGACACAGTTCTTTCCCGATAGCAGTTTCTTAGGTCACCGGAGGTTTAATCCAGAGTACCGTGAAACCCTGTTACAAACGCCGCCCCGGCCCGAGGTTGCTGCCTGAATCGTGCCTTGGCGGGAGTTCGTTATTGATTGGCGAATGGGATGGATTCGGCAGATTTCCCGCATCCACTTCATTCAGTTTGTAAAGCAGCGAACGGTAGCTCATCTGGAGCCATTTGGCAGTCTTCTGCCGGTTCCAGTTATTGGTCCGAAGGACCTTGAGAATGATCTGGCGCTCGAGGTCCAGCGTGGCCTTTTTGGTGATGCGTTTCAGCGAGAGCGGCTGGCTCAGATCAATGTCTGCGACAATGCTGTCGCTCGAAAACGCCTGCGGCAAAAGTTCGGCCGCAAGTAGTTCCTCGTCACCGATCAGCACATAGCTCCGGACCAGGTTGGCAAGCTGGCGAATGTTGCCGGGCCAGTTGTAACGCTCCATCAGCTGGATCGTGGATCGCGAGATAGCTTTGGGCGAAAGCCGGAAGGCCTTGGCGTTCTGCTCTGTGAAGTATTCGACGAGCGGTTCAATGTCTTCACGACGGTGGCGCAGCGGCGGCAGGTTAATGGTGACGGCATTGATGCGATAGAGGAGATCGAGGCGAAAGGTGCCTTCGTCGATCTGCCCGCGCAGATCGCGATTGGCGCAGGAGACGAGCCGGGTCTCGATAGTGCGAGTGGTGTGGCCGCCGACTCTTACGAAGCTGCCGTCCTGCAGGACCTGCAGGAGCTTGGACTGGGCGGACAGATCCAGACTGCCGACCTCGTCCAGGAAGAGGGTGCCATTGTGCGCTTCCTCCACACGGCCGCGTTTGGTCGAATGCGCTCCCGTAAAAGCGCCCTTCTCGTAACCGAAGAGCTCGGTTTCCATCAGGCTTTCGGGGATTGCCGGACAGCTGACCTTTACGAGCGACCCCTTGGACCGGCCGGAGAAGATGTGCAGAAAGCGCGCGCACACCTCTTTCCCGGTGCCGCTCTCACCCTGCAGGAGAACCGGCACGCCTGTATCCGCGACGCTTTCCAGCTTCTGCCGGATAGCCCGCATGGCTGCGGTTCGTCCAAAGGCGAGCTCCAGCGGCGGCAAATCGTAGAACTCTGCGAAATCCATGATCGGTCCAGTCTCTAATTCACTACAGCTCCTGTAGCACGTTCCGTGCCAATCTCTAAACCAGCTGAAGACTTTTAAAGAGTTGCCTTGAAATGGACTTTTCCCCAGATTTTTCGGGTTAATTTTTTGTACACGGTGTGTGCCAGGACGTGCAGGGGGTGTGATTTTTTTTGCCTACAAAAGTGCAAAGTTCTTCCCTTTCGGATGAAGTCCGGCTACACTTGTCTCCGTCCGGGGGTCTCCGTAATTGCTCTAAATTACTGTCGCCCTGCGGTTTGGATTTATCTGCCCGCATTCGGGGCAGGCTATTGTGAATTGCGGCCCTGGGCCGCCGGAGTTGCAGGATGCTCTCGTCTGTCGCTATCCCGGAAACGCCTTCCCGGACCGCCCCGTCGGTCCTTCCGCGGCTCTATGCGCTGGATGCGAACGTTGCGGTGCTGCATTATCTGCGGCGCGCGCTGGAGCCCCGCTACAACCTGAAGGTCTTTTCCGAGGAGCAGGCGCTTCTCGACTGCCTGAACAGAAACGAGGCGCCGGATCTGATCCTGCTCGAGTGGGAGAGCATGGAAAAATCGCTGACAGCCCTCTCCCACATCCGGGCGAGCCTGCCCGACATGCCCATCGTCATGCTGTCGTGCACCGCGGAGGTCAAGGATTTCGAGGTGGTGACCCGGATCGGGGCGCGCGGCATCGTCCTGAAGCCGTTCCTGGATGGCAATCTGGAGGCTGCGATTGAGGAGCACCTGGCTCAGGCCCAAAAGGCGATTACGGCCGAGCCGCAGGAGATTCCGCTGGATGAGACACACTCGTTTGTGCGGTCGAGCAAGCGGATGTGCGAGTTGCAGGCCCAGTCGGCCCTGGTGGCCAAGAGCGATATCCCCGTCTTGATTCTGGGCGAGAGTGGGACCGGCAAGGAGATCCTGGCGCTGTACACGCACAAGATGTCGAACCGCGCCAACCGGATGTTCCTCAAGGTGAACTGTGCGGCGATGCCGGCAGATCTTCTGGAGAGCGAGCTCTTCGGCTACGAGCAGGGCGCGTTTACGGGCGCGGTGAAGACGAAGCCCGGCAAGTTTGAGGTATGCACCGGGGGGACGATCTTTCTGGATGAAATCGGGGAGATGCCCGCAATTCTGCAGGCGAAGCTGCTGCAGGTCTTGCAGGACGGGACGTTCTCGCGGCTCGGCAGCCGGTCGCCGATGCGGGTAGACGTTCGCGTGATCGCCGCGACAAATATCAATATGAAGGAAGCGATCGCGCGAAAGGCGTTTCGCGAGGATCTCTACTACCGCCTGAACGGATTCTCTCTTTCGATTCCGCCACTTTGCGAACGTCGAGAGGAGATTCCGCTGCTCGCGAATTACTTCATGCGCAAGGTGGCGAAGAAGTACGGACGCACGCCGCTGCAGTTGTCCAATCAACTGGTGGACGCCTTCCAGCGTTATTCGTGGCCCGGCAATCTGCGCGAGATGGAAAACGTCGTCAACCGCTACTTCATCCTGGGCGACGAGCGCCCGATTCTCGCGGAGATGAACCCATACACTCCGTTCCGGAGCGAGAGCAACGGGCTGGCCGATGCCGGAGACGGCGCCGGACTGAAGCAGATTGTGCGCAATCTGAAGGGTGAGGCCGAAGCAACGGCGATCGCGCAGATGCTGGAAAACAAGGGATGGAACCGCAAGGCCGCGGCGAGCGAGTTACAGATCAGTTACAAGGCGCTGCTATACAAGATCAAGCAGTATGACCTCGCGCCGAAACGGGCGTGAAAGACCTCAAAAGCATGCACGATCCAGATTCGTATTACCGGGTCGTCGTTCAGGGTAACGACGGCGCAATCAAGGGCTATGCCGACAAGGCGCAGTGGACAACCGCGAATGGCTCACTGACCGGTGAGGACCAGCGACGGGAGAGTATCCGCCTGAAACGGCTGGACTCCGGAGCGATCGAAGATGTTCCGCTGGCAAATGTAAAGGCCGTATTTTTCGTCCATGACTTCACGGGCGAGGATCAGCGGCGCGATCTGCGCTTCCATGATCATCTGCCGGCAACTCAGTGCCTCTGGGTGCGCGTGCGCTTCGATGACGGCGAGACGATCGAAGGGCTAATCAACAACACGCACGACTTCGTCGTAGGCTCAGGCTTCCTGATGGCTCCCGCGGACACTCTCGGCAATAACTGGCTGATCTATGTGCCGAAGAAAAAGTTGATGGGGTTCGAAGTCCTTGGGCTGCGCCCGAAGACGAAGAGCCTCTCGATGCTGGATGAGCACGGTTGATTGCAGCGAATAGTTGAGCGCGCTCAATAAACTTGGCGCCCCGACCGCCGCCGCAACGGTCCGAAATTTCTTTGCTGGTGATTACGTTGCCGAGTCCACAATCGATCTCAGCGAGAAGCGCCTCACGCGAGTGACCGTTCGGCGAAGCCGTTGACATAATCGAGCAGCTTTACCGCACGTGGAACGCCGTGACCGACACTGCTCCATCCACCACCTGCGCGCGCTTCCACCCGCTTCGGTCATTCAGCGCCACCCACCGCCGCTCTTCCGTCCTGTAGTGCCAGTCCTTGTTCAACTGGAAGAACACCTGGAATCCGCTCGCCTCCATCACATTCGAGATGCTGTTATCGTGCGAATTCCTCTCGTCGAAATCCACATACGCGTTCTGCCCCATCTCCGCGTAAATCTCATTCAGCTCAAACAGCAGATGGCTTATCGAATCCGCCATCGGCTCCGTATGCAGCCCAATCCTCTGCGCCTCGCGCAGCGTAATCGGATAACTGTGCGACGGATACCCCGAGTTCAGCACCTCGCTGATCGCCGTCGCCTTCTCTAAATCGCTCATGTGATACGAGAGAATCTCCAGACACAGCTTCGTCGACAGCGCACTCGACCGGTCCACCGCTCCAATTACCAGCGGATGCACATACCGGAACAGCGACTCATAAGGATTCGCCGTCTCCGTCGTCGGCTGCTTCTGCCACAGCCCCACCACGCGCTGCAGCTCATCCTGGCTCACACTCACGCGATCGTTGTCGCGATCAATCGGCGAAAGATCATGTGTCAGCGACGTATCCACCGCCGACAGATGCGCAATCGGCCCCATCAAAATTCTGTCCGCGCCCAGCGCCAGCATCGTTGCCGCACTCTGGCACTCGAACGGCACAAGCACCGTCAGATGCTTCGTGTACTGCCGCAGCAGGTTCACCATCCGCAGCGACGCCTGCCCCGATCCTCCATCCGACTTGATAAACATGGACAGCCGGTCCAACTTGCCCAGCCGCTGCAGCAGCCCATAAAGCCCGGCCACATCGTTCTGGCATATCGAGCCCTTGTTCGAGTTCCAGTACGTCAGCATCGGCTCGCCGAGCTCCTGCTCCAGCCGGCCAATCACCTCCTGCGTCCGCTCAAACAGAATCGGCGGCTGCACTCCTCCCCGGCTATCGCCGTTCTCGCGCGCCTTGTCCGGCACTACTGTCGGACGATCCTTCGGGGTCATCGCACCTCCTCAACCGCTGCATCCATTCAACGCCATCCGCGCACGCGCCGCCACTCCCGCCCCCCAGGCAACCAAAACTGAGAACTGAGAACTGAGAACTGAGAACTGAGAACTGAGAACTGAGAACTGAGAACTGAGAACTGAGAACTGAGAACTGAGAACTGAGA
>DASUHZ010000010.1:0-64069 GCA_036273275.1 Bryocella sp.
GCACTGCTCCATCGAGAAGTTCGTCTTGCGGAACGCATCCAGATTCGGCGCGTTCACCGGGTCCGAGTAGGGCTGGCCCGGCATCGAGTGAAAGCGATGCTCATCATCGAACACGTACAGCACATTCGGTCGCTTCGCCGGCTGCTTCGTGCTCGCAAGGCATGGCGTAGTCGCGATAACACCCGTCGCAACGCCCGCCTGAATAAATTGACGTCGATCCATTCTTCTTCTCCGATACCGTGAAGGAGCGCTCAGGCCCACGTTGCACTCGCGCGCGGACACCTACTCGCGATCATGTTTCAGATAGGCTGGCAGCGGCAACCCTCCGTGCTGATTTGGAGGCGTCTCCGGCATGGGCCACGGCTGTGCTCCCACACGTCTTGCCCACGCGCGATACGCCTCCGCCATGCGATTCACGCGTTCCGGCTCGGCATCCGCTAGATCATGCAGCTCCGTACGATCGGCCTCCATGTCATGCAGCTCCCAGGTATCCGGCCACGCTGAAACCAGCTTCCACTTGCCATCCCGCACCGCACAGTTGCCCTCATGTTCCCAGAAAATCATGCCACGGTCCTCTATCTGCTGGCCTTGCATCACCGGAAGCAGGCTCTTGCCCTCGAGTGGCAGAGGCTTCGTGCCGGCCTTGCTCTTCGCAGGCATAGCAGCTCCCGCCGCTTCGAGACATGTCGGCATGATGTCGAACTCATGCCCGAGCTGATGCTTGATGCCTGACTCCGTCTTCATCCCTTTCGGCCAATGCACAACCAGCGGCGTCGAAATCCCACCCTCATGCGCGTAATGCTTATAAAGCCTGAAGGGTGTATTCGATACATTGCCCCACGGTCCACCATAGGACGTGTAGGTATTGGCAGGCCCAGGCTTCAGTTCAGGATCATTACCCATCAGGATATGCCCTTCCGGAACAAACAGCGGTCGCTTGTCACCCGGGTTGAAGACTTTGGGGTTGAACTCCTCATAGTTGCCGCCGTTGTCCGCCAGAAAGAAGATCAATGTGTTGTCGAGCTGTCCAGTTTCCTTCAGATGTCTCACCACCTTGCCGACATTCTGATCGAGGATGTCCACTTGCGCCGCATAGACTGCCATGCGCTCGGCTTCCCATTCCTTGTACGATGCGCGGTCCCACTCCGGCACGCGCGGATCGCGCGGTGAGAGTTCCCACTCAGCCTTGAGCAGACCTGCTTCGATCTGCTTGGCGTGGCGGCTCACACGCATCTTGTCCCAGCCCGCGCTATAACGCTCACGGTACTTCGCCACAGTAGCTTCAGGGGCGTGCAGGGGCCAGTGCGGCGCATTAAATGCGCAGTACAAGAAGAACGGCTGATCCTTAGGCCCATCGGCAATCATCATCACTGCGTGATCGCCAATGGCGTCAGTGAAGTAATAGTCGTCTGGGAACGTGTTGATTGGCGTGTTGTCCCACGTAAGCGTGTTCGGATGGTAATAGCTTCCACCGCCGGTGATCATGCTGTAACCGTGATCGAAGCCACGTTGCAGCGGCCAGTTATGCCGGTCGACGTTCTCGCCGTCGGTTCTCTGTTGCGCCGAAAGATGCCATTTGCCTGAATGATACGTGGAATAACCTGCCGGCTTCAGGGCCTCGGCAATCGTCACGCAGTTCGTGTTTAAATCGCCATCATACGCCGGATACGGATAGCGGCCATGATCGTCCACCATCATTCCCATATGTGCCTGGTGCGAGTACATCCCTGTCATCAGCGACGCTCGCGAAGGACAGCATCTCGGCGAGTTGTAAAACGAGCTGAACTGCAACCCCTGCCGCGCCAGCCGGTCAAGGTTCGGGGTCTCGATCTCGCTTCCCTGGCAGCCAAGGTCCGAGTAACCCATATCGTCCGCCAGAAACAGAATGATGTTCGGCTTGCGCACCTCACCCTTCACGGGCAATGCTGAACTCGCCTGCGCCGCCGCCAGCCCTGCTGTAGCCAGAGCCGCATCACGTAAAAACTCTCGACGATTACTCACGAACAAACCTCCAGGATGTAAGGCCAGCATCGCACGTTCGATTGTGACCGTTCCCACTATCGACGTCCTTACGTCGGCCTGGTTCATTGTGCTGTTGGCGTTTTCTTATGGTCGCTGCACGTCGATCCAGTACGCCAGCATGTACGCGGACGCCATGATCGAAGGGATTCACCGTGCAGTTTTTTTTGGGGATGCGCTCACGCTGTTTTCGAAACTGGTCTTCCGCACACTCAAAGCCGGAGGCGCCGAGATGTAAGCCATCAAAGATCTGTCCACCCCGGCGGATAGTTTGAAGCCAGCGGCTTTCGCGGCGCGGCTGACGTTGCTGCGGGGCATCCAACGCGACAGAATTGCCGATCAAGTATCACAAAAGTATCACTTGTCCGCGATTTGGCCCCGAAGTCGATAATCAACTTAGTGGTTTGTTTTGAATGGTGAGCGGGCTGGGGCTCGAACCCAGGACCAGCGCCTTAAAAGGGCGATGCTCTACCAACTGAGCTACCCGCTCGCTCCTTATTTAAGGTAGCACGATCAACCGTACAGATAAGACAACGGATCAGACCGCAAGATTTACAAGTTGCGGCTGCTCGTCCGAGACAGTGCGTTTTAGCTGCCCGCACGCCGCATAAATGTCACGGCCACGTGGACGCCGGATGTATGCGGGCATTCCGCCTTCGATCAGCATCTTCTGAAACCGCGCGACGTCCTGCGGTTTCGGCTGCACGTAGTCGATCCCGGGGCCGGGGTTCCAGACGATCAGGTTTACCTTCGCGCGCATCCCGCGCAGCAGATCGAGCACCTCGCGCGCGTGCTCTTGCTGATCGTTTACACCGCCGAGCAAGACGTACTCGAACGTGACCCACTCCCGCGTGCGCAGCGGGATCTTTCGGCAAGCATCAAGGAGCTCGGCGATCTTCCACTTGCGCGTAATGGGCATGACGCGCTCGCGCACAACGTCGTTGCTGGCGTTTAACGAAAGCGCGAGTTTCGGCCGAACCTCTTCGCTCGCGAAGCGCTCGATTCCCGGCAGGATTCCGCTGGTGGAGACGGTCATGCGCGATTCGGGAATACCCATTCCCTCAGCCAACAGGCGCACGCTCGCCATGAACTCGTCGTAGTTCAGAAACGGCTCGCCCATTCCCATGAACACAAGATTGATGCGGTCTTTGCCAATCTGAATTGCGTGGCGGTTCAGGACAGCCGCCACCTGTCCGGCGATCTCGCCTGCAGTGAGATTCCGCTTGATCCCGAGCTTCGCCGTGAGGCAAAACTGGCAGTTCACCGCACATCCAACCTGGCTCGAGATACAGATGGTCGCGCGGCGGAAACCCTTCTCTGCCAACGTACCGAAGCTGGATTTCGCGCGTCCGTTCCCGCGGCGGTCCCAGTAGCCGGACTTCGGTCCGGAGACAGCTTCTTCCGCATCGACCGCCTCGGCTGCCTCTTCTTCCGCGGCTTCGCTGCCGTCGCCGCGCTCGCCGCCGTCGCCGTCGGGCATCCACACGGTCTCGACAGTCTCGCCGTCGGCCATGCGCATAAGGTAGCGCTCTGTGCCGTCGACCGAACGAGCTGTCTGAACGATCTCGGGCAGCCCGACGCTCCAGGCCGCTGTCATGAGCTGCTCGCGCAGGCCATGCGAGAGGGTGGTCATGTCCTCAACGCTGATGACACACTGCTTGTAGAGAGCGTCCCACATCTGCCGGGCGCGGTAAGGCTTCTGTCCGAAGCTGTTCATCAGCTGCGTAAGTTCAGCGAGATTTTTGCCGAAGAGTGCGGGCACACTTCCAGTTTATCCGCTTCGCGGTGTGCCTTGTGGCCACTGTCGGACGGCTAGGCGGCGGCGAGTACGGCGACGCGGCGGTCAGCCTCCACGACGCCATCGGTGACACCCGCGTCCACGTACAAAGAGCGGGCTTCGATCCAATGGGACACCGCATGGTCTCTTTCGCCCGCGGCCATCTCGGCCAGAGCCGCTACGCGGAGCGCGTTAGCCATTTCGAGTGGACTGGGCGGTGAACTTCGGTAGTACTCGAGTACGGCACGGGCTTCGCGCAATCCGGTTGCGCTATCACCTGCTCTGACGGCGAACTCGGCGGCGTGTCGCAGAGCATGAGCCCAACGTGCAGGTTGTTGTTCCGCCTGGAAGGATTCTGCTGCTTCCTCATACAGCGCCGTAGCGTCGGATAGCCGACCCTGGCGCCGCGCTGACTTTGCTTCAATCACGCAATCGTCACCGCTCATGAGAGAAATCTACGCCTCCGAGGTGCTGTTGAAAACTTTTCTCGAGGGACGAATTTTTCTGGCGGCGCTTCGTTGCTCGAGTGGGGATTTTTTTAAATTTCGGGGGTACCCCCTCCCCCCGTACTTTTTTCGCAAAGTCTTCAGAAGAATGGACTTAGGGGTGGACTTCGGTGGGTGATAACTTACTTGACGAATCCCACTCTGCCGCTCATGCTGAAGAGGCCGTGACAGGGCAGTAGCTTTCTATTTTCACTAGGCTTCTTTTGTTCTACGGTTTGCCTCAATAGCGGCTGTTACTACGCGGTCGAGAGTCTTGAATCGAGGCTCGTCAAAAAGCCAAAAGTCATTCGCCGATTTGAAGTTCCGCAGAGCGCGAGCGTACTCATGACGCACCGGATGATTCTTGTTTCCGTTTGCGGCCTTGGCATAGCGATGGGCCTCATATGCGATCAAATCTGCTGCTTGTAGGGGCGTCGCAAATATGGCTCTCCTCGAACGTCAACCCCCCGATTCGATCCGCGAGTGGGTCATTATTCTTCCTTAGCGTCTCTTTGATCTGCGACATCACCGACAGCATTGCCAGTTGAACGCTCGGTTTAGTTCTGTTGATGTCCATGACGAAGTGCATGACCTTATGCGAGTGAGCATAAGAAGCGTTCTTCATGATCAATCGGTACAACGATATGGCTAGTGGGTATTGCAGGCGCGATTCCTCGTTGCAGGAGTACAGCGCCTTCTGCTCGTTAGATAGGGCTTCCCATTGATTCGGGTGAACGCCGCACGCGAAGGGTGTGATCTTGGTTGATTCGATCACCCGCAACAATCGGTCGATGAATGTAGCATGCCGCTCGTCGCTCCAATCTCTGTATGGGCCGATGCGGCCCTTCCCCGGAATTCGAGGCCAGAACTGCTTCGCATGAAATTCCTGAATACGCTCTCCAGCCAGTATCGGTTTCCATGCACGCTCAAAGCGCCTCCATTCATTCATTGATCCCCAATAGCCGCCGAAAACACTGTTGGGTGAGCCATCGTGAGTCCCACTATCGTCGAGATACGCTACCAGCACGGCAAATACCTTGTCGGAAGCAGGAGCAGTCAGCGGATGTGCCCCGATAGCTCTGTTTTCAATCCAAAGTTGTTGACTCGGACGCAGCACACCCTTACCCTCATTTCTGAAGGTTGCGGTTGTGCGCTCCAAGCCATCCGCCAAGATTGAGCGGAGCGAACGTCCTACCGAGATTGCGACACGCAAAGAACTGCCGCATCCCACGCGAATTCTCGCACGGGAGCTATCGCGCTATGCCTTTCAATGTACGGGAAGCTGTGATCCAGACCTTTCCTGAAATTCTCGAATCGCCTTCTGAAGACTCCCTTCGCCAGTGCTGTTTATCAGTCCTTCAAAGCCTGCGAAATGATTGTCCACACGAGTTTGAATGTCTGGCGAATTCCGGCTCTTTTCGAGCAGCCTATCCAGAACTGTTTCCAGTGCCGGATTCTCTGAACGAACCACATACAGTGCGACCCTGAAGGCCATCATCTCTTTGTAAGTTTTCTTCCACTCCTCAACCATGAACTGCATCATGTCTACTTGCTCAGCTGGCGTCATTGGGTGGCCTCAGCGCGTGGCTCGCGGGAGCAGTTGGGGACTCCGTGTAGTTTGGCTTCGATTCGCTTGAGGCATTCGAGGATGGATAGAAGTAAGGCGGCGAGGGCACCGAAGCACAAACCAATGAACGACATTGCAAGGCTGAAATCGCTAGGGCGAGTCATCTTTTCCCTTTCGTCTATGACGAGTGAATACCTTCTTAGGGTGGGGAGTATCATACCCGCATGACGGAGCGCGCCAAGTTCGACGCAGCGATGAAGAAAGTTCTCAGTGTGTCGAAGCAGGAGCTACAACGCCGCATGGACGC
Source organism: Bryocella sp. (assembly GCA_036273275.1). Taxonomy (GTDB): domain Bacteria; phylum Acidobacteriota; class Terriglobia; order Terriglobales; family Acidobacteriaceae; genus Granulicella. The sequence continues at coordinate 6,156 of DASUHZ010000010.1, forward strand.
TGAGAAGCAGAAGCATCCTAAGCCCTCCGCTTCCCGCGCCCCTGGCGCTTCCGCCCGGAGTTAGAACCTCGTTTCACCCACCTTGCCAGTGACCTCCGCGAGAGTCAGCCGCTTTCCCGCGATCTGCGATAAGGCTTTGGTGAACCGCTGTCCATCGTTCAGAGTCTTGCTGGTGTTGAACCGGAAGCACTGCTCCGCCAGGTAGCGGTCTAGGTGGAACGGCTCGACTGCAACGTAGGTGCCTCTAAGGTTCCGCTTCAGGAGACTCCAGAAGTTCTCAAGCGAGTTGGTATGGACGTTATCGCGCACATAGGTGACTGCGTGATTCACGGTCTCATGCACGTACCTGTCTTTGAGGCTCTTGTAGGCCACGGCCTCATCGGTGTGCAGAGTCGAACCCCACGCGATGTTGTCCAGAATCTCTTTCTGAAGCACCTCGCGACGAACAGTAGGAACCACCTTCGCACGAACCTGACGGCTCTCCTTGTCGAACATGCCCATGACGGCGATCTGGTGGCCGTAGGTCTTGTTGTAGGCTTGCACTCGCTCAGGGCGTGATTCCTTCCGGTTCCGCTCACGCCGTTCCTTGTGCCAGTTCTTCGGCTGTCCACCGATGAAGGTCTCGTCCGCCTGTACGGTCTTGCCTTCGCCGCCCAGCTTCCCGCCTGATGGCGAATCATCCATTGCAAGACGGATGCGGTGCATCATGAACCATGCCGACTTTTGAGTGACGCCGATGGAACGGGCGATCTCGTAAGAAGAGACGCCGTTCTTGCAGTTCACAATCATCCAAAGGGCCATCAGCCACTTATCGAGACCGATAGGGGAGTCTTCGAAAATGGTGCCAGTCTTCGGGGAAAACTGCCGCTTCTCATGCTTGGACTTGCACTGCCATTTGCGCTGATTAGCGAGCCACGAAGCGTCAGTGCGACCACAGGTAGGGCAGACCACCAAGCCGCCCGGCCAGCGTTGCGCGACTATATAGCGAACGCAGTTATCCGGGTCGCTAAAGTATTGAATCGCTTGCTGTAATGTCTGCGGGGCGTCCATACCTCACAACTCTAAAGACCCAGAGTTGATTTGTCAAATATATTATTACCCTTCGGTGAACCAGGGAGGCGTAAAGTCTTGATTTCAAAGAGGCAGAGGGTTGGAAAGCTTGCAAAGTCTTCTAATCATTTAGGTTAGCTCCAGAAAAGCTAAAGCCCGGCGATGGGCCGGGCTGGGACTTTTCCTTAAGTTCAGTATATACGGCGTGTCAAGCATGGTGCCCGAACCTGTAAATGCGCTGCTCTGATGGGGCAAAAAGCAGGTTCCTCGCTGCGCTCGGAATGACAGACAGAAAAGCAAGGGCAAAGGCAAATGCAAGGGCAAAAGCAAATGCAAAAGCAAGGGCAAGGGCAAAAGCAAATGCAAGGGCAAAAACAAGGGCAAGAGCCAGGGCGTGAAAGAATAGAGGGAATGCCTATTTCTGTTCCGGTCGCCGAGAATGCGACGCCCAGTACGCCCCATACACGCGATATTCGCTCCACCCGGCTGCCTAATGGGCTGCTTGTGATCACGGAGCGCATGCCCCATCTTCGGTCCGTTTCCATGGGCGTCTGGCTGGACGGGGGATCGCGCGACGAGACCCCCGCGATGAACGGTATCTCACACTTTCTAGAGCACATGGTATTCAAGGGCACAACGACGCGGAGCGCGCAGCAGTTCGCCCGCGAGGCCGACGCGCTGGGCGGCAATGTGGATGCTTTCACAGGCAAGGAGACCGTCTGCTTCTCGATCAAAGTGCTGGATGAGAGCGTACCGGCGGCGCTGGATTTGCTGACGGATCTCGTTCTGCACCCGACGTTTGCGCCGGATGACATTCTGCGGGAGCGCGGCGTAATCCTGGAAGAGATCAAGATGGATGAGGACAATCCGGACTACCTGGTTCATGAGCTGTTTACGCGCAATTTCTGGCCGCATGACGCGCTGGGCCGGCCCATTCTGGGGACTGCGAAGACGGTTTCCAGCTTCAACCAGCAGATCGTGCTCGACGAGTAAGCCAAACGTTTCACTCCGGCGAACATGGTGTTCGCCGCCGCGGGAAATATTCAGCACGACGAGTTCCTGGCGCAGGTGGAGGCGGCCTTCGATTCGCTGACGGCGAGCTCCAGCGACAAACTGGTGCGCGGCGCGTCGCCGGTTGTGAAGCCACACATCACGCTGAAGAACAAGAAGTCGCTGGAGCAGGTGCAGATATGCCTGGCGGTTCCGGGATTGCCGGTGGCGCACGAGGACCGGTACGCGGCCTTCCTGCTGAACTCGATTCTTGGCGGGGGGATGAGTTCGCGGCTGTTTCAGTCGATCCGGGAAGAGCGCGGGCTGGCGTACTCGATCTACTCGGAGCTGAGCCCGTTTCGCGACACCGGATCGCTGGCGGTGTATGCCGGTTGCGGGGTGGAGCGCACGCGCGAGGTGCTGGACCTGACGCTGACGGAGCTGAACCGGATGAAATCCGAGCCGGTCGCCGAAGACGACCTGAAACGCGCGAAGGACCAGATCAAGGGGAACATGGTGTTGGGATTGGAAAGCTCGTCCTCGCGGATGAGTTCGCTGGCGCGGCAACAGATGTATCACGGGCGATTTTTCTCGGCGGAGGAGATTACGGCGGAGGTCGACCGTGTCACCGCCGGCGATATCCGCCGTCTCGCGGGCGAGTTGTTTCAGACAGACCGACTGGCGTTGACGCTGCTCGGCAACCTGGGCTCGCTGGAGATCAAGCGTGAGGATTTGGTGTGCTGAGGGTTTGTCGACCCCCACCCATGACGACGATGAGACCGTCGTCATGAATGGGCACCCGGCGAGTCAGGCCAGGGCTGAAGCCCTCGTTTCCGCCGTCGGAGTACCGCGGGCTAAAGCCCGCTGCTACTCCCGCTTTTGGGTCACGGGGAAGCTGTATTCCTGGCGCATGACTAGCGGCAACTACATACGTCTATACTCTTGAGTTGTCATTTATATGAGGATCCTTGCCTTGCAAATCGCATGTTCTAAGCGCGCTGATTTATCCGAGATTCGGCTTAGTTCTTCTGTATCCGAATTTCGCTCTAAATCTCCTGTAGAAGAGGCCGGCTTTACTCTGGTCGAGCTGCTCATCGTCATGTCCGTGATCCTGATCCTCATGACGCTGGCCATTCCGGAGATGCAGAAGGTGATCAAGCGCAGCAACGAGACTTCGGCAATCCAGTCTCTGCGCGACCTGAACTCGCAGGAGGGGACCTACAACTCGACCTATCCGACGCATGGGTTTGCGTGCACGCTGGCCGAGCTTGGCGGGAAGGCCGGCTCGGGTCCGCCGACGCCTGAGGCCGCACAACTGATTCCTGAGGACCTCGCGAGCGGCGTCAAGGCGGGCTATACGTTCACGATCACCTGCGGCTCGAAGACGACAGTGAATAACGTCGACCAGTACAACAGCTACGCCATCACGGCTGTTCCCAACGCGGTGGGCAAGACGGGCGACCGCGGCTTCTGCACCGACGGCAACGCAATCCACTTCGATGCGAAGGGTGGGACGAACTGCACCGACCTGCTGCAGTAGGCGGCGCGATGCGCTGGATGGCGCTGCTGTTGCCGGCAATCGCTTTGGGCGCGTCCGCGCAGTCACCCAGTGCGACTGCTCTGGCAAAGAAGGTGGATACCCACTACAACCATCTACATTCGCTGGAGGCGCGGTACACCGAGCGTTACCAGGGCATGGGAATGGACCGGACGGAGACCGGCACGCTCACGCTGGAGAAACCCGGGCGGATGCGCTGGGCGTATGACATGCCTGCGGGCAAGGTGTTCATTCTGGATGGAACAAACGCAATCTCGTATACGCCCGGCGATGCCGAGGCGACGAGGTTCCCGGAGAAGAAGCTGGATGATCTGCGATCGCCGCTGCGGTTTCTGCTGGGACATACAGAGCTGCAAAAGGAGTTGCACGGGCTGAGCGTGACGCTGGTGAATCTGGACGGACAGACCGGGTACACGCTGTGGGGAACGCCGGTCGGGATTGAGCAGAGGGTGCGATCGCTTGCGGTGACGGTCGACGCCGAGGGTTTGATTCACACGCTGCGGATGGAGGAGACGGACGGCGCGATAACGACGTTCACCCTCTCGGACATGCGCGAGAATGTGAAGGTTCCGGGGGACGAATTCCGCTTCGTTCCGCCGGAAGGCGTCACGATCATTGACGGCGCAGCGCCCGTCTAAAGCGTTTGAGACGTAAGCGCGGTAAGTTACCACCGGCCGGCACCAAGGTACTGAATTTCATCGCCAAAAAGTGCTCCCTCCGGTTAGAGTGGATGCCGCCATGGTATCGATATCGCGCCAAGCACGCAGCCGTTCCCTGTCCGTTTTCTGCCTGATCGCCTGTTGTGTTTCGCTGCTGAGCGGCTGCGGCGGCGCCGGGAGCAACGGAGGCGGGGGTGGCGGCGGCGGTGGGACAACGAGCTACACGATCACGGTTGCCAGTGCCAATCCGGCAAGCGGGGTGGCGATTACGTATGGCGGTACTGCGGTGACAACTGGCACTGCGGCAGCCACGCTAACCGAGAGTTCCGGCACCACGCTTACCTTCAGCGCTCCCGCAACGGCGGGCAATAACAATTTCAGTTCGTGGGCAGGTTGTACCTCCGTGTCGGCTGCACAATGCACGGTGATGGTCTCGGGCAACGTGACGATCACGGCGAACTATGTAACGCCGGTTGCGCCGGCCGTTACGGTGACTCCGGCCAGCTCTTCTATCACGGTCAATCAGTCGCTCTCCGTAACGGTTGCGGTAGCTGCATCGCAGGGCGGCTCAGCTCCGACCGGGTCAGTTGTGCTTACGAGCGGAACCTATACGTCTTCTGCCGCGACGCTGAGCGCCGGGAGTGCGACAATCAACATCCCAGCAAACTCGCTGGCCACCGGAACCGCCTCTTTGAAGGCAACCTACAATCCCGACTCCGCGGCGTATGTGACTTCTTCTGGAACGGCCTCGGTCACAGTGAATCCGCCGCCGGCGCCGACGATGAGCATCGGTCTTTCGTCCTCGACCATTACGACGCTGCAACCGCTCACCGCAACGGTGACGGTCAGCGGAACGCCGACGCCGACAGGCAGTGTCGTGCTGAGCGGCGGAGGCTACACCTCGGCGGCGACGACGCTGAATGCCGGTGTTGCGGTGATCACGGTTACAGCGAATTCTCTGGCCGCCGGCAACGACACGCTGACCGCGACCTACACGCCGGATGCGAGCAGCTCGTCGACCTACGGGAGCGGGACGAAGACGGCCGCTGTGACGGTGACGCCGGTGTACACGCTCACGGTGAATTCGACGAATCCAGCGAGCGGCGTGAATATCACGGCGACGAAGGATGTTAATAGCAGCACGGGCGGCAACAGCCCGGTGTCGCTGGTTTATGCGGCGGGGACGAATGCGGTGCTGACGGCACCGGCGACGTCCGGGAGCAGCACGTTCAGCAGTTGGTCGGGGTGCAATTCGACGTCGGGGACGCCCGCGGTTACGTGCAATTTCACTGTCAATGCAAACGCCACGCTAACGGCGAACTATACCGCGCCTGCCATGATTACTCTCTCGCCGGGAAGCGGAAACGTTACGATCGGGCAGTCGCAGCAATTCACCGCGAGTGTAACCGGGCTGAGCCCCGCCACAGTAACGTGGAGCGTTGCGGTTGCGTCGGGCACAGGCAGCGCAGGGACGATCACCTCTGCGGGCTATTACCAGACACCTTATCCGGCGCCGACCAGCGTTACGATCACGGCAACGAGTACGGCAAATACCTCAATAACCGGATCAGCGACGGTCAATCTCATCGCGCCGCCGAGCACGGCGGGGCCTGCGCTGTCGGTTGACGCGGGCACGGGGATCCGCGCGATCAGTCCGCTCATCTATGGCGTGAACGCCTATCTGCTGGACGCGGCCAGCGCACAGAACATGAACATTACGGTGGCGCGGTGGGGCGGTGACGCGACCTCACGGTACAACTACCAGAATGCAGATTCGAACTCGGCGGCGGACTATTACTTCCAGAACGGCGGCGCGTACGCCATGCTGACGACGAATCCTAACAGCCTGACCTCGGAGGCGAACTTCAACGACTTCATCGCCGAGACTACGGCGCTGGGGATCAAGTCGATCGGCACAGCGCCGGTGCTGGGCTACGTGAGCAACAACAGCACAAGCGCGTGCAGTTTCCCGAAGGCAAGTTATCCAAACCAGACAAGCTATGACAGCTCAAACTGCGGCAACGGCATTCAAACCCAAGGCACGCAGATGCCGGACGGCACAACCTGCAACACGTCCGGCGGCTGCAGCATCTTTGGGACCTCGACGACGTGGCAGACCACGAGCGTGCAGGAACCGCCTCTGCCAACTCCGCTGCCGTCAGCACCGAATGCGGCTGCCTGGGCGCAGACAACCTGGACCGGACAATGGGTGAATTGCTTGGTCACCACTGGCGCGAACTGCACCAGCGCGGCCGGTCACGATGCGACCATTTGGGACCTCGATAACGAGCCGGCATGGTGGGATGCTGTTCACCGCGATGTGCATCCGAGCCCGTCAACCTATGACGAGGTGACGAACGGCGAGGTCGGAACGGCGCTGGCCATCAAGACAATCGATCCGAACGCGCTGACCAGCGGCCCGGTGATCGACAACTGGTGGAATTACTTTTACTCGAAGAAGGACATCGAGAGCGGATGGGGCACGGGGCCGTGTTACCAGCCTTGGAGCAGTCCGACCGACCGCACGGCCCACGGCGGCATTCCGATGATCGAGTACTATCTGCAGCAGATGAACGATGCCTCTGCAAATTACGGCGTGCGGCTGCTGGACTATCTCGATATCCATGCGTATGTGGCTGCGAGCTACAACGGGAGCTCAGTCGGCCTCACGACAGCCGGAGATACGGGCGAGCAGCAAGCACGGATGAACTCGACTCGCGCTTTGTGGGACTCGACCTACACCGACCCAAACTTCCCGCAGCCCAATTACAGCGCCAATCCGGGCAGTCAGAGCTGCTCAGTTCCGCTGCAGGCGCCCATGTTGATTCCGATGCTGCAAGGCTGGGTCGCAAAGGACTACCCCGGCACCAAGATCGCTATCGACGAGTACAACTTCGGCGGGACCGAGTCCATCAACGGCGCGGTTACGCAGGCCGACGTGCTCGGCATCTTCGGCAAATACGGTCTCGATATGGGCGTCTTCTGGCCGACAGGTGCCTACTCGACCCAGGTGCCCGGCAACATGGCCTTCGAGATCTACCGGAACTACGACGGCAATAAGTCGACGTTCGGAGATCAGGAGCTGAACTCCAGCACAGGCGATCAGAGCAAATTGGCCGTTTATGCTGCCTACCGTACCTCGGACGGGGCTCTGACGATCATTGTCATCAACAAGACCTACGGCTCGCTGACGGACACGCTGTCCATCAATAGTTTGAGCAGCCCGGCCTCGTCGGCACAGGTTTACCAATACAGTAGTGACAACTTGAATGCGATTGTGGCGCAACCGGCGGCCACCATCTCGGCAGGCTCGGGGTCGAATCCCCGCACGATCAGCACTACGTTCCCCGCCCAGTCAATTACCCTCTTCGTCATTCCGCGTCACTAGCGCAACACATGGCTGAATACCTTTTTCGAAGAGGTATTCAGCCGCATTCTTTCTTCAATGCGCTCCAGCCGTGTACCGTAAACGCATGCGTTTTTCTGCACTCCTTGTCCTCGCCGGGCTCACGGCGACCGCAATCGCACAGACACCCGCCACTTCCCTTCACCTCATCCCCATGCCGCGTGAGGTCACGTTCAAGGGAGATCAGCCGGTGACCGGCGTGACGGTGGACTGCCCCAACTGCGGTCCGGAGGATCAGTTTGCAGCGAGCGATCTGCGCGATGAGCTAACAGCGCGCGGGATTCCGGCCGGCAATGGGCTCAGAGTTGTGCTGCAGCGGCTGGGCCAGCACCCTGATGCGTCGTTTACAGCGGACATGCAGCCGGAGGGCTATACGATCGCCTTCACGCCAGGGATTCTGACGCTAACCGGAGCAACGGGCACAGGCATCTTTTACGCGGCGCAAACGGTCAAGCAGATGATCGAGCGGCAGCCGAATGGCAGCTTCGTGCTGCATGCGGCGGAGATCCGCGACTGGCCGGCCATGCGGTATCGCGGCCTTAGCGATGACCTCTCGCGCGGGCCGGTCGACACACTCGAGTTCCAGAAGAAGCTGGTTCGCACGCTCGCTGCATACAAGGCGAATCTCTACTCACCGTACTTCGAGAACACGCAACAGTACGCATCGAACCCGCTGCCGGCACCTCCGGGCGGCAGCATCTCGGCCGATGACGCGCGCGAACTTGTTGCTTATGCCGCGAAATATCACGTGATGATCGTGCCCGACCAGGAAGCGTTCGGCCATCTTCACCACATGCTTGTTTATGATCAGTACCAGCCGCTGGCGGAGACACCGCATGGAGCCGTGCTCGCTCCGGGGCAGTCCGGCTCTCTGCAGGTGATCAACCAGATGTTCACCGAGCTGGCCGCACTCTACCCGTCGCCGTTCCTTCACATCGGCGCCGACGAAACGTTCGATCTCGGCGTGGGCCAGACCAAAGCCGCGGTGGATGAGCAGGGGCTGGGCCCGGTGTACCTCAACTTCATGCAGCAGATTGACAACACCTTGCGTCCGCTCAATCGACGCCTGCTTTTCTGGGGCGATATCGCGGAACGGTCGCCGGACCTGTTGAAGGGAATGCCTGACGAATTCAAGAAAAACACGATCGCGATCAGTTGGCACTATTCGCCGTCGGACAGTGGATTCACCAAGTATCTGAACTACTTCAAGTCCGCGGGATTTGAGACCTGGGTAGCGCCGGGCATCAACAACTGGTCGCGCATCTATCCCAACTACAACTCCGCGCTCAAAAACATCCAGCAGTTCACGCGCGATGGCCAGCAGATGGGCGCGACGGGGCAACTGGACACCAATTGGTACGACGACGGCGAAGCGCTCGCGGCCAACAACTGGTACGGCATCCTCTTCGGCTGCGCGGCAGCATGGCAACAGGGTGAAAGCTCGATCCCGCAGTTCCAGGCAAACTTCGGACCGGTATTTCACGGTGATCTGACCGGCAAACTAAACATGGCCCAGCAGGAGTTAATGGCCGCCCACGACATCCTGCAGTTTGAAGCGAAGGTCGGCGACGGCTCCGATGGGCTCTTCTGGATGGATCCGTGGTCGAAGGACGGCCAGCAATACGCCGACAAGATCCGTCCCTACTCGCATGAGCTGCGCATGCACGCCGAGCAGGCGCTCGAGTTGATTGCGCAGGCCCGTGCCGCTTATCCTGCGCCGCCTCAGGCTGTCGTCTACTCGCCGACCCATGAGCTGCCCTCCAACCCAACGACGCTGCGCGAGGCAACCGCAATTGACGCGCTGGAGCTGGGTGCGCGGCGCTTCGACTTTATCGGCGAGAAGTTTCAGCTCGCCGACGAGATGGCCGCTGCTTATGCCCGGGCGCAGGCCGATGCGACATCGACTGATCGCAAGCAGCGCAATCAAGTGGGCCGCGAGCTCAGCGACATCAACGGCGTGAACGGTCGCATTCAGGACATCAAGGACGGCTATTCGCTCATTCGAGATTTGTATGCGCAACTCTGGCTGCGCACAAACAGACCGTACGCTCTGCGGCCCGTAGTTGCGCACTATGACTACACGATCGGCATCTGGCTCGCGAAAATGGATCGGGTGCGCAGTGCACAGCGTCAATGGGCTGACACGCATACACTTCCCGGTGCGTCAGAGCTCGAGATCCCGGCCGCTCCGCCGTCGCCCGTTCCTGCACCGGCTCCGTCCGCGCAACCTGCTGTGCCAACCGTTCCACCACCGGCAAAATAACTATGCCCACCCTTATCACAGCCCGGCGATTAATCACGGACATCGGTTCGGTGGAGTTCCCTGTGCTCATCGTCGGCGATGACGGCACGCTCGCCGATATCAGTTCCGACCCGAGCGCACTCGCGCACGAACAGGACACGCTTACGTGCGCGTTTTTCGACGTCCACACACACGGTGCGATGGGCCATGATGTGATGTCAGCCTCACCGGCGCAGCTGCGCGAGATCCAGCGGTTTCTTGCGTTGCGCGGCGTCGCGCAGTACCTTCCCACGACCGTGACCGCCTCCGTCGATAGGACTCTGCACGCGCTGGAATCGCTGGCTAATGCAATTGAATCCGAGCCACAGCCGCTCCAGGCGCAACCTCGCGGCATACACCTGGAAGGGCCCTTCCTTTCGCACGCAAAGCGCGGCGTCCATCCAGAAAATCAGCTGCAGATGCCGAGCATCGAGCTGTTCGATCGCTTTCAGCAGGCGGCGCGCGGGCACATCTCAGTGCTGACCATCGCTCCAGAACTGAGCGGTGCTGTCGACCTGATTCTCTACGCGACCTCCATGGGCGTGCGCTGCTCGCTGGGCCACACCAACGCGGTCGCAGCCGAGGCCTACGCCGCCGTCGACGCAGGCGCAAGCAGCGCCACGCACACCTTCAATGCAATGCGTGCCTTGGATCATCGCGAACCGGGCGTCCTTGGCGTCGCGCTCGACAGTGACCGGCTGTACGCCGAATTAATCTGCGACGGCGTCCACGTTGCGCCCGAGCTTGTCCGGCTATGGTTCAATTCCAAAGGTTCCGAACGCGCGATCCTGATAACGGATGCGATGTCTGCCGCCGGTATGCCCGACGGCAGATACAAGCTTGGGGACTTCGATGTCGACGTAGCCGACGGTCGCGCGTTCCTTGCCGGAGACCTCGCTCGCGGCGCACACACGCTGGCCGGCTCGGTGCTCACCATGGATCGCGCCGTGGCCAACTTCTGTCAGTTCACGGGCGCCACGCTCGCGAATGCAACGCGACTGGCCTCGCACAATCCCGCAGCGATGCTTGGGCGTCCCGAACTGACGCGCCTTGCGCCCGGCAGCCCGGCCAACCTCAATCGCTTCGACGCCGGCGGTCACCTCATCGCCACCTACATCCAGGGCGAAATCGTCACCTGATCGTAGCTACCTGCCCTGTCTCGCACGCCACAATGCACCTTCCAGCGGTTGCACGGCGTTTCCATCCACATTGATGTCCGGCCACGCCGCGCGTAAGTGCTCCTCCATCGCGCGAAGTACTCGCGGAATTCTGCCGAGCACGCTTCCAGTGAACGCAACTCGTGACGCATCCTCCGCAGCACATTCGGCCGCACGCATCTTCGAGATCACCAGGCTCACCTGCGTCGCAAGCTCCTCGCCCGCATGATCCAGCACGCCCTGTGCAAGCGCATCGCCACTTTCAGCGCACTCCGCCACGACCGTGGTCAAGGAAGCGAAATCGGGTCGCTCGCGCAGGTTCGCCTTCGCAACCAGAGAGCCCAGGTCCTCAAGCTCCCACGCCTCCTGAATCTCGCGCAGCAGGCAGGTTTCCACTCCGCGATCGCGCGCCCGCAAACAGGAACGGATGGCCTCAAGCCCGATCCACGTGCCTGAACCCTCATCGCCCAGCACCGGTCCCCACCCGCCAGCGCCCACTGTTGTGCCGTCTTTGCACCGGCCAGTCACATGTGATCCGGTGCCCGCGATCACGAGCACGCCCGGTCCTCCGCGAAATGCCGCGTCGAGTGCAATCTGCTCGTCTCCGGCAATAATGATGTCGCCAGTTATCAGCTGACCGAGTGTCGCCTGTGCCCAGCGGCGCACCTCCTCACTCGATGAGCCCGCCAGTCCAAAGCACGTGCATCGGACTGAATCGCCCGTGACTCCGGCAGATCCCAGCGCCTCGCGCACTATCGTCCGCAGGCCGTCCGTCGCGGCCCGCTCCCCCACATTCATGAGCTTCACAGTCGGCCCGGACGACTGGCCCACCACCCGCGATTCATCCGCAACCCAGCATTCCGTCTTGGTCCCGCCGCCATCCAACGCAACAAAATAAGGCATCCGTTCACAACTCCCGCTGGCGCTCCGAGCAAGCCGTGCGCCAAGCCCGTTATCATAACCTGCAACGTTGCCTCACGTCAGCGCACCGCAGGAGGGATGAGTCCGCTTGCCCTGTTCCATCGACGCCCTTGCAATTCTTCTCGCAGCGCAGCGGCTCAGCGCCTTCGATCTCGCTCTCGTAGCGGCTTACCTCATCGGCATCACGCTGTTCGGCCTTCGCTTCCGTAAATCACGCGGGACAGCGGCAGCAGATCGCTCGCTCAAGAGTTACTTCCTTGCCGACAATACCATCCCGTGGTGGGCCATCGCGCTCTCGATCGTCTCGGCCGAGACCTCCACGCTGACCATCATCTCCATCCCTGGCCTGGCCTTCGGCGGCGACTTCGGATTTCTGCAGGTCGTCATCGGCTACATGCTTGGGCGTATCGTCGTTGCAGCAATCTTTCTGCCGCGCTACTTCAGCGGAGAGATGCTCACCGCATACCAGCTTATCGACCGCCGCTTCGGCCCCACGCTGCATAAAGTCACCGCCGCACTCTTTCTCGTCATGCGAGCCGCGGCTGAGGGCGTCCGTGTCTTTGCCGTATCCATCGTCATCGGCATCGCCATTGGCACGAGCGATGTTTTGTCCATCGCGATCATTTCCGCACTCACGCTGCTCTATACCTTCGAAGGTGGAATGGCTGCTGTCGTATGGACCGACGTCGTCCAGATGGCGATCTACGTCAGCGGCACGCTCGTAGCGCTCTTCACGCTGGGGTCGCACATTCAGGGGGGATGGCCGGTCCTTCATAGTGTCGCGTCGCAGGCAGGCAAGTTCCACACCTTCAGCTTTACCATGGACCTCACGACGACCTACACGTTCTGGGCAGGCGCCATCGGCGGAATGTTCCTTACGATGGCAACGCACGGAACCGACCAGTTGTTCGTGCAGCGGCTGCTCGCCGCGCGCAATCTGCGCCAATCCACCGCAGCGCTCCTTAGCTCCGGCGTCGTCATCTTCCTGCAGTTCGCGCTCTTCCTGCTCATCGGCGCGGGGCTCTACGTCTTCTATCAGCAGCACCCCGGCGCTACATTCCGCACCAACGACTACATCTTTCCGACCTTCATCGTGCGCGAGATGCCCATCGGAATAGCCGGTTTGCTGGTCGCTGCCATCCTGGCAGCAGCCATGTCGAACCTCTCCGCCGCGCTCAACTCGCTCTCCTCCACAACCGTCGTCGACTTCTACATGCGACTTCGCCCGAACGCGGATAACCGCGAGCGCGCCATGATCGCAAAATCCTCCACTGTGCTGTGGGCGCTTGTGCTGTTCGCGATCGCCGTCTACTCGGTCAAGGCGGGCGGCAAAGGGCACGTGGTCGAAATCGGTCTCTCGATCGCTTCGGTTGCGTACGGCTGCCTGCTCGGCGTCTTTCTGCTCGGCACGCTCACGCGTTTTGCCACTGAGCTCGGCGCCATCATCGGCATGATCTGCGGCTTCATTCTCAACGTCTGGATTTGGCAAGGAGCTTTCCCCGTGCATCTTGGTCCCATCACCATCCCGCACATCGCCTGGACCTGGTACGTCCTCATCGGCGCGGTCGCCACATTTCTCATCGGCGCATTCGCGAGCCTCGTGGCCGGCAAGCGCACGCGCACTGAGCGAACCGCCATTACGGCCGCCGCGCTGTTGCCGCTGCTTTTCTTGCTGCCCTTCCGCGGCGTAGCGGAGAAACCTGCAGTTCATCACAATCAGGTGCCGACGCCGCGAGTCATCCCCGCACCCGACTTCGCCCCTGCGTCACAGCTCATCAACGACGCAATCGCCTATCACCATCTTCCCGGCGCCGTCCTGCTCATTGGCCACAGTGGCCGAGTTGTCTTCGAGCATGCGTACGGCAACCGCAAACTCGCCGGCGAACCCGGCCTCAATGGCCGACCCTCACCTGCCGAGCGCATGACCGAAAACACCATCTTCGACATGGCATCGCTCTCGAAGAACCTCTCCACATCCGTCAGCATCATGCAGCTCTACGAGCAGGGAAAGCTCAACTTCGACGAGCCCATCGAACAACTCCTGCCCACCTTCAATCCGGACCACGATCCCGAGCGCGCCAAGGTCACCGTCCGCATGCTGCTCACGCACTTCTCCGGCGAACCCGCCGACGTCAGCCTAAGAGATCCGTGGGGCCTCGCGAAGCCCGACAAGGCCGAGGGCATCCAGCGGGCGCTCACCACGGCACTCCAATCCGCGCCAGCCGCGGTCTTCCGCTACTCCGACATCAACTTCATCCTGCTCGGTGACATCGTCGAGATACTTTCCGGCGAGCCGCTCGACGTCTACGCGCAGGAGCACATCTTCAAGCCGCTCGGCATGACCGACACGCGCTACCTCCCCATCGACAAAGCCTGCGGTCCGCACAGGATCATCGGTGCAGCGATTGCCTGGCAGCCCGCTCGACGTGGCCACATGCATTACGCCTGCCCCGCTGGGGACTGGAGCACTTCCCTGCTGGCGCGCATCGCTCCCACCACACATGATGACGAGTCAAAATCAGACCCAGCAGCCAATCCACACTTCGACATGCTCACGCGCGGCACCGTGCACGATCCCACCACGCGCCGCATGGGCGGAGTCGCCGGACACGCCGGTGTCTTCTCCACCGCGCACGATGTCTCGCTCTTCGCACAGGCTCTTCTCGATCGCCTCGCGAACCGCCCGTCGAACTTCCCGCTGAAGCAGTCCACACTTGAGCTAATGACCACACCCGAGCAACCCGACCACTACGCCGGCCAGCTCACACTCGCGAATACGGCAGAGCAATCCGAAATCGTGCGCGGCGAAAAAGGCGCGCAACCCGGCCTCGCGCCGCACTACCCCGCCATTCCAGAGGAAGACCTGCGCGGCTTCGGCTGGGACATCGACACCGCGTTTTCCAAGCCGCGCGGGATGCTCTTCCCGATCGGCAGCTTCGGCCATACCGGATTCACCGGCACCTCGCTCTGGATGGACCCGGGCTCCGATACCTACGTCATCCTGCTCGCCAACGCCGTCCATCCGCGTGGCAATCCGCCGATCTCCAACTTGCGCGGAGAGGTCGCAACTGCCATCGCGCAGGCGCTGCAGCTGTATCCTACCGAGACGTCGCGGGCGAGTGAGCTCTGCAAACAACCCAACACCTACTGTGATCCGACGAAGCTTTCGAATACGAAGACCGGCATCGACATCCTCGAATCCGACCACTTCGCCGAACTCAACCAACTCGCAGCGCAACACAACAACAAGCTCCGCCTCGGCATCCTCACCAATCAATCCGGGGTGGACGCGCACGGCCGCCGCACCATCGACATTCTCTCCACTGAGCTCCCGAAAACGATTCCCGGATCCAAGCTCACGACCATCTTCTCTCCAGAGCACGGCATCTTCGGCAAGCAGGACACCACATCCTTCGGGCCCGAAACCGACCCCACCACCGGTCTCCGCGTCACCTCGCTCTATGGCGCGCATGACAGCGATCGGCGCCCCTCACACGATCAACTCAAAGATCTCGACGCCGTGGTCATCGATCTGCAGGACGCGGGCGTCCGCACCTACACCTATGAGGCGGTCACGGGCTACTTCCTCGAAGCCGCTGCGCAGGAGAAGAAGCAGTACAACCACACGCTCAACATTATCGTGCTCGACCGTCCCGATCCCATCGGCGGCATCGCCGTGCAGGGCCCTGTGTCCGACACCGGTCACGAAAGCTACACCGACTACGGCCAGATTCCCGTGCGGCACGGCATGACCCTCGGCGAACTCGCCCGCTTCTACAACGGCACTCGCCACATTGACGCCCCACTCACCGTCGTCGCCATGCAGCACTGGACGCGCTCCGAGTTCTACGATCAGACCGGCCTGCCCTGGGTGAACCCCAGTCCGAACCTGCACAACCTGAACGCAACCATCCTGCTTCCGGCGCTCACGCTGCTCGAAGCAACAAATGCCACAGTTGGCCGCGGCACACCCACCCCGTTCGAACTAATAGGCGCCGGTCTTCCACCCAAGGACAAGACCACGGGCGCGCAGCCACCCGCATGGTTCCAGGCTGCGGATGTCGCCGCCGCTCTCAACGCGCGCCACATCCCCGGCGTGAGCTTCGCGGCCACGACAACGACTGTCGACAACGACTCCATCCACCCGTACCACGGCCAGACCATCGAAGCAGTTCGCATCACAATCAGCGACCGCGACACACTCGACTCGCCCGAGCTCGGCGTCGAGATACTCAGCACGCTGCACAACCTCTACCCAGATCAGTTCCATCTGGATCGCGCGGCACACCTCCTCGCAAGCCAGGACACACTCGACGCGATCAGGCGTGGCGACGACCCGCGCTCCATCGCCGCCACCTGGCAGCCGGCCCTCATCGATTACAAGACCGCCCGCGAGCACTATCTTCTTTACAAGTAGCTCTCACCTGCGAGCAGGAATCGCATCCCAGATGCCAGGATCCTCTTCACCGAGCACCCACGAACACACTCCCTGCAAGCCACGCTGTTTCGCCAGCTCGTAGCGATCCATGAACGCCCGCTTGTCGGTATAGAACACCCACTCGCGTGTCTGATCGCGGGTGATGTAAAACCACGGCGTGTGATCGTCCTCATCCCACTGCAGCCTGCCGTTATAGCTCCCGCGCAGAAACTCCGCGTTCGTAAACGAGATGGACTCCGCAGTCGGATTCGGATGCTGCTCCGGCTTGTTTAGACCGGGATCGCCCGCAAACCAGTGGTATCCATACAGCGCAATGCCGAGCGACAGCTTGTCCTTCGGCACATCCTTCAGCGCATACTCCAGGTTCTGAATCGTCCATACCCATCCATCTACGGGTCCGGGCGCCGTATAGCGGGAGTGCTGGTCGTAGGTCATCAGGCAGATCAAATCGACCGACTCCGCCAGCGCCTTTAAGTCATACCCGCCGCGCCACTCCTCGAACATCCATCGCGCATACGGCAGCGACCCAGCGTATCCCGGCGCATCCGGCACCGTAGCAATCTGCACCTGCAGCCCCGCAGCGTGCAGCACATCCGCGCTGCGCTTCACCAACGCTGACAGCCCGTCGCGTTCCACCCACAGCACATGCTCGAGGTCGAACTGAATCCCCGCATATCCATGCTCTTTGCACTCACGAACCAGCGCACGGTTCATGACGTTCTGCGCCTTCACGTCTGCGAACAGATCATGAAGCTGCTGGTTGTCAGAGAGCGCGATGATTGGAATCACCTGCACGTGCGCGGCCTTCGCCTCGGTCATCACCTTCTCATCCGGCTCTCCAGAGACAAGCCCGTGGCCATTCACCGCGTACCAGGTCGGTACCAGAATGTCGATCTTGTCCTTGTGCTGCTCAAACGAGCGCACCCCCGCAGCGTTCTCCTGCATGTAGAAGAGCGTCTTCTGCGCCCCCGCTCCCAACGCCAAGACAGATGAGGACATGCAAACCACTGCGATAGCGACTGATCGCTTCACCGAACCTCCTGGATTTGTTCCAACTCATTGTGGCATCCAGGTTCCGCCATCGCGGGAATCTTTCAAAATTTGCCAAACATGCCTGAGAGTGGTTCTAATCTATAGGAATCGATTAGCCTCCTGGCGGCATGCATGCCGTTGAAATCCTTGGACTGTTCGCACATTTGAAAGGATCCTTCCATGACGTTTTCACGCAGAGAGTTCGTCGGCGGAGTAGGCACCAGCCTTGCCGCTCTCGGAGCCGCAGGATTGTCTTCCCAAAACGCTGAAGCTCAATTGGTTTATAAGCGCGCGGACTGGGACTTTAGCGAGTTTCAAAAACTTGTGAACTCTCCCGCGAAGGTCAAGCAGGTTTATGACATACGCCCGGTTGGCGAAGGCAAGTTTCTAAACAATGTAAAAAATTCCCTAAACGGATTCATCTACGGGTTCGGTATTCCCGCAGCCGATATCAAAATTGCCGTGGCTCTCCATGGTCCATCCAACGCCGTGGCTTTTGACGACTCCATGTGGCAGAAGTATCGGCTTGGCGAATTCGTCGACGTGAACGATCCGACGACGGGTAAGCCTGCGACGCGCAACATCTTCTTTCCGTCGAAGGGCAACGGTTCAGACAATCTTCAGGACGTCTCTTCCAAAATGCAGGACCACAGCGTCCAGGCGCTTCAACATCGCGGAGTCAAGTTCCTCTCCTGTCACACGGCGACGGAGGAGCAGGTTGCGGCGATGATCAAGAAGTTTTCGCTGAAGTCTACACCGGACGAGATCGTGAAAGACCTGCAGGCACACGTTCTTCCTGGCGTGCTCATTGTTCCGGCGATGGTCGCAACAGTCGCGCTGCTTCAGTCAGAAGGCCATTTCACCTACATCACTGTTTAGTTGAGCCAAATGATGAAGCAACTCATTACTCTGCTCACCCTTTCGATGTCACTTGGCGTCTCTGCGCAGCAGACGACTCCTCCATGGAGCGGCGGCAGAAACGACCCTGCCTCCTCGCATGGGTTCGAATTCCGGGTTCCCGACATCGACAACGTCCCGGATCTTCACGGAGATCCTATCGACGCCAAGCTCGTCCTCTTCATCGGCGGCAATCAATTCTTCGTAATGCCGCGGCTCATCGCCGGCTTTGAAAAACTTCACCCGGAGCTCGCCGGTCATATTTTCTACGAGACGCTTCCTCCCGGCGTTCTGCTGAAACAAATCAAGGCCGGAAACACTCTCACGCTCGGCAATCTCACGCTTGACATCGTGCCTGATGTCTACGAGGCCGGGGCGAACGCGCTCAAGCCAATGAAACAAGCGGGTGAGATTGAAGAGTCCGTCAACTACACGACAAACGATCTTCAGATTATGGTGCGGGCCGGCAACCCGAAACACATCGCGTCTCTTAAGGATCTCGCCCGTCCTGATGTAAGAGTGGCGCTACCCAACCCAGAGTTCGAAGGCATTGGCAGACAGGTGGAAGCTGCGTTGAAGAAGACCGGAGGCGACCAACTCGCCACTCAGGTCTACAAGACCCGCGTAACCCAGGGAGGAGTGATCCTCACCCAGATCCATCATCGCCAGACTCCGATGCGGATTCTTTCAGGACAAAGCGACGCCGGTGTGACATGGACCTCTGAAGTTCTCTTCCAACAGAAACTCGGCAATCCGATTCAAGGAATTAAGATCTCCTCCGAATTCAATACTCCCGCGACCTATGCGGCGGGTGTGTTGAAAGGCTCACCCCATCCACAAGCAGCGCGCGCGTGGATACACTACCTGCAGTCTGAAGACGCGCAGGCTGCGTACCGCGAATTCGGCTTCAAGCCGGTACCGGCGGAGAGTTCCAACCAGTGAGTTCCCGTCGCAACGCGGGGCTGGCAATGGCTGCAATCTTGCTGATCTATTGCTCCGCCATCTTCGTCGGATTTCTGGTGCATGACCTCTCGTTCAGTTGGTGGGACAATCAGCTTCACGGGACAGACTGGCAGGTGCCGAGCGACTCCTCGATTCCCTCGGGCGCTCTCGGCGACAGTATTCGTCGCGGCGCGGCCATCTTCAATGAAACGCCGCTCTATGCCTCGCGAAATACCGCCAGCAAGATCCGCTGTTCTGACTGCCATGCCGGGGGCGGTATTCAACCTTACGCGTCTCCGATGGTCGGTCTACCAAAGCTCTTTCCCATGTATAACGAGCGCGCCGGCCACATGATCAGCATGAAGGATCGCATTCAGGAGTGCTTCGTACGCAGCGAGAATGGCACACCTCTGAACTATGACGGCGACACGATGAAGAGCCTGGTCGACTACATAACCTGGCTCTCACAACCTGAACCCGGTCATAAAGCATTCAAGGGGAGAGGTCTGCTGAAATTGCCGGATCTGACACCCGACCCCAAGAACGGCGAACAGATCTACTACGCGCAATGTGCGGGCTGCCACGGAAATGATGGGGAAGGCCGCGCTCCGATGTTTCCGCCTCTATGGGGCCCAAAGTCCTTCAACGACGGGGCCGGCATGGACCGAATTCCCAAGATGGCAGCCTTTGTTCAGCACAACATGCCGCAAAATCGGATGGGCATCCTTACCCCTCAACAAGCCTATGATGTCGCTGCATTTGTTCACGAACATCCTCGCCCAGCCTTCAATCAGGCATATAAACACTATTAAGAGGCGCAATTCACGCTGCTCTGATACAGCGCAGGCGGAGTTCTTCCGAGTCTTTCTATCCGGACATAGGAGGGTTAGAAAAAGAACTTCAGTGCGAGCTGCACAATGCGCCCGCCGGTATCTCCGTTGTTGGTTCGCTCGGTCGTGATCTTGCTGAAACCGGAAGCATTGGTGAAGTTCAACTGTCCGGGGTTGCCGAACATTGGGTGGTTGAGGGTGTTGAATGTTTCCAGCCGGAACTGCAGGCTCGTTTCCCCACCGGTCGTAAAGTTCTTGAACAGAGACGAGTCAAGGCTGTAGAACCCAGGGCCGCGCACCTGGTCAGGTGAGCCGCCGAGGGGAGCAAAGTTCGTCTGGCCAATCGCAGTCGCTGCAGGCGGCTGCGCGAAGGCGCTTCGGTTCAACCACTGGTTGACCGTGCGACCGCCGGCATACGGATCCTGCCCGGGGACCAGATTTGCGTTGCACCCAAAGTCAGATGTCGTCGACGTGGGGCAGCCTACGTTGAACGGCTGGCCGGTCTGGTGCGCGAAGATGTAGTTCAGGTTCCAGCCACCCACAAAACTATTTACCAGCCGGCTACTACTGCTCAGGAACTTCCTTCCCTGGCCAAATGGCAGCGCAAGTTCCCCGGACACGTGGATCACATGCGTTGCATCATTGCCGCACACGCTGTAGTCCGGACCGATGCCGAAACCCGGGAGCCATTCGGCGCGAAAGCCTGTTGAGAGACTGCCCCCGTTGTCTGCCATGCACTTCGCATACGTGTAATTGGCGAGCAAAACCAGCCCTCCATGAAACTGGTGCTGATACACCGTCTGCAGTGAGTTATAGGTACTGATGGCGTTCGTCGCGAGAAACTGCATGTTCGCGGGCAGACTCGGGAAAGGAAGATAGCTCGCCTCGCTCGTGCCGGGCGGCAGAATAACCCGCGGCGCGTTCTGCTTACCGTAGGAATCCAGATGTCTGCCGAACGACCCTACGTATCCAACCTGGATGGAGTCGCGCTTGGTGAATTGATCCTGTATCGTCAGGTTCGCGCTCTCTACGTACGGCGTTTTGTAGTTATATTGTTTGCCATACAGCGAAAGGCCTGTTCCTGTAACGGAGTTCGGATCCTGCAGGTTAATCGCCGCGAATGTCGTCTCCAATGTGGCGACCTGTCCATTCTGTAACAGATCCGGAGTCTGCGACGTCAGCCCACTTGGATTGCTGATCTGATACTGGAACGGATAGTTGGTGCCCAGCGTGCTGCCGTAGCCCACACTGTCATATGCACCGTAGGAGATGCCAAACCCGGCGCGCATCACGAGGTTCGGAAGCACACGGTACGCGATACCCAGCCGCGGTGCAAAGTTCGTCGACTGCGCCGTATTTACGCGCGTGCCTGAGAGGCAATGGACATTGATGTTGTAGCTGGCAAGCAACGCATTGAAGGTTGCAGACCGCGGAAGAGAGCAGCCCGCCTGCGGAATGTAATACGTTCCGCCCGCGCCATCTCCGTCATTCTGGACAAAGTTCGCTTGGCGTCCCTTGTTTTCGCCAAATGGTGAGGAGTACTCCCAGCGCAGACCAAGGTTCACAGTGAGGAACTGAGTGGGTCTCCAGTTGTCCTGGAAGTACGCGGCATAGTAATCGGCGAAGTATTCGGTTCCGGCATAATTCGAACCCGTATAGCTGCTCAGACCGCCGAGGTTGCTGATCCCATTCGCGACCGTGGTTGTGCCAGGAATGAGCAGGAAGTCCGAAACTCCCAGCAGGTTGCTGTTCTTGTTCGGAATATCGGAATAAATGCCGTTGAAGCCGAATTCGCCCTTGCTATAGGACGGCTGCGTGATGTTCCCGCGGATGTGATTGAACTCGAAGCCTGCCCTGAACTCGTGCTGGCCGTGAATCTTGATCACGTTGTCAAAGATTTCCAGGCCACTTGTCGCCTGAATTGTCGGCATAAATCGGCGTCCGCCGAAGCTGGTGAAGCCGCTGTAGTCCAGCGTGGGAAGCCCTCCGTTATTGGCGGTCTGAGGAACACCCTGAATGCCAAACTGCGCGGGAATGCCGAGCTGCCCGGCGGTCGGCATCGTGAGATTGTGGATCACGTGGTCGTAGCCGGCAATCAGGTCGTTCGAGAAAGTTGGAGAGAAGACGTGCGTGTACCCCAGCGCGAGCTCCCAATGCGGCTCATCGTCATTCGGGTTGATTTGAAGCGCGCCGCCCGCGATCTCATTCGGAAAAGGCTGAAACGAATTCAGGTGCTGGTGGCTCTTGCTGAAGACACCCCAGATCGTATTGCTCTGGTTCAGGTTCTCGTCGATGCGCAAGTCGTACTGGTTTGTGTATTGCGTATTGGGAACATTTACAAAGTAGTTGCCCGTTAGGGGAGATGTGGCAGATACCACCGTCGTGGTTGGATTAGGCAGCAGTTTGAGCAATGCAACCGCATTGGGATCGAGCCTTGCCGCTGGGATCACATTCAGTTGAGACGCCAAGCTGGTGAAGTTCGTCACGCCCGCCAGACTTCCGGTATAGAAAGGGTCGCGCACATAAATTGTGCTGCCTGACGCGTTGGTGAGACCGGTGATCGGATCGACGGCATGCGCCGCCACAGGACGCGTCGTTCTCGGATCAAGAATCGTTCCGTGCGAAAATACGCGACCGAGTCCGTCCGTCGCGGTCCCACTGTTCCCGGCAATCAAGTCCTGCATGTTGGTGAAGCCGCTCTTCTGCATGTTGACAGTGGGCACGGTGTCCGTAAAGCTGGACGATTGAGATATGTTCGCGTGCTGGTAGTCGAAGAAGAAAAAGGTTTTGTCCTTCCCGTGATAAATCCCAGGGATATACACAGGACCACCGATGGTTCCTCCGAACTGATTCTCCCGGTACTTAGCCCGTGGCAAACCGCGCTGCTTGACGAAATAATCGTTGGCATTGAGATCTTCGTTGCGGAAGTACTCCCATAGATCGCCGCGGAAACGATTCGTGCCCGACTTGGTAACCGCGTTGACGACTGCGCCCGTGAACTGGCCGAACTCCGCACTGTTGTTACCGGCCTGCAATTTGAATTCCTGGATGGCGTCGGGCACTGGCGCCACAGCACCCGCTCCGCCCTGCGCGCCGGACTCGAATACATCGATATTGTTGTCGATCCCGTTCAGCCGATAGTCGACCTGGTTCTGGCTGACGCCATTGTCCTGAAGTTGTCCGGGATTGTCCGGGCTCGATCCGGACGTGGCGGTTGTGCCTGCAGAGAGTTGTGTCAGGGAAAGCCAGTTCCGGCCGTTCAGCGGCAGGTCGTTGACCTGCGTCGTCGGGATCGTCTGACCAAGCGAGGCGTCCTGCGCCTGCAGCAGAGGGACCTCCGACGTGACCGAGACCTGCTGGCTCACCGCGCCCACCGCAAGCGGCACATCCGCGGTCACGACGCTTTGCACGTGAACCTCGATGCCACTCAGAACATAGGTCTTGAAGCCGGACGCATCGGCTCGAAGCGTATACGTGCCGACAGGCACGGAGTCGAATACGTACGTTCCGCTGGACGTGGACTGCGTCTCCAGACTGACGTTTGTATCCTGGTTGGTGAGCGTGATGTGAGCGTTCGGTACAACGGCTCCGCTGGTGTCCTTCACCGTTCCAGCCACGCCACCTTGGGTGATCTGAGCAGGCGAAGTCACAGCCCATGCAAAAAGGAGGATCAGACCCGCCATTCTCACCGCGTACTTGAATCCAGCCATATACCGGTCTCCCACACTCGCACGTTCTGCGGTGAAGAGGACTATAGCTTCGGCGAGGAATCAATGTCAATTGATTGGAATTGATTTGATCAAATAGCCAACTCCCCTCTAGATATTTGGCCTCCATCTCCGGTCGTTAACGATGAGGGGTAACGCGGACGAGATCAGGAACTGGCGCGAGGTGCATACACTTGCCGTCACTGGTGCGAAGTATGTTCCAACCGCCCAGGAGCCATTTTTCCCAGGGTACTGCCAGTGTTCAATTCCAGCCGCAGGTAATCCCATACCACGCCACTCTGCAGATCACCCGCCGGGACGGTGAAGGTCATCGTATTTTCTCCGCGACTCAGCAACGAGGCGTCGAACATTAAAGTGCGCTCCTGCCATAGCCCATGATCGGTGTTATAGCGGATGGCATTGGTCTGGATCAGCCGGGGGTTGTCAGGATTGAGACCATCTCCCAATGCTCCAACGCTCTTGCCGTTAACCGCGACAGGAAGTCCATCGCGGAGGCCGTCCACACCGTCAAGCGCAACACGCAGGGCCGCCACGCCGTGAGGTTGTTGCTTCATGTTGAATTTGATCGTCCAGACCGTCTCCCGGCCGTGGCCGTAAACTGCCCACGGGCCGGCCTGGTCGGTGTGCGGATATTGTGCGAGTGATTCGGCCTTCACCCAACCGAAGCGCTGGTTTGCCGGGTCTTTGGCTGCCGGGTTCACGAAGGAAAGATTGGTTGCGTGCGGCACTTCCTCAAAGAACCAATCCCTGGCCGGATCGCTCTTGCCAATGGTGTAAGTGACGTCGTTCGGAAACAGCAAGGCATAGCGCAGATTCCAGCCCCAGAGCCAGCTATCGGCGCTATCTCCTTTGAAGAATTCTCGTGCGCTGCGATCGGGATATCCGATCTTCCAGACCTGTTCGCCGTAGCGGACGGGCTTCCAGACGAGCTTACCCAGGTCCACTGTCTTGCCGGGTTGGACGGTGATATCGGTTTGCTCGAATTCCCCAAGGACTCCGTCAGCATAGGCATGCAGTGTGTACCTGCCGGGACGGATCTTGGGGATGGTAAAAGTGCCGTCGGGATTTCCGTGCACGAAGAAGTCATAGTACCCGGCATCATGGATGAAGCTGCCTGCATCGGGATTCATGGACGGAGTTCGGAAGCCGCGCCGGACGAACTCCGGATGGGACTTCGCAAACTGCTCGAACATAGCTGCGCGAGCGGCGCGGATGCGAGCAAGGGTGGCGGCGTCGGCATCCGGGTGCGCAAGGCCGACGATGAGGTGCGGCAGCGTTTTGGTTGAGCCTTTCGGAGCAAGAGGATCATCCAGCACAAGCCTTCCCGTGACCGTGCCTCGCTCCGCCGTGTGCGGATAGTCCACGCCGATGACCCAGGAAAAAGGCCATTTCGCCTGTTGGGTTTTCGCGTTCGCCAGGGCGTCGTCCCATAACGCATTCGCGTTATCGCGCCAGCTTCCCGGCACAGTGGGGTCGCCCGCCGTGGCGGTCAGCATGTCAAGCTCGGCTTTTGTCGTGGGTTTTGGATGGTCAAGCTGATTGACGTAAACGAAGATCGGCCCGATCACCTTCGTCCACTGCTGGCCCGCAGCGATATTAACGCTTGCGCCGTCGTAGTGTCCGCTGTGCCAGTAGTCGAGGATGATGGGCGGCGGATTATCGTTGGCCCCAAGGTGAGCATCGAGATCAAGGCGGAACGGTCCGCCGCTCAGGTACTCGGTAGAAGGATTGATGAACCAGACGCCGACGTGGTCTCTGGTGCTCGACCACCCATAAGCGGGAGTGTCGAACTGCACGCCGGAGTAGCTGTACTTATGCTCGACGGAGTTTTTGTAGACACCCGTGCTGAGGATGCGCTGCTCCTTGGCGTGGACCACAACGCCTTCGCCCCAATCGGCGGGAGCAGCTTCCAGCATGTTGCGATCCTTGTCGACCGTGATCCAGTCGAAACGCTGGCTCATCTCGTCAATGAAGCGGTCTTCCGCTCCTACGCCGGCCGCCGGATAAGAAGCAGGATGGTTATAAATCGCGTAGGTGTAAACGCCATGGTCACCACGTCCGAGCGAATAGCGAAGTTCGATGTCGCAGAGTGTGCCGCCTCCGGGAGCATGCGGAGAGAACATGTACGTCCCGCCTCCGACGCCTTTGATCGAGACTTCAGCGCGTTCGCCGTCGTTACTCCTGGGATCGATCGTGACGGTGTTGCTCACCTGCGGTGCGCCTTGTGGAGTGTGCTCCCATATGCCGTGGCTGCCGGTATCGTACCCGCGATAAACGAGCGAGGTCATCAGACCTGAGTTCTTATCAACCGTCACACGCACGAAACCGTTGTCCATGGTCCAGGATCCGCCCTCGTCTTTGAGAGTGACGGGCGGTGTGGTTCGATCGGCTGCAGGATGCTTAGTTCCACTGGCGAGCAACAGGGGCGCCGTTATCCATGAGACCAGGAGCGCTGCTGCAACATTCCGAAGAGTCAACATTGATTCTTATTCCCTCCGCCCGAGCCGAGATCGACCGAACCATTGAGCGCAGCCTGTTCGCGCATTTCGGCCGCACCCAAACGATAAATGTTTAATAACTTCTATGGAGAGAATATTCCCCATTTGAATTTTGAGTGCCCGCGAGGTTAGCATAGTGGCCGTCAAAGGACGGTCAGATAAATATGCGCAAGTGGCAGGCAGCAGTTGCGGCAGGCAGTTCGTTTACAGGATTCTTCTTCGCGCTTTGTCTGCCCATCCAGGCACAGCAAGCAGCAGCCGGAGCCGCACCAGCCTGGTCCGATCCCGCAAATTGGAAAACCGCCACAGCAAGCGAGATGGACAATATCGTTTACGCGACGGTTCCCCTTATCCACAACCCAAGTGCCGCGGCTTCGCGAGATCCCGGCGTTCCCAAGGGTATTCGCGCCCCGATTCCGAACACCGGCCCGGCCGGCACAATGGATCTTCATCTCGACGTCTATCAGGTCGCTTCCCCGAAACCTACGCCGGTCGTCATTCAGATCCATGGCGGCGGTTGGATCCGCGGTGATCGTCCGGAGTCTTCCCGGAGCTTTGGGCCTTTTTTTGCTGCAGGAGCCAGCGTCGTCGCCGTGCAATACCGCAACGCGATCGATGCGCCCGCTCCCGCAGCTATTGAGGACGTTCGTTGTGCAATGGCCTGGGTCAAGGCGAACGCGAAGAAATACAACTTCGACGTGAACCGCGTGATCACCTGGGGAGGCTCAGCCGGAGGCCATCTCGCCTTGATGGCGGCGTACGCGCCTGCATCTTTCACACCTAAGGCATGCAGCGATCAGCCGAAGGTCGCCGCCGTGCTCGACGACTACGGTCCGACCAATCTTGCCGAAGGCCTTACCGAGCATGGCAGCATGGACTTCACACATCAGTGGCTTGGGCTTGACCTGCCACTCACGCCTGCCGCTTCTTCCGAGGAGAGCACTGGACGGCCAGCGCCTCATCGATGGCCGGAACCTGGCTCCGCGGTCCTCGCTACAGCAAAGGCGATGTCGCCCCTCACCTACGTCAGGCCCGGTCTTCCTCCTACATTCATCGTGAACGGCGACAGCGACCACACGGTCGATCCGTCGCAATCAGCCGAGTTGAAGAAGGCCCTCGATGAAGCGCACGTCCCTGATGGCCAGTACATCGTCGCCGGCGGCGGCCACGGGAACTTCTCTCCTGAAGAACGACAGAAGTCCATGCTCCTCAGCCTCGAATTCCTCAAGGCTCATGGCGCGATTGACTGACACCGAAGTCTTTCCTTCAGGAGCAGCCATGCGTCGGTTCGCCATCTTCTGTTTTTTGTTTGTTGCGGTTTCCTTTTGTGCCGTAAATGCCCGAGCTTCCACGCGGCACGTCGAATTATTCACCAGTGGCTGGCGATTTCTACAAACTGATGCGCTCGGCGCTCAGGAACCCTCTTTCGACGACTCTTCCTGGCAAACGGTGACGCTTCCGCACGATTGGGCCATCGCTGGCCCGATCAACGAGAAGAATTCCACGGGACCCGCGGGCGGCTTCTTTCCTGCGGGGATCGGCTGGTATCGCAAGACGTTTGACGTTCCTCTGTCTGCTGCCACCCACCGCACCTTCATCGTCTTCGACGGCGTAATGGCCAACAGCGACGTCTGGATCAACGGCGAGTTGCTGGGACATCGTCCTTATGGCTACGTCAGCTTCAATTACGACCTCACCGATCACCTGCACTACGGAGGCTCGAATACCATTGCCGTCCGCGTGGACGACAGCCAGCAGCCCGCCTCCCGCTGGTACGCGGGCGCAGGGATCAATCGTCAGGTCCGGCTTGTCACCACTTCCTCCACGCACATTGAACCCTGGGGGACCTTCGTAACGACGCCCTCCGTCTCTGCGGCCTCGGCGAGCATACACGTCACAAGTACCGTCACCAATCAGTCGCCGACGTCGTCCACGGTGCGCCTGCGGATCAAGCTGATCGCGCCAGACGGGCGTCTCGTCAAAACCTTCTCTTCTGTACCCCAGACCATCGCTGCTCGCTCTCACAATGATCTTGATGCCGAAACCAAAATCGCCAATCCCGACCGCTGGGACCTCGATCATCCTGCTCTCTATACAGTTCACGCGATTGTGCTTGATCATAATCAGCCCATTGACGAAGAGGTTGTACCCTTCGGCATACGCGAGTTCCACTTCGATCCGGACAAAGGG
Organism: Bryocella sp.; assembly: GCA_036273275.1. Taxonomy (GTDB): domain Bacteria; phylum Acidobacteriota; class Terriglobia; order Terriglobales; family Acidobacteriaceae; genus Granulicella. The sequence goes on from DASUHZ010000010.1 coordinate 34,733, forward strand.
TTTTTCCTGAACGGCCGCCACCATAAGATTTACGGCGTCGCGTTGCACACCGATGCCGGCGCTTTGGGCACGGCCGTCCCTCTGGCTGCCTGGGAACGCCGTCTTGCCGCGCTGCGCACGTTAGGTGTGAATGCCATTCGTACAGCCCACAATCCGCCGGCACCCGAGTTCCTCGATCTGGCCGACCGCATGGGCTTCCTGGTCATGGACGAGATGTTCGACTGCTGGACCGTCGGGAAGAATCCGTACGACTATCACCTGTACTTCAATGAATGGGCGCTGCGCGACACTGCCGATACAGTTCGTCGCGATCGCAACCATCCCAGCATTTTTCTCTGGTCCGCGGGCAATGAGATCCACGACACGCCGCACCCCGAAATCGCTATCCCCATTCTCAAAGCGCTGGTTGCGACCTTTCACCAGAATGATCCGACGCGTCCTGTGACCCAGGCGCTCTTCCGGCCAAATGCCAGTCATGACTATGAGGATGGACTCGCCGACCTTCTTGACGTGGTGGGCCAGAACTACCGCGAGCAGGAGATTCTCGCCGCACACGCAGAGAAGCCGTCGCGCAAGATCATCGGAACCGAAAACACACACGACCGCAACCAGTGGGTCGCCATGCGCGATCACCCGGAGTATTCCGGGCAGTTTCTCTGGTCGGGCATCGATTACCTCGGCGAAGCAGGCCGCTGGCCAGCGATCGGCAGTGGCAGCGGCCTTTTGCTGACCACCTCAATGGCCCGCGCGCGTGCCTTCGAGCGGCAGTCCTGGTGGGCCGATCCAAGCGCGGCACCTATGGTTCGGATCGCGCGTCGTGTTCAACGCGCCCGCAGTGGACCAATCGATCCGGGCTACGCTTCGCCTACGTCCACGACACAAACCGCCGCGAAAGCTGGTGGGCTTCCTTTAGACCCCACCACGCGTTTCCGCCCGACGCAACTGCTCGACTGGAGTCCGGAGAATTCTTCGCCGCATCCGGAGAACGTCGAGGTCTATACCAACGCGGACGAAGTCGAACTGTTTCTGAACGGGAAGTCGCTTGGTGTTCAACTGCGGCATGCCGACGCCAGTCCCATCACCTACGAGGTGACATACGAGCCTGGCACGCTCAAGGCCATCGCACGCATCGCAGGCAAGCAAGTTGCCACGGACGAACTTCGCACCACTGGTAAGCCCACTCACCTGCTTCTTTCGACGGGTCTGAATGAAGCCCACCTCACGAATACACCGCACCTCACGCCCGCTCCCACGCTAGTGCCTGATTGGAACGACGTCGCATACCTGACCGCAACACTGCTTGATGCCAATGGTGTTGTGGTACCGGACAATACCACGGTCGTGCACTTCAACGTTACCGGACCCGGAGAGCTAGTCGCCGTTGATAACGGCAACATGCTCGATCACGACCCTTTTCAGGCTTCCTCCCGCAGACTTTACAGTGGCAACGCTGTGGCGATCATTCGCGCCACCAAGGCAGCGGGTCCCATCACGGTCACCGCGACGTCCGATGGTCTGGCACCGGTCAGCCTCACTCTGCCTACGCAGCCGAATCGTGTCCGCCAATTCCAGCGGAGTTTCTAGCACGACGTTTGCTTATCTGTGAAAAGTAAGTCGCCACTCCGGACGGCCCCGCGTCACACTGCCGTCAACGGAAGCGGCCAGTCTCGGCAACATCGCATAGCGCTCTGCATCCACGCACATTGCCAAGGCTCATGATATTTATATGGGGCTCGGACGTTCACCCACACAAGGCCCGCCGAACCAATACACTTTATGCCCGACTCTGACCATTTCTCTAAACAGCACATACGTTTGCAACATGCAACGGCTGCTGCTTCGCCGCCGCGCCCGCATCAACCGCGGCCCATCATCATCCTGGGGGCAGGTGGCATCGTCCGTGCCGCCCATCTACCCGCTTACGCCAAAACCGGATTCCCCGTGCTTGCACTTGCGGATATTGTCCCCGGCAAAGCTGCCGAGCTTACGCGGGAGTACAACGTTCAGTACGCGTTTGATTCAATCGCTGAAGCCATTAATTTTGCTCCGTCCGATGCGGTGTTCGACATCGCGGTCCCCGCCTCGCAACTGCTCACGATTCTGCCCCAGCTACCCCGCGGGGCGCCGGTGCTCATGCAGAAACCCATGGGCGAAACGCTCGAAGAAGCTCGCACTATTCGCGATCTGTGCCGAAAGCGCGAGCTTCATGCCGCGGTGAATTTTCAGCTCCGCTACTCCCCCAACCATATGGCCGCACAAGCGCTCGCTGCGGCTGGTGTGCTCGGACAGTTGCATGATCTCGAGGTCCAGGTCAGTACCTACACGCCCTGGGAGTTATGGACATTTCTGGCCGCAGCGCCGCGCCTCGAAATCCTCTACCACAGCATTCATTACCTGGACCTCATCCGAGCCTGGCTCGGCAATCCGCAAGGCATCTACGCGCGCAGTGTACGGAATCCCCAGACCTCGCAGCTCGCCGCGACCAAATCCACCATGCTGCTCAATTACGGTGACCTGACACGCGTCTTTGTTGCCACCAATCACGGGCACGAGTTTCCTGAGACGCAACGCAGTTTTATCCAGTGGGAAGGCACCGCCGGCGCCATCCGAATGGGCATCGGCGTAAACCTCGACTACCCCCAGGGCAAACCCGACACACTCGCCTATGCGCTCCGTGGTGATCCGTCCGGCTGGCACAACGTTCCACTCTCGGGCAACTGGTTCCCAGATGCATTCTTCGGCAGCATGGGCGCGCTCCAGGCGTATCTCGAAGGCACGCTAGCCGACCTGCCCATCTCGTTCGAGTCCGCCTATGAAACCATGGCCCTTGTCGAAGCGGCGTACCGCTCCAGCGCGCACCCAGGCGAGCCTCCCGAACTTTAAAGCACCATCGCCGCGTTTGCCGAACGCACTCGCTTGGTCAGCACTGGCGGGTCTGCTGCCTCATCGAGCGGATACACGAGGTCTACATTCCGCGGCGTGATCAACTGGTGCCGCACAAACACCGCCGGAACCACCGGCTTCTTCTGCAGAATGCTCAACGCCAGCGGAACCACCTGGTTGCCATAACGCTCCGGAAAGTAGGCCACCGAACCCACGAGCCGAGTACCCGGCCGCCGCATCTCGTTACGCGCCTCCAGAATCGCGTTCTGGCTTACCACGGCGCATTTGTCCGAAGCGCCAACCTCTTCCCACACCTTCAGCGCTGCCAGCGCGCAGATGTCGTTGACTGTGCCAATGAGCGTTCGCTTTGCCTTGGCGCGACGCTGGAACTGCCGCACCGTTTCGACCACCTGGTCAAAGTCACCGCGGCCGTTCAGATGCACAACCGGCACATTCGCGATCTCCGGCATCTCTGCGCGTAAACCATCTGCAATCCCCGTAGTGCGGAGCTCCAGCAGCGATCCAGCAATGGGCAGATCGATGAGCAGCAGCCGGTCCACACGGCTGCCCCAGTTCTCCTTAGCCCAGCGTCCCAACGCCCTGCCCGCGATCAGTCCTGCCTTGTAGTTATTCGCCCCGAAGTACGTTGCTCCCGGGTGCGGCACCTCAATGGCGATCACTGGCGTTTTCGCCTCCAGAAACTTCGCCGCAATCACTGGCGCTACGCGTTCGTAGGTCTGGAATTCCAGCACAAGGTCGACGCCCTCGCGAATCAGAAGATCCGCATTGCGCAGCGCCTCACGTGCCGAGTAGCGATTGTCCACGGTGATAAGGTCGATGTTTTCGCGCGCCGCCACCGTCTCGATGCTGCGCTTCACTTCCTGCGAAAACTCTGTCCCGCCCTGTGCTGCAAAGCCGATGCGGAACCGCTTACCCGTAACTGGCCCGAAGCGGTTGCGATACACTCCGGCACACGCACGCTCCAGCAGTCCTCCATGAATCAGCGTGCGCAACAGCCGAAACGTCGTCGTCTTCGGCAACCGCGTCCGCTCGATCACCTCGGTCAGACTCAGCTCTTCTCCGAGACTTTTGAAAACCTTCAACACTTCGCAGGCCCGCAGCACCGTCAACGATTCGTTGCGATCGCCGCGCCGCTGTTCGCCGCCAGAATCGTCCAGCTCCAACTCCGGGTCATCCTCCGCTCTTACTCCCACTCTCCGCCTCGCCATTTCCGCGCATAGTACATTCCGGAAAACGGAATGGGCAAGTGTGTGGTTCGGGCGATCCATCGTCAGGTCGTCACAGCGCCGACCTGCGTTCCACCAGCAGCAGGTGCTCGGCAAACAGCACTACATCCCCCCGTTGATTGGTAACCTCCAGCGCCTCCACCACGATGCCGTGCGTTCCGCGCTTCGGGTGATCGCGCTTTTCACTCACCGTTACCTTCGCCTTGATGGTTTCGTTGAGGAACACCGGCTTGATAAACCGCAAACGATCATATCCGTAGCTCATTGCAAGCGAATTGATCTCCCCGGCCGTCATGCCAACGCCTATGCTGAAGATCAGAGTGCCATGCGCAATTCTCTGCCCGAAAGGCTGCGTGCGGCACCACTCCGCATCCATATGGTGCGGATAAAAATCACCTGTCTGGCCCGCATGCAGCACTACGTCAGCTTCGGTAATCGTGCGCCCTGTGCTCTGCCGGCTGGAGCCCACCACATAATCTTCAAAGAAGAGCTCACGCTCCATCGTCTTCACCTCGTTCCAGAATGCGGAACATTGCAATTGACTCCGTCGGGCTCACATTAGCATCCTTGCAGTGGCATGCGCACCGGCGAATCTGCAATCCATCTTTCAGGCATCACATGGAGCCACACGCGTGGCCTGCTGCCCATGCAGGCTACAGCACAACGCTTCGGCGAGCTGCACCCACAAATTGACATCCTCTGGCAGAAACGCTCGCTCCAGCAGTTCGCCGACGCCCCATTGAGTGATCTCGCCTCGCGCTTCGACCTCCTGGTTATCGATCATCCCTCCATCGGCGAAGCGGCGCACGCTGATTTGCTTCTTCCGCTTGATGAGCAGCTTCCTGCAGAGTTTCTCACCGATCAGGATGCCAACACTGTTGGTGCTTCCCATCGCAGTTATCACTACAACGGCCATCAATACGCGCTCGCGGTCGATGCCGCGACGCCCGTTTCGGGCTGGCGCCCGGATCTCCTCAGCCGCGCCGATGCTGAGCTTCCGCAAACATGGGACGACCTTCTCGCCCTGGCCCGACGCGGCCTCGTCACAGTACCGGCGATTCCGATTGATTCACTGATGAATCTTTTCATGCTCGCGAACGCCTTCGATGCGGAGCCCTTCACCGACCCCGACCACGTCATCCCCTCACCCATGGCAGGCGTCGAAGCCCTGCGCCTGCTGCGCGAACTCGTGCAACACGCGGCACCCGGGTCGCTCGAACGAAATCCCATCAAGACATGGCAACTGCTCGCCACCTCGGACACCGTCGCCTACTGCCCCTTTGCCTACGGCTACTCCAATTACTCGCGCAACGGCTATGCAACGCACACGCTTCAAACAGGCAACCTCATCTGGCTCAATGGCAAACAGCTACGCTCCACGCTTGGAGGAGCGGGCCTCGCCATCTCTAACCACTGCAAACATCCTGAAGCCGCACTCGAGTACGCCCTCTTCGCCGCATCCGGCCAGATCCAGCGCACACTTTACGCGTTCTCCGGCGGACAGCCGGGCCATCGCGCCGCGTGGCTCGATCACGACCTGAACGCACATACGCATAACTTCTTTCGCGATACGTTGTCCACCATCGATGCTGCCTGGGTTCGACCGCGCTTCCCGGGCTTCATCGCCTTCCAGGACGCCGCTTCAACCATCGTGCACAACTACCTCGTGCACGGCGGCTCCGAGCAATCCGTGCTCGAACGCATCGATGCCGCCCTTCACCAATACCGCCTGCCAGGAGCTTCCGCATGAGGCCGCTCGAAGGTCTTCTTGTAGTGGACTTTTCGCAGTTTCTCTCCGGCCCGTCGGCAAGCCTCCGTATGGCCGACCTCGGCGCGCGTGTCATCAAGATTGAGCGCCCGGGCAAAGGCGATCTCTGCCGCCAGCTCTACATCTCCAACCTGTGCCTCGATGGCGATTCGACTCTCTTCCACTCCATCAACCGCAACAAGCAGTCCTTCGCGGCCGATTTGAAGAACCCCGAGCACATGACAAAGCTCCGCAAACTCCTCACTTGCGCTGACGTCATGCTGCAGAACTTCCGCCCCGGCGTAATGGAGAAAGCCGGTCTCGGCTACGAAGCTGTGCACAAGCTTAATCCGCGCCTTGTCTACGGTGAAGTGACCGGTTACGGCTCACAAGGCCCATGGCGTGACAAGCCAGGCCAGGACCTGCTCGTGCAATCACTCTCCGGTCTCCCCTATCTCAACGGCGACGCCGATCAGCCGCCCGTTCCCTTCGGTCTCGCCGTAGCAGACATGATGGCCGGAGCGCACCTCGTGCAGGGCGTTCTCGCCGCATTGCTTCGCCGAGCTATCACGGGAAAGGGCGCGCACATCGAGGTGTCGCTGCTTGAATCCACCCTCGATCTGCAGTTCGAAGTCTTGACCACCTACCTTAACGACGGCGGCAAGCCTCCCGTTCGATCTTCCGTCAACAACGCGCACGCCTACCTTGGCGCGCCTTATGGCATCTACAGCACAGCAGATGGCTATCTCGCCCTGGCTATGGGCTCGATCGTCGCGCTGGGCCAACTGCTTGACTGCCCGGCACTCGCCACTTACACCGACCCCGCGCAACTATTCGATCAACGCGACGAGATCAAGTCCATCCTTGTCCATCATCTGAAAACGCACACCACGTCCCACTGGCTCTCTATCCTTGAGCCCGCCGATATTTGGTGCGCAGATGTTCTCACATGGGATCATCTCTTCTCCCACGAAGCCTTTCACACACTCAACATGGTGCAATCCGTCAGCCGTCCCGCCACAGGAAATCAGCCTGAACTCACGATGCGGACCACGCGCTGCCCGATTCGCATCGACGGCGAGTTACTTACCAGTTCCACTCCGGCGCCGCGCATCGGCGAGCACAACGCGCAGCTCATCGACGAGTTCAAGCTATGACCCCGCGGCAGCAGCTCTTCCGCATTGCTGTACGCCGCTACGGTGCATTTGAACAAGCCATCCGAATGCAGTGGCAAGCCTTCGAAGAGAAGGCCAATACCGGGCTCACACTCGATCTGGTGCCGCTCGATCTTCATCCGCTCGAGCACGCTCTGTTCACGTCGAACGGAATGGCTAGCGGCGACTGGGATGTCGCATTCGTCGCGACCGACTGGGTCTCCGCTATGAACGACCTCAACTGCGCCGTTGACATCGCTCCTATGCTCACCGCAGATCCCCCGCCCGACTGGCCTCATGGCTGGGCCACATCACTTCTGCGTCTGCAAACAATTAATTCCCGCATACTCGGCGCTCCATATCACGACGGCCCGGAATGTCTCATCTATCGCCGCGACCTTTTCGACGAGCCCGCCCATCGGGAACGCTTTCGCAACCAGCACCACCGCGAACTCGCTCCACCAACGACCTGGCACGAATTCCACGAGCTTGCCCGGTTCTTCCACCTGCCGGAACAAAAGCTCTACGGCACGGCCTTTGCCGCCTATCCTGACGGCCATAACTCCGTTTACGACTTCCTGCTGCAGCTCTGGACACGCGGCGGCGATCTCTTCACCGTCGCAGACAAACTGAATTTCCTAACCCGCGAGGCCGAAGTCGCGCTCGCGTTCTACCGCGACATCCTGACAGACCGCGAAGCTGTCCATCCGGACTGCCTCACACTCGATTCCGTCGCTCTCGGAGCCCGCTTCTCAGCCGGCGAGCTTGCGATGATGGTCAACTGGTTCGGCTTCGCCACGGCTGCTCACACCGCGCCTGATTCAAGCGTTCGTGGAAAGGTCGACATAGCCACGCTACCGTCTGAACCGCCCGCTAGCAGCGTGTCACTGAACGTCTACTGGATTCTTTCCATCGCCTCCGGATCACCTCATCAGCAGGCCGCGTGGCACTTTCTTCGGCATACGCTCACACCCGCAATGGACCGCTTGACGACCCTCTGCGGTGCCATTGGCTGCCGCAGGTCGACTTGGAGCGACCCTGAAGTGAATGCACAGATTCCCTTCTATCACCGCATGGAGGGCCTTCATCAGGTTGCGCGAGAAATCCCACAGCGGCCCGACTGGCCTGCCATCGCACGCACAATCGACATGCTCGTCACACAGACTGTCACCACAAGCACGCCCATCCGCAATCTGCTCGAACAGGCCCAGCGCGCTCACGCTTAAGTTTCACCCCTCTGCATCACGGACAATGGCAAAAAAGTCCGCCGTTCCCATCTGGCCGCCCTTCAACGCAATCTCCAAGCCATCGAGACTGCCGTCGGCATACGCGCGACACAGCGGCACTCCCCGCTGCAGATTCCTCTTCCACGTCAACGCTCGTAAACCAAGTTGGCGGACAGCCTGCGAGCTTGTATCTCCACCACAAACCAGCACTCTGCGAATACCGGTGCGCTCCAGAATCTGTTTGAGAACCACTCCTAACGCTTCGCCGAGTTCATCGCCGTGAGCCGCTTTGGCCGGCGTTCCCAATGCCGTATACGCCACCACATTTTGTTGCTGATCCAGGGCGCCACTCACCCGCTCAACAAGAGACGTGTTCTGCGATTCGGAAGCTTCCATCAGCTTCTCCGCGTCGATCTTTACCCCGTAGAAGCCGTGCGCCAGTGCCCACCGCACCTGTCGTTCCGTTGCCGCCGAGCACGAGCCGCTGATCACCAGCAGCGGCCCCGCAGCTTTCGTGATGCGCCCGCGCGCCGCTCTCTCAGCGGGCAGCTTCACCAAGCCCTTACTCTGCCAGGCAGAGATCAACGCAGCGGTAAACCCGGAGCTTCCCACACCGAACAAGTTTTGTCGTTCGGCTTCGGTCCAAATCACGTGACCACACTGTTCAAGGTCCTGAACATCCACGGTGTCGAACAGCACGGCCCTGCACCCTGCGGTCATTCGCGTCTCCACGATGGCTGCAAGCTGCTGCGCGTCATGCGTCTGAGGCACTTCTCCGATCGGCAAATCTGTCTGCTCTGCCAGATGCCGAACCAGTCTCTCCTCGCGCATCGGTGTGGCCGGATGCCGGCTCATCGTATGCCGGTCAATGCGCCGCACCACACCATCCGCATCCAACGCGAACAGCCGTCCCTCCATAACAAACCGCTGCAGATAGGGAGCCCCCACAACGATAGGCGCATAGCGGCAGCCAAACACCTCCAGCCCAATCTCGAGCGCCCGTCCAATGCTGCCGCGCCTCGGCGAAGAATCGAACGTCGAGCAGACCTTATAGTGCAACACGGGAGCACCGAGCCGTCGCAACGCTGTGAAGATCGGCGGCAACTCCGTGGACATCCACTCTGGCGTCTGCGACCGGCTGTCGCCAGCCACGCCAATCGCCTGCAGTCCAGGCAATCGTTCCAGGTCCTCACTCGTCGGAGCAGTCAGAAACAACGCCCCACGCACGCCACCCAACGCCAGTTGCTCCAGTACGTCGGTCGATCCCGTAAAGTCATCCCCGTAGAACGTGTACAACAACCCCGCCATCGTCACGCTCCAAACAGCTCGAGTGCCTGCGCCAACTCCACATGACTACGGGCGAACTCCGTCAGCGAAACACCGTCCACAGCGGCCTTCCACGCCTGCTGCAAACTCCGCACGCCTGCGGCGGGTCCACCCGGATGGCCCATGATCCCGCCACCGCACGCATAAATCAGATCCGTAGAGCCCAGCGCCTTATACGTATCTGCGGCCTGCCGCGCACTCTGCCCCGAGCTGAACACCGGCATCACCTCACATCCCTTCGCCGGCGGAGGAAACATCGGCGATAGACAGGCACGAGCCGAGGCAATCACCGATTCATCGCTTTCGCAGAACTTGTTCCGCAAGCCATTCACGTGGGTATGGTCAATGCCTGCCATACGCCACAGCTTTTGAAACGCGACAAAACTCATCCCCAGTGCCGGCGAACGCCCCAGCATACCCCATCCATTGCGGTGTCCATGGACCGCTACCTGTGCATGCGCGCGCAGCACCTTCATCGCCGGCAACCCAATCGAATTCATGCTCACCATCACACAAGTGCCGCCCTCCGCCACTACATGATCGTGGCGGCGCAGCATCTCGTCGATCTCACCCGTGATGTTCGCCGCATACATGACGCGCTTTCCCGTTCGATCCGCAAACGCCCGCAACACGCGCATCACAGCCGATACGCGCTCCGTGAACGGACAGTGCGCCCCGTCCGTCTGCAGCTCATCATCCTTGATGAAGTCGATCCCGGCTTCGGCCAGAACGCGCACCTGCTCGGCGGTGGCCTCTGGAGTCATCCCCAGGCTCGGCTTTATGATCGTTCCGATGAGCGGCCGGCCCCACACATCGCTCAATTCGCGCGTGCCCTGCACACCGAACTGCGGTCCCTGGTACTTCGTCAGGAACTCAACTGGCAGCTCAAGATCCAGCAGCTTCAGCCCTGAAAATGCCTTCAGCTCCGACAGATTGCCTGCGACTGTTGCCAGCAGATTCGGCAGCGATGGCCCAATGTTCTCGAGCGGCCACGCCAGCGTCAACTCAGCAGTCCGTCGTACACCATCCCAGTTCTTCGGAACTCCCGCACCTGGTAAGCTCGGCTCCTGCACTGGCCCTTGCTGGCCGATGCTCTCAACGCGCGCCGCACAGCGTTCTCGCAACTCGTCTGTCTCCCCGGGGACGCGCAGAAAAGTCCCGGTCGACTGCTCGCCTGCCATCGTCGCGGCTGCCTGCTCCACCGGAAAGGCCGTCTCGATGAAGTACCGCGCCCGAATCATCGGACGCGCATCGTGCTTCACTGCATCCATTGCTGCCCCTTCAGGAACTCATCGTCACAGACTCACACCCCCGACGTAAAGCGCCTCTCGTAACCTGTTCCATGCAGCGGAATACATCTCGCGCGCCTCAACCTGTTGCTGACATCGCGGCCGCGGGTGCATAGCATAGGTCATCACCAGGAGCCCTGCTTGCCGCCCAACCCATTCCTTGGACTCCTGTACCACTGGACCGGCGGGCTCTCCGCGGCAAGCTGCTATCTTCCCTTCCGGGGCATCCGGCGTTGGTCGTGGGAGGTCTACTGGTTCCTGCAGGGCTGCTTCGCCTGGATCATTGCCCCACCAATCCTGGCCATCGCTCTCGTCCCTCATGTCGGACACATCCTCCACAACGCGCCGCACACAACCCTGCTATACGCATTCTTCTGGGGAGCGATGTGGGGCGTCGGCGGCTTACTCTTCGGGCTCGGCGTTCGCTATCTCGGCATAGCGCTCGGCTACACCGTCGCCCTGGGCTTCTCAACCGCGTTTGGAACGCTCGTGCCGCCCTTGTTCAGCGGACAACTTCGAGCCATCGCCTCGGAGCGCTCCGGTGAGGTGACGCTGCTCGGCGTCGTCGTTTGTCTCTTCGCGATCGCTATCAGCGGCGTAGCCGGCCGACGCAAGGAACTCGAGCTGGCGGGCCGCGAAGCCCAGGACGCAGCCTCTCCTGGCGGCCACGGTGAGTTCCGCTTCGGTCTCGGTCTGCTGGTCGCCGCATTCGCAGGAACCTTCAGCGCCTGCTTCGCCTACGGTTTAGCCGCGGCAAAACCCATCAACGACTCCGCACGAATCGTCCTGCTGGCTCACGGCCGCAGCGAGCTCTGGCAATCCCTGCCTGCACTCATCATTGTTCTTTGGGGGGGCTGGGTCACCAACGCCCTCTGGTGTGGCGGCCTCTTTCTCCGCAACCGATCCGTCGATCAATTCACTCGCGTGCCGGGCTACAGCGGACCACGCCAACTCACACTTAATTACCTGTTCTCAGCCGCCGCAGGCCTTCTTTGGTACGGCCAATTCTTCTTCTACTCCATGGGCGAAACCCGCATGGGCCCCTACGACTTCGCAAGCTGGGCCCTCCATATGGCCGGCACCATCCTCTTCGCCACGCTCTGGGGAGCGGTGCTCCACGAGTGGCAAGGTACCAGCCCTCGCACAAAATTCGTTGGCGCCGCTGGCCTCGCAATGCTGCTGCTCTCAACCATCATCATCGGCTATGGAAGCTATCTCAAAATTCACTGAAACACAGGCGGCCACTCACGCTGCGTGAACTTCCTGCACCTGCTCCAGCACGCCGCGGGTGCAGTCCACGCACGCAAACAGAACGCATGCCAGCACCATCATGCCTGCGATAGCACGCAGTGGAAGATCATAGTTTCCCGTGGCCTTCACAACATACCCGAACGCCACCGTGCAGACCCACCCACCCAGATTTCCGGCCGTATTCATCATCCCGGTTGCGGTACCGCCAAACTGTCCGCCCAGACTCATACACATCGCCCAGGCGGACGGCAGCATCAGGTCCAGAATTCCAAATCCCGCCGTCGCCAGTGCCACGACCGCGCCGTGTCCATGGGTGAAGCTCATTGCCAGCAGAAGGACTGCAGCCGCCGCGACGCAAACCGCCGTCACCGCGCGATACGTCTTTCGCCGGCCATAGCGAACTACCATCCGTTCGCTCACGACACCGCCCACCAGATTGCCAACCATGCCCATCAGGAACGGCAACGAAGCGAACACGCCCATCTCGGCCACGCTGAAGCCCGCACCCTTCACCAGCCACATCGTGAACCACCCGAAGTAAAACCAGCTTCCCCACGCGTAACAGAAGTAGGCAGCGATCAGCAGCCACAGGTGCTTGAGCGAGAGCAGTTCCCGCCACGGCACCACGTCGGGGAGTTCGGCGATCTCCACCGGATTTAGCTCGGCCATAGTCACGGTTGCCGAGGCAATCTCTGCCAGCTCTTCGCTCGTGATTCCCGGCATGTTCTCCGGCGCATCGCGAAACACAACCCACCAGACCACCGACCACACCGCTCCCACCGCTCCCAGGCACCAGAAGATCGCGCGCCAGCCCGCAGCCTCAGCCAGCGGCACAAGAAGCAACGGCGCCAACGCTCCTCCCAATCGACTCGCCGCCCAGATGAACCCCTGCGCGCGCGCATGCTCCTTTCGCGGAAACCACCGCCCCACGACGCCGGCTGCATTGGGATACGCCCCAGCGGCTCCCATACCGAAGAGGAAACGTGCGCCCGCAACCTGGATGAAGTTTCTGCACCACGAAGTCGCCGCCGTGAAAACGCTCCACCATGCTGTAATGCGTGTCAACTCGCGCCGCCGCCCGTGCCGATCGCCCAGAACGCCCGACGGAATCTCGAAGACAGCATTGGCCAGCACATACGCACTGAGCACCCAGCCCCACTGCTCAGGGTTCAAATGCAGATCACTTCGTATTTGCGATCCTGCGACCGGAAGCGCCAGACGATCCAGAAACGTGATCGCGCTGACGCCACACAGCAGCGCCAGCACCATGTTGCGCTTCCTCACACCGCGGTCCCCGCTGGCAACATGTTCAGTACCTCAGCCGTCCGTTTTACGGCCAGCTCCGGCGAGCTCAACACGGGCATCGGAAGCGCCCCTGGTCCCATCGCCTCCACCACCCGCGCCATGCTCGCCTGCGCAAGCACCACCACGTCCACACCCTTCATGTCGTTCTGCAACGCTCGCGTCAGGATACGATCGTGTGTCTCCGTGTCCCCAGCCAGCACCGCCTCGAACGCTCCGTCGCAAAGCGAAGGCACGAGCTCCACCTGAATTCCTGCCGCTTCCGCCTTCTCGTCCAGCAGCGCCAGCGTAGGTTCTAACGTCGTGCGCAGCGTTGCCATCACGCCGATCTTCCTGCCCATGCGTACAGCCTGCTCGGCCATCGCTTCATCGACCCGCACCACCGGCACATCCAGAAGCTCCTGGCCAATCTTTACGCCTTCGCCGATCGAAGAGCACGTCACCAGAATTGCGTCCGCACCCGCGTCCTGCGCCGATTCCAGCATCCCCAGCAGCCGCCGGTTCGTAACTCGCCGGACATAGCCATTCCGGATTGTGTCCTTGATCAAACTCTCGTCCACCATGTGGAACACCGACACGTCGGGCAAATACTCCGCGCACAATCTGCTGAACAACGGTGTCAGAGTAGGGCTCGTATGAATGATTGCCAGGGTCTTCGACATGCGGGGTCCTCGTTCAACAGCATCTCAGGCAGTTCGTAACCGGCTCCAGATTTCACTCCCGCCTCACCATGGGGACAGATGTGTCTACGCGCCCGCGCTTATCCTGCTCTGATTCCCGTGAAGGTACGCACCGGTATTTCTCACTGTCAAAGCAGTAGCGTGCGGCTCTTCGGAACGAGCTTACACCCATTCCGAATTGCGGTACGCGTCCTCATCCCGCACCCGAATTCTGTCTCACGACGAATCTTCCACCTATGCAACTCTGCTATGCCCCCAGTAGTGATCCACCTGAGACCGCACAGGAGCGCGATATCCATGTACCACGGACAGTTCAGCGCGCGATGCACTCGAAATCGCTGTTCCGCAAGGCGGAAACACTTTCAGCCAGCACCACGTGACCCGCCAGCCGGCAACAAATCCGCTGTGGCTCACCGTTTTCTCAGCACTTCGCCATTGACATTGCAGTTCCACCTTTTCTACGTTCGCCTCCGCCAGGCACGTGGAATCAGAAGCTGCAGCACAGGGCTCTGTTTGTCTTCCTCGCCTGACACAGACGTTTAATCGGAGGAGGCCAATGAACCCCGATCGCTCCACGTTCCAGATCCATTCACTTTGGAAGGCCGTTTTTTTCGTTCTGCTATTCGCGTTCGCTTCTGTAAGCCTCATCGCACAGAACACAACCGCAGGAGCGCTCAGCGGCAATGTCAAAGACACCTCGGGCTCACTTGTCCCCGGAGCGCAGATCACGGTCACCAACCTCCTGACCCACGTCGCGCGATCGGTCACCGCATCGAACTCCGGCTTCTACACCGTGGACAATCTGCCGGACGGCGATTACTCGCTCGCGGTGACTGCATCAGGCTTCGCGAGCTCCAACATCAACAACATCCATCTGGACCCCGGCCAGCGCCGCGGCCAGGACGTCACGCTCAAGCCGGGCAATGTCGATACCAAAGTGACCGTCGAAGCCGACACCCTGGCCGTCCAGACCGAGTCCTCCGAAAATGCCGGAACGATCTCGGCCAAAGAGGTGTCAAACCTCATGCTCAACGGCCGCAACTTCCAGCAGCTCGCCACTTTGGTGCCCGGTGTCTCCTCTGTCGAGGGCACAAACGCCCAGGTCAACGCGGGCTATCTTGGCCAGACCGACCTCATCGTCGGCGGCGCATCGTCTGAAGAAACGACCTATACCATCGACGGCGTTTACGACATGACGCCCACCTCGCTCATCAACATCAACATCACGCCCTCCATCGACGCCATCAACGAGATACGCGTACTCAAAAACTCCTACTCCGCGCGCTACGGCTTCGCCGGCTCCGGTCAGATCGTCATCGAGACCAAGTCCGGCACCAGCCAATTCCACGGCAGCGGATACGAGTTCGTCCGCAATAACAGCATCGGTGTCGCTCGTCCCTACTCCATCTCTGGCGTGCCAGCCACGCTATCGAGCCTGCACTACAACATCTATGGCTTCTCATTCGGCGGTCCGATCTACATTCCCAAGGTTTACAACACGGCCAGGAACAAGACCTTCTTCTTCGCGGGGGCCGAGTGGAAGACCAACCACTACGCGTCCGTTCTCAACTCCCGCTCCGAGTTCACGCCTGCCATCCGTGCCGGCGACCTCAGCCTCAGTCACGACGCGCAGTCCTGCCCTTCTACTCTCACTTCGGCAGCCAGCGCGGCCGGCTGCACCCCTGCTACCGTCGGCGATCGCTATCTCCTTTGTGGGCAGTTCTGCCAGGGCCTGCTCGCCGCGCGGTCGCTCTCTCCTTCCATCTGCTTCTCCAAGGATTCGAAGGGCGTTACCAACCAGATCAATCCCACCTGTTTCGATCCCGCCTCAGCGTACTTCATCGATCCGGCCAACCTGTTCATGCCGCTGCCCAACCTGCCACAAAACAACAACACTGCCTTTGCCAACTACATAAACACCAACCCCGAGTTAGACAGTCAGAACGACACCATATATCGAATCGATCATCATGTCGGCCAGAAGCACCTCATCACCGCGCGTTACATGCATGAGGAGGTCTACAACATCCGCCCGGCGC
Source organism: Bryocella sp. (assembly GCA_036273275.1). Classification (GTDB taxonomy): domain Bacteria; phylum Acidobacteriota; class Terriglobia; order Terriglobales; family Acidobacteriaceae; genus Granulicella. Next base: position 50,877 of record DASUHZ010000010.1, read on the forward strand.
GCAACTACAACGACCCGGCGACAAACCCCGGCGCCTCCGTCTACACCCCGGCCCTCAACATGCTTGTGCGCTGGAACTACGACATCACACCCAACATCATCAACACCGCCGGAATCGCCTACACCGACCAGAAGGTTGACCTCTTCCCGACTGGCAAATACACCATCCCGTCCGGCCTGATCAAGAACGTGTTTAATAATGGCGACCTTCGCCTGCCCGCCGCCACCATCGGCGGCTTCTGGAGCTGGCTCGGCCTGGGTGTCCAACCCAACTACTCCAAGACGGGCGACGGCATCTTCTCCGACGACGTGACCTTCTCTCATGGCCGTCACATCATCCAGGCCGGCGGCCTCTATATGTGGAACATCCTCCGCGTGAACGCCTCCGCCTTCTCCATGGGCAACTTCAGCTTCAGTGGCGGCGCCAACACAACCGGCGACACCGCCGCCGACTTCCTGCTCGGCTTCGCCAGCTCATATTCCCAATCCAACGTTCAGCGTGCCGGAGTCTTTCACCAGCACTGGTTCGAACTCTACGCGCAGGACGATTGGAAGGTCCTCCCGCGCCTTACGTTCACTTACGGCATCCGCTACAGCTTCTACTCGCCCACCACCAAGGACGGCAACGACATCACCAACTTCAACCCCGCTGACTACAACATCAACGTCGCCCCCGGCATCGTCTCCAACAATGGTCAATACACCGTCAGCGGCATCGTTCCCGTAACGCCTACCGGAGCCGTCGCCAACTACCAGACCAACGGTGTCGTCCAGGCCTGCAGTACGGGAACGCCCTGCGGCTTCACCGTCCCGGAGAAGAACCTCTTCGCTCCTCGAGTCGGATTTGCCTATCGCATGAACGAACAGGGCACCATGTCCGTCTTCGGCGGCTATGGCATGGGGTACGACCAGGTGGGCATGTTCCAGGCCTCCAGCCTGCTCAGCAATAACCCCTACGTCTCCACCCCGTCGTTCAGCTACGCACAGTACAGCAATCCTGGCGGTGGCACCGCAGGCGCACCCGGCATCCAGACCCTCTCCGCCATCGACAACACCTATCGCCCCGCCACGGCGCAGAACTGGTCGCTCTCCTGGGAAGATGAGATCGTTCCGCACGGCATTCTCGACATCACGTATGCCGGCGACAAGATCGATCACATCTTCTCCAATGGCGTCGACCGCAACTTCGCCCTCAACACAACCAGCAACATCAGCTCCACCGTAAATTCCGCGGCCTGTGCCGCCTCGAGCCCCACTCCCAGTAGCCCGTCGCAGTGGCAGTTCGATCCGTGTCTCAACACGGGCGCCGTCAACGTCAATTACGAGCGGCCTTATCGCGGCTACGGCAGCATCACCACCGGCGTCTCCATCGGCTCATCCAACTACAACGGCCTCCAGACCGGCTTCGTCTACCGCCTCCGCGATCTTCAGCTCAACGAGGCCTACACCTTCTCCAAGACTCTCGGCAACCAGAACCAGAACGCCGGCGGCAATCTGGCCTACGGATTTGACTCGAACATCGGCTTCCAGAATCCTCGCTTCCCGGGCGGCGATTACGGCCGTCCCAGCTATGACCGCACTCACGTCTTCACGTCCGCCTTCGTCTACACTCTCCCCTTCATGCGCCACTCGCAGCACCTTCTTTCGCGCGAGGTACTTTCCGGCTTTGGCGTCTCCGGCCTCATCACCGCGCAGAGTGGATTCGTTCAGTCCGTCAGCCTCAGCACTCCAACCAACGGCCTCGCCAATCGTCCCAATCAGATCGCTCCGCTCGTCTATAACGGCGGCAGCGGCAAGAAGGCTATTGGCCAGAAGCCGCTTTACAGCTATGCCTCCTTCGCTCAGCCCGCCTACGGCACCTTCGGCAACTCAGAGCCCGGCGTTCTGCGCGGCCCCAAGGAGGTCAGCGTCGCCAGCGCCATCAACAAGAACATTCCCATCCATGAACAGATCGGCGTGGTTCTCCGCGCCGAGGTCTTTAACCTGTTCAACCACCCAAACATCAACAGCTTCAACTCCACCTGGTCCAACAACGTCGTCACCGATCAGGGCAACTTCGGCTACGCGTCCACCGCCGGCGACATGCGACAGATGGAGTTCTCTGCCCGCGTCAACTTCTAACCATCGCTTACATTCTCAAAAGGAGGGGCCGGCCTGGCTCCTCCTTTTTGTTGTCCATCGCCTGGCCTTCATTGCCACGCGAAGTGATAGTGCCCAGCGTGCGTCAATATCTTCGCGGAGCGCTCGCCGCCAGCCTTGTTTGGCAGATACAGCGTCGCCGAATTCACGCCCTCAGGCAAATCGATCGTCACGCCTTTTTGCGCATCCAGGTCAACCGAGATCACTCCATGCGGCGTTGGTATCGTGCCGCGCGCAAACGTCAGCCCGAGAAGCGCAGGCTGAATCTCGACCGAACCGTATCCAGGCGTCGTTGGCCTTACGCCAAGAATGTTCTCCGCCATCCAGCTCAACGGCCCGGAAGACCATCCATGCGCCAGCGAGACAAAGAAGCCGCTGGTGCCGTCCGCTTGCAGCGAAAGATGAAAGTCGTTCTTCGGCCACCGCAGGTCATACGATTCCCAGAAGCTGGTCGCTCCCTCAGCGAGCATTCCGCCCCAGTATTCGCGCATCCACGCAAGCGCTTCTTCACGATGCCCCGCGCGCGCCATCGCCTGGATCAAATACGAGTTGAAGTAGGGGCTGATCACCGGATCGGTTGGCGAGTCCTGCTTCACATGAGAGAACACATCCCGCCAAACCGCGCTGTCGTCCTTTCCATAGAGCCCGGTGAGCACCGCCATCGAGTTCAGCTGCCACGACGAACCCACCGTCTCGTTCTCAGCGTGCAGATACGTCTCACGGCACGCCTTCGCCAGTGCCGCGGCGCGTGCCTCGTACACCCGCGCGTTCTCTTCATCGTTGGCTGCACGCAGAAGAGGCGGCGCCATCTGATAGGCGCGAAGAAACTCAAGCGTAGTCCCAATCTGTGTTTCAGGCGTTTTGCCATAAAGGCCCGCAGACCAATCCACAAAGCCCCATCCCCGGGCCGACGCGCTCACAACGCCTGTGGATGGATCGATCGCTGCATCCATCGTTTGTAAAAGTTGCACTAGCTTGTCATGCTCGCTTGCGACAAACCCTCTGTTGCCCCATCGCTCATAAACTGCCGATAACGCCGCGATCCACTGCGCGGTATAACTCGTGATGCCGTTAACGGGTTGGCCCGCACTCGTCTCATCTCCAAGCCGGCGCAGCGTATCCTCAATCAGCGCTGTGTCGCCGAAAGCCGAGAGGATCGTCTGCGCTTCGATATCCAGGTCTCCGGCCCACCGTCCGCGATCGCGTTTCGGAGCATCCCAGATGCCATCCTGCATGCACAGGTGCGCTGTATAGGCAGCTGTCTCCCAGATGCGATTTAACTCAGCATCCGACGACACGAACGATCCCACATAGCTGACCGGATAGACGATCGCCTCCGCATGGATGGATCTAAACGCAACACTCTTGCCGCCCCGCAGAAACCGTACACGCACGTAGCGGAAGGCTGACTTCGGGCCCCGCGCAACTCCATTCGCGGGAATGTCCACCAGGTTTGTGCCGAGATAATTCCCTCCGCGCTGCTCCGGCGTGATGCCCGTGGCAAGCGCCTCCAGCTCAGACTCGCCGTATGCGACTGACACTACTGAGTCCACTGCTGAGTCTGTAGCGAACACAATTCGTCCAGCGATCTCCCGTCCAAAATCCAGCAGCAACGATGGAGATTCTTCATCCGTGCTCGCAGCAGCGGACAAGCCTACCGCGAACTGCTGCGCGGGCGTCTCTTCCACCAGCGAAGAAACGTTCTGAAAACTTCCCCTTCCCGCATATTCGTGGCTGATCCGCACCGGCTCCAGATGCAGTGTGCGCAACCAGTGCGACATACCGCGATATCCCGGCCATCCGTACATGCCGGCATCGACTGACCACTGTCGAAGATCGATGTTTGCCTCAATCGGCCCTAGCGACTCCACACGCTGCCATCCGGAGTCATCGAATGACGGCGACCCCCAGCCCTGCGCCGGCTGCTCGCTTATCGAGCGCCAATCTCGGTTGGAAATCAACAACGGCTTCCCGCTGTCCTCGCCAAAGCGACCCGGCAAAACCTTCACCGTCAGCACTTCGCCATACGCGAGTTGCTGAGTGGCCGCAGACGTCGAGGCCGAAACCACACCCCGTCCACGCTTCGCTTCAACCGCGATAACGTTCTTTCCCATTCGCAGCGCTGTCGAGATCTCAACATGAAATACGCGAAAGTTGATCGGCTGATCTGTGTTGGTTGAGAACTCGCCAAGCGCCTGTCCGTTCACATACACTCGCGCCCAACGTGGACCGGCTAGATACAGCGTGGCATTTTGCGGCACCGTCGATAAGCTGAACGACTCCCGGAAAAAATGGGGCGCAACACGCCTGTCCGTGGCGGTCCACGGAAACTTGCTTCTGTCCGGCCGCTTGGCGGTCACATCTCCCGCCGTCCAGATGTACTCTTCCTGCAAGGATGCCGACGGTGGATTCGATTGGAAATGTAGCGCGCGGCTCGGATCCAGCGGCGAAGCGTCCTGCGCTTGTGCTCTGATCGCCATCGCCGGCAGCGCCAACATGCACAACATTGCGATGAGCACTGCCGTGGGAGCGCAGACGCGTGCCTTCAAAACGGGAGAGGCGACGGGAGTGGTCATCGCCAAAATCTTAACCCCACGCTGCCCGATGGCGGAGCGCCTGTTCTTGAAAACGTCGCCGACGATTGCTTACCATTCCGCTTCTTGCAATGGCGTTCTAAGAACTGCGAACACGCGACCATCGCCGTGCGAAGCGAACCAGCGCATCTCTTGATTGTTGTGAGTTGATTGGTCGGGGCGGAGGGATTCGAACCCCCGACCCTCTGCTCCCAAAGCAGATGCGCTACCAGACTGCGCTACGCCCCGACACACTCATTTTCCCATAAGCGCCTTGCGAACAACCAGCGCTACATGCGCGCCTCAAAATCAACGCCAGCCCGGAATCAACGCCAGCCCGGAGCACCCGTGTGGTGCAGCAGCGCTCCGCCGATCCACAACAGCACGAAGAACGGCACCATCGCCAACGCCATCAGGCCCACACCCAGCAACAGCATGAACACCCAGTCCTTCCACGTGTCACGTCGACCCACCGCGAGGCTTCGTTCCAGCAGGTGGTAGTTGCGACGATTCGCGCGCCACGCAATGTCGAACAGATTGCCCGCAAACGGAATCGCTCCCACGCCCACCTCGATCCCAAGGTTCACAACCATTCTCGCGATTGTGACCAGCGGCACACCGCGGAAGAACGCCGCGATCACGATGATGCAGCTCGCCAGCCCGCCGAGGAAATCACCGATCCCCGGAATGAAGCCGATGATTCCATCCAGCCCAAAGCGGATCGAAGTTCCCGGAACGCGGAACCACGTATCCAGCACGCGTGAGAGCAGGTCAAGGTTCTCATCGCGAAACGCTCCGCCTGCCTGGCGAAAGCGTGGCTTCAGCGCTCCCGTATTCACGACGCCAGGCCGCAGCACCTCACCGTATCCAGTCTTCGTTCCCATAGGCCCGCGTGGCTCCTTCGTCCATCGTCATTAGGATGCTACAATCGACAATGGTACGGCGGCTATAGTTCAGTGGCAGAACGCCGCTCTGTGGCAGCGGATGTCGTGGGTTCGAACCCCACTAGCCGCCCCAAAAAATTCCTCTGCACAGGGCATCCTCCCCAGCCGCTGCGCTCCATTTTCGCGCATGTGCAATAATGCGCGCCAGGTGTGAGAACGACCTTGCCGCGCGCCTCTAAGACTCCCGAGCCAGTCTCCGCTCCGCCGTCAGCCCCGAATCTTTTCGTCGGCACGTCTGGTTGGGCATATCCCACCTGGAAGCCGGCCTTCTATCCCGCGAAGGTTCCCGCGCGGTCCTTCCTCCATTACTACGGCTCGCAGCTCACCGCCGTCGAAGTCAACTACACCTTCCGCATGCTTCCCACCAACACGCAGCTTGAAAACTGGCAGGCTGCGGTTCCCGCCGGCTTCCGCTTCAGCTTCAAAGCTCCGCAGCGCATCACACACTTCGCCCGCTTGCGCGACTGCGAAGCTCTGGTCCAGGGCTTCCTCGGCGCGCTGGCGCCCATGCGCGCCGGCAGCCTGGGCCCGCTGCTCTTTCAGCTTCCACCCAATCTTCACGCCAACCGCGAGCTCCTCGCTACCTTCCTTGAGCTTCCCCCGTTCCGCCACGCGCACGTGCAGCTCGCATTCGAGTTCCGCCACAACAGCTGGTTCACCGACGAGATCTTCTCGCTCATGCGCGAACACAATGCCGCACTCTGTGTTGCCGAAAGCGACGATCTCTCCACGCCGGACGTTCAGACTGCATCAGTCCGCTGCTATCGCCTTCGCCGCTCCGGCGGCTACACCGAGCCAGAACTCGACACGCTCGCCCAGCGCTTCGTCTCTCTCGCGCAGAACGGCGAGGTCTACGTCTTTCTCAAACACGAGGACGAGCCGACCGGCGCTCTCAACGCAGCACATCTCCAGCAGCGCGCCGCCCAGCTCGCCACCCCGGCACTGCGAGGCAGTAACGGATGATCGGTTCCTGCACGCGGAACACCTGGCCCCCTGAGTTCGCTCCGTTTCACCCGCGCCGCTGGCTCTCCAACGGTCACCTGCAGACCATCGCCGGAAACTTCCTTCCCCGGCCCAATCACCTCCCTGCGCCTGTAGCCGAGCTCATCGAGGTCTGCCCGGCGCGCGGCACGCAGATCTGCAGCCAGGTCCTCTGCGAGTGCCACTGGCAACCTCCCGCTGTGCGTTCAGCCCGTCCCACCGTGCTCATCCTCCACGGTCTCGAAGGCTCCTCGAATTCGCAATACGTCGTGGGCAACGCCAACAAGTTCTGGAGAGCCGGCTGCAACGTCATCCGCATGAACATGCGCAACTGCGGCGGCGCCAAGTATGAAACTACAAAGCTCACGCCGACGCTCTACCACTCCGGTCTGTCGGGCGACGTAAAACGCGTCATGCAGTTCTTCCTCGAGCGCGAGCACCTGAAATCCATCTCGCTGATCGGCTATTCCATGGGCGGCAATCTTGTCCTCAAGCTCGCCGGCGAACTCGGCACCGACGCCCCGCCCGAGCTCACCGCCGTCGTCGGCGTCTCGCCCGTCGTTGACATCGCAGCCTCCGCCGACGCGCTCCACGAACCTAAAAACCGCCTCTACGAACGCAAGTTCCTTCGCGAGCTATTCAAGCGTTTTCGCCGTAAGGCCGCACTCTTCCCTCGCGCCTTCGATCCGCAGGCCGCCACCGGCATCGGCTCACTCCGCGAATTCGACCAGCGCATCACCGCCCTCTACTCCGGCTTCCAGTCCGCAGATGACTACTACTTTCGCGCGGCCGCCGCGCGCGTACTCGACCGCATCGCCGTTCCCACGCTTCTCATCCACGCCTGCGACGATCCCTTCATCCGTCTGCTGCCCGACACACGCGCCATGATCTCCGCCAATCCGCACATTACCCTCCTCGAAACCGAGCACGGCGGCCACTGCGCCTTCCTCGCCCCACCCGACCCAGCCAAGGGCAACGACGGTTATTGGGCCGAGCACACCGCGCTCGGTTTCGTCCTTTCCCATGCACAGGGAACCCTCGACGATGCTCTTTCACATCCATCTGCATCAAACCCTGTATCCTGAACCCCGATGCATGCAGAGTGGAGTGCCGAGTGCTCGTCTGAATCTGCCGTCCTTGTTGTCCCGTGGTCTGACGCGGACGCAGGCGCACACTTCGTCAATCTGCGTACCGAGCCGTACCAGATCGCCGAAATCCCGGAGGCCGATCGCTTCCCTGATCTCGCCCGCGCGCTGCGCGCCCTGAACGCAAACCGCTCGCCGTTCCTCACCGCCAAATGCGACGCGTGGCCGCTCTCCGTTCGGGACAGCGCCGACGACCTCGAGCTTATGCGCAAGGAACTGCTGATCGAAGCCGATGAGGCCACATACGCCTTCACCTGCTACATCGATCTGATCTGGCGCGAGCGCGCCGTCTTTGCCTCCGCCCACCAGCAGCAGGACCGTATCGATCGCATCGTCCGCCGCGCCGGCAAACTCCAGCACACGGAATCCTTGCTGCAGTGCGTTCTCCGTCCCGCGTTAGTAGACCTCGGCGCGCCCCTCGAAGGCTTTTCGACGACGCTCTACGTCACCTCACTGGCGCCCGACGCCGAACTCGCGAACCGCCGCTGGGCCAGTGCGCTCGAGGACGTCGTCGATCTGCTGCGCAGCCGCGAGTTCGAGGTCAACCGCATGTCCGCTACAATCGACCTGTAGTGCTTTCGACTGAATGGGGCTTGTGAGAACAGCAATGTTCCACGTGGAACATTCATTTGCATGTCGCTAAGAATGTGGGAAACGCAGTTTCCGTGGAAAACGGATTCAGACCGTTCGATAAACGGGCGAGTAGCTCAATTGGATAGAGCACCGACCTTCTAAGTCGGGGGTTACAGGTTCGATCCCTGTCTCGCCTACCAGATTGAAGTCCAACGTAGTACAACGAATCCCACAAGCTTATGTATTTAGAAGAGTTACAGATAAATACACTGTGCAGGTGGTCCCACTCTAGGGGCAGGATTCGGAATACCTCTTATGGGGATAGGGCAACTGCCCCGCCCAAATTGTTGACTCCATGCATTGTCGCGCCTGCCAGCTTCCCCGCCAATGCAAGCTGGTGGTATCGTCGCAAGTCTTCTTCGCACGTTTTGAGCTTCTGGCCTTGGTCCTCAACGGGGGCGCGAGGGGCCAAGGTCTTATGCATGAAGCATCACAGCATCTGAAAATGCTTAAGGTTGGCCGACGAGAGCTCTGTTGTCCACACGATGATGCTCGCTGCGCTCTCGCATGACTCGAACTCATTGTTCCAGACGTGAACCGTGAGGCGTGGCAAGCAGCCTTGCAGATTGGACTCGAAGTCACGGCCGAGTCCCTTCGTGCACAGTGAGCTGGGCTGTACAAGATTTGATGCGGTGTCTGAATTCTGAACGTTTAGTTCGTGTGATCAACACCGCGAATTTCTTTAACGCAATCCGTTTCTCCTGGCTTGGCGTATCTATCACACGGACGTGCACTGACAGCCCGCACTCTCCGCCGGATTTTCAGGAGATGATTGTGAAACTTAGTTCCTTTCTTAGCAGACTACCATCACGACGAACATTCCTGGCGGGAGTTGGAAGCGCTGCTGCCCTCACACTTGCAGGCTGTGGCAGTGATGCCAGCATGCCACCGAGCACTGCCACTACCATTAGTGATCCCGACATTCTCAACTTCGCGCTCAATCTCGAATATCTCGAAGCCGAGTTTTATCTTCACGCGGCCACCGGCTCAGGCCTCGCCAGTGCAGACACTGGATCCAATGCCGGAACCGTCACCGGTGGCACGAAAGTTGTCGGCCTGAGCGCTGCGCAACAAAACATCATCAATGAGATCGCCTACGACGAGCAGGAGCATGTTCGCTTTCTCCGCTCCGCTCTCACGTCCGCCGGCGCCACTCCCGTCTCCCGTCCTGCGATTGATCTCACCAACTCCTTTAACGCACTCGCCAGCGCCGCGGGCATCGCGAGCACTTTTAATCCCTTCGCGAGCTTTGATGCCTTCCTCGTCGGCGCGTTTATCTTCGAAGATGTCGGCGTTACAGCTTACAACGGAGCCGCTCCGCTCATAAGCACTGCGGGTATCAAAGCCGGCTATCTCGCGGCCGCAGCCGGCATCATGGCCGTAGAGGCCTACCACGCGGCCTACGTACGAGCGACGCTGACCGCGAACGCCACAATACAGGGCACGTCAACTTATCCCTATTTCGGTTACGCAAACCAGGTCTCCGCTCTGCGAGCGACGCTTGGCGGCGGTAATGAGACCAAACTTGTTGTCCCGACCGGCTCGACAACGCTCACGACAACTGTTTCGCCTTCCGCCGTTGTCGCTGCGGACAGCAACGCACTCGCCTACTTCCGGACTACTGACCAGGTTCTGCATATCGTCTACGGCACCGGCAAGGGCGCTGGGGTCAAATCCGGCGGCTTCTTTCCCAGCGGCCTTAACGGCACCATCTCCACAACTCAGAGCTAAGGACAAATACATGGCATCCCAAGAGACGCAGCAACTCGACAACATCATCGCTAGCCGTCGCGCCATGATCCTTGGCGGCGGAGCCGTCGCATTGGCAGCGGCCCTCCTTCCCCCGACGGCAAAGGCCGCTAGCACCGTGTCTAACTTTACTGATGCGGACATCCTCAACTTCGCCTTGAACCTCGAGTACCTCGAAGCCAATTTCTACTATCTGGCAGCGTTCGGCACCACGATCAACACCCCCAACGCAGCAGTCACCGCAGCCGGCGGCGTCCAGATCCCCATCACGGGAGTCGGTGCCCAGGGCGCAGTTGTGGCGCCCGCCGTCACGAAAGTTCCTTTCGCTGTACCGTACGTCGCCGGATACGCGGTTGAAACCGCGGTCGAAGAAGGCAAACACGTACTATTCCTGCAGAAGGCTCTCGGCTCCGCGGCCGTTGCGCAACCGCAGATCGATCTCAATACATCATTCAACACACTCGCCATGGCCGCCGGCATAGCGCCCACTTTCAACCCCTACGCGAGCGACGCGACCTTCCTCATCGGCGCCTACATCTTCGAAGACGTAGGCGTCACGGCCTACAGCGGAGCTGCGCCCCTCATCAGCACCACCACAGCCGGAAAGGCCAACTTGCAGGCAGCGGCCAGTATTTTAGCCGTCGAGGCTTACCACGCGGGCATGATCCGCACGACGATCAACGCGCTCGACCCAACAAACGCTCTCGGCTACATTGGCATTACGCAGAAGATTTCGGCCCTTCGAGCCAGCCTTTCGAAGGCGGTCGCACCAACCTCGCCGGCTTACCCAGACGGCACGTATGGTGACGATGTCCCGCTGACCACAAATACCACCTACTCTCTTGGTGGCGGCACTGCCGTGAACGCAACTACAATCGTCGACGCTTCTCAGACCAACGTCATCGGCTTCAGCCGCAACACTACACAGGTACTGAACATCGTTACCGGAGGCGGCGCAATGACCTCAGGTGCAAAAGCCACCGGCGTATTCTTTCCGAACGGATTGAATGGGCTCTTCACCTAGACCGAAGATGGTCTTGCTGCCTGGTCGCATCAGAAATGAACGGGCAGGAAAACGTCGAACACGGTTCCACGATACGGACCCTCGCTTCGTGAGCGAACCCGAATGCGACCTCCGTGCTTGGTGACAACCTCCGAGGTGAGCCATAATCCAACGCCCGACCCCTGCATATCCTTTGTCGTATAAAAAGCCCCAAAAATATGCGGGAGCACCTGTTCCGGTATGCCCGCGCCGGAATCGCTGAAGACGAACCTGACGCCTTTCCTTGACGTCACTTGATCAACTGCACCGAAACAGCGAACCCGCAACGTCCCGCCGCCGCCCCCAATCGCGTCCAGCGCATTCGCGATCAGGTTTCCGAACGCTTGCCTGATCTCTCCGGGATGAACCTCAATCAGCTTCGAGCAGTCAAGACGCGTGTTCAGTTCGATTCCGCTGCTCAGCATACGAGCGCGAAACATCGCCAGCACTCCGCTCACAATCTCATCGGCTTTTGCCGGGATGGGAACCTTTGATTCCCTGTGAAACGCCAGGATCTGCTTTGTTATCTGGCTTATCCGATCCAGCTCCGCCGACGCTTGTGAAACATATGAGCGGCCATCCTCTCCAAGTGAGGGGTCCTGCTGTGTCAGGTAGAGCAAATTCGACATTGCTTCGAGCGGATTGTTGATCTCGTGCGCAATGATGTGCGCAAGGCGCCCTGTAGCCGCCATTCTCTCGCTCATCTTCAGGGTCTCTTGAAGTTTCTTGTGCTCGGTCATGTCCGCGAGCAGAAGGATTGCGCCGCTGTCCTGCTGCGGATCTCCGTGCACTTCGTCGTAACGGATCCTGAACCAGCTCGCCAAATAAGGGAGCTCCGTGGGCTGGCCCTCAGCGCGTTGAGCCAGGTATTCCGCGAATGGAATACCGAAGCTCGATTCAAAGATGTTCGCAACCAGCTGGCCTTCTGCAGCCGAATGGGTAAGTTGCAACATGCGGAGAAAGGCACGGTTCACTCTTAAAACTACGCCGTTGGAACCGACAAGTGCGAGGCCATCGGTGAGCGAATCAAACGTTGTCTGCCAATGTCGCGCAGAGAGACCAAATAATGCTTCCGCGCGTTTTAGCCGTAACAGCGCTTGCACTTGCGCCAGCAAGACTGTCGGCTCGACCGGTTGAGTGAGGTAAGAGTCTGCGCCTCCTTGCAAAGCTTGCACTTTGCTCTCATCGGAGATAAACGAAGCGGAAATCTGCAATACCGGAATAGCCGCGGTTTGAGAGTTCGCTTTCAGACGTCGACATAGATCGTAGCCGAGCATGTCAGGTAAATTGACATCCGCGATGATGATGTCCGGGGATGAGGATGCTTTGGTCAATCCCTCACCGGCAGTCTCCGCCTCCTCCACGCTGTAGCCGGCGGTGATAAGAATTCTCCGAAGGACATAGCGGGTCCGTTTCTGGTCATCGATGACCAGAACGCGTCCGCGTGTGACCGGCTCGCTCATTCGGAGTCGACCCCCACCCGCGCATGCGCCGTCAAAGTGTGCATCAACTCGCGCAAGCGCACCGCCGAATCGGGAAGTGTCAACGTCTGCTTCGAGAAAATGGCAACGTTGTTCTCTTGAAAGAAACGGAGCTCGGCTTCATCAAGCGTCTTCGTGGAATGGAGAATGATCGGTGTGTGAGATAGGACATCGGAGCTGCGTAAGTCCTTTAGTACCTCCGAACCGTTCAGATCGGGCATATAGAAATCTAAGAAGATGAGTGACGGCTCCAGTTCGCGGGCCATCCGAATCCCTTCGCGTCCATCCCGCGCTTCAAATATCTCATACTGATTCTCCGGAATATTACCGCGCAGAAGGTACCGTGAAACCTCATTGTCATCAATCATCAAGATGCGAGACCGCGGCGTCTCAGATGTCATCCTGACAATTTCTGCGATCATGTGCTCCGGCGAGTAGGGCTTTCGCAAGAAGGCGTCAGCACCCAATCCATACACCTTGTGCTCGTCATCGGTGACGCTCATCACG
>DASUHZ010000011.1:0-13156 GCA_036273275.1 Bryocella sp.
AGGCGGAGATGTCAGCGAAATACATCTTTGTAACGGGCGGAGTTGTGTCTTCACTCGGCAAGGGTCTAGCGGCAGCATCCATTGGCTGTCTGCTCGAAGCGCGCGGCATCAAGGTCAACCTCATGAAGTTTGACCCCTACCTCAACGTCGACCCCGGCACCATGTCGCCCTTCCAGCACGGCGAAGTCTTCGTAACCGATGATGGCGCTGAAACCGACCTCGACCTGGGCCACTATGAGCGCTTCACCCATGCCCGCCTGACGCGCGACAACAACCTGACCACCGGGCGCATCTACGAGCAGATCATCACCAAGGAGCGCCGCGGCGACTACCTCGGCAAGACGGTCCAGGTCATCCCGCACGTGACGAATGAGATTAAGGCCGCCGCGCGCAAGATCGGCGCCGACTGCGACGTCGCCATTGTCGAGATCGGCGGCACGGTCGGCGACATCGAATCGCTCCCCTTCCTTGAAGCCATCCGCCAGATGCGCCAGGAACTCGGCCGCGACAACACCTGCTTCGTCCACGTCACGCTGATTCCCTGGATCGCCGCCGCGCAGGAGCTGAAGACCAAGCCGACGCAGCACTCCGTCAAGGAGATGCTCTCCATCGGCATCCAGCCTGACATCCTCCTCTGCCGCGCCGACCGCGCAGTCCCGCGCGAGATGCGTTCGAAGATCGCCGCGTTCTGCAACGTCGAAGAGGCTGCCGTTGTTGTCGCGCGAGACGTCCCCAGCATCTACGAAGTCCCACTGAACTTCGCGATTGAAGGTGTCGACGAGCTCGCGCTCAAGTACCTCCGCATCGACGCGAAGGACGCCGACCTCGCGAAGTGGAAGGACCTCGTTCATCGCGCCTACAACCCAGCCGATGAAGTCTCCATCGGCATCGTCGGCAAATACGTTGAGTACGAGGACAGCTACAAGTCGCTCAAAGAAGCGCTCGTCCACGGCGCGCTCGCCGAGAACCTCAAGCTGCGCGTTACCTGGATCGAAGCCGAAGGCCTCGAGGGAGAAAACTACGAATCGCAGCTTGAAGGCTTCGACGGCATCCTCGTTCCCGGCGGCTTTGGCAAGCGCGGCATCGAAGGCATGCTCAACGCCATCCGTTACGCGCGTGAGAACAAGGTCCCGTACTTCGGCATCTGCCTCGGCATGCAGACCGCGTGCATCGAGTACGCACGCAACGTCTGCGGCCTCTCGAAGGCCAACTCCGGCGAGTTCGATCCCGCCACCCCGCACCGAATCATCTACAAGCTCCGCGAGCTCATCGGCGTCGAAGAGATGGGGGGCACCATGCGTCTCGGCGCGTGGACCTGCATTATGGAACCCGGCTCACTCGCCGCCAAAGCTTACGGCAGCACCGAAATCAGCGAGCGCCATCGCCACCGCTACGAGTTCAATCGCGAGTACGAACCGATCCTCACCGGCGCCGGCCTCCGCCTCACCGGAACAACGCCGGACGCAACCTACGTCGAGATCGTCGAAATCCCCGATCACCCATTCTTCCTCGGCTGCCAGTTCCACCCGGAGTTCAAATCCAAGCCGCTCGAGCCCCATCCGCTCTTCCATGACTTCGTGAAAGCCAGCTACGCGAACCGCGGCCTTCGCGGCGCTGAGCGCATCGTGCGCGCCGAGGTCGAAGCGTGACCTCACAGTACGAATACGGCTACGGCCGCCGGCCCGGATCAGGCCTCCTCTACGTCAGCATTCTCAGTTTGCTCATTGGCGCAACACTGCTGGCAGTCTTTGTGCATCGCGCGCGCAGCGGATGGCCCGGTCGCCTCGCGTCGGCCATCGCCGGCAGATCGCTCACCGTGGTCAGCGCACCGGATGTGGTCGAAAAGATCCAGCAATTGAACCGCCTCGAAACCGTGAAGTATTCGCTCGACACCATCGTCGAGGGCGACGAATCGAGCCCAGTTCTCCCTGATGCACTTGCCGGGGACAAAATCTTGATGATCGTGCATGGCAGCACCATCGCGGGCGTTGACCTCAGCCAGTTGAAGCCCGAAAGCGTCCAGATCACCGAAACCTCAAACGGACGCAACATTCAACTCACGCTGCCCGCAAGTCAGGTGTTTCAAACAACCGTTGATGAAGCAAAGAGCCGCGTCTACTCACGCAACACCGGCATCTTTGTAAGCGCCGATCCGAACCTTGAATCCGCCACCCGCGCCAAGGCACAGGCCGACCTCCAGCAGGCCGCACTCAGCGACGGTATTCTCGATGCTGCAACGAAAAATGCTCGCGTCGCGGTAATTGCGCTGCTGCAGGGGCTTGGATTTGTCCACGTAGATGTCCGGTAGTCTGGTCGTTCAGTAGGCTCGTCTTAAATCCAATAGATCGCGTGGAACAGCCCGAAAAAGCGTGCCTGCTCTGCGACCCGGATGCTCGGACGAGCGTCCTACCCTGAGGGATTGGAAAAGCCGTTTGATGCATGTGCTCGAAGAAAAAGCGCCGACCTCCACCGGTGAGCCTGCGGGCAAACTGCAGCCGGTGTCGGCGCCCCATGCGAAGCTGAAGTCAGCATCCGGGACACCGGCGTACATGCGAAAGCCGGCGCTCCCCGCGCTCACCGGCATTCGCTCGTTGCTCGCGCTCACCATCATGCTCTTCCACTTCACGCCCGGCGGTCTCACCTGGGCAGCGCATCCCCGCTTCACGCTTTACCCCATCATCAACATCGGCTACGTCTTCGTCAGCTTCTTCTTCGTCATCTCCGGCTTCATCCTCTATTACAACTACGCAGAGCGCCCAGGCGGCGTGAATGCGATTGACTTCTGGGTCGCGCGCGCCAGCCGCTTGTATCCGATTTACCTGCTCACAATGCTCGTCTCCATCCCGATGCTCGCTGTCGAATGGCATGCGCGCTCGCACGGGCAGTTCTTCGCCGGCGTCATCACCACTCCACTGCTCATCCAGGGATTCTTTCCGCGCCTTGCCACCTTCTGGAATACCGTCAGCTGGACGCTCTCCTGCGAGGTCGCGCTCTATCTGCTCTTCCCGTGGCTTGTGAAGGTCCGTCTGCCGAGGAACGTTTTCAAGCTCGTCGTCATGGGTCTGGTTGTGTGGCTGGTCGGCATGGTGCCGCACATGATCTATCTCGCCACAAACCCGGACCACCTGGCGCATGCGCCCGACCGCTACAGCTCCGGCGTCTACATCGAGTTCCTCAAGTACACGCCGCTTCCGTATCTCTGCACATTCCTCTGCGGCATCACCATCGGCAAGATCCACCAGGAGGCAAAGCTTGCAGTCCGCGGGCGCATGATTGTTGGCCTCTGCGGCTTCGCGATCGCATGGTTCTGCTGCTATCACCTCGCTGACCAGATGCCGTACATCCTGGTTCACGGCGGCCTGCTCACTCCGGTGTTCGGCATGATTATCCTTGGTCTCGCCGGCCCGAGCCCGCTCGCAACAATCTTTTCGTGGCGACCGCTGGTGGCTATCGGCACATCAACCTACTGCCTCTATCTGCTGCACTTCAATCTGTACGAACTGATTCACGAACACCATCTGCCGGAGCGCCTGCACGTCATGTGGATCGATCCATGGATCAGCTACGTGTTCATCGTTCTGGTCGCGATGGCCGCGCGCAAATGGGTCGAGCACCCGTTCCAGATCGCCATCGGCAACTGGTGGAAGCGCAAGCGCGCGGCGCAGCGCGAAGACCGCGAACGCCTCGCTCTCGCTGCCTAGGCTCAGAAACCGGAGTAAGAGCGGGTTTAGCCCGCGGTACACTCACGTCCTCTCACCGGGGCTTCAGCCCCGGCGAATGTCGCCTCGCCAGTGCGAAAACTGACAACGGACAACTGAGAACGGACAACGAATAACAAATCCGCTAGACGTTATCAATCGTGCGCGCCGCCGTGTCGATCGCCTCCGCGATCTTCGCGATCTGCTCCGGCGTAAGGTCGCCGCGGAACATCCGCAGCCGAACAGCTTCGCCGAGGTTTCGAAACGCCCGCATAATCTGCGGTGAACGTCCGCGGCCATACGCACGTCCTGTGTGCTCCATCCGCTCGCTGATCTCGCGCAGCCGGGCCGCATTGTCCGCGAGCTCCTTGCGCCCGGCATCCGTAATCGCATACGTCTTGCGGCCGCCTTCGCTGGGCTCAGCCACCTGCGCGAACCCACGTTCTTCAAGCAGCGTCAGCGTCGGATACACCACGCCGGGGCTGGGTGCGTATCCGCCTGAAAGCCGCTCCTCGATGGACTTGATCAGCTCATATCCGTAGCTTGGCTTCTCGCTCAGCAGTTGCAGAATCAGAAGCTGAAGGTCACCCGGATCAAGGAACCTTTCGCGGCCACCCGCAAACCCGCGTCCCCACGGTCCGGCATGCCGGCCAAACCTGGAGTGATGGCGCTCTTCCCGGCCGCAGCATCCCTCCGCTTCCCGTCTTCCTTCGTGGAAATACATGAATCTTTGAAACATAATCGAATCTCCTCAGCTTACGATACATCGTAAGATATATCTTAGATCACTCTGGGAGGACGGGGATGCAAGTTCTTTGCGAAAGGTTTTTGAGATTTATGGCGGAGTCTGAGGACCCGAACTCAGGGGCCTTGGAGGATTTTCCGGGCGGTCGCCCGGGCATCGCGGATCAGGTCCGGAATCCCGACGCCGCGATAACTGTTCCCCAGCAGATGCAGCCCCGGAATCTCAGCGACCATCGCCTCCAGCCGCTCTATCCGTTCTAAATGCCCAACCTCATACTGCGGCAGACTCCGCGGCCATCTCCGAATCACCTGAAAGGTCGGCTCTGGAATCGGTCCGAGAATCTGGCGCAACTCCTCAAGTGCACAAACCGCGATCACCTCATCGGACTGCGATGCGAGAGCTTCGGCACTCTTGCGCCCGAAAAACGCACGAATCACTCGCGCTCCCTCCGGCGCCCGACTCGGATACTTCTGATCGACAAATGTGCCCGCCAGCAGTTGTTCCTCGTTGACTGATCCATCCGGCACGAGGAACCCGAAGCCCGATGGAATCGTGAAGCTTCGCGCAGCTACCTCGGTCCATGCAAACGCGACAAGAATCGCAGAGCTTGCGTGCGATGGGATTAGGCCATCACCGATCGGCTTTGTCCAGTGATGCGGCAAGAAATGCAGCAGAGCCCCCGCCTCCCTTGCAGGCACGCAGACCAGAACAGCGTCGAAGCGAGTTGGCGTCCAGTCGCTCTGGTCGTCGTACAATCCTTTGAACGCTGACGTCAATACGCTCCATTCATTGGCGTGAGGCTCTAGTGCCACGGCCTCTCGTCCGAAGGTGACTCGCTCGGTCGGAAGCTGTGCAACGAGTGCTTCTGCCAACGATGCCAAGCCTCTCCGCAGACTCGTGAAAATCGGCACCGAATGACTATGCTGCGCCGTTCTTGTCTGTAGAGCAGCAATGAGCGAGCCGTGCTCGCGCTCCATTGCGACGAACTGCGGCATCACAGCGCGGACCGAGAGCTTGTGAACGTCACCGCCGAAAACTCCGCTGAGCAGTGGTGCAGCGAGTGTGTCCAGCACCTCATCGCCGAAGTGACGGCGCACGAAATCAGCGACGGATTCATCGTGATCGGGAGCATTTACCGTCAGATCTTCAGCACGAGTGACCTCATCCGCATAAGCTTTCTTCGCAGAATTCGAGAACAGACGTGAGTCTTCGAGCGCGCTAAGGTCCTCCGGGACCATCAGGCGCATGCAGTCCGGAATCGGCTGCAGGTTGCCATTGATCAGGATGTAAGTCTTACGCGTCGCATCGTTCGAATAAATCAGCTCCGACTCGAGGCCAAGTTCGATCGCGAGTTCGCGGGCCCAGGGCTTTTCGCTGACCCAGCCGTCAGGGCCGCCTTCGAGGATGAACTCGCCTTCGGGGGTTGCAAAGCGTGTGGTCTCGATGACTCCACCGAGGCGATAGCTTGCTTCGTAGAGGTACCAGTCGATCGGTGCACCACGCTTGCGCGCGAGCTCGAGCTCATATGCAGCGGTCAGGCCGCTGATGCCTCCGCCGATGATGGCGATGCGCTTCATGCGAGCACGTGCGCTAGCGCGCGGATCAGCGTGGGCGAGTCGTTGAGGCTCTCAGGGCGATAAATCTTCATGCCGAGTGCGTTCGCGACCTCACGGAAGTTGATGTCGATGTCATAGAGGATCTCGACGTGATCGCACAGGAATCCGATTGGTTGAATCACGACCGCCCTGTGCCCTGCGTCCGCAAGAGCTTTCAGCGTGTCTTCCACGGTGGGTCCGATCCATGGGGCTCCGGCCACACCCTGCGATTGAAATGCAAAGTACCAATCACTGCCTTTGAGTCCGAGCAGCTTCGCGACGGCTGCGGCAGTTTGCTTGCACTCGACAGGATATGGATCAGGGACTGTAGAGGGGCCGTAGTCCTGGATGCCGTCAACTGGTACCGGAGGGGCTGATGCCCCCGGTTTGCGGCTCTCGGACCGCGGGCTTAAGCCCGTTGATACTCCTGATGGCGGAGCGGCAGACAGAATCGTTCGGCAGGGGACCGAGTGGGCGGTGAAGAGGACGGGTGTTCCGGGGGGTGCTTCGGCGAGGACTGGTTTGAGGCGCTCGGCGAAGGCTTGGGCGAAAAGGGGTTCGTCGGACCAGCCGGCGATGAAGTCGTAGGTAAGGGCTCCGTCGCCGGCTTTGGCGATAGCGCCATCAAGGGCGCGCTTGTAGAGGCCGGTTGAGGTGCGGGAGTTTTGTGGGGCCAGGCAGAGGACGCGGGCGTGCGTTACTCCGTCGGCCTTCATCTGGTCGACTGTGTCGGCAATGAACGGATGCCAGTTGCGCATGCCGACGTAGACCTTACAGCCCATCTGTTTTTCGAGGAGGCCGGCCTGGCGGAGGGTCCAGCGGGTGAGGGGAGGTCCCTCTGATAAAGGCTCATCCTGCAAACCGATTTTGGCATAGCGGTGCTGGAGTTCGGCGATGACATGCGCGGGCATGGGGCGGCCGCCGGTGACGTGCTGGAGGTAGTCGGGCATCTCGCTGAGACGGTTGGGCGTGCCGTGCGCGAGGAGGAGGATGGCGGTGCGGCTCATGGACTTTCCTATGGTAAGCGGTGGTACCCCCCGGCACCCCAGCGAGCGAGCTCGCCGGGGACCCCCTCCCCCCCTGTTTTTTTCGCAAAGTATTCAATCGACTGAATTTAGCCTTGGACATTCCCATTTTGGGAAAGGAAAGCCCCCTTGAGGAGGGGGCTTTCTGAGGCGGTGTTTTGTCAAGTGGGGTGGGTCAGGAGGTTGGTTCGGCGACGACCTCGATGTCGACGTGGCGGGTGGTGCCGACCAGATCGACGGAGCCGAGAGTGACGGGTTTGCCCGGGGTAATGAGGGAGATCCCTTCGAGGGAGGTTTGGCGCACGATCGGTTCCGAGGCGAGCTCACCGGACATGTGCTCGTCGGCGACCGAGGACTGCTCCACCTTGGACTTGAGGTAGAGGCCGCCGGGGGTCGATTCGAGCGTGGCGTCGAAGTTCATGCCGACATCGATGTATTGGAACTGAGTCTGTTGCGAGCTGGTTTTGGAGTCGTAACTGCCCGTCATGACAGGAATCTTGGAACCCTGCTTGAGGATGCTGCGCTGCCCCGAAACGACGACAATCGAGAAGTGCTGGATACCGATGCGCTTTCCGCCATCGGAGTCAGCGAGAGTGAAGGTTAGACGGTAGGACTTGAGCGGTCGATCGAGCTCGGTGATGATTTTCTGCGCGAGTGCCTGCTGGTCGGGCGGGGCCTCGAGCTCGATGGCGTTGCGTGAAGCGATGAGGTAGAGCCTCACGTAAGGGGCGAGCATGTTACGCAGAGCAATCAGAATCTCGTTGGCGTCGTTCTGCTGGGTGACGTTGGTGAGGAAATAGGTTTTGACGACGAACTCGCTGTAGTCCGGTCGGGGATAGCCCGGACCGGAGTGCTCGGCGGTCGGTTTTGTTTCGGCAGGTTTGGTCTCGCTGGCCTGGGCCATCGCCGAACCGGTGAAGGTAAGGGTGAGCAGGCCGGCTGCGAGCAGGTTGAGGGTGCGGTTCATTCGTCATCTCCGGGTTGTTTGAGGGGTGGTGGGTCGGGGAAGAAGGCTTTGAAGGCGATGGTCTCGTCAGCGTCCTGCTGGGCGCGGACGAGCGGGTTGAGCTCGGCGAGCTGCGTGGCGTTGCCGTAGCGGAGCACGCGCAGGAAGAGCTTTTCCTGCGGGGTGAGGGGAAGCGGCGGCGCGGGATGGCTGGGCGCGTGGAGATCGGAGAGGGCCTGGGCGTCGAGATTCTGGGCTGTTCCACTCACGGCAACGATCTCGCACTGATCGGTTTTGTCACCCGAGCAGTTCTGAAATACAGACGTCCTTCGCTGCGCTACGCTTCGCTCAGGATGACGGCGGGTGGAAGGTGTGTGCCCGGTGGGGACTTGTACTGGTGCAAGCTCAGGTCTCAAAAGCGAGACCTGGGGCAACTCGCGGTCCTTCGAGTCCGCCTCACGGTGAGACTGCGAAGCTTCGCTGAGGATGACGGGCTTAGTCGAAGGCGCGACTTGGCGGTGGACGACGATAAGGGACGCGACCGCAAGGAACGCGGCGGAGGTGGCGGCCCAGGTCACGAGTTGGGCAGTTCCGCGTGCGTTTCCTCGCGCGCTACCCGACCCCGGCAAAGAAGCGCGCCGGGGACCCCGGCCGCGCGCGAAACTCCACGCTTTCACGATGAAACTGTGAACGGGAAGGCCACCCGGGTTCGTTGCCTCGGATGTGGCGCGGTGCTGGAGCGAGGCGAGGATGCGGCCGTTGAGCCCGGAGCGGGGCTGGGCGTCGTGGAGACCGGCGAGAGCGCGATCGATGCGGCTGTCGATTGCGTCAGAGGCGGCATGGGAGCGATTCGTGTTCATGCTGTGCCTCCTTTCGTAAGTCGGGCTTGCTTGTTTTCGAGGCGTTCGCGCAGACGCGTGCGAGCGCGGAAGATGAGGGCCCGGATGGCTGATTCAGACTTGTTGAGGACCTGGGCGAGCTCGCGAGTGTCGAGCTCGTCGATGGCGGAGAGCAGGAGGACCTGGCGCTCGGCGCGGGGAAGGCGGTCGATCTCCCGGAAGACGCGGGCGAGCTCGCGGGACTCGTGGAGGGCGGTGTCGGCGGGTAGGTTGCCGCCGGCGAGAGTGCGGGCGAAGTCTTCGTCGAGCTGATCGGGCCGGATGCGGCGGCGGCGATCGAGCGCGAGGTTCCAGGTGATGCGGACGAGCCAGACGCGCAGGTCGCGAATCTCGGGAATGGCGCGCCGGTGTTCCATGACGCGGACGAAGGCATCCTGCACGACGTCCTCGGCCTCGGTGGGGTTGCGCAGGACGGAGTGGGCGACGCGGAAGAGGAGGGTGGAGTAGGTCTCGACAAGCGCGCTGAGGGAGGCGTCCGTCTCGGCGGGCCGGGAGTAAGGCAGGACCAAACTGAGTTCCTCGATCACGTGGGGCCTTCTATTTGCACAGACGGATCAGACTGAGATGCGCTCGGGGAAATTTTAGGGGGAGGCGGAGGAAGTTAGGAGTGAGGAGTTAGGGGTTAGGTAAAGCGGTTGTGCCGTCAGCTAGGAGCTGCGCGGCCAACGCCTCTTATCTCTGTGCCACATGGTCGGGCGGGAGTTGGAAGGAAGCTGTCGTTTTGCGAACAAAGATTTTTATCGCTTCGACAGCGTGAATGCTTGTGGGTCGTGATTGCTCAGGGGTACTATCCAACGCGATCACCTATTCCATATCGGCCTTAACAAGGCTCATTTCGCCATAAATTCATGCACGACAATCATTCGTTTTCAGGAGAGGAGCAGCCATGAACGCCGTCAAATGGGTTCTTATTGACTCAACCAAGGGTGCTACGACGCAGGACGGCTCGAAACTCTCGCCTGCCGTACTCAACAATATTGCGGAGGCGGTTCAGGACCAGGTCAACGGAGAGTTCGCCGCGGAGTGGGGTGCGAAGGCCACGATACGCGTGGGCACCCTGAATGACGTTCAGCCTGGAGAGTGGGCCTATGGATTTGTGAAAGAACTCCCCGACGCACCAGGCGCCAGTGCGTACCATGACTTGACTGTCAAGGGTATTCCGTTTGCGTTATGTGCTGTTTCAACCTGCGGCAGTCTCCTGGGTTCGGACGGTGTGAGCGTCGATACCTCTCACGAGATTCTCGAAACAGCAGGCGACGAGGGTGCAAACCAGTTCGCAAACGATAACAAAGGTCTGATGCACGCCGTTGAAATGTGTGATGCCGTGGAGGTTCAGACATACGGGAAGAAGTGCAAGGACGGCACTGTCGTTGAGGTGTCGAACTGGCTGCTTCGAGCGTGGTTCATGCCAGGAGCGGCCGGCCCGTATGACTACATGACTTCTGCAAAGATTATCGGAGCTGTACCGCCTCCTGGCCCTCTGCAGACTGCGCCGGGGCACGGCGGTAACTATCAGATCATCAGTAAATGGGGTGGTGATAGGCAGGTCTTCGCGGCCGCGAGGCACATCGTGGGCACTCGTCGCAAGGGACCCGATCCGAATTGGAGTTCGCGGGCCGCCAAGCGCTTGAGGGAAATCGAGCGCATGAATCAACTTGAGGGCGTCGCGCAAAGAGCACAGACTGGTATGCCGCTGGCGGCGAACGTTCGACCGCAGCCATAAATCGCCGAGCACTCACGAGACCTGGTCATGAGCCGGGCGCCGGGATCATGCTGCGTTACGATCCGTCAGGCTGCGAACCGTTTCGCGCTCTTAGCTTTCAGCTTCGCGGCCTCTTCCTTCCGGTTCTTGGTGGGGGCGTTTGTTTCGAGCGATGCCAGCAGTTCCATTGAAAGCCCGGCGATTCCTTCGACTGCAGCCGCAAAGGCCTCTTCATTCGCCTTCGATGGCTTATTGAAGCCACTAATCTTTCGCACGAACTGCAGCGACGCATTGCGAACCTCGTCCGGAGTGACCGGCGGATCGAAGTTGAACAGGTTCTTAATGTTGCGGCACATGTCTCAGCCCTCGGCTATAAATCTAACGCGGTCCAACAAATTCAGGCAGCCGCATGCACGGCGAGCTGAGGATTGATCTTCGGTTCAATGGGGGCGATGGCGCGGTGACGATTGGGCCGGGCGAGATGTTCGTCGTGCCGAAGGGTGTGGAGCATAAGCCGTTCGCGGCGGGTGAGGTGAAGCTGATGCTGATGAGCCGAAGGGCGTGGTGAACTCATGACGACGGTAAAGCTGTCGTCATGAATGGCGCACCCGGCTGGTAGGGCTATTGCGGCTCCGGGACCGGCACATGCGCCTTTATATCCGTATTGTGGTAATCGGTGATTTTCCACTCACCGCCGTCCTTTACCAGCACCTGCAACAAACGGGTGCGAAGGCGCCCCTTCTCGTCAGTAGTTGTTCCGGGAGACAGCTTTTGAATTCCAGTCACAGCCGTGAGTACCTCCACAACGGCGACGTCCGGCCGCACGAACTGAACTGAGACAACGTCCTGGTGGAGAGTGCTTCCGTGAAATGGTCCGTTGAACAAAAATTCATGCTGCTTGGTGAAAGCCTGGACACCTGAGCGGTATTCTCCGCGAACGTTGACGAAGATTCCATTGGGTGAAAAATGACGCGAGTAGGCCGCGGCATCGCCGGCGTTCCAAGCGGTAACCTCCTCTTGAACAATGGCTCGGATGGCGCCTTCGTCGGGATTCGCCTGGGACATGGCGGGTCCGGCGGCGAGGCTCGCAACGAAGATGGTAGAGAAAACGAGAACGCATTTCATGCACGACCCCCAGTGATGAGGCGGCTCGATCAGAGCGGAAACAGCCCGGTAGTCTCAGGAAATTGAAGAGAGCCCATGTGCCGCTAGAGAGCGTCGAGAAAGTGTACGCGCCGTTCGCCGAAATCTGCTTCATACAATTTTCGAGTACAACATCGCCAATCTGTCATCACGGCGATGATTAAGTAGTGCCGAGCCGGCTTGTGTTGATTAGGCTCAGGCGCGGATGGCCCAGTCGCTGGTGGCTTCGTTGTGGGCGTGCGGGGTGGTGTGGCCGTGGCGCTTGATGAGGTCGACGACGCGGAGGACGGAGTCGACGGGAGTGTTGGGGACGATGCCGTGGCCGAGGTTGAAGATGTGGCCGGGGCGGTTGGCGGCGAGCGCAAGGATTTCTTTGACGCGCGCTTCGAGGATGGCGTCGGGGGCGAAGAGGGTGATGGGGTCGAGGTTGCCCTGGATGGCGGTGTTGTGTCCGATGACTCGCCAGCCGGCGTCGAGGGGGATGCGCCAGTCGAGGCCGATGACGTCGGCGCCGGTCTCGCGGAAGGTGGGGAGGAGGCTGGCGGTGTCGACGCCGAAGTAGATGACGGGGACGCCGAGGGCCTGGATGCGACGGATGAGCTCTGCCGTTGGGCCCAGGGCAAAAGCCCGGTAGTCGGCGACGGACAAAGCGCCGGCCCAGGAGTCGAAGACCTGGATGACGTCGGCGCCGGCGGCGACTTGTTGGGCGGCGAAGTCGGCGAGGACGGTGACGAGCTTGTTCATCAGCGTGGGCCAGGCGGAGGCTTGCGAATCCACTCGTCCCGTCGATGAAGCCGCCGGTACGAATGGGGCACCCGGATCTGTAGCCGGTTCGGAGGAGTACATGAGTTTTTTGGTCTCGATGTAGTTGCGGGAGGAGCGGCCTTCGATCATGTAGCTGGCGAGGGTGAAGGGGGCGCCGCAGAAGCCGATGATGCCGAGGGCGTCCATCGAATCCTGGAAACCCACTCGTCCCGGCGATGAAGCTGCCGGTACGAATGGGGCACCCGCCTTGTTGTTGAAGTGGGTGGCGACGCGGGTGATGGCTTCGGCGACGAAGTCGAGCTCGGGTGTGCGGTCGGTGCGGAGTGCGCGGATCTGCTCGAAGGTGCGGAGGGGATGGTGAATGACGGGGCCTTCGCCGTTGACGAACTCGAAGTCGAGGCCCATGGGGGTGAGGGGGAGCAGTAGGTCGGCGAAGATGATGGCGGCGTCGACGCCGAGGCGCTCGGCGGCGGTGATGGTGACCTCGGCGGCGATGGCGGGCGTGCGGCAGATGTCGAGAAGGGAGTGGTGCTTGCGCACGGCCATGTACTCGGGCATGTAGCGGCCGGCCTGGCGGAGGAACCAGACGGGTGTGCGGTCGACGGGCTGGCGAAGGCAGGCGCGGATGAAGCGGGAGG
>DASUHZ010000012.1:0-42277 GCA_036273275.1 Bryocella sp.
CGAGAGCTTCATCGGCTTCGTCAGCGGCTCGGACACATACGTCAGCACATCCGGCCGTCCATCCACGAACCGCTGGTCCGTCACCAGCCACGTCCTCCACCCCGTGCCATCCGAATTCCCCACCGGACGCGGCCGGTACGGGACCGGCTTCGCTGGATCAGACACATACTCGTCAAAGTGCGAGTCACTCTTCTTCGGCTCTTCAAACGAAAGTGCGCCGCCTGCTGTCAGATACAGCGGTTGCGTCTTCACCTCGCAGCCCTGCTCGCAGCTCACTGGAAACTTCTGGAGTCTGTCCCACTTATCGAGGCCCGCGTCGTACATCAGGACCGGAGGCGTGTCCGCCTTCGGCGACCCGGGCTTCAGATACTGGTTGAAGAACGGCACCAGCACATCTCTGCGCCAGTACTCCGACGTATCGCTCGCCCACTCGAACGGCCCAAGGCCGCGCCCCTGCCGGTTGATCTGGCTATGGAACCACGGCCCCATTACCAGGTAGTTCATGGTGTTGCTCGTGTCCTTGGGTTCCCACGCGCGATACGCATGGTTACCGCCGTACATGTCCTCCTGGTCCCATTCCCCCTGCTCCCACATCGTCGGAACCGTCAATGAAGTCTTCGCAATCACCTTATCCAGCGCCTGGGACTGCCAGAAGCCGTCATACGCCGGATGCGCCTCCACCGTGTGCCAGTACGGAAGCTGATCGAGCCCTGCATCGCGCGCGTAGTCACCCGCGGATCCGGCCTCCAGGAAATTCGAGTAGTCATCCCAGTGCGGGCGGTCGATGGGACGGCCCAAACCCCGCTTCGTCGTCTGCTCGGTGAAGTAATCGAAGTTCGTCTGCCGGTAGGCGCCGTAGTGAAACCAGTCATCGCCCATCCAGCCGTCGACCATCGGGCTCTCCGGCGCCGCCACCTTGAGCGCAGGATGCGGATGCAGCAGCGCCATCACGACCGTGAAGCCCTCATAGCTCGACCCAATCATCCCCACGCGGCCATTGGACTCGGGCACATTCTTCACCAGCCAGTCGATCGTGTCATACGCATCCGTCGTGTCGTCCGCGCCGCTCGGGTTATAACCGGAGCTCACCGGAGGCGGTGTCATCAGGTACACACCCTCGGAGCCATACTTTCCGCGCACATCCTGGTACACGCGGATGTAGCCGTTTTTCACGAAATCCTCATCGCTCAGCGGCAGCAGATCGATCATTTTCGTCGCGCCTTTAGTCCGCTCCGCACGTGCCGCGGCGTTATACGGCGTCCGCGTCAACACAATCGGTGCATCATGCGTTCCCTTCGGAATCACGATGACCGTGTAGAGCTTCACGCCATCGCGCATCGGCACCATCTCTACGCGCTTGATGTAATCCGTCTGCTGCTCCGGAGCCTTGTAGCCCGGATTCAGATCGTCCTTCGGCATCTGCTGCTGCGCCGAGGCAAACGAGGTCAGGGCCAGCATGGCGCTGGCCAGAATACAGCGGCAGATTGTCTTCATCGCGTCCTTCAAAGTCTTATCGAATCAGCGGCTCAGCCGCTTTTGCCCAGACTACCACCGCGTCAAAATGGTCGGACGAGCCCTCTGCGGAGCGTGCTCGAATTCTCAATGACCAGCGAAAGTGCATATACTTAATGCTGTTCGGGCTTCATCCGCGCTTTCCGCGGAGCGGCACTGGAGAAGATATGAGTTTGACTGCACCCCAGGACGGCCTGCGTCCTGCTGCGGCGGCAAAGGTTACGCCGCAAAGCCTGCTGGCGCAAAAACAAAGCGCCGCTGTGATCACCGCCCTCACAGCCTACGATTACCCAACTGCACGGCTCGCGGATGAAGCCGGCATTGACATCGTGCTCGTCGGCGACTCGCTGGGCATGGCCGTGCTGGGCTACGAACATACTCTCAGCGTGACGATCGAAGACATGCTGCACCACGCGCGTGCTGCCCGGCGGGGCACGCAGCGAGCGTTGCTCGTCGTGGATATGCCGTACGGCAGCTATCACGTCTCGCCCGAAGAGACGATGCGCAACGCGCTGCGCCTGGTAAAAGAAGGCGGCGCTGAGGCTGTCAAAATTGAAGGCGGCGCGACGCGAGCCGACACCGTTCGTGCCTTGACGGCGGCAGAGATTCCCGTGGTTGCACACATTGGGCTGACGCCGCAATCGCTTCATCGCATGGGTGGCTATCGTGTGCAGGGAAGAGACGATGAGACTGCAGCGCAACTGCGTGACGATGCACTCACGCTGGAAGACGCTGGAGCCATTGCGCTGGTGCTCGAAGGCATTCCACGGGAACTGGCGGCGCACATCACTTCGCTGCTGAATATCCCGACGATCGGTATCGGAGCAGGTCCGGATTGCGACGGACAGATTCTGGTTTTTCACGACGTCTTTTCACTGTCGTTTCGCAAGCCGCCGAAGTTTGTGCGGACGTTCGGCGATGCGGGATCGCTCATCCGCGACGGCTTGAGCGCTTTTCGTGAAGCAGTCGAGGCGCGCGAGTTTCCGGGCGATGAGGAGAGCTACCACTTTCCCTCTAACGTTTCGCTCGGACGATTGGACGCCGACGTCGTTGACGCCGTGGAGCAGACCGCGTGCGTGTCCTGACCACAGTGCGCGCGATGCGTGACGCGATGAAGACGGCCCGACGAGGCTCGACGGAAAAGATCATCGGGCTGGTGCCAACGATGGGAGCTCTGCACGAAGGCCACTTGTCATTGGTGCGAGAGGCGCGCGCGAGCTGCGATTGCGTTGTTGCCACCATCTTTGTGAACCCGCTGCAATTTAGCGCACCCGAGGACCTAGGAAGGTATCCGCGGACTTTGAAGCAGGACTGCGAGATGCTTTCGGCGGAAGGCGTGGACGTGGTGTTTGCGCCCTCAGTGGAAGAGATGTATCCCGCCGGGGCAGTGGCAGTCGTGGATGTGCCGGAGATCGGCAGCAGGCTGGATGGTGCGTCGCGGCCCGGGCATTTTCGCGGTGTCGCCACGGTCGTAACGAAGCTGTTTCACATTGTGCAGCCGCACCGCGCGTTCTTCGGCCAGAAGGACGCCGCGCAGGTGGCCGTGCTGCGACCCATGGTGCGCGATTTGAACTTCGATCTCGAGCTGATCACGTGCCCGATCGTGCGTGAACCAGACGGTCTTGCGATGAGCTCGCGCAACCGATATCTCAGTGCGGGAGAGCGCTCGCAGGCGCTTGCGCTGCATGAGGCGCTCACCGCGGCGGAGGACGAGTTCAGGCGCGGAAACCGGGCCGTGACGGATCTCCGCTACGTACTGCGCACGAGGCTGGAAGGCGCACCGGGAGTGCGCATCGATTACGCGGAGATCGTCGACCAGCACACGCTGGAGCCAATTACCGATTTTCGTGAAGGCGCGCTGGTAGCCGTAGCTGCTTGGGTAGGAGAGACACGGCTGATCGACAACATCCTGCTGCCCAGCCAAGGAGAGATGCAATGAAGATTCTCCTCGGTGTGTGTGGCGGGATCGCGGCGTATAAGTCGCCTGAGCTGGTACGCGAGCTTCAACGCGGAGGCGCTGAAGTGCAGGTTGTGATGACCGCGAGTGCTGAACGATTCATCACTCCGCTCACCCTGGCCGGGTTGAGCGGAAAGCAGGTACTCACATCGCTCTGGGAGCCCGCTACGAATGAGGCCGCTTTCAGTGAGCCAGAACGGTTCGACATGGAACACATTCGTGTCGCTCAGGAAGCCGACGCCATCCTCATCGCGCCAGCGACGGCGAACACGCTGGCAAAGCTTGCCCTTGGAATCGCGGACGATTTACTGACGACGATCTGCCTGGCGTCGCAGGCTCCTTTGCTGGTCGCTCCCGCGATGAACGTCAACATGTGGCAACATCCGGCAACGAAGGACAACGTTACGGCGCTGCGCGCACGCGGTGCCCTTGTGATTGAGCCCGCGCATGGAAAGCTGGCCTGCGGCATGGTGGGTGAAGGCAGGCTCGCTTCCATTGAGGAGATCGCCGAATCGGTTCTTGGCGTCACGCGGCGTAGACGCGATCTCGCGGCCGAAACCGTGCTGATAACTGCGGGCGGTACCCGCGAACCTATCGATCCTGTCCGGTTCCTCGGCAACCGATCGAGCGGAAAGATGGGATCTGCTCTTGCGGAAGCTGCACTTGCGAGAGGAGCGGAGGTCATCTTGATTTCAGCGGCAAAGCCGCTTCCCGAGTTGCAGTGCCAACAGATTGCTGTAACGACTGCAGAGGAAATGCTGAAAGCGGTATTGCGAGAGCTGCCGCGCGCTTCCATGGTATTTATGGCCGCGGCGGTGGCTGACTATCGCGTGGCTGAGCCGGCCGTCTACAAGCGGAAGAAGACCGCCGCTCTCACACTGGAGCTCGTGCAGAATGACGACATTCTGATGCGTGTTGTGCGTGAGCGCAGGGACGGAACTCTGGTCATAGGGTTCGCTGCGGAAACGCACAACCTACTGGAGGAAGCTCGCCGCAAACTTAGAAGCAAGGGCGCCGATGCCATTGTGGCGAATGATGTGTCGCGGCCGGATGCCGGTTTTGAAAGCGATGACAACGAGGGCTTTCTGCTCACGCAAGAACGCGAGATCTCACTTCCGCTTTCATCGAAGCGTTTTATGGCCGATGCCCTCCTGGATGAACTGATTCCGCTCGCTGAGCGGCTCCGTTCTGCGTCACATCCGGTTGTATCGATCGACGTCAGCGAATCGTTCTCCTCGAACCGGTAGCTCGGGTCATCCGGCGCTCAGCGCTCGCAGCGCCATCACATTGCGCATCTCATCGCCGGGCTCGTCGACCGGCGTTTCTGCGATGAATGCGGCGTGTTCGAAGCGCTTGTCACAAAGCAGTCGCCGGAACGCCGCCGACCCGATTGTGCCCTCACCGATATGTTCGTGGCGATCGAGCTTCGAGCCGGCGGGCGCCTTGGCGTCGTTGCAGTGCCACACGCGCACGGTGTCGATGCCAACGGTCTGCTCCATCAGCTTCGTGATCTCCGCCCAGCCTTCGGCGGTCAGGATGTCATAGCCCTTCACGTGCAGATGACACGTGTCGAGACACACCGCGACGGGAGCGCAGGCGCGCAGCCGTTCGACTAATTCCGCCACCTGCTCCAGCGTTCCGCCGAGCGAAAACTCTGCGCCTGCCGTGTTCTCAATCAGTACCTTGAAGTTGTGGTCATGCCATGGCAAGCCGTCGGTAGCGCGCTCGATTCCCTGCACCGCCAGCCGCAAACCCTCCTCGCGCGTGAGCCCGTTCCACGACCCCGGATGCAGGACCAGGTACTCTGCGCCCCAGGCCAACGCGCGCTCCACCTCGCCGCGAAATGCGTTCACGGAGTTGGCACGCACGCTCTCCACCTGGCTGCACAGATTGATCAGATAGCTTGCGTGGAAGACCATCGGATTCACATCGTGCTTCGCGCGGGCCTCGCGCATCTTCTTCGCGTCGTCCGGCTTCACAGGTGAGGTTCGCCAGGTTCGCGGGCTGGAGCTGAAGATCTGAAAAGTATTTGCGCCTGCATCCACCGCGCGCTGCACGGCAGTCCAGCATCCGCCCGCGGTTCCCACGTGAACGCCAATCCTCTTCTTCGCCATCTTCTCAGCCTATCGCAACGCATCAGCGGCAATTCCGGCCCAGACAAAGAGGCTGCCGTGGCAGCCTCCTTGTGTTTCTCGACGGTCGATCCTTAGTAGACGTCGCGCTGATATCGCTTCTGCTTCTTCATGTTCGCGAGATACTCCGACGCGTGCTCGAGCGTTCCGTTCGAGCCCTTTGCGATCACGTCAAGCAGCGCGTTCTCGACGTCCTTCGCCATGCGGCTCGCATCGCCGCAGACGTAGAAGTAGGCTCCGCGCTCCAGCCAGTGGTACAGGTCGGCGGCGTTCTCCTGCATCCGGTCCTGTACGTAGACCTTCTTTGCCGTGTCGCGGCTGAAGGCCGTGTGCAGCTTCGTCAGCACACCCCCGCGCTGCATCTGCGCGAACTGCTCCTGGTAGAGGAAGTCCGAAACCCGCCGCTGCTCGCCAAAGAACAGCCACATAGGTCCCTTTTGCCCTAGCGCCTGACGATGCTCCAGAAACGCGCGGAAGGGCGCGATGCCGGTTCCCGGTCCGATCATGATCACCGGCGCATCCGGGTCCTGGGGCAGGCGGAACGCGTTGTTCTCGTGCAGGAAGATCGGCAACGTCGCGCCGACGGGCGCGCGCTCACCCATGTGGCCCGAGCACACGCCCTGCCGTTCCGCTCCGTGCGCTTTGTAGCGGACGATCCGGACCGTGGTGTGCACCTCATTGGGATGCGCAAGCTGCGATGACGCAATCGAGTACATGCGCGGCGTGAGCCTCTGCAGGATGTTGAATAGCTCCTGCGGCTGCTTGATCGCGCCGGGAAAGTCTTTGACGAGATCGACGAACTCGCGGCCCCACACATACTCCTCGGCCATCGCCTTGTTCTCGGCACCGAGCAGCTTTTTCAGACGATCCGGCACGTTTTCCCCGTACAACTTCGCGTACTGGTTCACGCTGCCGCGCGCTAGCTTGCCAATGCCAAGCCGCGTCGTGAGCGCCTCATGCAGCGAGATCTCCACCTTGTAGTGGTCGAGCACGCGCTCGGTACCGTTAAAGTTCAAGGCATCGAGCACCTCGACCACCTGGCTCTCGCGATTGGTCGGCACAATGCCGACCGCGTCGCCGGGCGTGTAAGTCATGCCATCTTCGAGCTCCAGCTCGATGTGGATGGTCTCTTTTTCGCTGTCGGGGCCGGTCAGGCGCTGGTTGGTAATGACTCGCGAAATGTAAGGCTGATTGCGGGTGTACTTGGCGGCGTGCGTCTTTGCAGGAGCCTCAGGCGCTGCGATCGTCGTTTCGGTCATCTTCCTTTTATTGTACGAAATTTCACGCTGAAATCGCGCAGATTCCGATCGTCTTGACGAGGCGCATAATCAATTTCGCGACGCCATCCGTCTCGTATCGGGTCGAATCTAAACGGAGTAGGGACACAATTGAAGTGTTCAGCGCGAGTCTCCAACCAGACACGATGACACGGCCCTCTAATCCGGTGCGCTGGCTGTTCGCACCGGAGCAAGGACCGCGGACCGTCATGCTCGCGCGTTGGCTATGGCTGCGCGCCCTTGCTGCGATTTTCCTCTCCGCGTTCTTCGCGCTGCTCTTTCAGGTGAAAGGCCTGATCGGCCAGAACGGCGTTCTCCCGGCCGGCGAGACACTCGTAGCGATAGCGCACGCCGCGGGCAAAAGCCGTTTCTGGGTTGCGCCTTCGCTATTCTGGATCTCGGCCAGCACGCATTTCATCGTGTTTGTTATGTGGGTCGGCCTGCTCGCGGCCGTCGCTGCGTTCTTCAATCTCTGGCCGCGCGCGAGCCTGCTCATCTGCTTCGTCTGCTTCCTCGCCTTCGTGAGCGCGGCCGCGGACTTCTCCGGCTATCAATCGGACGGGATGCTGCTCGAAGCAGGATTCATCTCGCTGTTCTTCGCTCCGCCTGGATTGCGCCCCGGTCTCGGTGTTAATCATCCACCGATACGGCTCAGCCTCTGGTTGCTGCAATGGGAATGGTTCCGCATCTATTTCGAGTCCGGGCTCGTGAAGTGGCTGAGCGGCGATCCGCAGTG
Organism: Bryocella sp.; assembly: GCA_036273275.1. Lineage (GTDB taxonomy): Bacteria > Acidobacteriota > Terriglobia > Terriglobales > Acidobacteriaceae > Granulicella. Next base: position 7,615 of record DASUHZ010000012.1, read on the forward strand.
GCGGCACCTGACCGCGATGGATGAGTACTACCAGAACAGCCCACTGCCCACGTGGATTGGGTGGTACGTGCAGCATCTGCCGCACTGGTTCCAGAAAGCCACGGCCGGCGGCACTCTGGCGCTCGAGTTCATCGTTGTGCTGCTCTTTTTCTTCCCGCGCAAGTGGCCGGCTGGACGGGCTGTCCGCGTGGCGCTGTTCATTATCGTGACGTTGTGGGAGATCCCGGTGATCATCACCGGCAATTACGCATTCCTGAACTACATCGTTCTCTGCCTCGGCATTCTGTTGCTGGACGACCGAACTCTCGCGAGCTGGATTCCAGTGCGGTACCGCAACAGACTCGCACTCGCGGCGCCGGAGGACAACGCACCGGTCAATGAACCCGTAGAACCCGAGCACAGCGCCGTACGTGTGTTGCACTCGCTCAAGCTCACAATCAGCACGCTGCTGTTAGTCCTCGTTGCATACGACACCAGCTTCGAGCTGCTGAATATCGTCATGCCTGCACCACCGCTGCCGTCAACGCCGGTCGCGCTGCTGGAACCTTTTCGCATCGCTAATCAATACGGGCTTTTCGCCGTGATGACCAGCGGCCGCTATGAGATTGAGTTTCAGGGTTCCAACGATGGCCAGACCTGGACCGCGTATCCGTTCCAATACAAGCCGCAGGCGCTGAACGAGCGGCCTCGCGTCTACGCGCCGTACCAGCCACGCTTCGACTGGAACTTGTGGTTCGCTTCGCTCGGCGACTGGCAGCAGAACGAGATCGTTCCTCTAACCGAAGAGCGCCTGCTCGACAACGACGCAGATGTGTTGAGCCTCTTCCGCGGCAACCCGTTCGCACAGTCGCCGCCGAAATACGTGCGCGCCGTGCTCTGGCAGTACTGGTTCACCACGCTCGACGAGAAGCGTGCTACCGGCAACTGGTGGAAGCGCAATCTGCTCGGCCTGTATGCTCCGGTGCTCATCAAAGCCTCCAACGGCCGCTACGCCGTGGTGCAGGAGCCCGAGCCGCTTCCGCCCCACACGTGAGACGCCCGATAGAGCATCTTCCTGAAGGTGCTTCAAGGAGAAGACCGCTGTCGTCGTTTTCTCTCAAGGAAAACGACCTCGAAAGACTCCTGTCGAAACTACGTGTCAGGAGAGATGCTCTAGACTGGCCATGTGGATACGCACGGCTCGTCAACCATCGTCATTCTTGATTTTGGATCGCAGTACACACAGCTCATCGCGCGCAGAATTCGCGAGCTCGACGTGTTCTCCGTTGTGCTTCCGTGCACGGCGTCGCTCGAGCGCGTTCTTGATCTGAAGCCCAAGGGCATCATTCTTTCGGGTGGCCCGTCCAGCGTCTATGACCAGACTGCGCCCAAGGCTGACGCGAAGGTGCTGGAAACCGGCCTGCCGACGCTCGGCATCTGCTACGGCCTGCAATTCATGACGCACCATCTCGGCGGCCGCGTAGCTCCCGCGGCGGCGCGCGAGTACGGCCACGCCGAGGTTGAGGTTATCGCCGAGACGCCGCTTTTCCACGGCCTGCCGCAAAACCTTGAGGTCTGGATGTCGCACGGCGATCATGCCGAAGCGATGGCCCCGGGCTTCCACGTGGTTGCAAAGACGGCGAATGCAGTTGCAGGCGTTGCCAACGAGCAGCGCAAGATGTGGGGTGTGCAGTTCCATCCGGAGGTTGCACACACGCGCCAGGGTATTGAGCTGCTGCGGAATTTTGTCGTCGACATCTGCGGCGCAAAACAGGATTGGACGCCTGCGCATTTTATCGAAACAACGGTTGCAAGTATTCGGGCGCAGGTCGGCGAGACGGGACATGCGATCTGCGGGCTTAGCGGCGGTGTGGATTCGAGTGTGGCTGCGGTGCTCGTGTCGAAGGCGATCGGCGACCGGCTGACCTGCATCTTCGTCAACAACGGCGTACTGCGTAAAGACGAGTTCGAACAGGTGCAGCGCACGATGCGCGAGCAGCTCGGCTTGCATGTTGTTGCGGTGGATTCGAGCGAGCGGTTTCTCGCCAAACTGGCCGGCGTCACTGATCCCGAGAAGAAGCGCAAGATTATCGGCAACGAGTTCATCGCGGTTTTCGATGACGAAGCGCGCAAGATCTTCGAGGCTGAGAAATCTGCCGGCGAGGAGATCGCCTGGCTCGTGCAGGGCACGCTCTATCCTGACGTGATCGAATCAGCGAGTGTTCATGGGCCTTCGCACGTCATTAAGAGCCATCACAACGTCGGCGGCCTGCCCGCGGACATGAAGCTCAAGCTCATTGAGCCGCTCCGCGATCTCTTCAAAGACGAAGTCAGGCGGATCGGCAAAGATCTCGGCGTGCCCTCCGAGATTCTCGAACGCCAACCATTTCCCGGTCCCGGACTCGCGGTGCGTATCCTGGGCGAGGTCACGCCTGGGCGCGTCGCGCTGCTGCAGGAAGCCGACGCGATCTGCAGCGAAGAGATCAAGCGTGCCGGTCTAACCACCAAGCTCTGGCAGGCATTCGCAGTGCTGCTTCCTGTGAAGTCTGTCGGCGTTATGGGAGATCAGCGCACGTATGCGTCAACGTGCGTCATCCGCGCGGTCGAGAGCGAAGACGGCATGACTGCCGACTGGGCTGCGCTTCCGTACGAAGTGCTGCGCACCATTTCCAGCCGCATCGTCAGCGAGGTCCACGGCATCAACCGGGTCGTCTACGACATCACATCGAAGCCACCGGGAACCATCGAATGGGAATAGCGAAAGCTAGTTGAGGAACATCGTGCGATACAGCGTGTCGCGCTGCACCGGTTTGAACCCGGCATCGCGAATGATCCGCCGCAGTTCCTCTTCGGTCGTGCAGTTGGAGGTGCCCGCGGCTTTCACCACGTTCTCCTCCAGCATCACCGAGCCCACATCGTTTCCGCCGAAGCGCAGACCCATCTGCAGAACCTTCAGACCCTGCGTCACCCAGCTTGCCTGCACGTTCTCAATGTTATCGAGGTACATGCGCGAGATTGCCAGCGTCTTGAGGTACTCGACGCTCGTCGCCTCGTCCCACCCGCGACCGCCAAGCGCCGTATTCTTTGGCTGGAAGCTCCATGGGATGAACGCAGTGAAGCCGCCGGTCTCTTCCTGCAGCTTACGAACAACCTCAAAGTGATTCACGCGCTGTTCCATCGTCTCGCCGACGCCGAACATCATCGTCGCTGTCGTGCGCATGCCTACCTCGTGTGCTGTGCGGTGGACGCTGACCCAGTCCTCGGTCCGGCACTTCAGGCGCGCGATGCGATACCGCACCTCGTCATCCAGGATCTCCGCACCGCCGCCGGGAATCGAATCCAACCCGGCATCACGCAGCCGCGAGATGGTTGTGCGCAGATCGAGCTCGGAGTACTCCGCGATTGCCAGCACCTCGCTCGCGCTCAGGCAGTGCAGCCAGATCTGCGGAAAACGTTGCTTGATGCCCGTAAATAGCCGCTCAAACCAGTCAATCTTCAGGTCCGGATGAATGCCGCCCTGCATCAGCACGCCGGTGCCGCCCATCTCCACCGTCTCGCGAATTTTGTCGTAGATCGTGTCGAAGTCGAGGATGTAGCCCTCTGCAGCGAGCTTGCCCTTCAGCGGCCGATAAAACGCGCAGAAGGTGCAGTACTCAGTGCAGAAGTTCGTGTAGTTGATGTTGCGGTCGATGATGTAGCTGACCACGCCGTCCGGATGGAGCCTGCGTCGCACCGCGTCAGCTTCCATGCCGATGCCGATCAGGTCGTCCGAGGCGAAGCAATCAAGCGCCTGCTGGCGAGTAATGCCCATAGAGTTAGTTTACGCCCGGCACGGCCCAGTCATGCTCTAAGCCGTAACCAGCGAGCCGAGCTTTTCGCCCTGGACCACGCGAACAATATTTCCCATCTCGCGCATGGAAAAGATGATCATTGGCAGGTTGTTGTCTTTGCAGAGCGACACCGCGGTTGTGTCCATCACGCGCAGGCCCAGTTTGATGATCTCCATGTATGTGATCGTTTCGAATTTGGTCGCGTCGGCAACCTTTTTCGGGTCCGCGGTATAGATGCCCTCGACGCTGGTCGCTTTCAACAGCACGTCGGCGCCAATCTCCATCGCGCGCAAGGCGGCTGCGGTGTCGGTCGAGAAGTACGGATTGCCGGTGCCGGCAGCGAAGATAACGACGCGGCCCTTCTCGAGATGACGAATTGCGCGGCGTCGAATGTAGGGCTCCGCGACCTCATGCATCTCGATCGCGCTCATCACGCGCGATTGCAGGCCTGTCTTCTCGATCGCGTCCTGCAGGGCCAGCGCGTTGATCACAGTGGAGAGCATGCCCATATGGTCCGCCGCGACGCGGTCCATGTTGATCGCCTGCTCTGAAACGCCGCGGAAGAAGTTTCCGCCGCCGACGACGATGGCTATCTGGCACCCGGTGCGCGCCACCTGCGCAATCTCAGCCGCAATCTCGTGGATGAACACAGCATCGACGCCGAAGCCGCGGCCCGCGGCCAGGGCTTCGCCCGAGATCTTTAGAAGAACACGCTTGTACATGGCTATTTAAGAGTTTACAGGAGCACGCCGCCGGCCTGCACCGCGGGCAAGATTCACCGTCGCCGGCACAGTCGATACCACTCCGCCACGCCGTTTCCACAATCCCACCGTCCCGGTATACCTCTCTCGAGTTCAGATATCGGATCGTTCGCCACGGTCAAGGCGGTCCGGTTGTATTGCTGTACGACAAAGAAATTCACCGCGCTCATCGCTCGCAAACGCTGCTCTGGAGCGGCGATGAGTTCGCCATACAAGTGCCCCGGTACGGGTGTTTGCAGCACTGCGATCGTCTCTTCCGGCAGCACAGCACCGGGCCCTACGGGAAGAATCGTCTCATCCATCCACGGTGCATTTGCCAGTATTGCGTCGTTGTGGCGAATCACATGAATGGCCGCCCAATAGTACGGATCCCATGAGGGAGCGTTCGACCACCCATTCGGCTGGCGCGGATCTTCCATGATGAACCCGACTTGCTTCGCGACAGATACGGGTGCAGCTTCGACTGCCGCGATGTCTCGGGAGATCGGCACGACAACGACCGTCATGGCAACCAGCAAGGCCCCGTTCGCCACTACGGCGAACACAATCGCAGCAACTCTCGCCCGATCGCGCGCTGCTGGTCCTGGCATCGCCGCAGAAAATATCTTTGACCTGCTGGCGGCCAGCAGGAGTGTCAGCCAAACCAGCAGCGAAAGGCGGTCCGCAAAGTAGAAAAGACCATTCAGATCCAGTGGAATAAACGGTAATGCGATCAGCAGCAACAGACCAAGCAGGAAGATTGTGTCACCCGGCAACCATCTCCGGGATCGGAAGCTGCGGAATATTTGCCTCACGCCAATGGCGATGCACGCGATCAATAAAATGGCCAGCGCAATTCGATAGATCCTCGTCGCGAGAAACGGCCCGAAGAGTGCAGCCATTCCGTCTTCTTTCGCCAGTCGTGCTGCTCGATGAACCACCCGCACTGCGAACGTTCCGGTCTCCGGCAATACCTCCTGCAAAGGATGAGCCGTCGTGAAGAGCTTGATGTAAATCAGCGTAAGTCCAGAAGCAAGCAACGTGAACACATCGCGCTTCCATAAGCGGCTGCTTCCCACCGCACCCCGGCTCCAGCGCGCGGCTGCCAAATCCGCAAAGAGCAGAACCGTGCACAGACCCAGCATCAACATCAGCGGAACCGGATGGGTCAGCATAGTTACGAAGGCAAGGACAATGAAGCCCGCACGCAACCACCCATCCTGTCGCTCGTCGAACCGTAGCCACAGACCTAATCCCCAGAGCGCAAACGACAGCGCCAAACAGTAGTTCACAAAGCCCATTCCGAGCGGCCAGTTCAGCAGCAGCAAAGTAGCAAAGAGCGTAGTCGTTTCTGCTGAACGGCCAAGCCGTTTGGCAGCGAATCGAAAACCGAAAACAAACGAGACGAGATAGCAGCAAATGATCAGCCGATCCGCCAGGAACGGGGAGACGAAGTTCGATAATCCCACCAGCGCGTAGTAGTACAGCGCATACGGCGGCAGCAAATGTCTGATTTGAAAATACTGATTGAGTGCGGGATCGCTGTGGCCAAGCAGCTTACCAAAGACGTCCGCGTAGTAAAGATGGACCGGCCCATCCTGAGACGGCCACGCAGGCACCCAAAGCATCCAAATCAGATACGCCGCAAGCACGAGCAACGTAGCTACCAACTCCGGCGGGAATCTGCGTTTGGTCTCTTCACGAGCGATCAATGCATCTCCCCATCGCCATCAGTGAGCCTTCGCTTCCGGCTTCAGCGTCAAGCGATAGAAGAAGAAGTTCTCTGAGATTTCCTCCGCCTCGCTGAACTCTGCGAGGGGCGCGATCTCGAAACCTTCCGCCTCCAATGGCTGCCGCTCCTCGGGCTTCATCTGGTGCACCATCATGAACAGGATCGGCTGGTCGTGATAGTAGTGCGCAGCCTGCAGCACCCGCTGCGCCTGCCATGACTTCTTATAGTTATCGCGGCGTGATGAATAAAGAAGATAGGTGTCCACGCAGGAGCATTCAATCATGTACACGGGACGGTGCAGATACTGCGCCACATCCACGGCGCTCGTGTCCTCATTGCCGACCAGCGGCATGCCCTCCAGGTGGTTCTGCACAATCCACTCCGCCGCGGCTTTGTCATACGAAAACGGACGCACCCACTGACCAGCGACCGCCCATATGCTGCAAACCGCTGAGAGTCCAAGAAGCGCATAGACAGGCCACGGCAGCAGCTCCGCCGGAGCCTCGGCGCGAACCATCCATGCCGCCGCTACAAACGCAAGGAACACCACACCAAAGTGCCGTTCCGATCCCGGATAGATCAGGTGCCCGAGCAACGTGCCCGCTACTATCGTGGCTCCGATCATCACCAGCAGGTTCCATCGGCCGCGAAACGCCCAGTACAGCATCCCCACGAACAGGAGCATCGGTACCGTGTACACAGCCGCATGTAAATGCAGCCACGGGTTCCAAAAGAAGTGGCTGCGCGGACTCTTTACAGGAATGAACGGCAGAACTGTGTAGTTCAGAAATGCGCCGTACAGATGCGACATATCCTTCGCATCTGCAAATGGCCGTCCCGTCGTCCGCCAGCTGATGTCCTTCGCAGGCTTGGCTGACCAGACGGCAAATGCCAAAATTGCAGCATAAAGTCCCAGCGCCCGCGCCGCAATTCTGCGGCCGAAGAACAGCCTGCCGCTCCGGTACATCGCCACCGCATACTCCAGAATCAGCGCCAGCGAAAGAATGATGCCGATCGTATCGACGCTGGCCATCACGCCAAGCAGCAACACGCTCACGACTGGCAAATCCCGATGCTTCGTGCGCCAGTACAGATAGACGACGAACGCCAGTAGCATAACGCCGTACATGCGCGACAGTACTGTGTATTCAAACACGAAGAAGTAACCGGCCAGGATCAGCGCTTTCTCCCATCGCCGGAACGGAGATCTCAGCGCAACGAACAAAATGATGGCCGTGCTGACGATGCCCTCTACATACTTCAGCACCAGCACGGACTGCGTGAAGCGCGACGGGATCCAGAGGATGACGTACCAAAGCCACGGATGGCCTTCATGATGGATGTGCCAGAACAGCGATGGAATCGTAGGGCTCGCCCATACAATCCCGAGCGCGTTTAATTCATCGCGCCAAAGAACGTGGTGAACCAACTGAACATACAGCAGCGCCAGAAACGGAAGAGCCAGCACTAGATCGCGTGTGGCGGAGCCAACATGCTGGCGCGGCTTTTCAGCCCGCGTGGATACGTCAATGCTCGATGCCATTCCTCAAAATGTTAGCAGCATCGCGTTATTACCCTGCCGCCCTCAGGAAGTCAGTATGCACGCGACGGTCGCCGGATTTCGGGAAGTGAACCAGTGCCGCCGAACCGAGCACGTCGCGTATTCGCCCCATCCCGAAGCTCTTATGCCGCACGCGGTCGCCCGCCGCAAACTTCGCTTGGTCGGCCTGAGGCAGTGTCTCGGGCGCCGTGGTCCGAATCTCTCCATGGATCGTCTCTATGACCGTCACTCCATTCCCGGTCGCGGGCCGCGCCGTCTCCTCCGCCGCGCGCTTCTTACGCGAGCGCTTCGGCTTCGGCTTCGGCTCGGTAAGGTCTGCATCTGCGTTCAATCCGCGCGCGCAGTTGTCGCAACGGCCACAGGCTTCTCCCGCATCCTCGCCGAAGTACGTTCGTAGAAATTGCGTTCGGCATGTTGGCGTCTGCGCGTAGTGCATCATCTCTGCCAGCCGCTCTTTATCGCGGCTCGCACGTTCCGTGTACTCGCTGAGTAACAATCCAATCTCCGCATCGGAGATCGGATCGGCTCGCTTCAGCACGTAACCGTTGCGGCTACGCCGAACCAGTCCTGCCTCTCGCAACAGATAAAGAATCACCTGCGTGCGACGGCGGCCCGTCTGCGAAAACTCCGCAACACTTGCCAGCGACGACGGCACCGCGTTCAGCGTGCTGAGCACCGCGCGAACCTCTTCTGCTTTCGGATAGCGTCCGCGCATGAAGAAGTTTTGAATGCGCTTGTCTTCCAGCCTGTAAAGCAGAATCGCGTGCGAGGGCAGCCCATCGCGCCCCGCACGGCCCGCCTCCTGCGCGTACGTTTCCAGCGAATCCGGAAACTCGAAGTGATACACGAACCGGATGTCCGGCTTGTCGATGCCAAGCCCGAATGCCTTCGTGGCAATCATCACCTTGTGCTCGCCATTCATGAACTCTGTCTGGATGCGTTCCCGTTCGCGGACCGGCATTCTCCCGTGATACCTGCCAACTTGAACTCCGTGTTCCTTCAGCCAATCATGCAGCTCATTCGCAGACCGGATGCTGGCCGTATAGATGATGCCGCTGCCCTTCTCCTGTTCCAACAACGAGCCGACCCGCGCCAGCTTCGCGTCGAGGTTCACCGTTGGATGCACCGCCAGGGAAAGATTCGTGCGCTCCGTTCCCGTGTTCACAATCACAGGGTCCTTCGCATGCAGCCGCTCGAGGATCTCCTGCGCCACCTCTTCCGTTGCGGTCGCGGTCAATGCCAGCACCGGCGGATTGCCCAGCGCCTCACGCGCATACCCCAGCCCGAGATATGCGGGACGAAAATCATGTCCCCATTGCGAGATGCAATGGGCCTCATCCACGACGAAGAGCGAGACGCCACCGGCCTTCAGGGAATCCAGAAACTCACGATTCTCCAGTCGTTCAGGTGTCACATAGATGAGCTGCGCGCTCCCGTCGCCGATCGCCTCGCTGGCTTCTTCCGCTTCGCTCATCGTGAGTGTGGAATCGATCTTCTCGACCGCAATGGCGGCCTCCGTCGCCTTCTCCTGCTGATCCTGCATCAGCGCTATCAGGGGAGAAACGACAACCACCGGCTTCGGAAGAAACAGTGCAGGCAGCTGGTAGGTGAGAGACTTCCCTGCGCCAGTCGGCAGAATGCCCAGCACATCCCGTGAGCTAAAAACCGCTTCGAGGATTTCGCGCTGGCCGGCCCGAAAGCCTCGAACATTAAATCGTTTCCGTGCTTCACGGATGATCGCGGGCCACGGAACCGAGGTTGAGGATCGCTTACTCTTTGACTTGGCTGGACCCGTCGCGGCTACTGGCATTCAGGGGTTGCTCTCCAGCCACAGTTGGATGCAGAACGAAGTGGAACCTGAAGCCCTTGGCGGGCGTAGCATTAGAGCCAACTCAATGTGATGGGTGTGCGCGAAGGGGAAAGGAAATTCTATGCAGAGCCGAATCGTCGGAACCACAATGCCGGTGCTGGAAGTCCAGTTGCAGCCGGGGGAGAGCGTGATCTCGGAGGCTGGCGAGTTGAGCTGGATGAGCCAGACGATTGCCATGACTACGCATACGCAGATGATGGGCGGGGGCGGGTTCTTCGGCGCGTTCAAGCGCGTGGTCGGCGGCGGCAGTCTCTTCATGACCGAGTACACCGCCCAGGGCTATCCGGGCGAGGTCGCCTTCGCGACCAAGATTCCCGGCCACATACTGCCCATCGAAGTAGGCCCGGGAAGCGAGTTCATGATTCACCGCCACGGTTTCCTCTGCGCGACGCCGCAGATTCAGCTCGGCGTCGGTTTCCAGCAGTCGCTTGGTGCAGGTATCTTCGGCGGCGACGGATTCCTGCTGCAGAAGGTTTCGGGCTACGGCACCGCCTGGCTCGAACTCAGCGGAGAGCTTGTGGTGCGCGATCTGCAGCCCGGCGAAACGCTGCGCGTGCATCCCGGACACGTCGGCGCGTTTCAGGCCAATGTCGCCTTCAACATCACCCGCATTCAGGGCATTCGCAACATGTTCTTCGGTGGTGACGGCATCTTTCTCGCCGCCCTCACCGGACCCGGCCGCGTGTGGCTGCAGACTCTGCCGCTGGTCAATCTGGCGCATGCGCTTGAACCCTATCTGCCGCACAATCGGGGTGAAACGGCGCGCGATGTGGGCGCGGGAGCAGTTCTCGGCGGAATTGTCGGGTCTATGTTCGACAACAACCGATAAATCTAGGTCAGACAACGACCGAAGCTTCGGCCGGATAATCTCATCGGAGGGCGACACTAATTTCCTGATAGCCGCCCTCACACTTCTGTGGTAGAAGTGGCTGCACAACGAGAATCGGTAAATGCAAGGAGCGGCCCCGCGGTACCGGGCCGTTTTTGCGTTTGCGCCGAGGATCGCCCCAGCCAGCATGATGGCTGGGCACCCACAAGGAGGCAGCATGGACGAGCAACCAATCCGGGACGTTCCCCCGCCATCATCGACAGGTAGCTGGCAACAGACCCCTCCACCACCGGCAGGCTATGCACAGCCCGCAGCGGTTGCTCCGGCCGAGGGGCTGAGCGACACAGCCGCTGGTGCGCTGGCGTACGTCACCATTATTCCGGCGATCATCTTTCTGGTGATGGCTCCTTACAACACGAAACCGTTTGTACGCTTCCATGCCTTCCAATGCATCGGGCTGGCGATCTGCTGGTTCTGCCTCGGACTGGTGTGGATCGTGCCGATCCTCGGATGGATTGTGGGCGCGATTGGCTTCGTGGTGCTTCTGATCTGCTGGATTTTGAGCATCGTGAAGGCGTCGCAGGGAAGCGCATTCAAGCTGCCCGTGATCAGCGAGTTCGCGGCAAAACAATCTGGTTACCGACTCTGAACGCAGGCTTGGGCTAAGATGCTCGCGACGGTGATGAAGCGGTTTCGCGTGCAGTCACAGCTTCATCACAGTTTGTGCGCGTGTGGCGGTCTGGCGCATGCGGTGAATTTGTATTTTCTGAGGGGAAAACATGATCGACGAACCACAGACACCGGGCGCCGGGCCAGAGGGGACGGGACAGGAATCAAGCACGGGCGGGGCCAGCGACTGGAGCACAGTTCCACCAGCGCAACCACCAGTTCCTCCAGCGCCACCTTCGCAATCCCTGGAACCTCTCCCCGTGCCGCCCCCGCCTCCTCCTCCGCAGCAGCCTGCTCCGGGTGGGTACGCGCCGGTATACGGAAGCCAGCCGCAGTATCCGCCGGCAGGGGGGTATGCGAGTGGGCCGGCGGGAGGGTATCCGCCGCCGCCGCAGGGACCGCCACCGCCGGGATATGCGGGAGGGCCGGGGCCGCAGTATCCGCCGGGAGCTCCGCCGCCGGCAATCGGTCAGGGGTTGAGCAGCAATGCGGCTGCGGCAATCTCCTACATCACCTTTATCCCTGCGGTGATCTTCCTGGTGGTGGCGCCTTATAACCGTGACCGGTTCGTGCGGTTCCATGCCTGGCAGTGCATTGCGCTGACGGTGGTCGCGGTCGTGATCGGGATCGTGTTCGCAATGCTGGGGATCATCGGCTTGCACGTGATGTTCTGGATGCTGTTCCTTATCCACCGGCTGATCGATCTTGTGATCTTTGTCTTCTGGCTGATTGCGCTGATCAAAGCGAGTCAGGGCCAGTGGTACAAAATTCCGATCGTGGGAGATCTGGCGACGAGTTTCGCGGGCAACCAGGTCTAACAGTTCGCGTTTTTCGGCTGCGGGGAGGGGGGACCCCCCTCCCCCCTGTTTTTTGCCGGATCTTTGAAATCAATGCGTTCCGGGATGCCATGCTCTGCAAAATATTGATTTCAAAGATTTTGCCTGGAACATCTTTGTTTTGAATATTTTGCGGCGATGAGGCGACGAAGCGATTTAACGCAGGGGGTCTCCGGCACGCATGTTTGTCAAGTCGTGCCGACTTGTTTTATCGCTGCGGCGTGCCAGAATTCATGTGCTTTGAGTTTTCAGTTGTCAGTTTTCAGTTGTGAGTTAAAGCCGTTAGACTGGCGCGCATGAGACGAGTGGCGAGTGCGGTGATTTCCGTTGCGCTGGCGGTCGCAAGCAGCGCTGTGGCGCAGGACTGGGCGAAGGCCAACCTGGCGAAGAGTTCGAGGCATGGCGAATTTGTAACGATTCATGAGCCGAGTGGACGAGACCTGCAAGCGTGGGTGGTGTATCCAGAGGTGAAGGACAAGGCTCCGGTGGTGGTGATGATTCACGAGATCTTCGGGATGAGCGACTGGGCGCGGGAGATGGCGGACGAGGTCGCGGGCGCGGGATACATCGTCGTGGAACCGGATTTGTTGAGCGGGCTGGGGCCGGCCCGGACGGCGGGTATGAGCCGGTTTCCGGTTTCGAAGCAGGATGTAAGTTTCATTACAACTCCACGGCAAGAGACAGCCCCTGCGAAGACGTCGCTTCCCGGCACGGGCTGCGATCCGATGCCATGCGCCGCGGGTCAGAAGCCTGTACGAGAGAGTGCGGCCAGCCAGCAGCCGTCCGCGCCGATGGACCATCACGCGCCGCCCGCAATGCAAGCAGGCGGACAGGCGTATGTTCCCGCACAGCCGGGCGGGACGAGCGCGTTTCCGGACCAGAGTGCGGTGACGAGGGCGGTGTCGTCGTTGCCGGATGCACAGGTGCTGGCTGACCTGGATGCGGCGGCGGATTACGGGAACAAGCTGCCGGCGGCGAACGGCAAATTATTTGTGGCGGGGTTCTGCTGGGGCGGCGGGAAGACGTTTTTGTTTGCGACGCACCGGCATGATCTGAGCGCGGCGTTTGTGTTTTACGGGCCACCTCCGGCGGAGGATTTGATGAAGAACATTACGGCGCCGGTGTATGGGTTCTATGCGCAGAATGATGCTCGGATTTCATCAACCATTCCGAAGACGCAGGATGAGATGAAGGCGCTGGGCAAGACGTATGAGCCGGTGGTGTATGACGGCGCGGGACATGGGTTCATGCGCGCCGGCGAGGCTCCGGATGCGAATGCGGCGAATAGTGCGGCCCGGCGCGAGGGTTTCAAGAGGTTGATTGATCTGTTGGGTGGGGTGCGGTAGGGGCGAGTAGTCAGAGATTAGTGGTTAGTAAGGGTCACTCCTGTAGTTGGGTCGAGTCCAGGGACTGCCGTCAGGAGGAACTTATGAATTCCGCAGCAACCGATGCCAAACAGTTTGTTGAAGAATATCTGAACGCCCTAAGTGGTCAGCCGAAGACGGAGAAGCTGTTGGAACAGTACGTCAGCGATCCGGGATTGAAAGAGCACATTCGGGGTGCTGAGGCGGCTTTCCCGGCATATGAGCTCGTGCCGGAACAGATGGTCGCTGAGGGTGACATGGTCGCGGTTCGGGGCACGTTTCATGGCGTGCACAAAGGGGAGTTTGCCGGGGTGCAGCCGACTGGCAAATCTGTTTCGGGCGACCTGATGATCTTTTATCGGGTTAGCGACGGACGGATTGCGGAGCACTGGCTGCAGATGGATATGGCGGGGCTGGTCGAGCAGCTGCGCGGGTGAGGCTGGGATCACCTCAGCGGCTGAAGCCGCTTTTGTTTTGGACAGCTTTGCGGCACGGCTGAAGCCGTGCCCTTAACGAGACGGGAACGTGGGCAAGTGACGGTTCCCGCAAAAACATCGCGCGTCTTAACGCGCGACACCCCACCCTGCCGCTACGCGGCGAGGATGGGGCACCCGGACTCTCTGGGAGTGGATGTGGCGGGGCCAGGCGATGGTGAAGGTCGCGCCGTGGCCGGGGGTGGAGTCGACGTGGATGCGGCCGCCGTGGCGGTCGACGATGTGCTTCACGGTCCAGAGGCCCATGCCGTTGCCTTGTGAGCCCTTGGTGGTCTGGCCGAACTGAAAGATGGTGGGAAGGACGGTGGGGTCGATGCCGGATCCTTCGTCTTTGACGATGATGTCCACGTGGTCGGCCTGACCGGAGAGCGTGAGCGTCACAGCGGAGCCGCCGCGGGGACAGGCTTCGCAGGCGTTGCGCACGACGTTGAGGAGGACCTGACGAGCTTCACCGGCGAGCGCTTCTACGACGACATCGCCGGAGAGGCGAACGTTGAAGGTGATCTCGCGGCGGCGAAGGACGGGGTCGAGGAGGAAGCGGACGCTTTCGGCGGCGGCGCGGAGGTCTACGCGCTCGGGCGTGCTGGACTGGCGGAAGAAGGAGAGCGTGGAGCGCGAGATGGTGAGGACGCGGTCGGCTTCTTCAGAAGCCATGCGGGTGAGGCGGACGATTTCGGGTGTGGCGACCTCTGATTGACGGATGAGATAGAGGATGTTCTGGATGGCTTCGAGCGGGTTCCCGATCTCGTGCGTAACGACGGCGGACATGCGGCTCCAGTCCTCGAGCTTTTGCGCGGAAAGGAGGTTTTCCTGGAGCTGTGCCTTTTCGCCTTCGGTGCGTGCGAGGCGGCCCGCGTAGTCGTTGACGCCGGTGGTGATGGTGTTGAGGCGGCGGATGAGTTGGAGGGCAACATAGGCGGAGAAGACGGCAGTGACGATGTTGGGCCAGATTCGAGCCGGGGACCCTACCCACAAGACGGGCGACCAGCTGGTGAGCGCCTCCATGAGGTGCGTGGCGCCTGCGGCGACGATGAGGAGAGCGAAGCCGGTGAGGAAGAAGATCCAGTCGCGGGCGATGACGATGCGGGTGCGGCGCCGGATAGCGAGAAGCGTGATGCAGATGCTGGTGTAGCTGAGGAAGGTGACGGCGTTGGAAACCATCATGGTCCAGATAAGGTGCTGGTCCGCACGCCAAGACAAGGCATGCGGTATCAGCGAGCTTGCTGACATTCGGTCCTCCGAGAAAGTTGTCTGGGCCCTGCGAGGAATGATAGGCGGAAAACGTTTTCAGCGAAGGGGTTCGTTAGTGACTGAAGAGTGACGCGGGGCATTGCATGCAGCGGAGGCGGGTCTCTGGTTGAAAAGGGATCGACGACCATTGCTGGACCGAAGATGCTCGAGGTCCTTCGACTACGTAGCTCACGTGTGGCGTGAGCTACTTCGCTCAGGATGACGAAGTGTTGGGACAGGGGCGAGGCGGTTGCGCATGATGCGGACGGCGTCGGGGCTGGAGTCGATGAGGAGGAAGCGCCGGCCGAGGTTGGCGGCGGCTTGTCCTGTGGTGCCGGAGCCGGCGAAGAAGTCGAGGATGAGGTCGCCGGGTGAGGAGTGGACACGGAGGATGCGTTCGAGGAGCTTGAGGGGCTTTTGCGTGGGGTAGCCGGTTTTTTCGCGGGAGTTGGTGGGGACGACGGTGATGAACCAGACGTCGGTGGGGATTTTGCCGCGGGCAGCTTTTTCGGGGCCGACAAGATCGGGCGCCATGTAGGGGATGCGATCGATGGCGTCGTAGTGGAAGGTGTAGCGAGTAGGCGAGCGGGTGTACCAGAGGATGTTGTCGTGCTTGGCCGGCCAGCGGTCGCGCGGCTTGCCGCCGTAGTCGTAGGCCCAGATGATCTCGTTGCGGAAGTGGGCGCGGCCGAAGATTTCATCGAGCATGACCTTCGCGTAGTGGACCTCGCGGGGGTCGAGATGGAGGAAGAGCGAGCCGGTGGGCGCGAGGAGGCGGTGAGCTTCGAGCAGGCGCGGGCGAAGGAAGGCGAGGTAGTCGTCGAAGGTGTCGGCGTAACCGGGCGAGGCAACGGCGGTGGTTTCGTAACGGGCGTTGCCGAAGCCGTTGCGGGTTTTGGCGATGGTATCTGCCGAGGCTCGGCGGGCGGTGATGCGCGTGCGCTTCTGAGTGAGGCCGGTGTTGAAGGGCGGGTCGATGTAGATGAGGTCGACGGAGGCGGAGGGGACGGATTGGAGGATGGGAAGGTTGTCGCCGAGGTGGATCTCGCCGCAGGTGGTGATGAAGGATTTGGGCGCGGAGATGCGCTTCGGCATAGGGCGAGTGTAGCCGAGCGGTTTGTGGGTGCGGGGGCGGGCTAGAAGTGGTGCGAGAGGCTGGCGACGACGGTGTAGTCGGCGAAGAAGGCGTCGCCGTTGGTGACGTTGTATTGGATCTCGGGGACGCTGGGCGGTCGGTCGCGGTAGAGAGCCCATGGACCGTTGACGGAGAGCGTGTCGCGCTTGTAGTTGAGCATCAGGCCGGGGTCGAGCGAGAAGATGAAGCCTGGGCGGCGGAAGCCGTTGGAGTCGCCGAGGAGGTCGCGGACGGGGACGCCTTCGCCGCGGA
The DNA here is from genome assembly GCA_036273275.1 of Bryocella sp. GTDB lineage: Bacteria > Acidobacteriota > Terriglobia > Terriglobales > Acidobacteriaceae > Granulicella. The sequence continues at coordinate 24,136 of DASUHZ010000012.1, forward strand.
TGCCGAGGGAGAGCGAGATGTGGTGAATTTTGGGCACGTACTGGGAAACGCCGGCGCGGTAGAGGTACTGGTCGGTGACGGACATGATGGATTGGCCGGGCTGGGAGCGGAAGGTTCGGACGCCGTTGGTGTCCTGGGGATTGAAGAGGTAGCTGGCCTGGCCGTAGGCCGAAGCGGTGCGCCAGAGGCGTTTGTAGCCCTGTGTGCCGAGGACGAAACCCCAGCCGCCGTCGCCGGGCTGCATGGACTGATCGGCGGTGGCGATGATGGTCTTGCCTCCCTGCACGGCGGCGCCTGTGGCGTTGTTAAGGCCGGTGGGGATCTTGAGCTGGGCGCTGACGGCGATGTCGCCACCGTTTTCGGTGGGAGGCCGGAAGATCCAGGCCTGTGCGCCGAGGAGCGTGTCGCCGATGCCGTTGACGCGGAAGACGCCGGCGGGCGGATAGATCTGGTTGCGCGTGCCGTCGAAGACCGGGACGTCGGCGATGAAGCTCCAGCGCGGGGAGAGCTGGTACTCGATGCCGATGTCGAAGATGTTCTGGTGGTTGCGGACGGCGTTGGGGCGCGGGATTTCGGTCGCCCCTTGGAAGTACTTGTTGGAGTTGAAGACGCGGTAGCCGATGTTGACGGTGAGGTTGTGGAGGGAGAAGCGCGACGGTGGACGGCCTTGGTCGGCGGTGACGAGCTCGATGATGGGGCGCTGGTTGGTGTGAGCAGCGACACATCCCTGGGCGAGAGCGCTTCCGGTTGCAAACAAAGTGCAGGACAGGACGAGAAGAAGAAGCGATTTCGAGGAATTCATACGGACTCCACGCCGGGGCGTCATGGTTTCGGCGCCGCGCAATCAGTGCAGATCGTTGGTGCGTTCAACGCTACGACGCGATGAACGTGTTGTCATCGGCCATAGGGTGGAGAGCAGACTCAAACCGGCCGGAGAACGACATTTGCGGCGAACAGTCGCAAGGAAGAGTTATCTGCTTGACATTGCAGAAGGTTGAGTTCAGAGTGTGGCTCTCAGGAAATGTGCAGGGCTGTACGTCGACAGGTCAATGCGACTGTGGACCAGCGTCGCGGGACCGGGGTTACTCGGGCTGCGTTTCTTCAAACGGATTGCGTGCCGAGGTGGCTATGAGGAAGACGATTTGCTGTGCGTGTGCGGCACTCGCGCTCGCTGCTGCACCTTGCTTTGCGGCGGGGCAGTCATGGGATGGGACGTGGAAGCTGAATGTGGCGAAGAGCAAGTTCACCGGCGATACGTTCACCATCGAAGCTCAGCGCCGATGGCAAGAGCCTGGTTGAAGAGGAGTGGGCCCCGGGAAAGATGAACGAGAAGTCCACGGCAGTGTACGAGCGACAGTAAGGTTCCAAGGCCGACTCAGAACGGCGCGGAGGGCCTCCTTGGGAAGCAAGGGCCGGGTGCGACCAACGGCCCTTGCTGTTTTTTTCGGTAATTGTTGTGACAGCTCAGTCCTTGCCGGGATCAAACTCGCCGGGTCCAGCCATGGCTACGCCGAGGGCGTGCGCGTGTGCAGGATGCGGATCGCGCGGAATTTGTCCGGGGCGCAGCCCGACGCAGTAAAGAAAGAGCCCGGACTGAAGTCCGGGCTCTTAGTATTTGGTTTTTCGGCACGGCTAAAGCCGTGCCCTTCCGATTCGTGGTTAGGCTGAGGCCTCGTCGGTTGCGGCGGGTTTCGCCTGGGCGATGGTGTAGTTGGGATCGCCGATCTTGAAGCGGGCGAAGCGGCGGACCGAGATGTTCTCGCCGAGCTTCGCGATCTTCTGCGAGATGAGCTGCTGGATGGTGAGGGACTGCTCCTTGATGAAGGGCTGCTCGAGGAGGCAGACCTCCTCGTAGAACTTGCCCATCTTGCCCTCGAGCATCTTCTCGATGATGTTCGCCGGCTTGCCGGTGGCGGCGGCCTGGGCGCGGTAGATGTCCTTCTCGCGCTCGATGTCGGCGGGCGTCACCTCGTCCTTCGAGATGTAACGCGGGTCGACGGCGGCGATGTGCATCGCGATGTCCTTGAGGAGCCCCTGGAAGTCGTCGGTGCGGGCCACGAAGTCGGACTCGCAGTTGAGCTCGAGCAGGACGCCGATCTTGCCGCCGGCGTGGATGTAAGTGCCGACTGCACCCTCGTTGGTGGTGCGCGAGGCCTTCTTGGCCGCGGAGGCCATGCCGCGCTTGCGGAGGACAACGAACGCTTCCTCCATATCACCCTTGGCCTCCTGCAGGGCCTTGAGGCAGTCGCCCATGGGGGCTCCGGACTTTTCGCGGAGTTCCTTGACGAGCTTGGCGTCGATCTTCACAGCTTCGATAGTAGACATTGTGGTTCTTTCTCGCCTTGACTCAGGCGGGTAAAACGGGCGCGGATTGAAACCCGCGCTCTGAATATTAGGTGAGGGCTGTTACGGCACGGCTAAAGCCGTGCCCTTCAGTTCGTGCCTCAATCAGCTTCGTCGGTGATCCCGAGGAAAGCAGGTTCCTCGCTTGCGCTCGGAATGACAGACAGAAAAACAACGACACTAAAGAAAGCAGCGCAGCGAATGCCAGAGTTACGCGGTGGCTTCGGCGGGCGTCGGCTCGGCTTCGGTCTCCGCTGCAGGGGCTTTGCGGATGCCGCCGCCAAGGGCAGCGTTGAGGTCGATGTCCTCTTCCTCGGTGTCCTCGACGGAGTCGGCCGCGGCGCCGGCAGAGATCTGGATCTCGTTGCGGGCAACGTCGTCGTCATCGGCAACCAGATGCGATTCGGTTCCGGCGGGCGTGACGTCGGCGTACTCCTGCGCGAAGGCCTTGTCGGAGATCATCTGCGTTCCCTCGTAGGCGGCATCGGCGATCTTCGTGGTGAAGAGGCGGATGGCGCGGAGGGCGTCGTCGTTGCCGGGGATGACGTAGTCAACCACGGTGGGATCGCAGTTGGTGTCGACGACGGCGACGACCGGGATGCCGAGCTTGCGAGCCTCGGAGACGGCGATGGCTTCGTTGTTCGAGTCAACGACGAAGATCGCGTCGGGGAGGCGGCGCATGTTCTTGATGCCGGAGAGATTGGTCGAGAGCGACTTGCGCTCGCGCTCGAGCTTGATGACTTCCTTCTTGGTCAGGAGCTCGTAGCGGCCGTCGGTCGACATGTCGTCGAGCTCCTGCAGACGCTTGACCGACTTCTGGACGGTGACCCAGTTGGTGAGCAGGCCGCCGAGCCAGCGCGAGTTGATGTAAGGCATACCCGCGCGGTTGGCCTCCTCGGCAACGGCATCCTGCGCCTGGCGCTTGGTGCCGACGAACAGGATCAGCTTGCCGCCGCTGGTGAGGTCGGTGACGAACTTGGACGCTTCCTTAAACATTTTCAGCGTCTTCTGCAGGTCGATGATGTAAATGCCGTTGCGCTCGCCGAAGATGTATTCCTTCATCTTGGGGTTCCAGCGCTTGGTCTGGTGCCCGAAGTGAACGCCAGCTTCGAGCAGCTCCTTCATAGTGATACTTGCCATGTCATTTTCCTATTCTGGGCATCGCTGTCTGTGAGTCCGGCGGGCGGCCTAGGCGACAGACGATTGATCCCGGTGGGCTGGGAGATTTGGTTCCTGCCGCCGGCTAGCGTGCCGGCGGGTGATGCGGATGGGGCCGTTCTCGCGTTGTCCGTTCTCCGTGATTACCGAGAACGGAGAACAGACAACTGAAGCGCGTTAGCGCTTCGAGAACTGGAAGCGAGCGCGGGCGCCCTTCTGGCCGTACTTCTTGCGTTCCTTGCCACGTGCGTCACGGGTCACGAGGCCCTCGGTCTTCAAAGCCTTGCGGAGCTCGGCGTTGAACTCCATGAGTGCACGGGCGATGCCGAGCTTGACGGCATCGGCCTGACCGTTGATGCCGCCACCCTTGACGGTGGACAGGATGTCGAAGGTCTCGTTGATGTCGGCGATGCCGAGCGGCTGTTTGGCGGCGATGCGCTGGGCCGGAGTGACGAAGTACTCCTCAAACTGCTTGCCGTTGATGGTGAACTTGCCCGAGCCCGGGCGAAGAAAGACGCGAGCGATTGCGCTCTTGCGCCGGCCGGTTCCGTAGTATTGGATCAAATCTGCCATTCGAAAATCCTCTGGGGTGCTGCCTCAGGGGCTAAAGCCCCTTCCAATTTCGGTTTCGTTTGCGGCGCGGCTAAAGCCGCGCCCTTTCAAAACGTGAGCCTCTAGGCGCTAAGCGCGGTGGGCTGCTGGGCCTTGTGCGGGTGGTCGGTACCCTTGTAGACCTTGAGCTTGGTCGCCATCTGGCGTCCCAGCTTGGACTTGGGCAGCATGCCCTTGATGGCCTCTTCGACGATCTTCTCGGGACGGCGGGCGAGCAGTTTGGTGAAGCCTTCCTCGCGCAGGCCGCCAGGGAAGCCGGTGTAGCGGCGGTACATCTTCTGGCTCGCCTTCATGCCCGTGACCTGGATCTTCTCGGCGTTGATGACGATGACGTGGTCGCCCATGTCGATGTACGGCGTGTAGAGCGGATTGTTCTTACCCGTAAGAACGTTGGCGGCGCGGGAGGCGAGACGGCCCAGGGTCTGGCCGCTGGCGTCCAGGACGAACCACTTGCGCTGGACATCTTTGCCGCTGGGAATCGTCGTTGTCTGATTCAGATTCACGTTTACTCCTTACATCTGCCGTCTTCGTGGCCGGCGTGAAGCGCGAAGATATTGTGCCTGCGTTGGTCGGCTCTGTTGGGGCGACATGCCGCGCGCAGCGCGATTGCTGCGACGGTCGCCTCACAAGGAGCCGGAGTTCGAGTGACAGCGCACAGAGCCTGATAAAGCGATGGCCGGGGAGCGGGGCTTTGCGAATCTGCCGAACAGCGAGACCGGCGGGTGCCGGAATCAGCGGGGGCGGCGGTGAGCCTCGCCTCATGTCCTGGTCCGGCTGCCTCAACACCGCCCGAAGCGGGCGGGCTTAAAGGCGTACAACGGTGCAGGCGCAGGACTGCGCGAGTTTTCAGAATAACTGTGCCGGGACGGGAAGTCAATGATTTCCGGAGCGGATTCCAGGCTGCGCGGATGGGGCTTAGAGCAATCGTTTTCAGCAGGTTACAGAGTTTTTCAGCGCATAAGCAGGTGAATGATCACGGCAATGAATAGCGCGAGGACGGCTGCGACGGTGAGAAAGAGGGCGGAGCCAATGAAGATGGAGGCCACGCGGCGACGCTCGGGCTTCGGCGGCGTTATGCCAAAGGTCATGATGAAGGCATTGGCGATGGATTCAAGGAATTTCATGGGAGCGCCGATATCCATTGTAGGGAATCCTGGCGGAGGTTCCTGTGAAGGTACGAAAGTAACGCTGCCGATGGGTAGCACAGGTGGCTCTAAGTTGGGAGTGTCCACAGGGGTTCGGGCAACGGAGACTAACCCGGCAAGCAACGAATTGATATCGGGACTCGGGTGAGGTGAAGATGCGTCGACTGTACGCCGCGGTGGCGGGAATTCTTTTTCTGGCGGCGAATGCTGCGGCGCTCGGCGCGGATGTGCAACCGAATGGACAGGCGATCGCGGAACGGCTGATCGGCAAGCAGCTTTATTTGCGCGGATTCTGGGGGAACGAGAACCTGAAGTTCGACGCGCAGGGGCAGATTGCGTCGTCGACGGAAACGGTTCCGTTTACAGAGTCGGGGATTGATGTGCGGTCGGTGCGGGTGAATGGGAACTCTCTGGAGATTGAGGGCCAGCGGATGGCGCTGGAGTTCCTGCCGAATGATGAGATCCGGCGTGTGCCAGCGAAGACCCAGCAGGATCCCGGTGCGATCAGCATGGAGATCGCAGGCAATGGAAGCGGAAATTACGACCGCGCGCTGGATGCGGTGTTCGCGAAGGATCTGGCGACGCTCGCGCCTTCCCTGCCACAGTACTGGCAGGCCTACGCGATGCAGCATTTTCTGCCGGTGAATTCCGCGCCGAAGTTCCAGAAGGAGAGCTTTGTTACGGAGAGCGCAACCCCGGTGACCTTCTCCCCGGAAGAGAAGAGCGCGATGCATGTGGGGGGCGAGGTGAAGCCGCCGACACTGGTCCGGACGTACAACCCGACGTTCACGGATTTGGCCAACGCACAGAAGTTTACGGGCAATGTGAAGCTGTATCTGTGGTTCGACTCAGACGGCAAGGTGTCGCACGTGAGCGTGGCGCAGCCGGCGGGGCTGGGGCTGGACGAGGCGGCGATCGCAGCAGTGCAGCAGTATCAGTTTCAGCCGGCGACACTGAATGGCAATGCGGTGACGGTCGACCTGTACCTGAATGTGAGCTTCAAATCGCTGCAGACGCAGCTCTGGTAGAAGTTGGAGTGGGCGAAAGCATTGCGTCGATGCTTTCAATGAGCAGCCAGGCGTAGCCGGAGACGAGCAGAATTTGCGTGATGAGGAAGACGATGGCCATCGGCTGTCGTTGAGCCAGCGCGTGGTGAAAGGGTTCGGCGAGGAACTGGCTAAAGATCGTCGCCCAGATGCTGTGGGTGGTGACCGCGACCACGTTGAACAGCGCGAAGCAGGCGATCCGGAGACGCTGGCGCGTGCCTTCACCGATAACAAGACAGAGCGGAAAGAGCGTGATCACGAGGTAAGGCGGCCACGACTTCTTGGAAAAGATGAGCAGCGCGAGGTTGAGCGAGGCGCAGCCAAAGGCGGCCAGGCGCAGCAAGGGCGCATCGGCCCGGGCGCGGAGACGCGCCCGCAGCATAACCGCGACGATGACCAGGAGCACGAAGCCGAGGAGCACGTCTTCGAGTTTCATGGGTGCGGTGTAGCCGGCGATGGATTCGAGCAGATAAGGAAGGTCGCTGGCAGTACGAAGGCCGCCCTCGCGCGAGAGTGGTTCGAGGATGGGCAGGTGCAGGAGCGCGAACGCGCCATATCCCGCCACGATGATGACCACGAAGCCGATGAGCCAGCGAAGCCATCCGCGTGCCGCAAGAATGAAGGCGGGCGCAAAGAGCATGGAGAGGAACTTGACCAGGACGGCGCTGAAGCCGACGAGCGCTCCTGAGATCGCATCGCGCTGGCCGGCAATGGCAAGCACGCCTAAACCAAGGAGTAGAGCGGTGACGATGTTGTCCTGGCCGTCGATGGTTACGAACTGCAGGCTGATGGCGCTGGTGATGTACAGGACGGCGGCGATGCGGACGGCGCGTTCTGAGGCGAAAAGACGCGCGGCGCGGAGCCAGACGGGAAGTATCAGGAACTCGACGAGGATGGCGAAGAGGATGATCGCGAGGGGCGAGTTCCAGAGGCGAAGGAGAGCGGCGTCCAGGAACGTGTGCAGCGGGGCGTAGCTGGACTGGAAGTCGCGATACGGGAGCTGATGCTGGAGTAACGAGTGCGCTTCGGGGACGTAGAACGAGGGGATGTCGCCGCGGACGGGAAGATGGAGTACGAAGAACACACCGAAGAAGATGGCGAGACGCGAGAGGATGAAGGCAATGTTGATGGCGCCGTCGAACGGGCGGCTGTCGAGGCGGTGGATGGATTTGCCGGATGCGACGAAGTAGCCGACGATCGCGAATGCGCTGCCGAGTGCGGTGCGGGCCTCAAGGCTTTGGATTCCGGTCATCCGTTGGTCCGGGGTGCGCCGATGGAGTGCATGGGGCGAGTATACGGAAGCAAGTATGGGAGTTCGATATAAGAGCGGCGTCTCTTGCGTGATGCAGTAGGATGTGGCGCATGCGGAAAATGCTTTGGGTTCTGTTGTGCGCTCTGAGCGCGACAACGGCGTGTGGGCAGTCAGCAAAGGACGCGGTGAACGCGTTTCGGGATTCCATGAAGAATGGCCAATTCGTGTTGAAGAATTTCAGCGGCGAGGAGGATGTGCGCGCGAGCTGGACCGGCAGCGCACTTGAGCTTGATCCTCCGCGCTGGCGGACGATGGGCGTTCTTACGATCGATTCAGTGAAGCTCAAGGGACATATGCTGGAGATGAGGTGCGCGCGTCACGTCGCGGTGCGCGACGAGTCGGACAAGATTGTTCTGTATCAGCGGCCGAGCGAGATGAAGATCGAAGTTGATCTGGGCAGCGCCGATCCGGCTACGGCGCTTCCTCAGGTGAAAGAATCTTTGTTCTATCCGTCGGTTGAACTTGCGTTGGCGGCCCTACCGAAGACGGTGCAACAGGTCATCCCTGCCCGTCTCGACCGAACGGCGCCGAAGGTTAAGGATGTTGCGACCGCAGTGAATCCGCGGTGTAACTGCGCGGAGAGAGACTGCAAAGCAGGTATCGAGGAAATCAAGGGAGTAGTTCCGCCGAAGTTTTTGAGAGGAGCAGATCCGGGCTACTCAGAAAAAGCGAGAAAGGCGAAGTTGAACGGATCTGTCAATGTGCGGTTGATCGTAGATAAAAGCGGCCGCCCTACGGACGTGTGGATAGCGCGTCCGGTGGGTATGGGATTGGATGAAGAGGCGGCGAAGTCTGTTCTGACGTACCAGTTTCGCCCTGCAACGTGTCACGGCAGCCCGGTCGGCGTATACCTGGCAGTGGAAGTGAACTTCGAAATTCACTAGCGTCAATGCTGGAGCTGGGTGGTGCCGGGCTGCTGGCCGAGCTTGGTCTGGAGCGGTTTTGGAATGTGGCGTTTGTGGGCTGCGACTTCGGGCGTGCGCTGCTTGGGGTCCAGGCGATAGACGATGAGCAGATTACGGTCGGGGTCATCGAGTGCGGGGAAAGCCGCGACGCGGACCGGGCGGTAGAGCGGCGTGATGGCGTCGGCCTTGTCATCGTCGAGCTCGTTCCAGGCGATATACCAGCCGGGGTGGTATTTGGCGACGCGCTGATCGAGATCGAGGGTGCCGAAGTCGTCGTCAATGGAATGCAGCCCGGTCATCAGAGAGATATCCGAGCCGGAGATAGAGAGGATGAGATGTGAGTGCGTTGGGTCGGAGTCGACTATGCGCTTGACGGACTGTGCGGCGGCTTCGAACTGGTAGGTGGGGTGGCGGATGAAGTCGAGTTGAAGGCGCGCGTCCGGAATGACGACGGCGAGCGTGACGGCGGCCACAAGGATGGAGGTGATGGTGGTTTCCAGGCGGCCTCGAGCGAGACGGAAGTTGTCCAAACCGAGCGCAGCGACAGCGGTGGCCGGGACCGCGATGACGAGGTAATATCGCGGCTGCAGATTGTTGTGGTAGACGAGAAACGCGAAGTAGCCGCCGATCCAGAGCAGCAAAGCTGGGAAGAGTGGCTGCGCAAAGAGGCGCGGACGCCAGAAGAGTGCGAGCGCCACAACGATGAAGAACGCCGGGTAGAGGATGTGGCCCATCCACATGCCATCGCCGATGGCGCTTAGGACGACCGTGGCGAGCGGCTGGAGCTCGAGGCCGGTGTAGGCGTTGGCGGAGAAGAGGTAGCGGTAGTCCTCGAGATAGTGCGGGTGGACGAAGGCAGCGAAGTAGATGACCCAGAGCGCGAGGCCGATGGCGGCCGGCGGGAGTGCAGTGCGGAGATAGCGCCGAGTGCTGTAGCCCGAGCGCGCCCAGACCATGTAGAAGATGGCGGGCATCAGGAACACGCCAGTGGTCTTGGTGAGGACGATGGCGGGGATGAGGAGGGAGAGGGCAACGGTGGATGCGGTCGCGCGGAGGATTTTGCGGCGCGGAGAGGAACGAAAGAAGCTGACGCTGAGGGGCTCGAGGTGCTGGGCGGCGATGAGCGCGAGTGCGGTGAGCGCGATGAGGAGCGGTTCCAGAATGGCCATGCGCTCGAAGACGTAGACGTAGGGACTGAGGCAGAGAAAGAGCACGCAGAGCGGACCCGCGAGTGGGCTGGAGTGGGGGTGAAAGGTGCGTGCGGCGCGCTGCAGCAGTGTGTAGAAGGCAAAGAGCGTGAGGCCGAAGACGCAGAGGGTGAGAGCGCGCGCGGCAGCGAGGGTCACACCGGTGAACTTGAAGAGCACAAGCTCGATGGCGGGCCAGACAGGGAGAGCGACGGCTGGATTGAAGTCGCCCGACCAGTACCAGTGTCCGGTGAGGTAGTGGCGGATGGCGGCATCGCCGTACCAGCCCTCGTCGGTGTACTTGGCCCAGTCCATCCAGGGCGAATTGTTGGGAAAGTCGGCGGTCAGGTGGAGGAAGTGCAGCGAGAAGAAGACGGCGGCGACTGCGAGCAGCAGAAGTCCGGGAAGGTGCCGGAGAATGGCGGGTTTGTGTCGGCCGGCCGGCATCGACTCCAATCTACCTGAGATGCGTTTCATTGCGGGCGATGGATCGATCGTTCGACGTGGCCTTACGAGTATTGGTTTGCGCTACTCGTAAGACAACGCGTCGATGGGATCTTTGCGAGCGGCCTTGAGCGCTGGATAGAGGGCACCGAAGAGAGCTCCGAGCAACGCGATGATCACAGCACCAAGCACCCACTTTGGAGTTATCTGAAAGCTGAGGGTTGGGAATTTTGCGTGCAACAAGGAGCGCAGGATGTAGGTGGCGGCGACGCCCAGGATGACGCCCACAACTGCGAGCAAGCCGGTTTCGCGCAAAACGACAGAGACGATCCCGGCGCGTCCCGCGCCCATGGATTTCAGGATGCCGATCTCGCGCGTACGCTCCATCACGGCCGTGTACATGGACTGGAAGATCACGAGGAAGCCGATGATGATCGCAATGCCGATAACGACCCGAAGTGCAATGTTGAAGCCGGGCATGCGTTCCGGGGTCAGCGTGGAGAGGAACTCCTGGATTGTCTGCACGCTCCAGTCCTCGAGGCCGGGAGTGGAGAGGATCTCATTGCGCACGGTCTGCTGATACTGCGGCTGGTTCTCTGTGCGAAGGAAGAACTCGGCGGCCTTGCCAGGATTGCCGTCGAGCTGGTCCATCGTGTCGAGCCGGATGAACTTGCGGCTGCCTTTGCCGTGCTCGACGATACCGCAGACGCGGAAGTTATGGTTCAACGCTTTGATGGTGTCGCCGACGTGGAAACCCTTGCCGCTGGCAGCCTGGAGGTCGTCGATGATCATGTCGTAAGGCTGCTGAAATGGGCCGCCGCTGACGAAGACAAAGGGGCGCAGCGCGTTGTAGCTATCGAAGTCGATGCCGAAGATGTTTTCCAGCGAGGAGCCGGCAGTGAGCTTAATGTTGGCAGGCGCAACTACCTCAACGTGCGGCAGCTTGCGGAGGACGTCGGCAACGCGGACGTCCGCAGCGGCTGCGGAGGTGTTCATCAGAGCCGTAGAGGCGCCGGGATGGACCATGATGTCCCATCCGGCACCTGTGGTCTGCTGCCGGCTGCCGTTGAGAATGCCAAACATGATGGCGGCGATCGAAAGGATCATGATGACTTCGATCGCGACGGCGAAGGCGCTGATGACGGAGCGCAGTGGACGGTGGACGAGATTGCCGAGGATGAGCTTGTTCATAGCCGCAGTTGCCGCAAGAGAAGTGTACGCGAGTGGGTGCCGGCTCAGGCTTCGGCCGCGGACATGGGCAGGCTTTCCAGGCGCGCAACAAGCCGGTCCTGCGGGCCGGAGAACAGTTGACCGATGATCGGCGCAAAGTAGGCGCAGAAGACGATGGCGATCACGATGCCCAGGTCATTGAAGAAGATGAAATAGACCAGATTTCCGATGAGGCTCTCGGGGGCCACGTGTGCGAAGGCCACGAGGGCGAGAAGGCCAATCGGTGAGTTGCGAACGTCGCCGCAGATGAAGTCGACCACGATAAAGAGGAGAGTCCACACGAAGCCTCCGACAATGACGATGCCCTCGAACTCGTCCATGTGAAAGGCTTCAGCTGACGGACTGAAGGAGATGCCGGTCGTGTAGTCGTCGGGGGAAAGCAGGCCTCCAACCTCATGCGCGTAATAGTTGCCAGTATTATTTGCGCCGATCGCCATCAACGCTTCTTTGTTCGGAAGGATGAAGTGAGGAATCCAATTGATGAAGTAGGAAAGGACTCGCATTTTGCCGACCGTGTGGCCTTGCAACGTGTAGGTAACCAGGCGGTCGTCCGACCGGATGATGTTCATGCGATCCAGCAAGCCTTGAGGCGTATCGAAGTACCCGGCCGCGTATCCCGTGACGTGACTGGACTCATCGGAAACGCCCATGGACTCGAGGTAATCGGCGCGAAGCCTCTTCGGGTGGCTCAGAAGATCCACGCTGAGCATCGTGCGGTCGGTGGCGGAGGCAGAGGCGGGAATCAGCGCCCGGCCGACCTGCGAAAGCGGCGCCAAATACTCGACGGAATACCACGCGAATGCGGCGAGCAGCACTATCTGCCATCCCCGAAGACGATATCTCTGCGAAGCGGCGGCGATTCCCCAGCAAACGATGGGCGTGAACATGGCTTGCTTGGAGTAGTTGACCAGACCGCCGAAGAAGAACATTAATCCGGAGGCTACAAAGGTCAGGATGCTCAGACTCCTTCGCCCGCCGGAGCTGCGGATGCTGTGGATCGTGCCGAGAAGAATGCAAACCGTCAGGAACACATTCTCCTGATTGAGGATGTTGACGAAGCTTCCATTCCCGTGCGGAAGGTATTCGTTGGCCCAAACCACGAGCTGGTTTGCGACGAAACAACCGAGAGCGGCATGGCCCAGATTGAGCCTGTCGGCATGCATGACAACGCTGAGGCCGCGCGTATTGCGCGTGAACTTGCGGCTGATCTGCAGCGCGGCAAGAATTGTCATCATGCTGACGACGTAGATCGACAGGGTAACGTTTGGCGAGACGAGGTTTGAGTCGCCGGGCTCGTTAAGGACGATCTTCCAGAGCCCGCCGACGATGCACGTAAGCAGGGCAAACCAGAAGACATACCCGCCCGAAGCGCGCGCAAGGCCGCCGGCGATATTGAAAGTGATCACACTCAGCATGATGTATGCGAAGAAAAGCGCCGCAAAAATCGGGTCAGTGTGCTGGATGATCTGAGCAATGAACACGAGCGCCGCGAAGACAAAGGTCTTCTGAACAGAAATTCTGGTCGGAAACGGCAGCCGCATTGGTTCCAGAGTACGCGAAACCGACCGCTAAGGGGTGTTCAGGGACCTCGATCTGATGCGGTAAAATCGCGACACGGAATGGAGTCTCCTCTGCGAACCGAGACTGCGCCTCTCGAGCACAGCCCAAGGGAGATCGCGAGCCCCGATGGCGGCACGAGGACGCTCAGGCCACAACCGCTGACCCGTGTCCTTCTGCTTGCGGCGTTGCTTGGGGTTTGTGACCAGAGTTACTGGCAGTACAGCAATATCGACCACTATTGGAAAGGCTATTGGCTGCCGTTTGTGCACGGCGCCGGGGGGGCGCCGGAACAGTACAGGATCGGCGTAAAGATGGCGGCCTGGTGGATGGTGCAGCACCTTTCGTGGGAGTTTCGCTACGGCTTTACGCTGATGGATGTTATTGCCTCCATTGCAGGAGCGCTGCTGGTGTACGACCTGCTGCTGCGCCGCCCGGCGGTTCGAGAGTCGAGTATTCCCTTCAAATGGTTTGCTTCAGCGGGGTTTGTCCTGCTGGTTTGCTACTACATGGCCTGGGTAGGCTTCTTCTTCCGGCCGGAGACTTTGCCGAGTTTCGGCCTGACCGCGTGCATGGCTTGGCTCTGGACTCGCCGACGAGACGAACGTGGTGGAACGGTGCTGACCATCTGCGGACTCGTAGCTGCCGCTGCGGCGCAGGCATGGATCAGAGCAGATATTCCCTGCGCTCTAAACGCGGGCATATTGTTAGTGAGCGTATTCGGCACGGGGCGAGGCTTATCGATCTCGAGGCGCGCGTCGATCATGACTTCGGCGGTGTGCATTGCCATCGCGGCAGGCACACAGCTTTACATCATGCACGTGGTGTATCCGCAGGCGAGTTATGGAAGGATTCCGGTGTTCATGGTGACGCGCGATCTTCACCAGCCGCTGACGTATCCTCCCTTTCTGATCTTCATCCTTCCGGTGGTGTGGACCGCAGTCGAGGCATGGCGGCAACGAGCCGCGCTGGACACGGGCAGCCGAGGGTTGCTGCTGGGATCCGCAATCTATTTCGTTCTCTGGGTTGTAATGGGCAAGCTGGATGAAGTGCGTATCTTTATCCCGTTTGCGGTGGTGTTGATCCCTATAACAATGGAGCTTGCCATCCGCCGGACCTCGTTTGGCACGGCGCTGAATCGCCGCGGGGCGGAGGTCTAGCCGATGCGAGTGGCCGGACGGGAACGCCGCGCCGCCGTGGGCCTTACGCTGCTTGTTATTGCGCTTCGGTTGTGGTTTGCGCGCAAGGTAACGTTTTGCGGCACGCCAGACTCTTGTTATGCGCTCGGGTTGGCGCAGGATCTCACCCGGTATCACTCGTTCCGCGTGCCGTTTCTGTTCGACCTCCAACTGAATCATCTGCAGGTGCCGAATACCGGGCTGGAGTATTGGCGGCCAGGCGTTTCCCTGCTGTTTGCACTGCTGAAACCATTCGGCGGTGTGACACTGCACGGCGCACTGGTAATTGCGACGCTGGCCGGGGTGGTGTGGGCGTCGGCCGCGTGGTTTGTTGCGGAGCGGGCGACGGGCCGCCGGAAGATTGCGCTGGCGAGCTATGCGGTTTGCCTGCTTCTTTCGCCGGGCTGGGGCGGCTCGCTGACGCCAGACCCGACGCTGTTCTATGCAGCGGCGATCGCATGGTTCCTGGCACTGTTCACGGTCGAGCGGCAGGGGGTCATGCAGGATGTGCTTGCGCTCGCCTGCGTAGCCGCCGCGTACATGATTCGAAACGACGCTGGGTTGCTGCTGGTGCCTTTCATTGTTGTTCTATGGCTGCGCTGGAGAGCGGCCCGCGGGCGGCGGAGCAGTGACGGAGGCGTTCCGGCAGGCCGTTCCACGGGATACACGGTCGCGATGCTCGTCGGTTTCGCGTTGGCTCTTGCGCCAATGCATCTGCTGTACCGGCATGTGCTTGGAACGGCGTTTCCGGCAGGCGCAGGGCAGGCGCTGTATCTGAACGACCTGAGCGACTTCAGCAATTATGGCGTGCCGGTCAGCCTGCACACGATGCTGGCCCACGGGATCAAGCACCTGGTGACAATGCGCGTGAGTGCCACGGCGCTGATCGTATACAGAGTGCTGGCCCTGGTGCTTGGATACCCCGCACTGGTCTTTCTCCCAACACTGGCGGTCCGGCGGAATAGCGACGCGCACGGGAACTTGCGGATGCCGGAGTTGGCTGGGCCGGTAGCTTTTGGGGCGACCGTTCTAGTGGTTTATTGCCTGGTGCTGCCGGCGGTGGGCGTGTTCTCGGCATTGCGGAGCTCGACCGCGTTATTACCGGTGGTCTCGGTTGTGGTGGTGCTGGCGATCTTGAGGGTGGCGAAGACCCGGCAGCTCGCGGCAGTGATAATCGCAACTATTGCGGCGATTTACCTGGTGAGCGGGATGATGGACGACCGGCGGGCGATCGATCCGATGAACCAGATTGGAGAGGCCGATCGGGCGCAGGCGCGTGCCCTGCAGGCCATGGGAGCCACGGAGGACCCTGGTTCGACAATCGTCCTGACTCCAGATCCCGTTCAGTTTTCAGTCACCACGGGGCTGCCTGCAATCGCCATGCCTGCGAATGGGTTAGACGCAATCACGAAGGAGGCATTGGACTTACACGCAAGTCATGCAATTCTTGACGGCGAACACCTCCCCGGGAGTCCTGCCAAGGTGACCGACAGTCTTCATCCGGTCCAGACCAGGACGATCGAGGGGCAAACGGTGCTCCTGTTTGAACTCCCCCGGGAGTCCAAACAGCGTTAGCCATGGGTCTCGCGAGAAAACGGCCATCGTCCAAAGGCGGGTCAAGAAAACGGCGGAGATGCACGTGGGGTTTGGAAGAGATCTTCAACAGCAGCGGGTAAAGCGCGGCGTCGAGCTTGAGGCGATTGCCGCGAGCACGCGGGTGTCGATACGCTATCTGCGCGCACTTGAAGACGAACGGAATTCCGATCTACCCGGCGGTGTATTCAACAAAGGCATTCTGCGCAGCTATTGTCAGTTCATCGGCCTGGAAGAGCGTGAGTGGATGGACCGATTTACCTCGAGTGAGCTGAGCACAAGCACCGAACCCGACTGGGAGGCCTTCGCCGACAGCGTACGGCAGCATCGGTTGAGTGGCTCCGGTGTGCAGGAACGGCGCTGGTTCGGCGTCGTGCTGATGGTGGCGGGGCTGGTCGCCCTGGCATGGGTTGCGTGGCATTTTACGGTCCGGCCACGCCTGATCGCCCAACCGAGGACGGCACCCGCGGCAACGAGCAGAGTCTCGAAGGCGGCGGCCTTTCCAAGTTACGATTCGGTCTGATACCAGCGATAACCGTGCTTCTGCTCGAAGTCGGCCTCGCGCAGACGGTCGACGACCTGTTTGCGCCGCAGGCTCCCAACACCAGCCGTAATCAGATCAATCAAGGCGATCGGCGCCACGTAGCTGGCGGCAAACGACAAGCTGTTAATCGGCACAATCACCAGCTCGTCAGAGAAGCGCGCGAGCGGTGACAGCGGCGAGTCCGTCACGCCGACACAGTAAGAGCCGTTTTCCTTGGCGCGCTGCACGCCTTCGATAGTCATCCGCAGGCCGCGACGGAAGCTGATTCCGACAGCAAGATCCTTCTTCCCAGCCGAACGCGCCAGGTGGGTTGCACGTCCGGGGCTGGTGGCGGCAACCACCGGCAACCCGGCAATTGTCAGGTGGTACTCCATGTATTCCACCAGCGGCGCGGCCATATCGCCGCCCACAAGGAAGGTGCGCTCCGCCTGATCAATGCGTGTCGCGATGTTCTGAACCTGATGGAGATCGAGTCGTTCGAGGACGAATTCTATATTCTGCTGAATCTGCCGGCGCGATCCGCGGAGGACCTTTGAGGTCTCGGTGGTGCTGCCGCCGGCCTGCATGCTGTCCAGGATGGTCGCGCTCGACACGGACAGATAGTGCAGATAGTGCTGGAAGTCTTTGTGGGTATCGAAACCGAGTGCGCGAACGATGCGAACCACCGTGGCGGGCCCGGTTTCGAGACGGCGAGCCATGTCGCGAACGTTCAGGAGAACGAATTCACGGGGGTTTTCGAGGACGGGACGGATGATCTCGCGGCGTCCTTCGCTGAGCTGCTGCAGTTGCAGAGCCATGCTTGTAGGAAAGTGCGGATGTTTGGCTTGTCCTTTAGCCACGTGTTTGGCTTCTCTCGTTATGGACATACACGTACATCCCTCGTGAGGTACCGGAGATAGCTGAGAGCTGGTCTGGCTCGCTCAGTCGGAAGGCGCCCGAGACGCCGGAAGTGCGTGCATTGGTTCCGAGGGAGGTGGCCTGGCTTCCCAAGGTATACGATTTTGTGAAACATTTGTACCGCTCTGTAAAGAGCGAACGCAATGAGACCAGTCGGGCACCCGCATTTGAACCTCAGAAGCTACCCGAAATGGGACACGGAGGATGGTTCCGTGAACACTGCCGAACGTATGCAAGTCGCGCAGACTACAGGGAAATCGGAGGACCGGAGAGCCGCGGTTTTTTGTCCGGTGACGTCCAGCAGAATGCGCTTGACACCAAGGGGGTGTCAGCATAATGTTCGGCTTGAACTCTGAAAAAATTACACCGCGTGAAACAAATGCTCCAGCCGGAGCTGATTGTGCAGGACACGTGGAGGATGTGAACGGATTTGACCGATGTTCCTAGAGCCTTACGGCTCCGGGACGCTTTTGCTTTTCTGGATTCAGCGTGGCGCGGAAATTCGCCTTGGCAAGATGTGAGCGGGTGCCGAGGCGCAGTTTTGAGATCGGCAGTTCAGAACTTTTTGGAGGCAACAGATGACTCAATACATAGGATGGATGAGAGCGGCGGTTTGTGCGGCTTTGTTTGGAGTCGTGGCGGCTTGTGCCGGCGCACAGACAATCACCGGCAGTATCGGTGGAACGGTTACTGACCCGAGCGGAGCCGTGGTTCCCAACGCAACCGTGACGGTGAAGAACCTGGGCACCGGCGTCCAGACCGTCACCCACTCCGACCAGAGCGGTGTGTACAACTTCCAGTTTCTGCCCATTGGGTCGTACAACATCACGGGCGTGGCAAAGGGCTTTGCACAGGCGACCGCCGGGCCGCTATCGCTCGAAATCGACCAGATTGCCCGAGTGAACCTTCAAATGCATGTTGGAGAGGTTGCCACCACGGTGAGCGTCGACACAACGGGCGCCGTGCTGCAGACCCAGAACGCCACGCTGGG
>DASUHZ010000013.1:0-9577 GCA_036273275.1 Bryocella sp.
CAACTTCACTTCGCCCAGGCCAGCCCATCTGCGCCGGGGCCTGCGTCGATCATCTTCACGACCTTCCAACTCTTCAAATCAATTGCCGCTACCTTGCCGCTCTTATTGCACGACACATACGCCATCTTGCCATCCGGCGGAATAAGGATTTCCTGCGGCGTGGCCGGCACTTTGATTGCGTTTGCCACTCGCATCGCCGAAAGGTCGATGAGCGCGACCTCATTCGCCGAGGGCACGCACACCAGCAACCACTTCCCATCCTGCGTCGGGGCCGTACCATAGCCCGTCCCGGGGAGTTCCACCCAACGGGCTACCTTATTCGTTTTTGTGTCGATCACCGCCAGCATCGGCTCCGTCTGGTCCGACGTAAACACCCAGCGATCATCGTTCGAGATCGCGATCCGCTGCACCTCTCCGGATACCGGAATCACGGCAATCGTCTTGCGTCCCACCATGTCCAGCACCGACACGCTCCCCGGCCCGACGTTGGCCGTATATCCGCGCCTGCCGTCATGCGACAACACCAGCATGTGGGACTGCTCCGCTCCTGTCGGCACCGTTCCCACAATCTTCTGCGTCTTCGGATCGATGACCGTGATCGCCTTGTCCAACTCTGTCGTGACGTACAGCAGGTTGCGCTTCGCATCCAGCACCGGCTCATGCGGCCGCACACCGTGACCGAACTGCACATTGCCCACGACCTTGCGTGACGGCACATCAATCACCAGCATCTGGTGGCCATCAATGCCGGGCTTGCCCACGCCCGTGCTTCCGTAGATCGGCAGATAGGCCGTGCGCCCATCGGTGGACGTAACCACTTCATGCCCATGGACACCGGGCGTCTTCTCTTCGATCGCGGCAACCTGCTTTCCGCTCGCCGGATCGATGACACTTAGCGTTGCATTACCCTGGTTGGCGACCAGCAACGACTGCCCTGACGCACATCCACACACGGCTGCACATAGCACCACACCAATTGCAGTCTTCATATTGAGCCGAAGTATACCGCTCACCGCTTCGAGTCACGAATTCGTTCGATTTCGCGCATGCGGTCCGCAAGGATTTTTTCGCGGCCTTCGTTTGTTGGCTGGTAATACCTGCGCCCGGCCAGCGACGGCGGCAGGCACTCCATGTCTGCAACCTTGCCTTCGACATCGTGCGCGTACTGATAGCCCTTGCCGTAATCAAGCTCCTTCATCAGCTTCGTGGGAGCGTTACGGAGATGCAGCGGCACAGGCTCCGCGGGCTTCGCTTCGATGTCCGCCAGCACCTGGCCATAGCCCGTGTACAGTGCATTCGATTTGGGTGCGAGCGCGAGATAGACTACCGCTTCACCGAGCGCCAGATCGCCCTCCGGCGAGCCGAGAAAGTGCACCGCATCGCGTGCACTCAGGCAAAGATTCAACGCCTCCGGCGCTGCGAGCCCGATGTCCTCGATGGCCATCCTGACCACGCGACGCGCCACGTACATGGGGTCCTCGCCGGCCGCAAGCATGCGACCCAGCCAGTAAAGTGATGCATCCGCGTCCGAGTTGCGCACGCTCTTGTGCAGCGCCGAGATGAGGTCGTAGTGTTGCTCGCCCTTCTTGTCATAGAGCAGCACGCGTTGCTGCACCGCCTCCGCAGCCAACTCTTTTGTGAGCAGCCTTTCACCGCGACTGTCCGCAAGCTTCGCCGCAACCTCGAGCGCATTCAGTGCATTGCGCGCATCGCCGCTTGAGTACGATGCGATCTGCTCCAGCGCTCCCTCCTCTGCGCTTAGCCCCAGTGCACCGAGCCCGCGGTCGGAATCATTCAATGCGCGTGTCAGCAACGCGATGATGTCCTCCTGCGAGAGCGCCTGCAGCGTGTACACGCGGCAACGGCTCAACAGCGCCGCATTGATTTCGAACGACGGATTCTCCGTCGTCGCTCCAATCAGCCGGATAGCGCCGCGCTCCACGTAGGGCAGAAACGCATCCTGCTGCGCTTTGTTGAAGCGATGGATCTCATCGATGAAGAGGATTGTGCGCGAGCCAAACTGCGAAGCCTTCTCGGCGTCGGCCATCACCTGCTTGATCTCTTTGATTCCCGAGAGCACCGCCGAAAATTCAATGAAGCTCGCGCTGGTCGCGTGTGCGATGATCTTCGCGAGCGTGGTCTTGCCCACCCCGGGCGGTCCCCAGAAAATCAGGCTAGCTGAATCATCCCGCTCAATCTGCGTGCGCAGTGGCTTGCCCGGCCCCAGCAGATGCTGCTGACCGACAAATTCATCCAGCGTGCGCGGGCGCATGCGATCCGCCAGCGGAGCCGTCGCATGCCTGCGATCACCTCCACGAATCGGCGCTGTATCGAACAGGCTCATTTCCGCAGCCCCTGTCTCTTTGCCCACACGCGCAGCGGTATCTGCCGCATCGCCTCATACATCAGGACCGACCCCGCCACAGCAGCGTTCAACGATTCCACGCTGCACGGTATCAGCACCTGTTCATCTGCAAGCTGGCGAGCCTTGAGCGACAAGCCCGCGCCCTCGTTCCCAATCATGATCGCCCAGGGCTGCACAAAATCCGTGTCGTACGAAGACGACGCCGCATAAACCGGCTGTCGTGATTCGTGTCTATCGAAAATTGCCTCGTCTCTATCGGGTATCGAGACACCGTATCGCAATCCTATCGGCGCGTCCTGGTTCTCGATTCGTCCTGTAAGCACCCCATGCCGCGCCGCCTTGACGGGGTATCCGTACTCCGGCCCCATCAAGAACCCGCTCACTGCCGCAAAGATTCTCACTCCTTCCGCATGAAGTCTGTTAACAATCTCTTCAATCGGAAGTTTCGTGACCTTCTCCCTGAAGATAGCGCCCATCGCGGAGCGCACCACCTTCGGGTTCCAGTGGTTCACCGTCCCCGGTGTCACCATAATGTCCCCCGCGCCAAACGCGGCGGCCGAGCGAATCAGCGTCCCAAGATTGCCCGGGTCTTGAAGGTCCTCAACAATCAACCCGGCCGGGGGGTCCGGCTTGTCTCGAATCGGATCGCGAATCACCCACGTTGCCGCAATGCCCTGCGGTGTGGTCGTCGTCACAGCGCTGTCGAACACATCGCGGCTCAGTACCGCCCAATTCGCTGTCCGTAATTCTTTGTGCCAGGCATCTGCCCGTTGCGCACACCCTTCTCTTCGAGCCAAATCGTCGGGTACGTCCAGGAAGCTCTCGCTGCCCTCTCGCAGGTATATCGTGTCGAAATTGAACCCTGCCCAGTGTGCCTCCCGGATTAAGTGTTCGCCCTCGAGGCCCAGGAGATCCCCGGCATTCGACGCCTTCCCACTCAACGCCGCGCGCAGCGCCTTCACCTTTGCATTGGTTCTGCTCGTGATCGGCGGGGGCAACTGCATCGCCACAGTGTACCCGCCGTCATCCTCATATCGCCTTTGCGGTAAAGTCATCTGGAGGAGATCTCGCCGCCCTTGATCGCAGAGATGCTTCGCATTCATCCGGAAGAACCGGAGCCACAACTCGTCGCGCGGGTCACGGCCGCTCTGCATGGCGGCCAGGTTGTCGCGCTTCCCACCGACACCTTTTACGGTCTGGCCGTCGACCCGGTAAATCTGCGCGCCGTCGACCGCATTTACGACCTGAAAACCCGTGCCCGTCACAAGCCGCTTTCCCTGCTGATCGAAGATCATGCGCAGGCCTACGAGCTCGCGCGGTCGCTGGATGGGGCTTTCGACCGCCTGGCCGAGCGGTTCTGGCCCGGTCCGCTGACGCTGGTAGTCAAAGCCGGCGGCAAGCTGCCGCTGCGAGTTACGGCCAACACCGGCAACGTCGCGCTGCGGGTTCCTGAAGCGGCCATCTGCCGGGCTGTGGTCCGCGAGCTCGGGCTCCCGATCACCGCGACCTCCGCAAATCTCCGCGGCCTGCCCGAGTGCACCTCGGCCAACTGCGTCCGCGAGCAGTTCGGCGACAAGATCCCGCTGATCGTCGATGGCGGACCGACGGCGCGATCGGTTGCAACGACGATCGTGGACCTGTCGGGCGGATCCAACTCGTGGATGATTTTGCGCGAAGGCGCCATTCCGACACACGAGATCGCGCTGGCGCTTCACCGCTGAATAAAATTCAGACGTCGCGCGTAATTCTGGAAGTCCACAACCGAATCGCAGATACTGGTGCCTGACCTGCCGATGGCGACTCGTACGAGAACCCGCACCGCGAAAACGCGCCGCAGTCTCGGCGCGCGCCTGCTCGGCTGGCTGCTGCTCGTCCTTCTGCTGGTCGCGGCGGGTTGGTGTCTGTGGGTGTATCGCCAGATTGAGTACACGGCGCACATCGACAACGCGGAGCACGCCGACGCGATCGCGGTCTTCGGCGCGGCGGAGTACGCGGGCCGTCCCTCGCCCGTGCTGCATGCGCGGCTGGATAAGGCCGTCGCGCTGTACGACCGCGGGATTGCGCCGGTGGTGATCACGCTTGGCGGCGGGTCCGATAAAGACTCTGGCCGCACGGAAGGCGGCGTGGGCCGCGATTACCTGCTGGCGAATGGAATTCCGTTCGACCACATCATCGCGGAGACCCATACGTTCGACACGCAGGAGCAGGTCCAGAAGCTTGCGAAGATCGCGGCCGCGCACCAGTTTCATACCATCGTGGTGGTCAGTGACGGAACGCATCTGTTCCGGATCGCGCTGCTGTGCCGGCACGCGGGGTTGAACGTGTACACCTCGCCGCGCGCGCCGCTTGGGCACATCGACGACGTTGACGCGGCCGAGCGCGTGGGCCATGAGATTCTGAGCTACACCGCGCTACGGCTGAATCTTGGAAGCTGGCTGCACCGCCTCGACCGCAGAAACGACTAGAGCGTCACGCCGATGAACCACTGACCGCTTGGCTCTAAAACAGCACCCGCATGCCGGCCTTCGCCACGCCAAAGGTGCCGATCCACTGCGACAATCCGCCGACGAGCTCCTGCTCCGGCACGGTCAAGCGCACCTGGCGGATTGGCCCGACGCCCTGCGCGTCCATCACCGTCTGGCGCAGCTTCGTGGCGGCAGGCAGCTCGAAGCCTTCGCTAACCCAAACCTCATTGCCCTTCACGCTGAGCAGCACATCGCCCTCGCTGGTCGAGTACACGCGCTCGTCGGGATCGGTTTCATCCGCGTTGCGGCGCTTCAGGCCGTCATACTGGCGCGGCAGCTCCTGCTCGAAGACGTGAAAGAAGCTGCGGGCGGAGTTTGCGTTCTTCCAGCGTGAGAGATACAGAATCGCAATCGATTTCGTCGTGGATTTGTCGGCATCGCTCGCGTTCTTGCGCTGCGCCGCGTAATACACGCCGCCGTCCCACTCAGGAGTCAGCGCTTCGGCCAGCGGCTTGCCGCCAAATAGCTCAGCGGTCATCTTGACATCCAGCTCGCCCATCACGCCGACGTCATACGGTATATAGCCGGCAGATTCCAGCGTCGGATGAATATCGGGAAGAACGAGCAGCGGCTCCGGTTTGCGGCGGAGGTAATCGTCCGGATGCATGATCTCCGAGCTCGTATTCGGGGGAGTGTCCAGCACACCTGTAAACGCGCGCTGCGTTCCAGCCTTCAGCAGCACGGCCTGTTCAAAGCGCAGGCCCTCCGTGTAGGGAAACAGCAGCGATTCCTGCAGGATCAGCGGAGCCCGCGCCAGCACCGGCGAATCACTCATGTCGCCGGCGCCGTTGATCAGCTGCTCGCCAATCTGGGGAACGTCCTTCAGGGTCTTGCCGCTCGGCTTCAGCATGTAATCCGCGAAGCTCACCATCGCCTGGCCTTCGAGCACCGCCTCGCGCGCCGTGTCCGACTCGTCGGTCTGGATGTGCTTGGCATCCTCTTCGACGTTCTTCGCGACGGAATCCGGCTCCAGGTCCTCCCAGTTCTTCAGGCCGACCTTCTGATCCTGCAGGGCGTGCGTGAGTTCGTGGGCCATAACGGGCTTCTGCTGGTCGATCGGCACCCAGTCCAGCAGGTTCATCGTCTTGGTTTTGTTGTCGTAGAAGCCCGCAATCTGCTCGGTCAGCAGGTTGAGGAGAAAGGGTCTGAGGTTGAAGTCTTTATCGAGCAGACCGAACTTCTTCAGCACCAACTCGCTGCGCTCCATGCGCTTGTTGCTCTTGTCTTCGTCGAACTTCTTGCGCAGCTCCGCGTTAACCTTGTCGCGGGTGATGAAGACCTTTTTCACCGAACGCTGGATCGGCAGCCCTGTGTCCTTGCTCACGAACTCGAAGATCTCGTTGGCATCGGCGAGCAGTTGCTTCTCCTGCGCCTTGCTCAGCGGCTGGTCGATGACGACGGTGGTCTGGCCTTCCTGCAGCTTCGGCGGCTGGACGCCAGGGGTGTTTAACGGCACGGGCTGGTCGGGCGGAGTTTGCTGCTGTTTCGCCGGCGCCTGCGTCTGCTGCGCCCCGGCGGACCCGACACCCAACACGATCCCCAGAGCCACCCACCCATACCGCTTGAATCTGCTGTTCACGCCGCCTCCATCCACATTCTTCAGTGTACGCACCCGCGCTCGCGAACCTCACGAAGTCGCTACAATTAAGCCGGTAGCCGATACATGGACCAGAATCTAAAAGCCGAATTAGACGCGATACTGCACGGCGTCGCGATTGCCTCGTTAGACGACCGGGCGTTCCTCCGCGTTACGGGGTCGGATGCCACTCGCTGGCTCAACGGCATGGTCACGAACTCGGTCCAGGCGCTCGGGGCCGGCGAGGGCTGCTACAACTTCCTGCTGAACGCGCAGGGACGGATCCTCGGTGACTGCACGGTTTACCGGGAACCAGGCGAACCTGCCACTTATCTGCTTGAAACTTCTGCTTCTCAAGTCAAGGCCATTCAGCAGCACCTTGATCACTTCATCATCATGGATGACGTCGAACTCACCAACGGTTTGCAGATCATCGGTCATCCAGCCGAAGGTCTCACCGTGGTAGGCGCATCAGCTCCGGGACTGGTGCATCGACTGCTGTCGGAAATCAATGACGCGGATGAGCGCAAGCCATTACCCGTTCCGCATCCGGCCACAATGACATACGCCGATCTACCACCCCAGACCCACCCGATCTTTCACTGGATTTACCAATGCGGTGAAGGTCTGGTCATCGTCCTTGCGCCACACGCTTCCTCGATTCCGCGCTACGAGCTCTGGTTTCAAGACCGGAATCACCTGAACCAGTTTCGCGAGGGCGCAAAATCGGCCAATGCCATCGCGTCCTCACCCGAGACCCTCGAAGCCCTGCGCCTTCTCGACGGTCGCCCGCTCTATGGCCGCGACATCACCGAGAAGTACCTTCCGCAGGAGACGAATCAGCCGCAGGCCTTGCACTTCAACAAGGGCTGCTACCTCGGTCAGGAGATCGTAGAGCGCATTCGCTCCCGCGGCCAGGTCCATCGTCTGCTCACACCGCTGACTCTCCGCGGCGAACTCCCAACTGACTTCCCTGCTCCGATTGAGGCGGATGGAAAACCGGCCGGCGAGATCACCTCTGCCGGGCTCGTTCCCTTGCGCGAAGGCGACCAGATCCTCGCCCTCGGCTATGTCCGGCGCGAAGCTCTCGATACGCACGCCACACTTACCTACTCTGGCGGCACAGCCGTCCCTCGATCCGCCGCCCAAGTCCAGGCCGTCGCTGGCGCATCTAAATAATCAGCTCAAGTTTCTTTACACTGATCTCTGACCTCTGAAGACCATGCCTGATAAGACACCGTTCGTCATCAATGACCGCCGCAAGTTCACCGCCGAGGGCGAGCTTCGCCCCGATGTCCCGCACACCGAAGCTGAGCGTGAGGAGCCGAAGCCGCAGCCCGCAGCCGCTGAGCCTCCGGCGGAAGCCAAGGCGCCGATCCCCTTTCCCTCGGCTGGAACGGAGAGCCCGGCGGCTGAATCCACGGCTCCCGAGACGGCGGCGCTGCCGGACGAAGAGCACCTGCCTCCGCCTCCGACGGCCGAGCAGACGGAGCGCGTGAACCGCGCTTACTCCGCCACTGTCGATCGGCTGGATACCGCCGTGCGCGCGACGAATCCCGGCATGGAGCGGATGCCGGAGATGAATTTCGAGCGGCTGGTTCAGTCGCTCTACATGCAGGCGCTGCTGCAATTGGGCGGAGCGACCGATCCCGGCCAGCCGGCGCAGGTCGACCTGCTCGGCGCGCGGCAGACCATCGACATGCTCACCGTCATCGCGGATAAAACCAAGGGCAACCTGACGGACGAAGAGGACAAGCTCACGCAGTCGGCGCTGTTCGAGCTGCGCATGGGGTTCCTGGACGTCACGCAAGCATTGGCGCGCCAGGCCTCGAGACAAGGAACGCCCGGCGCACCCAGCGGACCCAGCATCGTACGGTAAGGATGCAGGCGACGCTCACCTTTCTCGGCAGTGGCACGTCCATGGG
This sequence comes from Bryocella sp., assembly GCA_036273275.1. GTDB lineage: Bacteria > Acidobacteriota > Terriglobia > Terriglobales > Acidobacteriaceae > Granulicella. Next base: position 8,392 of record DASUHZ010000013.1, read on the forward strand.
TGTGCCGACCCTCGGCTGCGGCTGCGCCGTATGCACGGATGCGCACCGGCCGGGCTCGCCGAACCGGCGCACGCGGCCCTCGATTCTGCTCGCGTACAACCAGCACAACGTTCTGATCGATACGGGACAGGATTTTCATGCGCAGGCCGTTCGCGAAGGCATTCAGCATCTGGATGCCGTGTTGTACACGCATGGGCACGCCGACCACGTGCTTGGAATGGACGATCTGCGTCCGCTGACGTTTGGCCATCGCGGCGAGCTGCCGCTCTACGCGGACGATGCGACTGCCGATGTGATCGAGCGCGTGTTCGAGTACACGTTTCGCAAGGTGGACCGCTATCCGACAAGCGCGCGCGTCACGATGCACCGTCTGGCCTCGGAGGCAGGCGTTGCGATCGACCTGTTCGGTGCACGCTTTCTGCGCATTCCTGTGATGCATGGACGCGAGACGATCGCGGGCTATCGCTTCGGGGCCGCGGCCTACCTCACCGACATGAGCGACATCCCGGAGGAGAGCCTTCCACTGCTTCAGGACCTCGACATTCTGATCCTCGATGCGCTGCGGCGCGAACCGCATCCCAGCCACTCGCATCTTGATAAATCCATTGAATTAGTCAACAAAATTGGGGCAAAACGCGCGTATTTCACGCACATCAGCCACGATTTGGATCACGAAGCGACTAACGCAATGCTGCCGGAAAACATCCGGCTTGCGCAGGATGGCCTCCAGCTTAACTTCGACATTGCACCTGGGCAGAATTGATGCAGATTCTTCACGGACTCGACAAACTCGCCGGCAGTCAGCAGCGCTCGGTTGTGAGTGTTGGCAACTTCGATGGCGTACATCTCGGGCATCAGATGGTGCTGCGTTCGATGGTAGAGCGTGCACGCGAGCTCGGAGCTCAATCCGCCGTCGTCACCTTCGACCCGCACCCATCGCACGTGCTGCACAGCTCGCGGCGAACGCCGTTGATCACGCCGCTGCCGCAGAAGCTGGACCTGCTTGCAACAAGTGGGATCGATGTTGCGCTGGTACTTCCGTTTGATGAAGAACTGCGCAGATGGTCGGCACGGGAATTTTCCAAGCGCGTGCTGTGCGGCGCGCTGCACACCATTGAGATACATGAGGGCGAGACGTTCCGGTTCGGGTACGGTGCGGAGGCAGGTCTCGCGGGCCTCTCCGAGC
>DASUHZ010000014.1:0-36040 GCA_036273275.1 Bryocella sp.
AGCCACTCAGGTGTAGCGATCAGTGAAATCAATTCTTCGTCTCATCCTTGTCGGTTTATATTGCTGCCTACCTGCATACATCTTTGCTGCGCCTCAGACGCCAGCCGGATCGAATGCGCGGCAGGAAGTTCAGCCGAGGTATGCTCATTGGAGTTTTGTGGAGGATTTCAGCAAAGGGATTCCAGGATGGATGAGTTTCCCGCTCGCGCAGGATGTAGGCTACGACCCTTCGATCTATACGGACACAATAGATAACCATCACGTTCTGGTTCGCGACGTTATATCGGAGGGGCAGGCTAAGCTACGCGTGGGAGTTATCAAGCCGATCAGCTTTCGCGTCACTCAAAGTTCCATCCTCCACCTGAAATACGAGGTAAGGATGAGCGGTGCGCCTGGGCGCGCCGAATTCACTGTGGGCACCGAGTTTGGTCGAAACTATTCAACGGCGATTCCCGGCAACAATGGTGAACATGCAATCGATATTTCGGGGTCCATGCTACGGATTCCAGCGTCGGGAGCGGAAGTTCAGGTTCTGGTGACCGAAGCAGACGCGGCGAATGCGGTTCTCGGTTCACATAACCGGCTCACCGTCGACGCTTTGAACATTGAGGCGGAGAGAAGGTCTGCTGTGCCGGTACTTCTCCCTCATCTTGCGCGCTCTGCGACCATGCAAATGCCCGTGGCGTTGGACACCGTGGAAGCAAACAACCCCATCTTGACCGTTCAGCCCGGTCCACAGAACGGGAAAGCGGAGATTGCTTTATTCGATGGGACCGGAAAGCAAATCAAAGCCCAGGAATTGAAATCCGGTCCGATTCGTCTTGGCCCTTCGCCGGCTCCCGGACTCTGGCGGGCGCGTCTGACCAGCGGCGGAGCGGAAAGCGATTTCCGTTTTCTCGTTCTCGGTGATGTCCCTCCGCATCCAAGGCTGCTGCTTACGCCGGAACGGCTGGAAGAGCTACGGTCGCGGATGCCATCGGACGCGCTGCGCATTATCGTTCGCGACAAAGCCGCTTCGTACGCCGCCGCTATCGCTTACAATCCGAAGGCCGGAGAAGATGTCCGCCTGATGTCACCTGATTCAGTTTTTCCGGGGTTGCACAATTACGCCGCGCTTGTCCAAGACTACGGCAATGCGATTGTGTTGAATGCGCTTGATTACCGGCTACGCGGATCGAAGGAGTCTCTCGACGTGGCGCGACGGGCCCTGCTTGCCGCTTCGCAGTGGTCAACCTGGACTCCGACCTGGTTCGCTGCCCATGGTCTGCACACCTATTACATGGCTGGAATCTTCATGCAGCAGAACGCATTCGGTTATGACCTGATTGCGGATCAACTCAGTGCCAATGAAAAAGAAGAGATAGCCAACGGGTTTTACAGAAATGCAATTCGTCCGGCGGTCGAGGAATATTTTCTAAACGATCGCATGCCAATAGCGGCAAGCAATCACATGGCGCACGCCATTGGCGGGGCTATCGGAGCCTGCATTGCGGTTTATGGCGACGTGCCAGACTGGAACACGCGCTTCGCTCCGGCTTTGGCGGAGCTGCTCGTCAGCAATGAGGAACTGTTGAACGGGCTCTTTCCCGGCGACGGCAGTGAAGCGGAGCCTGCTGGCTACGAAGACTTTGCGATGGAAGGAATGTCCTTTGCCATGGCTTCGCTACAACGCATAGGCGTTCGGCCACGGGATACTGAGCGAATGATCGATTCCTTCTGGTGGTCCCACTATGTCCAGTACAAGCCCGGACATCTGCTGGACACGGGCGATTGGGATGGAGAACTTGGGGCGCTTTCCGGCTACGCGTGGGTGGCGGAATACTCCGGCGACTCGACCCTCCGCGCCTTTTACGATTCAGCTGTCACTCACAGCCTGAAGAGTATCTTCGCGGCTGCCCGGAACCATGAAGTCCCAGCGTATGCTCCCGAAATGTGGGATTTGACTTGCTGCACAACACCGGCTGGGCCTGTTCCTCCCGCGCCGCCTTCGCGACTGTTTCCCTTGCGCGGAAGTGCCGCGCTACGCAGCGGATGGGGTCCTGACGACACGGTCGTTTCCATACGTGTCGGCCCGTGGTTCAATCATGAGCATCATGATGAAGGCACCTTTCAGGTAGCCTCCAACGGCGAAGAATTGATTGGGGAGGCCGGTTACACCGACTACTATACCGACCCGCGCTATGATAACTACTTCACCCAGGTTCCCGGTCACAACACTGTCATGCTGGACGATGACCCTTTCAGTCAGACCTCTTATCAGGGTCGCTACTGGAAGGGTTTTGATCATTACCCATACATTGCGCGGCATGTGCTTGGAGATGGGCTCGATTATCTGTCCGCAGATCTTACGCTTGCCTACAGCGGCACTCTGAAGAGTTACACGCGCGAATTTCTCTTTCTAAAGCCGGACGTGTTGCTGGTCCACGATCGCCTGGACGGCAATGCGTCTCACCGCTACAGTTTTCTGCTCCATGTTCCGCCCGGCGCCGAACCAAGCGTAAATGGAACTTGGGCGACAGTGCGTGGAACGAAGGCAAGCGCCTTCGCTGTTACCGCCGGAACTACCGCGCACTGGACCATCGAGCCCGCTCCCGTCCCGATCACTGCCTATCAAAATTTCGATAAAGTGCCTGTCGCGCCGCGCAACACATTCCGTCTGGACACCGCGCCCGAGCACAATGCTGTTTTTACTGTCGGTTTGCAGTTTCTTCCATCCAATTCCGCAGTGAAGTCTCTGGAGGCGATTTCAACCCCAGATGCGAATGGATTCTCTACTGGAAACGGGCAAACGGCAGTAACAGCACTCTTCCGTACCAAGCCGGGAGATTTGTCGTGGCATGAGTTCACCACAGACGGCAGCGTGCTGGCTGTGGTTCGCGGGCATGACGGCGAGCGCCTCTTCGTAGCACAGGCGCGATCATTCCGCGCAAAAGACCACACCATTCTTTCGTCGGATATTCCCGTGGATGCGGAAATTGCCTCAGGACCGACGGAAGACGCGGCGCGGCTTTTCATCCCCACTGCGGCGAATGTGAACATTGCCGTCAGAAGCGAGGTCCGGTCCCTTTCGGTGGATGGCAAGGAGGAAGTTGTACAGAAAAGGGGCAATAACATTGAACTCAAGCTGAACCCAGGAGAGCATGGTGTCCACATTGCCTATTGAACCAGGGCTAGCGGAATGCGCTCACTGGAACATTTTCGATGCGAACGTCTATGTGGGACACTCCGGCATCAACGGGGCACTGGCGCTCGAAGCGCGGGAACTTTTGCTGGAAATGGACCGCTTCGGAATAAGACGGGCGCTTGCGAGCCATTTCGTCACCCACGAATATGACGCGGTCGAGGGAAACCGGGCGCTTGATCGCGATGCGAATCCACGCTTGGTGCCGGTGTGGAGTTCATCGACCGACGCTGCTTCGATTGCCGATTTAGAAACAAGGTCCCCTCGGGCGGTGCGTTTATGGTTTGGCATATTGCACCATAACTTTTCAAGCACCGCATGGTGCGCGGGCGAGCTTTTGGAGTATCTGCAGGAAAATCGTGTTCTGACCCTCATCTCGCGTCCGGAGATCGAGTGGAACGCCATAGCCCAGCTGCTTGAAAATTTTCCTCGTCTCCGCGTGCTGCTGCTGGATATCGGGTACCGTAGCGATCGATATCTTTTCCCGCTGCTCAAACGATTCCAGAACGTGTACTTCGACAGCTCGACCTACGTGGCGCATCGACAGTTGGAATGGTACCTGGAGCACTTCGGGCCCGACCGAGTCGTGTTTGGCAGCCGGCTGCCGCTCTATACCCCGGCCGCCGCGCTCCTGGCTCTCGGAACAGCGCGCGTTCCAGACTCCGCCCGCCTCGCGGTGGCAGGTGAAAACCTGCGCCGGCTGATTGGAGAGAGCGCGTGAGATCGCCAATTCCAATCCTAGATTGCCATGGACACGTCGGTACGCATCCGGATTTCCCGGCGTACAAAGGCAGCCCGGAAGAGATGCTGTCGGTCATGGATGCGCTGAACATCGAGCGTTTAGCCGTAACCTCCACCCTTGCCTGCTTCAATGATTGCCCACGTGGAAATGCGGAAATGGCCGAAGTTGTCCAAAGGTATCCGCAGCGCTTTCTAGGCTACGTTACAGTGAATCCGAACCCACGAGGCGAGGCTCTGCAGCAACTGAATGAGTATTCATGGCTGCACCAACCTCCACTTATCAAGTTCCACCCGGATCTGCACAAATATCCCGTAGACGGCCCAAATTACGTTCCGGCCTGGGATTATGCGCATCAGACTCACGCGATAGTGCTTGTCCATACGTGGGATTCCGACCCGAATTGCGGGCCGCTGCTGTTTGCAAACATCGCCAGAGAATATCCCAGCGCGCGCGTTCTGCTAGGCCACTCCGGCGTGTCGTGGCGCGGCTATCAGCAGGCAATCGAAGTTGCGAAACAGGCACCAAACACCTATCTCGACATTTCCGGTTCGCAAAGTCATCGCACCGTTCTGGAACTCTGCGTTGCGGAGCTTGGAGCAGACCGGGTGCTGTTCGGTTCCGACATGCCGTATCTCGAAGCTTCCGTTTTGTTGGGCCGGGTGCTGACTGCAAGAATTTCAGATGATGCGAAACACGCCATTTTGCGGAACAACTTTCTCCGGCTGTTAACAGAAGACTAAGAACGTCTCAAGGACGGGCGAGGCACAACGATGGAACAAGTTCGAATCGGAATTATCGGCCTCGGAATCATGGGCGAGTTGTACGTGAAAATCTACGCAGCCCATCCGTTGGCCCAGGTAGTTGCCGTCAGCTCGCGTCGCCAAAGTCGGGTGGACGAAATTCAAAAGCAGTATGGAGTTGCTGCTGGTTATACGGATTACCGAAAGATGCTTGAGCGGAGGGACCTTGATGCGGTTGTGATCGCCACGCCGGATGCTTATCACTTTGTCCCTGCGCGCGATGTACTCGAGTCTGGCAGGCATGCTTTTGTCGAGAAGCCATTCACCACCAGCGTTGCGGAAGCCGATGAACTGATCCGCATTTCAAAGAGGATGGATCTCAAAATCCAGGTTGCATTCAACCATCGCTGGCTATCTCCGTACCAGCAGGCGAAATCCGCGATCGCCAATGGTGAAATCGGCGAGCCGTTAGCTGGCTATGCGCGGAAGAACGACACTATCTTTGTGGCCACCGATTACATCAACTGGGCCGGCCAAACTACTCCCGCATGGTTCCTCTCTTCACATGACATCGACCTGATGCGATGGTTTTTTGAATCAGAACCCACAGAAGCTCGCGCGTGGGGACGAAAATCAGTGCTCGCCACACGCGGCATTTCCACTTACGACATCATTCACTCGCAAGTGAGGTTCGCTTCGGGCGCATTCGTCACATTCGAATCGGCCTGGATTTACCCAAACACATTCCCGAGCATTGTGGACTCGTTTGTAGAGGTAGTCGGTGGCACTGGCCACATTCATATGGACCGAAAATGCGAGTCCATCGAAATGAGCACGGCCACAAGGTTTTCCTACCCAAAGGGATTTCTGAATCTGGAAATCTTCGGCCGAATGCGTGGCGCTTTCCCCTCATGCCTTGAAGACTTCCTTTACTCCGTGCTGAACAACACCCAGCCGCGCGTGACCGGGCTGGACGGACGCCAGGTAACAGCCACGCTCGAAGCCGTTCATACGTCGCTTGTAAGTGACAGGACTGAACCTGTGTCCCAGCCACCCCAGAACGACACGGTGGATCATGCGAGGCCCTGACATCGCGGTCATCGTCTGCTACTTTTTGACGATGATTGCCGTTGGCGTAGCCTATTCGCGCCACATGCGGTCCGCCGAAATGTACTTTGCCGGGGGCAAACAACTGCCTTGGTGGCTGGGCGGCGTCTCCTTTGTGATGTCGTATCTGAGTGCCCTTTCCATCATTGTCTATGCGGGGCTGGGCTATCAATATGGAATGGTGGCGCTCACGCTCTACTGGAGCACGGTGCCCGCCAGCTTGATCGCCACCTGGCTGTTTGCACGCCGCTGGCGCAGGGCGGGCATTATCACGCCGACGCAATTCCTGGAAGAGCGCTTCTCGCCAGCGATTCGCCAGCTTTTTGTTTGGTCTGGAGTTCCGCTCAAGATCATCGATGAAAGCCTCAAGGTCGTCGCGATTGGGATATTCGTATCGGCGGGACTAGGCATCTCTGCCACCACATCCATGGTGGCCATCGGGATCACCATTCTAATTTATTCCGTCGCCGGCGGGTTGTGGGCTGTCGTCGTCACGGACTTCGTGCAGTTCGTTCTGGTCACTGGCGGTATCCTGTTGCTCCTGCCGTTGAGCTATCGCGCGGCGGGTGGATGGGAGCACTTTGTGCATAGCGCCCCGCCGGGCTTTTTCCATCCTGTGCATTCGCCTTATGCGTGGAGCTACGTCATCGCATTCCTGGTATTAAGCTGTCTCTCACTTTCCGGAAACTGGTCTCTTATCCAGAAGTTCTATTCCGCGCGCAGTGATCGCGAAGCCGTGCAAATGGGATGGCTCGCCGCTGTGCTCTTTTTGCTTTTGCCGCCGGTGTGGATTCTTACAGGAATGCTCGCACGCGCTTTTGTTTCTCCTTCTGGATTCGATCCGCAATCAATTTATGCGCGTCTTGCTGTAGAGATATTGCCGTATGGAATGCTCGGCTTGATGGTGGCGGCCTTATTCGCGGCCACCATGTCGGTCCTTTCTTCCGGGTACAACGTGATGTCTGCGGTGCTCACACTGGATGTCTATCAAAGGTGGATCAGGCCGCACGCGGAACAGAAGGAGATAGTGTTCGTTGGCCGAATCTTGACGGCGGGAATCGGCATAGTTGTGCTCCTTATCGCGCTGGCGGTCAGTTATTACCACTGGAGCATCTTCAACACTATGGTGGCGGCGTTCGGATTTCTCTTACCCCCCACCGTGTTGCCGCTTCTCGCCGGGCTTTTGAGCCGGCGACTATCTTCCGCGGGCGCCCTGGCTGGTTTCGTCGCAGGGCTTCTCATCGGTGGAGCGATGCTTGCCTACGGCTTGCTCACGCACCCTCCCGACGCTGGCGCATTCCAAGCGGCCAGCATACTTGTCCCGGCGGCATGCACGTCGCTCGTCCTCTGGGGATTCGCTGCGTGGCTTCCCGCAAAAGGCGAAGAGCGAGACCGCGCGATGCGCTTCATCGTTGGTCTTAACGAGCCATCGAGAGAATCCGAAGATACGGTTGCAAGTCCGGCTCCAATCGCAGGTGTTGTGATTGGCATCATGGGATCCGTCCTTGTCATTGTGGGCGTCTTGCCGCTTGTTTTCGGCCGGGGCATTTCCGGAATCACCCTCGGGATGGGTACGCTCTTTGTCATCATTGGCATAGGAATGATTTCAACCCGCTGGCTGGGACCATGGAGGGCGCGAGGGAAATTGGAGATATAGTCGCAATGGAACGACAGAGCACCGGAACGAAATCCCAGAAGCTTGTATTGATCGCCGATGCCGGTGCGACACACGTCCGCACCATGCTTGTGGGCATTGATGGGCGGTTACTTGGTGTGGGGCGCGCCGGAACCGGCAATCCGTTCGCAATCGGTCATGTAGCCGCTTGCCATAATCTGAAAGCGGCGATTGTGGCGGCACTCAAGGATGCGCACATTCCGCCCGCTCGCATCGCACTGGTCGTGGTTGGAAGCGCGGGCGTCACCCACGACGGGCGTGGAGCGAAACCGATTGTGGAAGACATCCGGAAATATTTGAAGGACACAAAGATAGTCGTTGTGGGCGACGGACGCATTGCTTTAGCCGGAGCACTGGCGGGCGCGCACGGAGTGGTTGCAGTCTCAGGAACCGGCTCGATCGTGCTGGGAAAGGATCCGACAGGTCGGGTTCTGCGTGTGGGCGGATGGGGGCCGCTCGCCGGAGACGAGGGCAGCGCTCAGTGGATCGGCCGCCGGGCCATTCAGGAGGCCGCTCATGCTGCCGACAGCGTCGCAGATCCCTCCTTACTGATGAATTCGCTGTGCAGATATTTTCGGCTGCGAAACTTCGATCGCATTATTGACGCAATTTACGCACATCCTATGACGCCGTCGGAGTTGGGCGCGCTGGCACCTCTGGTCACGCGAGCCGCTGATCGGGACGATGTGGTTGCGCTGGGAATCTTCGCGGAAGGCGCAAAGGCGCTTGCCCTTCAAGCAGTCACGGCTGCGCGTCGCCTGCATTTGCGTAGACCGCTCGTGTCTCACCAGGGATCGATGTTCACTGTCTCACATTTCCGAAGCGCGTTCGACCGGGAGCTGCGGTTGCAAATTCGCGGAGCTCTGTTCGTGGCGCCCTCTTTGCCTCCGCTCGGCGGCGCATTCCTCATGGCGCTGCAGCATTGCGGCCTTCCTGCGTCGCCCGCAGTGATGGATACGTTCCGGGATGCGTGCCATGCCTGAATCGAAGAACCAACTGATCGCCGGTTGGGCCAGAACCGAGGTCGTTCCGCCGTCCCACTACCCCATGGCCGGCTATCTTGCGCGAATGAAGGCTTCACGAGGATCGCTAACTTCTCTCTATGTCCGTGCGCTGGTCCTCCAACAACCGAGCCTCCGGGCCTGCATCATCGTTGCTGATCTCCTCCTCATTTCCCCTGCCTGGGCAGCCCGGTTACGCAAGCGAATCGCTGCAGCAGTCGCGGTGCCCGCCGGGAACGTAATTGTCGCCGCCACGCATACACATTCGGGGCCGCTTGTGGACACCGCGCCCTTTCGCTTTTCTCACAGCGAAGCCGGTAAGCGAACGTGCAAGTTCATGCGGGAACTGGAAGAGATTTTCGTTCAGACTGCGGTGACCGCGTGGAGGACAATGCAGCCGGTTCGGGCTTCTTACAAGCGTGTACAGATTCATGGGTTAGCGACGGACCGGAACCACCCTAAGAAAAACCATACTCAGCAGTTCGTTCTGCTCCGTCTCAAAGGCGCTAAGAGCAGTACCGTTTTCGGGGTTCTGCCCTGTCATCCAACGGCACTCGGAGCAGACAATCTCTATTACAGCGGCGACCTTCACGGTGAGATTGCGCGGCGCTACGAACGGCAGTTCAATGTGGCGCTCATTGCCAATGGGGCCTGTGCAAACATCAGCACCCGATTTACGCGACGTAACCAGACGCCCGCGCAAATGTCGCGCTTCGCCGCGTTGGTGATGAGACAGGCAGAAACAACTCCGTTCCATGCCTGCGCTCCCGGTGCTATGTCGATTGCCAGCAGGTCGGTGCGCATCCCTGTGAAGAACTTCCGTCATTTTCAAGTCAAGGAAGATGCCCGGTTGATTGGACGATTAGCTGATGTGGCCCGCGAGGGAAGACTGGTTGCGAATCAACTTCGCTTAAGACCGGAATTTCGCTGCAGGAGTGTGCCTGTTTCGATTACATTGTTGAGCCTTGGCCCACTTTCCTTCGCGGCATTTCCCTTTGAGCTGTACGCGGAAACAGGAAGGTTCCTCTGGGCTAAAGCGCGGACCACCGCTCTGTGCTACGCCAATGGCTATTGGGGCTACGTCTACATTCCGGAAGCATCGCTTACGGGCTACGAAGTGATCTCGTCTCCATTTGCGGCTGGTGGCGACAACAGACTCCGCGAAGCCGTCCTAAGCCTCGCCGGGAAAGCCTGACACTACCGCTTCGCGCTCGATGCGTTCATACCACACTTGCCCGCATAAGGAGACGATCCTCCCGGAAGGAATGTTTTCGTAACGGTCAGAAGAGGATCATCGGGCGCCAGCGATAGTTGCCAAATAATTGCGCCGTCCGAGTACTTGCAGCTATCTTCCAGGAACTCCTGAAACACATCCGGCTTGGGATTTCCTTCCTTTACGCCATGCCAAGATGTCCAATGCGCATAAACGCCGCCATAAATCGGAAACCGGCCCTCAGTCGCAAGACGGCTGTTTTCCAGGAATGATGGCAGGCCAGTTGACTTCTCCAGGTTTACCCACCAAAGCCACGCTCCATCCACGCAACCGGCTAGTCGGTCGGCTACACTGCGATCCAGGTCATAGACCGTTGGCACGAACAGCAGCCTGGGATTTATGGCCATTTTCGCCCGGTAAATTTTGCAAACATAATCACGCGTAAAGGTCTTTAGGCTGATGTCCTGGTCGATGTCGTCGATATTGAAGCCGCGGAAGTTCTTATACTTCAGGGAAAGCTTGGCCAATGCACGCGACCACGCCACATAATCGGAGCGATAGGGGAGTGAATCCGCCCCTTCGCTCGGTGGAATAATAACCACCCATAATTTGATGTTCGTATCCTTGGTAGCATCCAGGAGTTTTTGGAAGGTGCTATAGCTGTTTCTGCTCCCTGTACTCTCGATTACGAAAACGCCGCAGGTGAAGCCGGAGGAACGAAGCCCGTTGACGATCGCACCGATATCGGTGTCGCTATTCACGTCTTTCTTCTGAACTAGGGGATTGCCAACGGCTGGCGTAGCCCACCAGGCGCATGGAGAAGAGCCCATGGCGTGCGAGTTTTGTCCTTCTTGAGCCGGCGAGGTTGCTCGGCTACGCTCCTGCGCCCCAAGCGTAAGCGCGAGAAATGAGCAGAGAATCATCCCGCTAATGCTGATTAATGTGCGCTTCAATGTTTATCTCCTGCCCGTCAATTTGTTTTCTCGGCGTGCAACGATGCGGGATCAAGCAGCAGCGGAAAAAACTGGCCGCTGATCTTCTCCCCGCGAGGAATGACTGGAATATTCTGGAGCAGAGGCTCGTCTGAATCTGACATCACGCCATCTCGAAATACATTTATCACAGCCGCCCGCCGCGGTTTGGATGTATTGTTAGCACCGGAGCCATGCATTGTTCGCGCATGATGAAAGGAACCCTGCCCCTTCCTCATCTCGATTGGGACCGGCTGAAACTTGTCTTTCACCTCTTCAGGCAGAGCGTTCTTAATTGCATCCATTTCACCGGTAAGCAGCGGCTTGGGCAGGTCAGGCCATTTGTGGCTTCCCGGCACGTAGTTGAGGCAACCGTTGTCCTTCGTTGAATCGTCCAGCCCTATCCAGCAGGTCAGGTGGGCCAAAGGCGTCGTTCGGGTCCAGTAAGAATAGTCCTGATGCCATGCGACCACTCCGCCCTGGCGGGCCGGCTTGCAGAAGAGCTGGTCATGCCAGAAACGCACCGGTCCCCCGAGTAACTGCGCGGCCGGCACCAAAAACGCCGGGTTCCACAGCAGGTCGTGGAAACCGGGTAAAACTCGCCACGCGCCCAAAGCATGAAACAGCACCCGGTCCGGGTCCGCGGATTCATTGGAATGATATTCGTGGAACAAATGCCGGCCAGGTTGAGTAGGATCCATCAATTGATTTAGCTCGGCACGAAGAAGTTCGACCTGCTTGTCCATCAATACGCGGACGTCTTTGAGATAGCCGTTCTCGTGGAAGAAGGCAATCTGCTCCTGGCTCAGGCAATATCTGTCCCAGTCACTTGCAGTTCGCAGTCTTTCGAAACTGTCGGTAATGGGATGAGAATATTTGGATAGATCTTCACTCATGAGTCGCTCCCATTCGTTTCCGATCGTGCTGCATTCTAGTGCGCTCAAGAAGGCTCCGTTGTCGGTTCCTCCACTGCAGGCCGTACTACGATTCCATTGCATTCTCTCTATGCAATGGGGAGCGATAAAATTTGATCCGCTCAGCATATTGAGCGACCAGACTTCGGAGCTCGTCGAGAGCACCGGTTCCTACGTTCACACTCTGAAAAACGTCAGGGGCATTGCCTTCGCCGGCCAATTGCGCCGCTGCCTCTATAAAGACGGCATGGAGTAAGGCCGATCCTGCAATGGTGGAGATCGGACCCATGCGGACAGAAATGCCAGGGATCTGGACAGCCGCATCTCCAACAGGACAGTGGTTGTCCAACACCGCATCGGCGATCTCGAAAAGCATTTTCCCGGATACATGGAAAGAATTGCCTACCTTCGATTGCGCGAGATTCGTCAACGCTATAACTTTCATTCTAGCGGAACGCATTTGAAACGCAATCTCGACAGGCAGAACGTTCCTTCCGGAGTTCGACGCGACGAACCCAACGTCCCCGGCTCGGAATCCGGCGTCGCGAGCGATATCCCGCGCAGCGTCGGAAGTGCGTTCAAACTCGGTGCTCTCGAGAACTCCGCCGTCAAACTGGAGCCTTCGGTCCAGAATTGGGTTGACGGCAACCAGGCCGCCCGCACGGAAGAAAGTTTCAATTGCCAGCAGCAAAGAGTGTCCCGCACCAAACATGTGGATCAAGCCGCCATCTCGCAAAGAGTTTGCGACTAGCGCAGCCGCCGAGAGAATCTGATTTGTTTCGAGTTTCTCCAGGACGCTGCGCACAGAAGTAAGATACTGCTCCGCAGATTCACCGGTTCTGCGCAATAGAATTAACTCCCTTCACATCTTTTGCTCATCGGAGTATGAAGACCATCTGGAAAAATTGCAATAACAAGTGCGCTGCGCATTCTATGCAGTGGAATGGAGGGCCAGTAGCGGTCACGTAATTCCTGATTAAACACGCTGAAGGGAAGGGCCACGTATTTGCAGGTCCGCAGCTAGTCTCTCGGTCCCATCGCTCTCAGCTCGAAATGATTCTGCGCCATCCTGCCGTTCCAATGTTACGATTCCGTGCGGATGCTGTTCGCAGCGCAGCAGAGAGCAAATTCTCCCAGAATCAGCAAGCCATGACCTCCCAAGATGCCGCCGAGGAGCAACGAATATGACGTCGGCTTCGTGTGCATTGGAATCGTTCAGCTTCAACACTACAACCCTGATCAGGTTTGGCTGTGGCGCAATTGCGGATTTACCATCCGCGTTTCGAGTTAGCTCCCAAAGCAATATTCTTGTTGTGACCGATCCCGGCATAATCAAGGCAAATCTCCTGGACGTTTTGCTTGGACCACTTGCAACGGTGGGTATCAATCCGCTGGTTTATGACAAAGTGGTCGCGGACCCGCCGGAGCGAATAGTGAACGAAGCCATACAACTGGCGCGCTCCAGTGGAGTGAACGCAGTCATCGGGTTCGGCGGAGGCTCTTCGCTTGATGTAGCCAAACTCGTGGCGCTTCTCGCGAATAGTAACGAGCGCCTTCAAGATATTTATGGGGTGAATAAAGTGAGGGGCGACCGCCTACGGCTGGCGCTTGTCCCTACGACGGCCGGCACAGGCTCGGAGGTGACCGGTATCGCAGTGGTCACTACGGGCGCCGCCGAAAAGAAAGGAGTGGCGTCACCGACTCTGCTCCCCGATCTAGCGTTGCTCGACCCGGAACTAACGCTGAGTCTGCCGCCAACGGTCACTGCGGCGACAGGCGTGGACGCAATGGTTCATGCCATTGAAGCGTATACCTCGGTCAACCCCAATAACAACCCGATCTCCAAAATGCTCGCGCGACAAGCGCTGTCGCTTTTAGCCGGCTCGATTCGGACGGCCGTCAAGAGTGGCTCAGATACGGCAGCCCGCGGCCATATGCTCCTCGGTTCCATGATGGCGGGGCAGGCGTTCGCCAACTCGCCCGTTGCCGCCGTCCACGCTCTGGCTTATCCCCTGGGCGGGCACTTCCATCTGGCGCACGGAATCACGAATGCGCTCGTATTGCCTCATGTTCTCCGATTTAATGCGGACGTCTGCGGGGACGCGTATGCGGAACTCGCATTGGCTGCATTTCCTCACCTCAGCGAATGTCTTTTGAGCGAGCGGGCATGCGGGTTCATCTCCGAATTGATCGACCTTGCAAAAGACGTTGGCCTGCCGCAACGGCTCCGTGATCTTGGAGTCGAGCAATCTCAGCTGGCAATGCTCGCGGATGACGCGATGAAGCAGACTCGGCTCCTGATCAATAATCCGAAAACCCTGACTCGCACGGATGTGCTGGCTATATACGAGGCAGCCTGGTAGCGCCCTTCCTGGCTCGGCTTTTCCCGCTCGCCGCAACAAACAGGCGATCGGTGATCTCCGAACAGTCGCCGTCATAGCAAGGAATCTTGCAACCACGAGCTGCCAGTGGTTGTTCATGTGCGCAGTCCGAACTACTGCTTAGCGTCGCGCAATCGGCAACCGTCACAGCAAGCAACGTCTTTCTCATGCAACAAATCTTTCTGGAACATTGCCTGTGAGTTGGCAAAACGGTGTAGGAGGCCTTGTGGTTGCTTACCTTCCGCTCTGAGCAGCCGTAGCAGCTCGTATCGTGGAGACGACAATGTGAGCTGGCGGCAGACCATCGGCCTTCGCTTCTACCGTGATTGAACCAGCCTCGCCATCAGCTTTGACCAGAACCATCGCCAGACCATGGAACGCCTCCCGCTGATCTGCCACGTCTGGCTCATGGCTAGTTGGATTTCCGTTCGCGACGCCGGCAAGCACCCCATTACCAGAGACCGAGAAATGGATCAGGTTGTTTGCATCGGGCACTACCTTGCCATCCGCATCCACGACGGCCACGCGAATCGGCGCGATGTCTTCTCCGTTTGCCATCAAATTAGGAACTTCCGCAATGAGGCGTAGCGCTACGGGTGCACCCGCGGTCTGGTCGGTGTACCGGGCTACCTCACGGCCCTGCTTGTATGCCACGGCAGTCAGCGTGCCGGGTGCATACGGAACGTGCCAGTCAATGTAAAGATCCCGGGGCACATCCTGGGCGCCGAGGCTCTTGCCGTTCAGGAATAGCTCCACACGATCGCAGTTGGAGAATGCGCGAACGAGGACGTCTTTTCCAGCGTTGGATGCAGGCAGGTCCCATTCGGGGAAGAGATATACGGCGGGTTTTTCATGCCATGCTGTCTGCCAGTAGTAGTAAACGGGCTTGGGAGCTCCGGTAATGTCCATTGCGCCCACCTGGCTCGTCACGGCCGGCCAACTGAAAGGATTCGGCTCACCGCGGTAGTCAAATCCTGTCCAGACAAACTCGCCCGCAACAAAAGCGTGCTCTATCACTGGCGTCCAGGAACGCCACGGCCCGCCGTCTAGCGAAGCTTCACAACCGTATTCGGAGCAAAGCCCCATTGGGCGCGACGTCTCGACAGTTCCCCGCGAAGTCTTCGCGTTTCCGTCTTCGCTGCCATAGATCATCAGGTTCGGAAACTCCGCATGAATCTTCTCGAACTCGGCGTTGTGGTAGTTCATCCCGAGCGCGTCTTCGAGCGGAATAAAGCTGTCCGGAGTAAAGTGTCCGTTAATTGCGGCAGTGACAGGACGGCTCGGGTCGTACTTCCTCACGGAGTCCTTCATCGCCGCAAAGATTTTGCGGCCTTGTGGCTTTCCGCCTTCACCCTCTTCATTGCTCATGGACCACATGATGATTGAAGGATGGTTGCGCTCCTGCATCACCAGCGCTTTCAGGTCCGCAAGATCAGAGTAGCCAGTGGCATCGTTCGCCTTTGGGAAATACGTGTCGCCAAGGTGCCTGTTCTCAGCCATGACCAGCATGCCCATTCGATCCGCCTGGTCATAAAATCCCTCGGAATCAGCACCATGCGCTGTGCGAATGGCGTTGGCGCCCATCTTCTTCAAAAGGTCCATCCTCCAGGCCCAAAGATTGTCCGGCGCTCCCACACCCAAACCCGGGAAATCCTGATGAACACACATGCCGCGAATCTCCACCCGTTTGTCGTTAAGAAAAAATCCCTTGTCTGGATCAAACCGCAATTTGCGCACGCCAAACGTGGTCGATTCCTCGTCGACCGGCTTAGCGTCACTGCGAAGTTCCGTCACAAGCCTGTACAGATTGCGGTGTTCCAGCGACCAGAGATGTGCGCCCTGCAGCATTGCCGTTTGAGAAAATGTCTGTTCGTTATCCGGGGTAAGCTCTTCCTTGCTGGAAGTTGTAGCGACCGTCTTTCCCCTCTCATCGATCACGCGCGATACGAGAGTGAATTTACGGCTCGTCGCGCCGTCGTTCCGAACTGTGGTTTGGATCGTAAGCTTTGCCGTCGCTGAATCTCCCGCTGGCGACGATTCAATTACGCCCTGGACGTCCGCATTCACGAATGTTCCCCATGGCGACACCTGCAAAGGATCCGCGGCGATCAGCTTGACGTGCCGATAAATGCCCCCGCCTTCGTACCACCATCCCTCGAACCACCGTGGATCGACGAACACCGCGATCGTGTTCTTCTCGCCAAAATTCACCATCCTGGTGATGTCGAGACGGAAGCCGGTGTAACCGCTCGCGTGCTGATCGGTGTACTGCCCGTTTACGAAGACAATGGCATCGCGATAAACGCCGCCAAAATCCAGCCATATCCGTTTGCCTTTGGCTGACGGATCTATTGTCAGATCGCGCCGGTACCAGGCTGGGTATAGAGGCAGGTATCCGTGCCCGGCATAAGCATCGCGCCCTGGCCGATTCAGATCTCCGGGTTTGCCCTGGACTGGTTCGCTGCCTGGTGGATCGCATTCACGTGCGCCGAGAGGACATACAGCGCCGCTCGCGAGCATCGCCGGATTAGGATTCCGCGAGATCGTGCCGCCGACAACATAATCATTCGGAAGCTCAACGGTCCGCCAACCGTTACCCGGAGCGGGCAGATGCAACTCGTGGATCTGCGCTTCTGTGGCCTCGGGCTCCGCCGGCCACAGCTGAAAGTCGGGCAGCTTGTAGAGGGACCAGCCACTGTCCAGCAGAAACACGGAACGAGTTGGTCCCGGCCGAACGATCTCCTGATCGGCCGAAGCCCGCTGTCCCCATACGGAGGAAGTACACATCGTCGCAACAGCAAGCACGCCCATACTCCGCGCAATGAATCCAATCATCTGTTAGGGCCTTTCCGTGTTGGAGTACTCGATGCGACAGGGCTATCGCTCATTCGTAAGGAACCGCTCGAAGGCAGTATTCTCACGTTGCTTTGCAGCAGCATGTTCGAAATGCCCAAGCTGGATAGAAAAGGGGCAAGCTGGATGAAGCCTGCCATCTTTGCACTAAAACTTCAGCTTCATTGCAAGCTGCCCGATTCGAGGTCCTCCGGCGCCCGTAATGGTTCCAAAACCCGACCCATTGATGCTCGCGTTCGGATTGTTCAAGTTTGTGTGATTGAGGACGTTGAAGAACTCGGCGCGGAACTGGAGCTCCACACGCTCGATCGGGATGTTCTTGATCAAGGCCGCGTCCCAGCCGAAGGAGCCTGGGCCCCGGAAGCTGTCTTTGGCAACCGTGCCGAACGTTCCGGTTGCAGGCAGATTGAATGCTGCCGGATTCAACCAGTTGACGCACTGAACAGAGCCCCCGCAGACGCCGTGCTGGAATGGATTGACTCCCGGCACCTGCACTCCGCGGTCTTTGTTCAGGCCGGTTTGGGATTGGTCCTTCCCAGCCGTGACCGTGAATGGGCTGCCGCTCTCCACTGTCATGATGCCGCTGAGTTCCCAGTTTCCAATCACCTGCCTTATTGCAGCATTTGTTTTCTTGAAAGCAGGCAGGAGGTAGACATAGGACGTCACCAGGCGATGCGCAGTGTCAAAGTCCGACGGTCCGTAATCGAATGCATGCCGGTTGGGATCTGTCGAAGGCAGTGCGGAAGCGGAGTCCGCCCCAATGTCATTGTTGCCGCCGCCCTGCGGGATGTCGTCGAGCGACTTAGACCATGTGTAAGCGGCAGTGACGCTGAGATTTTCCGTCATGCGCTTCTTCAGCGTCACCTCGAGCGCGTTGAAGCTCCCGCCCACGTCCTGGCCATCCATCGCGATCGAGCCGTAGTACGGTGCGAAGCGGCGGCGCTGGTCCGTCGTCAGCTTGCTGCCGGGAATGTAGGTCGCAGGATCAAGTTCGATCGTCTCCTTTTCGTGACGTGACAGCGATCCAACGTACGCGGCTTGAACCATCCAGCTTGTAGCGAACTGTTGCTCAACCGCCAGATCATATCCATACGAGACTGGCACCTTGTAGTTGCTCGACGGATCGAACGTATCGACGCCAACTGGCAGTGAGAACAGTGTCGAGCTGGCGGGCGGATAAGTGAACGGGAACGGATAGTAGCCCGTATACCCGCGCAATGGTTCACTGAACGGACCCGGAGGCGGAGTGACCGACACCTGCGGACTAAACGGAGAGATGTCAGCAAAACGATTGTTGATTACGCCGGCGGTCTGCGTGTCGAAGAACAACCCAAAGCCGCCTCGAACGCTGGTCTTGCCTCCGCCGAAAACGTCATATGCAAATCCCACACGTGGCGATATGTCCTTGTAGCTGCCGGTCACACCACTGAAAGGCATTCCGTGGTCGCCGGGGAAGAGTAGGCCCGGAGGTGCGTTCGGGAACATCGTCGAGTGAATTCCCGCGTTGAAATTGGCGATTCGAAATTGTTCGGTCCGTCCATGGATCTCTTTCCAGGGCGTGTAGGGCTCGTAGCGCAAGCCGTAGTTCAGGGTCAGCCGCTTCGTCGCGTGTACGTTGTCGTTGAAATAAAAGGCCCAGAAGTTGTTCCTGTTGTTCTTATATTCGCCGTAACCCTGAGTGAAACTGTTAAGCGTGCCAAGCAGGAAACTGGCAATCTGGTTGTTCGTCGCAGTTGCATTGAAGGTGAATGAGCCCTGGGCCTGGAATTGATCGCCAAGATCGACGGAAGCGTGTCCGAAGCTTACTCCGATATCCAGATTGTGCTTGTTATGCACCCAGCTCAAATTGTCTTGAACCCCGGTATTGCGGGTGTTGAACGGTCCCTTTGCTCCGCCTGAAACGCTGAACGCGCCGGTGACGCCGACACTCTGAAGCCATTTATCGCTCGGCAACCATGGAAGACTGACGCCGAAGCTGGCGACGTTCGGCGAATCGCTCGAAAACGTCTTACTCGTGGGCACATCCGAAAGCGTGAAACTGGCTTGGTTCAGGAGAGTGGGCCGGAATGTGTGCGTCTCCTGGACCATGAGGTTTTGGAACGGCTGATCCAGCCCGGCGGCGTACCCAAGCAAATTGCCGGGCGGATTTTGTGGAGCAAGGACAATGTGATCACGGAAATACCGTCCGACAAGGTTGTCGCTGCCGCTGAGCCGGTGATCGATCCGCAGCGAAATCTGGTCGATGTTCTGAGATGTTGGCTTAGTAAATCGAACCTGCCCTGCGCCAGTAGCGCGCGGCAGGTATTTATTCACGAGTGTAAGTGACGCTGGATCGAACCGTTGCGTCGGAATCTGATTTCCAGAAAAGGACTTGCCGGTCTGCGGGTCAATGATCTGCTCCGCTTTTCCGAACGGGTTGTTCGGATCCTTGGCGTTCAGTAGAGCGGAGAAGTCGCCGTTGAGTTCTGCGTTCGTCGGCACAAACGCGCTACCGGTGCTGGCGTCGCGGTAGCGTTCAGCCTGGTATCCGACGAAAAAGAACGTACGGTTGTGGCCGTTGTACACGTGCGGAAGCCAAATGGGGCCGCCGAAAGTGCCTCCAAACTGGTTGCGCTTGATCAGATCACGGGTGGTAGCGAAGTAAGGTCGCGCATTGAACACCGGATTACGCACGAACTCGAACAGATCGCCATGCACGGCGTTGGCGCCACTGCGAGTGACGACGTTCACCACTCCCCCGCCATTTCCTCCATAGCGTGCGCTGTAATTTTCCGTCTGGACGCTAAACTCCTGGAGCGCATCCGGGAAAGGAAACGGGACGTTCACGTTGTAATACTGATCGATGAAGTTGGCGCCGTCGAGCGAGTAGCCCGTCTGATTATTGCGGGAACCATTGATGTTCACGTGTGCCGACCCGGGCGGGGTGGACTGGCTTGTCGTGGTCGCCACTGAGGTATCGCTCGCTCCGGCTACAAGGCTTATGGACTGCACCGCCTCGCGCCCGTTCAAAGGCAGCTCCACCATACGTTCCCGCTCGATAACGTCGCCCAACGTTTGAGTTGTCGTATTCACCAGCGGCGCGCTTTCGCTCACCTCTAGCGTCTGTGTCACGGATCCAACGCGCAACTGGATATCGACCGTGGCCGCCTGGTTGGCAAGCAGCGGAATATTCTGTTCCGCGAACTTCTCAAATCCGGCGGCCAGTACAGAAAGGTTGTACTTCGTGGGCCGAAGGTTGGGAACGACGTAATACCCGCTCGAGTCCGCCACTGCATCTCGTGAAAATTCGGTGTCTGACTCCGTGATCGTAACCTTTGCGCCTGGAATCACCGCGCCCGACTGATCCGTAACTGTCCCGCCGATCGTCCCAAATGCCTGGCCAAACGCCGGCGATGAAATACAGGCCGGCAAAAATAACAAGGAAAGCCATGCAAGCGGGAGGAATAGGCGCAGCAACCTGCGAGTTGATGTGGCACCAGAAAATAATGCGGGGTTCGTTTGCATCCACTTCCTCCTCTTCAGCTGTATCCCACGTTGGCTATCTGAAGTTCAGATAGGTGACGCCATCTCGTCAGCGCAATGAAACCCGGGAAAGATTACCGATATGTTGCAATCGATTGAGTTTTCTAGGCTACATAAGTAGTCGAATCACGGGACGATAGTCAAGGGGGATGCGCGAACGCTGATTCGGGTTCGGCAAATGTGAAACCGTGATGGATGCCAGGGCGAGGCGGCGACCCTGAGAAGGAGGGATCAGGAATCAGACCTGCTACTGGTGCCGGCGGGAATATAACGGCCTGAAAAGACCGCCGAATCCGCAGAGATGATGCTGTCCGGAACCATCTGTGTTTCCCGTCCCGCAGCAGGATTCGTGATCTCGCGCAGCGAAGATCGGCTGTTCGTCGGCTGTGGCGCAGACACCAGCCTTGTAAGGCAATCTCCCGGTTTGATAGCGAACTTAAGCAGTTGATTTTGCCATGTCACATGAGAGGCTCGTCTTGCATGTCACAGCCCAGGAGTAGTCGTCATATCCACAGCACCTCTCGCGGATCCTTGTCCTGCATACGCCGACTTAGCTGACTCGTCGAAGATGGTCGCAGACCGTCCACTCCTGGTAAGCGCAGCTCACGAGTATTTTTTCGCGCTGTTTTGAATGGTGGACGCGGAAGGAATCGAACCTTCAACCTGTCGATTAAGAGTCGAATGCTCTGCCAATTGAGCTACGCGTCCAGACCTGAATCCGCTCTGGGGGAGCGGAGCGAACCACACTGAAGTTCGCGAGGGAAGTGCGCGGGAATTGATTGCGCACAGGGAGAAGTATAGCACGGTCCGAGGCCCGTCCTGATGCTCGCTACAAGCTATCCGACGAAGTCGACTGCAGCCTTCTGCGGAATAATCCCGCGCTCATAACCCATGTCGAGCAGCTTGCGGATGGCCTCACGACCATCATCGCCGTAGTTGATCGTCCGCTCGTTTACATACATGCCGACGAAGCGGTTGGCCAGCGAAGGGTCGAGGTCGCGCGCGAACTGCATCGCGTATTCAAGCGCAGCCTCGCGGTGCTCGAGCGCATGCTGGATGCTCTGGCGCAGTGCATTCGTCGTGATGATTTGCACATCCCCGCCCAGCGAGCGCCGGATTGCATTGCCTCCCAGCGGCAACGGAAGCCCCGTCTGTTCGAACCACCACACGCCGAGATCGAGAATCTTCATCAGACCCTGGCGGCTGTAGGTCAACTGGCCCTCGTGGATGATCAGCCCTGCATCGAACTCACCGGCAAGGACCGCGGGAATGATCTTGTCGAACGGAACGGTGGCCGTCTCGATCTCAGGAGCGAAGAGCTTCAGTGTCAGGTAAGCCGTGGTGAGCGTTCCCGGCACAGCAATGCGCACCTTCTTGATCTCGTCAAGTGTGTAGGGCCGCGGCGCTACAATCATCGGCCCATACTTTTCGCCCACAGAGCCGCCGCACGCCATGAGCGTGTAGTTCTCCTGGATGTACGGATAAGCGTGAAAGCTGATCGCCGTCACATCGTAGAACTGCTCGTTCATCGCCTTGCGGTTGAGCGTTTCGATGTCCGTCAGCGTGTGGTTGAAACGGTAGCCGGGCACGCGAACCTTGTTCGTGGCCAGGCCATAGAACATGAACGCGTCGTCAGAGTCAGGACTATGGGCGATAGAAATTTCACGGACAGCAGATGCAGCGGGGGTCATCATTTCCTTCAGATGCTTTAAGCGGAGCGCTGGTTACGGGAGTGGTGCCGGAGCGTGCTGTAGATGCCAGCAGCGGCAAGAACTTTAATGGCCTCGCCCGGCAGGAAGGGGGCGACGGCGGCGATCCAAACGGCGTGGACCGGCAGGTGCGTGAACACCATGAACCACGCCGCACCCGCCACGAAGAGAAGAACGGTTGCGCTGGCGCAGCCGGTAATCGCCGACGCGAAGAACGGCAGCCGGCGCTCGAGCGCGCGCGTGAGGCCGCCCGCGATTGCCGCGACGAGCGGATACGAGAGCAGGTAGCCACTCGTGGGCCCGAAGAAGAGCTGCGCCAGGCCGCCGGGCCCCGCAG
Organism: Bryocella sp.; assembly: GCA_036273275.1. Lineage (GTDB taxonomy): Bacteria > Acidobacteriota > Terriglobia > Terriglobales > Acidobacteriaceae > Granulicella. Next base: position 22,347 of record DASUHZ010000014.1, read on the forward strand.
GGCTGAAGACCGGCAGACCGCATGCGCCTTCGGCGAGGTACGCCAGCAGCGTGAGAAATCCGCCAATCGGACCAAACGCCAGTGCGACACCAAGCACGGCGAGCGGTTGCAGGGTGAAGGGAACCGGCGTAAACGGCAGCGGGAACGCGACGTGCGCCGCCAGCGCGATAACCACGGTCGCAGCCAGCCCAAGCGTCAGCTTGCCGGGGATTGTCGATCCGAACGTGCGGGCATGGGATAGCCCAAAGCGGTTTGTCAGAGCAGTCTGCATAAGTCTCGGTCGTCTGATTCTACGATGCTTTGCGTTGCCGGCCTGTTTCTTTCGCAGCCGGCTTTATTGGCGTTGCCGCAGCCGTCGTTACCGGTCGCCTGTTCTTCTCGCGCTGCCGTTGGCGTGCACGGTAAACGTGTTGCGCGATGGAGACCGATGCCCAAAGCAAAGCAGCAAGCGCGACCAGCGAGATGGCGAACAGAATGCGCATCGGTCGCAGCTCAGAATACCAAACTCTGCCTGACGGCAGCGCCGCTTGCACGATCGATGACGAATCTGGTTCAACCCCGTTGTATCGTGTGCAATTTCCTCCCTGCAATGCGCGATACTTAGGCGAGTCCACCGCCTGGCTGGGGCCTTTGCGCAAACGACAAAAGAATCCGAAAAAGCTTGGAGTGATTGCAGTCCTCTCTGCGGTGCGCTCACGGCTCTACGACTCCCGGCGAAAGCTGGCCACCCTTGGTGCCGGTGTGCTCGCTGTCGTAATGGGTTACGGCGTCGTCTTCGGACACAACGGAGTCACCGCGTTCCTCTACAAGCGCGCCGAAGCACGCGAGCTGCAGGTCCAGATGCAGCAGCTCCAGACGGAAAACGGCCGCCTCCAGGATCACGTCGACCAGCTGCAGAACGATCCTGCCGCCATCGAGCATCAGGCACGCGAAGAGCTGCATTACACGCGCGCCGGCGAGGTCATCTACACGCTTCCTGCATCGCCGCAAGACGCGCCTCAGGCGCCGCCCTCGCGCTGAGAATCCATCATCGCGGTTATACTGCGCTCTCCGGAGCGCTTCTTTTTTGCGCCTTACAGGTTAACTCGGGGGAGAACTGATGCGGATCGGCGTCGATCTCGGTGGCACGAAGACAGAGGCGCTCGCCCTTGACGGCAACGGCCGCGAGCTTCGCCGCGTTCGTGTTCCCACGCCGCAGCACGACTACGCAGCCACAATCGCGACGATCGCCACGCTGGTTAGCGACCTCGAGCGGGACGTTGGCACGCAGGGCACGGTCGGCGTCGGCATTCCCGGCACCATTGTCGCTGCCACTGGCTTGGTAAAGAATGCGAACTCGACGTGGCTCAATGGCCAGCCACTTCAGCGCGACCTCAGCACCGCTCTCCAGCGCGAAGTTCGTTGTGCAAACGATGCCAACTGCTTTGCGATCAGTGAAGCCACGGACGGCGCAGCGGCAGGCGCTGAGGTCGTCTTCGGCGTCATCCTCGGAACCGGATGCGGTGGCGGCCTCGTCGTACGCGGCTCCCTCCTCACGGGTCCCAACGGCCTCGCCGGCGAGTGGGGACACACTCCGCTGCCGTGGATGTCGGCTGACGAATTTCCCGGCCCGCAATGTTATTGCGGCCGCCGCGGCTGTCTCGAAACATGGATATCCGGGACGGGCTTCGAACGCGATTTCGAACAAGTCACCGGACGGTCCGTTCGTGGGACGGAGATCGTTGCTGCCGCGGCCGCCGGCGATCGCGAAGCTGAGGCCGCACTTTTGCGCCTCGAAGACCGCATCGCCCGCGGCCTCTCCACCATCGTGAACATAGTCGACCCTGACGTCATCGTGCTCGGTGGCGGCGTCTCGCGTATCGATCGTCTGTACCGCGGCGGCATCGCCAGCCGTCTGCGCGGATACGGCTTCGGCGGCGGCGTGGAAACTCCTATCCGACGCAACGTTCACGGCGACTCCAGCGGTGTGCGCGGAGCCGCCTGGTTGTGGCCGCCAGCCGGCCACACGCATCCAACCGAGACAGCAACGCTCTGACAGGGAGCAGATCATGGCAACGAAGACGAGTGCGGCACGGCCGGAAGGTCGCAGCCTCGGCGGCGAACTCCGCAAGCAACTCAAAGCTCTCCTCGATGGAGGACAAGCGCATGCCACCTTCGACCAGGCCGTGAAAGACATGCCCGCGAAGCTGCAGGGCACAGTTCCCGATGGCCTGCCGTACTCCGCGTGGCAATTGCTCGAGCATCTCCGCATCGCACAGCGCGACATCCTCGACTTCAGCCGCAACCATGACGGCAGCTATCGCGAGCTCAAATGGCCGGACGAGTACTGGCCAAAGCAAGCTGAACCACCGAGCGGGGACGCATGGCAGAAGAGTGTCGCGCAGATTCGCGAAGACCGCAACAGCTTCGAGCGACTTCTGGATTCAACCGACGACGAGTACCTAATCACTCCGTTTCCGTGGGGTAAAGATCAGACTCTGCTTCGCGAAGCGTTCCTGATCGCGGACCACGAGGCATATCACGTCGGCGAGCTCGTGCTGCTCCGTCGTCTTCTCGGAGCCTGGAAAAAATAGGCAGGAGCTAAAGCCCAAGCGCTTCCGGCCACTCCGACGCATGCTGCACCAACCGGTCCGGCTGCACAGCATCCAGCGAGTGCGGCGCCAGACCGAACAGACAGCCGATTGCACGCGCGCCCACGCGCCGCGCTGTCAGCACATCGACATCCGAATCGCCGACCATCACAACCTCTTCCGGCTGGAGCGACGCTGCGCCATCGTCCAATCGCCTCAGTAACTCCTCACTCTCGCGAATCAGCGTCAACAAACCCTCGGGATCAGGTTTTTTCGTCGTGAACGAATTCCCGCCGTAGTTCTGGAAGAAGAACGGCGCGAGTCCCAGCGCCGCACATATCTGCCGCGAAGGATTCACCGGCTTGTTCGTCAGCACCGCCATTGGAAGTTCAGGATTCCGTTCGCGAATCGCGCGCAGGGAATCGAGCACACCTTCATAACAATGTGTGTTGTCCAGTTTGTGCTCGCGATAGTGCGAGAGAAACAGCTCGAACGCCCGATGAAACAACGCATCGCCGGCGGACGTATTCGCCGCGTCCACATCGCCCGGATCACCTAGGGCACGCCGCACCAGCATCGCCGCGCCATCGCCGATGTACGTTGCGATCACCGCGTTTGGCAGCGTACCCTTGCCCACACCCTGCATCGCCGCGTTCACTGAGTTGCACAGATCCAGCGATGAGTTGATGAGTGTTCCATCCAGATCGAAGACCACAAGCCGGGGCTGCTTCATCCAGACAGTCTAGCGGCAGTATTCCTGAGACTGTGGCTTTGTGGAGCATCGTGCAGGCCAGTTTTCTTGAGGAAAACTGGCGCAAACGGCGTCGGCCTTGGGTACATCATCAGGAATACTGCCATAGCGGCAGAGGTTCGCTCTGCGGCTAGCTATGCAAGCCAACTCGCTGCGGCTAACGTTGTGCAATCTCGACATCGCCCGAACCGGTGCGAATTTCCAGCGCCGGGCCGCCACCGTTGACGGCTGTCGTCAGGTGGTGGCGCGAACTCTCTGAGTTGGTTGCGACCACGCCGGGCATATTCACGTGAATGTCGCCTGATCCCGTCGCCGCTTCCAGCGTGAATCGCGAGTCCGGAGCAAGATGCAACCGCACCTCGCCTGAGCCGGTCATGATGCTGCCGCCGCCCTGCAAGTGCCCGGCAGCTTCGATCGTGCCGGAGCCACTGCGTGCAGTGAGGCCACCATTGAAGTCACGAATCTGAATGTTTCCTGAGCCCGTCTTCGCCTTTACATCACCCGCGCCCGCGTCCTCAAGCGCCAGGTCGCCGGAACCGGACTCCAGGGTCGCAGGCCCATGAATACCGTGAGCGCGCACGTTTCCAGACCCGCTGCCGGCCGAGAGAAAACGACCTACGTTATTCACCTCGACATCGCCCGATCCGCTGTGCAGATTCAGCGCCACATCCGCCGGCACATTGATGTCGTAGTCAATCGAAATATTGTTGAACAGACTGTGGTCCGTCACCTCGCCCACCCGCACCGTATTACCGTTCTGCACAATCGGCGGGTTGTCGACGATGCGCTGCACGCGTGCGTTCACGTCGCCAAATGAGCTCCATCCCGCGTGAACATGGCCGACGATATGAATCTGGCTGCCGTTGCCTGGCACGATGTGGATGTTGCCCGATCCGGTCGAGACATACAGATCAGGCTGTGCCGACACATTCAGCGTCTTGTCAAAAGTGTTGTCGGCCAGCGCCACCGTTGTGACACTGAGTAATGCCGTGAGAAGTAACGGTCGAAGATTCATTGAGTACTCCATCGCGCTGAGCTCATGATCTCGCGCCTTGTATTGGCCTCCGCTGATCGCGCAGGCGTGTTGCGTAAAATCCTACGACGTCTGTTGCAGGACGACGGTATCTCCGGCCTTCAGGCCCGAGGTAATTTCCACACGGCTGCCATTCGATAGCCCGGTCTTTACATTCACGATGCGGTGCCCATCCTTGCCATGCGGATCCGGCACCCACACGCTGGCATTCCGGTCCTTGTCGTAGAGAACAGCCTGCTCCGGCACGGTGAGCACATGCTTATGCTCCTCGAGCACGACCTCTGCATTGGCGGTCATGTTCGCCTTCAGCTCGCCGCCCGGATTATCAATTGAAATCTGCACCTCAAAGGTCGTCACGTTGTCCTTCTCAACCCCGAGTGGCGCAATCTTCGTCACCTTGCCGTAGAAAGTGCGATCGGGAAAACTCTGCACCTTGATCCGCGCGGCCTGCCCAAGATACACCTTGCCGATGTCGGACTCGTCGACCTTGCCCTTCACATAGACCTCGTGCGTATCGCCCAGCGTCATCACCAGCGTCGCCGTCGATCCCAGCACCAGGATCGAACTCACCGCGTCGCCCACCTGCACATCACGTGACAGCACCACACCATCAATCGGCGAAGTGATCGTCGTGTACGAGAGTTGCTCTTCGAGCTGCTTCAGCGATGCCTCCGCCTGCGCCACCTGCGACCCCGCCTGCCGTTGCTTGGCTGCATCCACCGTAATCTGGGCAACAGCGCGATCGCGCGCGTTGGCCGCTGACAGATACTGCTGCTGCGCCTGGTCGGCGTTCTGCTTCGAGAGCACGCCGGACTTCTCCATCTCCGCCGCGCGATGCCAGTTCCGCTCCCAGTCGGGAAGGTCCGGCGCCTCGGCTGCGACCCGGTCATACGCCACCGCGGCCTGCGCTGACTTCAAGTTGGACTCCGCGGCCTCCAGCAGCGCCTTTTGCGCGGCCACTTCATCCAGAATCTCCTGCTGATCGAGCTGCGCCAGTACTTCGCCGACGTGGACCCTGTGGTTGATGTCCGTGTCCAACTTGGTCACAATGCCGCTGGCCTTTGACTTCACCTCAACCTGCGTGATCGGCCAGACTTTGCCGGTCGCCACCACCGACCGCGCGATATCCCCGACCTCGGCCTTGCCGAGTTGCGATGGGTCCAGCTTGTCAGGAGTCGAGAGCGCGCGCGCAACGAAGATTACGCTCGCGATTAATACGGCTGCCACCGAGCCGAGAATGATCCAAAGCCTCTTCCGGGACTTACGCGACGACTTCACGGCGGCCTCCAGCTTCGCAAGTCATGGGTCGAAGCTGGATACGCAGTCAGACAGCCGTTGGTTCCCGTCGCCTCAGGAGTACTTGCGCAGAACTCCCAGCACCTTGCCCTGGATCGCGACATTCGAGGCCGGCGCGTAGATCGGCGCCATTTCGGTATTCGAGGGCTGCAGCCGGATCAGGCTGCCCTCGCGATAAAACCGCTTGAGCGTCGCGTCCGACCCATCTATCAGCGCCACCACGATTTCCCCCTCGCGCGCCGTCCGGGTTCGCTCCACCAGCACAAAATCGCCCGAAACGATGTGCTCGTCACGCATCGAATCCCCGCGCACTTCCAAGGCAAAGACCTCGCGCCCGCCGATGATGTCCCCCAGCGAAATTGACTCGGCGTTTTCGATCGCCTCCACCGGCTGACCCGCGGCGATGCGGCCCAGCAAGGGTAGCCGATCGAAGTTCTTCTTCTGCGAGCGCTGAGGCAGAACGTCGATCGACCGGCTGCGGTTATGCGCCCTCTGCAGCAATCCCTTGTTCTGCAGGTTGGTCACATGCTTATGCACCGTAGCCAGGGAACTCAGCCCCAATCCCGAGGCCATCTCCTCATAGGAGGGCGAGTAGCCGTGACGTGCCGTGAAGCTGGAAAGGAAGTCGAGAACCTCTTTTTGCCGACGCGTGATCGCCATGCGGACATTGTAGCGAACAAACGGCGAACTGCAACAACTACCTTCACTTGAACCAGAAAAGTTATATCGCGGCGAAACTGACGGGAATCGTCGATTCCCGAAATGGGATCGACGTATTGATTTCAGACAACTTTTTCATTGTGTAATGTCGCCACACCCGTCATCTTGGACTCAAGCAGGTCAGCGAAACTTGCACGAAGAAAAATAGAACAATCGGCTAAAGTTCTCTCCACCCAAGCCGATAAACATCGCGCTCCCAGGTCTGTGCCAACCCTCCCAAGCGGAGGGAGAGGAGCAAGCGATGCGGGTATTAGTAGTTGAGGATGATCGGGCCCTGGGGATGTTTCTCCAGAAGGGTCTCTCGTTCGAAGGTCATGAAGTGGAATGGGTCGGCGACGGTGACGCCGCCGTGGAGCGCACCCGCTCCTGGGCGCCCGATCTCGTCGTACTCGATCTCGGCCTGCCGCAGCGCGACGGCCACGAAGTCCTCGAGTTCCTCTCCCGTGAATCCTCGCAGTCGTCCGTCGTTGTCCTCACCGGCCGCGGCGAGCTCGAGGAGCGCGTCCGCTGCCTGAACCTCGGCGCCGACGACTTCCTCCCCAAGCCCTTCAGCTTTCAGGAGCTCACCGCCCGCTGCCGCGCCATCCTGCGCCGCCGCGAGCGCCACGCCGACTCCGTCCTCCGCTGGGACGACATCGAGCTCGACCGCCTCCGCCGCACCGTCGAGCGCGCCGGCGTCATCATCGAGCTCACCGGTAAAGAGTTCGCCCTGCTCGAATCCCTCATGTTGCGCCGCGGCCAGATCTGCACCCGCGCGGAACTCCTGGAGCAGGTCTGGCAGATGCCGCCCGAAACCCCCACCAACGTCCTCGACGTCTACGTGAACTACGTGCGCCGCAAGCTCGCGGCCGCCACTGAGGTCCAGGCCACCGGCGCCCTCATCGAGACCGTCCGCGGCATCGGCTACCGCATGGGCGCACAGCGCACCGGCATCGCCGCGGTGCCCCGCATCAGCCCGCATCACGTCGCGGCGGCGGTGAACGCATGATTGCCACGACTCACCACCCGGACCTGAAGTCGACGCTCCGCCAGGCTCTCCACGACCTCAGCCAGCCCCTCACGCGGCTTCAGTGGAGGCTCGAACTCGGCCAGACGAGCGGGGAAGCCGAGCTCCGCGAAACCATCGAAGGCGCGCTCGCCGACACCCGCGAACTCATGGAATGGGTGCGCCGCATACGATCCCAGATCGAAGACCGGATTGAACACGAGGAGGCCACAGCATGATCGCCACCCCCCGCAATACCGAGAGAGACGTCGTCCTTGCCAGCGCCGATCCCGCACTCCGCCAGCGTCTGCGTGAGAGCCTCGCCGGCCTGCGCTGGCGCGTGCACGAGGCCGCCGGCGGCGCCGAAGCTCTCACACTGCTGGAGCGTCAGCCCTCAGAAGCCCTCCTCATGGACGGCTGGCTTCCCGATCTCGAGGCCTCCGAACTCGCCGGCCACATCGCGATAATGTACCCCGCCGTGGACGTGCTCAGCGTAGACGGTGGCGCACTGACCAGCACCCGCAGCATTCATCGCCACGAGCTCCTCCACGCCCTCCGCGAGGCCCAGCAGACCTCCGCACCCCCGCAGAGCTCAGCTGTCAAGACCGACACCGCTGCCTGGAACGCTGCTCCGAAAACTGTCCCGGCCGCCGCAGCAGGGAAGTGGACGTCCTTTCCCCTCCCGCTCCCGGCCGATGTGCTGCTCGACCCACCCGTGCAGCTCCCTTCGGCGGTCGCAATCTTACCTGCCGCGCCGGCCGCCTCTGCTCCGCACACTTTTCCGATCCCCGGCCTCATCGGCGACGGTCCAGCAATGCGCGAGCTCGCCCACCTCATCCGGCTCGTTGCTCCCCGCAACGCCGCCGTCCTCATCGAAGGCGAGACCGGCACCGGCAAAGAGGTTGTCGCATCCGCCATCCACCGGCTCAGCAGCCGCGCTTCGAAGCCGCTCACCGTGCTCAACTGCGCCGCCATCCCGGAAGCCCTCCTCGAAGCCGAGCTCTTCGGCCACACCCGCGGCGCCTTTACCGGAGCCGTCCAGTCCCGCACCGGCCGCATAGAAGCCGCCCACGGCGGCACGCTCTTCCTGGACGAGATCGGCGAGCTCCCTCTCCCGCTCCAGGCCAAGCTCCTCCGCTTCCTCGAGTGCGGCGAGATCCAGCGCGTTGGCGATAACGAGGTCACCCGGGTCGACGTTCGCATCCTCGCGGCAACCCACCGCGACCTCGAACAGAGAGTCGTCGACGGCGCATTCCGGCTCGATCTCTATCATCGCCTCGCCGTCTTTCCAATCGAGGTTCCCGCGCTCCGCGACCGCATCGAGGATCTTCCCGCGCTTACCGAACACTTCCTCACCCGGCTCGGCGCGGACGCTCCGCGCAAATCGATCTCCGCGGATGCGCTCCACGCGCTTCAACAACACATCTGGCCCGGCAATGTTCGCGAGCTCGCCCATGTCCTCGAGCGCGCCGTGATCCTCGCCGCAGACTCGCCCGAAATCTCCGCCGAGCACATCCGCTGCCGCCGCCGCGTGCGAGGATAGAAGCGTCGTCTCGCGAGACGAAAAAAAATCTCACGTCGGGCAACGATCTCCTCGCCTCCCGGCATCCATCTACCAACGACGAAGAAACCGACTTCAACGCAGCCCCTGGAAACAGGGGCTTTCTTTTTGCCATCGCCGACAAGCGACCCGCCTCTGTCTTCCTTTCTGTCATTCCCGAAGGCAATCTGCTTCTGTTTTTCTCTCTCTCGAGCGAACCCGAAAATCCTATGTTTTCTCTCACCTTCTCCTTGGAAACCGCTTAGGAAAGGCCTTCGTTTTCGGCTGCCATTTTGCACCTTCTGTCCAGTGTTGACGCACAGAGAATGCGCCAGCCCAAACGACCGAAGGAGCCTTTCCGATGCCTGCCGTTCACCCGATCCTGCTCAGCCTGCACGCAGCCGCCCCCGAACTCCCGCCTGCCGTCACGTTTGCTTCTACGCAGCCCGGTTCCGCTGCTCGCGACCAGCTTGTGATGGAGCACCTCGCGTCGGTTCGCTTCATCGCTCGCAAGCTGCACCGCACACTGCCGCGCCACGTCGAACTCGACGATCTCATCTCTGCCGGCATGATTGGGCTGATGGAGGCCTTGAAGCGTTTCGACGCCTGCCGCGATGTGCAGTTCAAGAGCTACGCGCAGTTTCGTATTCGCGGCGCCATCCTCGACTGGCTCCGCACGCTCGACTGGGGCCCACGCGAGCTGCGCCGCAAAGCACGCGCCATCGCCGAAACTTCGCGCATCCTTGCCCTGCAGCTGGGCCGCACGCCCGGTGAGCACGAAATTGCCAACGCCATGGGCATGCAACTCGACGAACTCCAGCAGCTTCTCGGCGAACTGCGCAGCGCAGACCTCGGCAGCCTCAATGCCGAACACAGCAAGGACGAGGAGGACGAAGAGCTCGACTACGTCCCTGCGTCCCCCGAAGAGGACCCGCTCTTTCGCTGCCTCGCCGCCGAGTCGCGCCAGCGCCTCATCGACGCCATCGAAGATCTGCCCGAAAAGGAGCGCCTCGTCCTCACGCTCTACTACTACGAGGAGCTCACCATGCGCGAGATTGGCATGACCCTCGGCGTCGTCGAATCCCGCGTCTCGCAAATCCACTCCGCGGCGGTTCGCCGTCTCCGTTCCGTTCTCGGAGGCTCCGCTCCTCAACTGCCGGCGCCTGCGCGTCGTCCTCACACCCGCCACAACGCCGCGGCCTGACCTCAAAAAACATTTAAGAACGCACTAAAGTCGTTGGTTATGCCGCCGATATCTCCCATGAGGAGATTCTTATGGTGGATGTTACGACTTTGGAAGCAATCGCACTCCAGCTGCCCGCAAACGATACAGTCAGCGACACGATTCTGCAGCCATGGAACGAAGCGCGGAACAAAGACTCGCGGAATCAGGCGCAGCGCCGCGAGCGCATCGTCCTCCTGCGTGAAGCCATCGAGCGCGGCGAGTACAGCGTCCCGGCTTCCGAACTCGCGGGTGCGATCCTCCGCACAGCCCGCCGCGCAAACTGAGCTCCTCCACCGCAACTCAGTTTCTTTTTGTCATTCCCGAAGGGAATCTGCGTTTTGCTCTTGGCTGGGCGGATGACTCTATCCAGCGCCCGAACAAGACGAACTCCGTCCGCTACTGCGTAGAGGGCGAGAGGATGAACCTCGCAGACCTTGCCCGCGCCGTTGGCTCGACCTCCCGCAAGGTGAGGCAGAAGATCGACCGCATGGTCGCCAACGGTTTCACACCGGATCAGGCGGCAGAGCGGATCATGGCTGATTGGAGGCTGGGCGCACAGTGTTCGGTCGCATAAAGGCTCGAACAGGTTGGCTACAGTTCGCGTCTGCACGCCGCTGCCTGGAAGCGTCCTGCGGGAGCCGCCGCCCCACGGAAGATCTTCAGCGCCCGCATTGCGACGGAGAGTGTAGCCAGAACTCGGCTGCGAGCCAATGCACAGGCTTCGGCATGACAATGTACGCACCCACCCCGAAGCCGTCGTCCCTGCGAACATGTTCAACGGACTGCTCGAAGACGTCGCGCATGAGCGTCTGCGGGGTGTGTCTGCCGACTGTAGCAGAAAAACGTGGCGAAGTGATAATGACCGTATCCTTATCGCCGTACGAGCCGAGACGTCGTTCCGCCAAGCCCAACATTCTACAGACCCAAACTAGACGGCAAGATTTGGGCCACGCGCGTCCTACTTCGCAACAGCAGTGATAGGGATCGTGACGCGCGACTCATTATCGAAATGGACCCACCGCAGATTCTGATCGAATGGCTTGATATCTGTGGGTGTTTGCGCTGCTGTGGGCGCAAACTCAAAGCCATCGTCGCTCTCTGAGAAATGCGACGACATGTTAACCAGGCTCGGTGTCAAGCAGCCAAACTTCCACGCTCCCACGTGTATTTCATTGTTGCCAGGCTGCCATGTGAACGGATGGATACCGCGTACCTGTTTAATCTCAATCACCCCAGACTTTTGGTTCGTCAGCGATATATTCCTCGGACGTTCCTTTTCAAGGATAAAAGACTCGTACATGGACGTTCCAGTGCCATCCTGCTTCTGGGAGACGTGCTGCAAACGAAATGCGCCAACCTCATTGCCCTTTCGAACCAAAACAAAATACCCTTCCGGCAATCGCATATATCTCGGTCCGAAAACGAACTCCTGCGCGAGGGGCATTGCGCCCTGCGAGCGGTTCACCTGCTCAGACCTGGAACAACCAGCGAGTACCGCTAAGAACAATATGAATAGACAGCTATTTCTGGCTTTAGGCACGGTCTTCGCCCTCATGATCGCTACAGATGCTTATTTTCGGGGTATAAGCTTGGGCTCGCTTTGCTGCTTCGGTGGCGGAGGCGGGGCGGGTTCATATATCGGCCTTAGTGGATTCTCGCCATCCAGGACCACAACGGCATTCGTGTATGAGTTCATAATCGTAGTCGGTGTCGGCAGGTTGTCTTCGAAAAAGTGTTTTGGGAATGATTCACTGAAGATGCCTGTCCAGGCATGACCGTCGTGCATGGGTGTAGCCGAATCCTCCACGGCATGGAGCGCGAGGGCCGTATCCCCCGACTTCATTGCGTTGTCGACGGTGTTGCGTGTTCCTTCGTGAGACTCAGCCGTGGATTGTAATGTTCCATCTGGTTTCACCCCTCGCATGCCGTGCCAATTGGAATGTACGGCGTCCGTGTGCTGCGAGCCGTGACGGAAGTCCACCCATGCGGTCTTTGCGGCAAGGTTCGCACTTGCGATTCTCCCGTGTCCCGTGTTCCTAGCCGCTAGATATGTTATGAGCGCATGCCATTGGGCCTCGAGATGCCCATCTGGGTCAACTCTTGATAAAGGATTATTGGAGACATAAGTATATAAGTTGAGTGTTTGCGGATCATCCAGCTTCGAGTACGGCACAGCCTCGGGCTTCTGAGCCCAATCTGCGCTGATCCACCTGCCGACATTGCTGGCGTAGTATCTCGCGCCGAAGTAGTCCAACCCTGACTCGGAATCCCTCTCCTTGCCGGTGAACTTGTAGTGCATGTTGGTGCCGTCAGCGGGTTGCTGATTGCCCAGCGACCAGCCCAGCACCTGCCCAGCCACGATCTCCTGCCCGAACGGCGTAAACTGCCCCGACCACACCGGCCACCCGCCGCTCGACAACTCCATTTAGATCGAATGGACTCAACAGCGCATTCACCGAACAACTCTTGCCGCCGCGTACAATCTTTTCGTCGCGCCGACATCTAAGCGCGCAGAGGAGATCTTTCATGAGTGAGTGGGTCAAAGTGACGGCGTCCGACGGATTCGAGCTCTCGGCATACGTCGCCCGTCCGCAGGGCGATCCCATCGGTGCTCTGGTCATCGTCCAGGAGATATTCGGAGTCAACAAATCCATCCAGGCCGTCGCAGGCTCCTACGCGAAGGACGGCTTCCTCGCCATCGCGCCCGCCATCATGGACCGCCTCGAGCCCAATCTTAACCTTGGCTACGGCGAGGCCGACCTGAAGAAGGCGTTCGCGCTCTACCCGAAGCTCAACCCTGACGACTCCCTCAAAGACATCGCCGCCGCGTTCAAGCACGCGAAGGGAATCGTCGACTCGGTCGGCGTCCTCGGCTTCTGCTACGGCGGCCTGATGAGTTGGCTCTCCGCCGTTCGCGGCAACAGGGAAGCCTTCGAGCCTGCGTGCACCGTCTGCTACTACCCAGGCGGCATCGGCAAGTTCGCTGCCGAGGAGCCCGCCTGCCCCGTGCTCATCCACTTCGGCGGCGCCGACAGCCACATCGGCAAAGACCAGGTCGATGCTGTACGCAATGCGCACGGCAAGCACGAAGGCGAAGTCGAGATCTACATGTACGACGGCGCTGAGCACGCCTTCGCCAACCCTGACCGTCCGTCGTATAAAGCCGACGCCGAAAAGCTCGCTCGCGAGCGCTCTTTGAAGTTCCTCAAAACACACATTGCCTAGCCTTTGCAGGCACCTGAATAACCCCGGAAAGAAGCCGCCCGAAGCCCGAAAATCGCTCTTCAACGTGCTATCTTTAACGGAGACACTGAGAGAAGTGACTGAGCTAAGAAGACGAGAGAGGTAACAACGAGCCGTGTTGGCCCCCGCACAGAAAACCGAAATCATTACCAAATTCCGCACACATGACACCGACACCGGGAGTCCTGAAGTGCAGATTGCCATCCTCAGCCAGCGTATCGGCGAGCTGACCCAGCACTTCCAGACCCACAAGAAGGATCATGGCTCCCGCCGTGGCCTCCTCATGCTGGTTTCCAAGCGCCGCCGCCTTCTGGACTACCTGAAGAAGACG
>DASUHZ010000015.1:0-79366 GCA_036273275.1 Bryocella sp.
GAAGGCCTCGAGCACTTCCTCGCCGCCCGCAGCCGCGGCCACGGCGTCCTGGTCCTCACCGGCCACCTCGGCGCGTGGGAGCTCTCCAGCTTCTACCACTCGCTCATGGGCTACCCCATGTCCATGGTCATCCGCCGCCTCGACAACCCGCTCGTCGACGCCTTCGTCAACCGCATCCGCTGCCTCCACGGCAACCGCGTCCTCCACAAAGACGACTTCGCCCGCGGTCTCCTCCAGGCCATGCACCGCGGCGACACCGTCGGCATCCTCATGGACACCAACATGACGCCCCCGCAAGGCGTCTTTGTCCCCTTCTTCGGCACGCTCGCCTGCACCGCCTCCGGCCTCGCCCGCGTCGCCGCCCACTCCAAAGCAGCGGTCCTCCCCGGCTTCATGCTCTGGGAACCTGGGGAAAATCGCTACGTCCTCCACTTCGGCCCCGAACTCACCCTCACCCGCACCACCGATCCCGCCGCCGACGCCCTCGCCAACACCGCCCTCTTCACAGCTACCATTGAGTCCTGGATCCGCCGCTACCCCGAGCAGTGGCTCTGGGTCCACCGCCGCTGGAAAACCCGCCCCGAAGGGGAGGAGACCCTCTACCGATGAAGAAAAAAAGCCCGAACCGACTGGAACCGGCAGCGCCGGAACGCCAGCCAATCACCGTCGGCATCATCGAGGAACTGATGAAGATGCCCAGCTCCGGCGACGCCCGCGCCTTCACTCGTCTTTCAAGCATCGAAGAGGCCGGCCGCGACTCCATCGTCTTCGCTCAGGACAGGAAGGCTCTGGACGCCGCCTTGGCGAGCGACGCTGGCCTGATCCTCGCGCCATATGAACTCGGCGCTCAAGAGGACAGCCGGGTCCTGACTCTCAAAAATCCGAAGTACGTCTTCGCACAATGCGCAAAATACTTCGAAGGCTTCGAAAAGACCTTCGTTCATCCGGCAGCAATCATCGATCCCGCCGCGCACATCGGCCACGGCACATCCGTTGGCGCAGGTTCCGTCATCGAGGCCGGCGCTCATGTTGGCGAATACTGCAAAATCGGCAACAACGTTACGATCCATGGCTCTGCAGTGGTCGGCGATTACGTGCTCGTCCAATCGGGCGCCGTCCTCGGCAGCCTCGGCTTTGGCTACGTTCGCGGAGAGAACGGCAAGTACCTGCGCTTCCCTCAGCAAGGCACTCTCGTCATCGAAGACGAGGTCGAGATCGGCGCCAACACCACCATCGACCGCGGCGCCCTCGGCGAAACCCGCATCGGCTCCGGCACAAAGATCGACAACATGGTTCACATTGGCCACAACTGCCGCATCGGTAAAAACGTCATCATGGCCGCGCAGGTCGGCATCTCCGGCTCCTGCACCATCGAAGACGGCGCCATCTTCGCCGGCCAGGTCGGCCTCGGCGATCGCGTCCACATCGGCCCCGGCGTCGTCCTGGGCGGCCAGGGCGGCGTCTTCCCAGGCAAAGAGGTCAACGGCCCCGGCCAGGTCTTCGCCGGCACCCCCGCCGAACCCCTCGCCAACTACCTCAAAACCCTCGCCCGCATCCGGCGTCTCAAGTAGCTCTTACGGGATTCATAAAGTGCTGTCATCCTGAGCGGAGCGTAGCGAAGCCGAAGGACCCCGAGAATGCCCGTCACACAAATGCAGCCGATCTCTTTTCAACCACGAACCATAACTCGCATCTCGAATCTCGAATCTCGCATCTTGTAGCTAACCCATGCCCATCCTCGTCATCGGCGGACACACTCGCAACATCGGCAAGACCTCTGTCGTCGCTGGCCTCATTGCCGCCTTGCCTCATCTCAACTGGACCGCCATCAAGATCACGCAGTTCGGCCACAACGTCTGCTCCGCAAACGGCGAGCCCTGCGACTGCCAGACGCCAGACCACACCATCGCCATCTCCGAAGAGCGCGACGCAACCACCGGCACCGACACCTCGCGCTTCCTCGCCGCCGGCGCGCGCCGCGTCTTCTGGGTCCGCACCCGGCAGGGCCAGCTCGCCGAGGCCATGCCCCGCCTCCGCCAGCTCATCGCCGGCTCCGAAAACACCATCCTCGAGTCCAACAGCATCCTCCGCTTCCTCCAGCCCGACCTATCGCTCTCCGTCCTCGACCCCACGATCGCCGACTTCAAACCCTCCGCCCTCGGCTACCTCGACCGCACCGACGCCCTCATCCTCCCGACCGGCACAACGCTCGAATCACTCACCCGCGCGTGGCCCATTGTCTCGCCCCAACTCCTCGCGCGAAAACCTCTCTTCTACACCACCCCGCCCACCTACACCAGCCCCGAACTCATCCAATTCGTCTCCACCCACCTCGCAACTCCCAAACTCACAACTCGCAACTGAACGGAGACCGCGTTAACCGCGCTGGTCCCTCGCACTTCCGCACAGCAAATCCTCAGCGCACCACGCCTAGACTCGCCTCACTTCGTTTGCCACTCCCCTTCGCGAGCCTCCCATGCGCCTCTGCACTTCATCGCTCCTGCTTGCTCTCTGCCTCATCGCCGTCACCACAACGTCACATGCACAAACCGTCGCCTGGCCGCCCGCACCCAGCCACCCGCAAATCCCCATCTGGCCCGGCACTATCCCCGACGCCGCGCCTGTCCTCGGCCCCGAAACCGTCGAGATCAGCAAACCTAACGAACTCATCGGCGGCCGCCGCTCCACCGGCGTCTACAACGTCACGCGCCCCACCATGACCATCTACTCCCCAACCGGCAAAAACACCGGCGCGGCCGTCGTTGTCTTCCCCGGTGGCGGCTACCAGATGCTCGCCATCGATCTCGAAGGCACCGAAGTCTGCGATTGGCTCGTCCCGCGCGGCATCACCTGCGTTGTTCTCAAGTACCGCGTCCCCGGCAACCCCGCGCTCTACCCCAAGTCCGGCCCCTATCCGGAGTCGCCCATGGCGCTTGAAGACGCGCAGCGCACCATCGGCCTCCTTCGTCTCCACGCCACCGAGTACCACATCGACCCGCACAAGATCGGCGTGCTCGGCTTCTCCGCCGGCGGCCATCTCGTCGCCGCCATCAGCAATCACTACGACCACCGCGTCTACCCTCGCGTCGACGCAGCCGACGACCAGAGCTGCCGTCCCGACTTTGCGATCGCCATCTACCCCGGCCATCTCGCCTACGGCTCCGCCCGCTACGATGCCCGCCTCACCAAAAACAAATCCTTCATGCCGCCGCCCAATAACGCGCCGCACGCGGTCGCGAACCTCCTCCTCCGACCCGACCTCCACGTCACGCGCAACACCCCGCCCACCTTCCTCCTCCAGAACGAAGACGACCACGTCGACAACGTCGACGACGCCCTCTCCTACTACATCGCCCTT
The DNA here is from genome assembly GCA_036273275.1 of Bryocella sp. Taxonomy (GTDB): domain Bacteria; phylum Acidobacteriota; class Terriglobia; order Terriglobales; family Acidobacteriaceae; genus Granulicella. The sequence continues at coordinate 3,359 of DASUHZ010000015.1, forward strand.
CGCAACGCCGGCGTCCCCACGGAAATGCACCTCTACCCGCACGGTGGCCACGCCTTCGGCCTGCGCCGCACCAAACTCCCCGTCACCGCCTGGCCTCAGCTCGTCGACACATGGCTGCAGTCCATCGGCATGACCCCATAGCTCTTGCTTATTCTTGTCATTCCCGATGGGAACCTGCTTCTGCCTTTCCTTTTGCCGTTGCCGCTGCCGGTTGCGTTTGCTTTTGCTTTTGCCTTTCTTTCTGTCATTCGGAGCGTAGCGAGGAACCTGCTTCTGCCTTTGCTTTTGCCGTTGCGGTTGCCTTTGCCTTTCTTTCTGTCATTCCGAGCGTAGCGAGGAACCCGCTTCTTCGCCTCCCACATCCGCCCCGTTATCCTGAGAACAGCCCGGCCCTCTCAGACCCGGGCCAACAGAACAGGACCCATGATCGACCGTATCAACCGTAGAGATTTCGCCCGGCTGCTTGGCCTTTCCGCAACCGCTGGCTCCCCGGGTGCCCCATTCATGACGCGTAGCGGCATGAGTGGGCTCCACTCTGCCCTGAGCGCAGTCGAAGGGCTGGAGTGCGGCGTAAGCCGGAACGACTGAATTGCCTTCTTCAGCCGGCCACAAAAGGCTCGATTCCGTCTCTGACGCCGTCTGCGCGTCCCGTTGTCCACATTCGCCCCGTTATCCTGAAAGAGCCCGCCCCCTCATAAGCCGGGCAACAGAACAGGACACATGATCGATCGCATCAACCGTAGAGATTTCGCCCGGCTGCTCGGCCTCTCGGCGACTGCCGCTTCCCTGCCGGCTACCGCATTAGCCGCTCCGCAAAGCCCCGCCAACACCGTTCCGATCCGCAGCTTCCCGAAAGGCTTCCTCTGGGGGACAGCCACCTCCGCCTACCAGATCGAAGGCGCCACCGACGAGGCAGGCCGCGGTCTCTCCATCTGGGACACCTTTTCCCGCGCGAAGAAAACCTACACCGGCGAGAACGGCGACCTCGCCGACGACGAGTTCCATCGCTATCGCGAGGACATCGCCATCATGCAGGAACTGGGCGTAAAGACCTACCAGTTCTCCGTGTCATGGCCGCGCATCTTTCCGCAAGGCACAGGCGCGCAAAACCCGCAGGGCTGGAATTACTACGACCGCATGCTGGAGACCCTGCTGGCCGCCGGCATCGAGCCCTACTGCAACCTCTACCACTGGGACCTGCCCGAAGCCTTGATGAGCGTCGGCGGGTGGCAGAGCCGCGACACCGCCAAAGCACTCGCGGACTACTCGGCCGTCGCCGCAAGGCACCTTAGCGACCGTGTCAAGAACTTCATCACCATCAGCGAGGTGACCGCGTTCGTCGACGCCGGGTATCGTTACGGCTCGGACGCTCCCGGCCTCAAACTCACCAACGCCCAGGTCGCGCAGGTCACGCATAACGTGCTGCTCGGGCATGGCCTGTCCGTCCAGGCCATCCGCGCCAACGCGCGCCCGGGAACCAGAGTCGGCGTCGCCGACAACGCCGTAAGCACCCTCCCGGTGATCGAAACTCCCGAAAACATCGAAGCCGCACGCAAGGCCTATCGCGAGGAGAATTCACGATCCTTAACGCCAATCATGGAGGGCCGCTACACCGACCTTTACCTTAAGGGCCTCGGTGCGGACGCGCCCAAATTCACTCCCGAGGAAATGAAGATCATCAGCAGCCCGCTGGATTTCATCGGCCTCAACATCTACGAGCCCACCTGGATCCGCGCCGCCGACAATGAATCCGGCTACGAAGTCCTCGACATGCCGAAGAGCTACCCGCACATGGCGGCTCTCTGGCTGCAGCTTGGCCCCGGCGGAGCCTACTGGTCGCCACGGTTTCTGCATGAGATCTGGGGAGTCAACGAGATCTACATCACCGAAAACGGCGCCGCCAGCACCGACGTCCCCACCAAATCCGGCGAAATTCTGGACGTCGATCGCGTTTTCTTCCTCCGCAGCTACCTCTCCCAACTCCAGCGCGCCGTCAGCGAAGGCATCCCCGTCAAGGGTTACTTCCTCTGGAGCCTGATGGACAACTACGAATGGTCCGACGGCTACGCCATGCGCTTCGGAATCACCTACGTCGACTACACCACGCAAAAACGAACCATAAAGCTCTCCGGAGAGTTTTATAAGCGAGTCATCGCCACAAACGCGCTCGCCTAGACTCAACTCCCCCCGCCGCCCTCGATTCCTGTCTGGCAAGGACCTCCGTCCCCACTTCCGCCAGATCGCGCGGCTTGACAAAACTCACCGCCGGAACGCCCCTGCAATCGCGAACGGTCCCTGTATGCCGCAGTTCCAAAACGGGAAAGTCCGGACTTAAGTTCTACCGGCTGAAGACTTTGCACAATTCAGGGGGCTCCAAAAACAAGAGAGGCAGCCTCTCGGCTGCCTCTCTCAATTCTCCACCGAAGAAAAATTACGCGGTCGTCGGTGCGCCCTCGTTGTACCCGGGCTTGCGATTCCCCTCGGGCTTCAGCACCTTCTGCGTATCGTCGCCATCCGCAGCAGCAAGCGGCGATTTCACCGGCCCGAGCTCCTTGCCCTGAATCAGCAGCTCGATCTCCGCCGCATCCAGCGTCTCGCGCTCCAGAAGAGCGGTCGCCATCCGGTGCATCACATCGTGGTTCTCGTCCAGAATCTGGTACGCCGACTTGTAGCCCTCGTCGACGAACTTCTTCACCAGCCGGTCGATCTCCTTCGCCGTGTCATCCGAGTAGTCCCGCGACTGCGCAATCTCGCGGCCTAGGAAGATCTGCTCTTCCTTCTTGCCGTAGGTCAGCGGTCCGAGTTCGCTCATGCCGTACTCGCAAACCATCTTGCGAGCCAGCTCCGTCGCACGCACGATGTCGTTGCCCGCGCCGGTTGTCATGCGGTCCATGAAGATCTCCTCGGCGCAGCGCCCGCCCATCAGGATCGCGAGCTGCGTCTGGAGGTAGTCCTTCGTTACTGTGTGCTTGTCTTCCTCCGGCAGGTGCATCGTTACACCCAGCGCCATACCGCGCGGAATGATCGTCACCTTGTGCAACGGATCGGAGTGCTTCCGCTTCGCGGCCACCAGCACATGGCCAGCTTCGTGATAGGCGGTATCCCTCTTGTCGTCCTCGCTCAGCAGCATTGACTTGCGCTCGGCGCCCATCAACACCTTGTCCTTGGCAATCTCAAAGTCGTACATGTGCACGGCCTTGCGATTGAACCGCGCCGCCGTCAGCGCCGCCTCATTCACCATGTTCGCGAGGTCCGCACCGCTGAAGCCCGGTGTCCCACGCGCCAGCACCTGCAGGTTCACATCGTCCGCCAGCGGCACCTTCTTCGAGTGCACCCGCAGAACCTCTTCGCGCCCGCGAATGTCAGGACGGTCCACAATCACGCGACGGTCGAAACGGCCTGGCCGCAGCAGCGCCGGATCCAGCACGTCAGGACGGTTCGTCGCGGCAATCAGGATCACGCCATCATTCGACTCAAATCCATCCATCTCCACGAGCAGCTGATTCAGCGTCTGCTCGCGCTCATCGTGCCCGCCGCCCAGGCCGGCACCACGGTGCCGCCCCACAGCGTCAATCTCGTCAATGAAGATGATGCAGGGAGCATTCTTCTTGCCCTGCTCAAACAAATCCCGCACGCGGCTTGCACCCACGCCTACAAACATCTCCACGAAGTCCGAACCGGAGATCGAGAAGAACGGAACGTTCGCCTCGCCCGCAACAGCACGCGCCAGGAGCGTCTTGCCGGTTCCCGGAGGTCCGACCATCAGCACGCCCTTCGGAATCCGTCCGCCGAGCCGCTGGAACTTCTGCGCCTCCCGCAGGAACTCGATGATCTCCTTGAGCTCTTCCTTCGCTTCGTCGACGCCCGCTACGTCCTTGAACGTCACCTTCTTCTGCTGCATCGAGAGCAGGCGCGCGCGGTTCTTGCCAAAGCTCAACGCCTTGTTTCCACCCGACTGCATCTGCCGCATCATGAACAGGAACAGCGCCAGGATGACCGCGATCGGGGCGATCTGGAAGAGGATGTTCAGCCAAAGCGTGCCGTTCTGATCCTTCACCGTGACATTCACGCCGTGGCCAATCAGGTTGTTGTACAGGTCCTGGTAGGTGGCCGGAATCGTGGCGTGGAAGCTCTCTTTGCCGTCCTTGAACTTACCCGTGGCCTCGGTGCCGTTGATCGTCACCTCAGAAAGCTTCCCGGCCTGGGCGTCGTTCATCAACTCGGTCAGGCTGATCGCCTGGTCGTGGCCGGGATTCATATTGGTCACCACGTACCGCCATCCCACCAGAAGGCAGCCCACCGTGAGGACCCATATCAAGAGATGTTTAATTGTTGAATTCAATCCGCTTCCTCGTTTCCTGCTTCGCCGGGCTCTTGCGCTCCCTCATCGCTGAGGAACGGTCTCCAGCCTTGCTGCTAACGCACTCAACTGTTAGACGACAAGTTTGGCTAGAGGGTGCATGGACCGAACGTTCAGGGTGCGCGTCCGGCTCGCAAAAGCGCATTCCTGATTCTACCCCCGGGCCGCCGTTTCCCCGCCAGCTTTTCTGCCGGTTGTCTTTGCAACGAAAGGAGCAGCCTCCACTTGCAGGTGGATCTCCCTCGCGGTGCGCTCTGCCCGAAGTCCTCGCCCGAGTTCCAGCCGGGCTCCAGCACGGGCCGCAATCGGCGGACACACCTGGGCCAAACCCGCCAGTGCCAGCAACTTGGCTGTCTCTTCGGCGGAAAGGCTGCAGCCCAGCGAACGCGCAGCCTCCCTTACGATCCGCCTGCGCACAGCCGGCGCCATCGCCCGCAGCCGCTCCACCTCAATGGCACAACTGCTATTACCGGTAACGGTACTCACGGCGCGCCCTCCGCCCCGAACCGGCCTCCCTGGCAGGAGAACCTGCGGCAGCACGCGGCCGACCTCGCCCTTCCAGAACGCCTCCTCGTCGCGCGCGATATCCGCCAGGCGCGCGAGGGTCGCGTCAATACCCGGATTGAACGTGCGGAGCACCGGCATCAGCTCATGCCGGATGCGATTCCTGGTCAACGAGAGGTCCCGGTTGCTGGCATCGTCGCGCCACGTCTGTCCACGCTCGTGCAAGAACGCCTCGACCTCCGCACGCCGCACTCGCAGCATCGGCCGCACAATGCGGCGCAACTCAGATTTCAGTTGCCTGTAGATCGGCCTTTCAATCGTCGGCGCAATTCCGCTGATCCCCTCCGTCCACGCCCCACGCAGCAGCTTCATCACGACTGTCTCGGCCTGATCGTCCAGCGTGTGCGCGGTCGCCACCACATTCACATCAGCCATCAGCCGCCAGAACACCCCATACCGAAGCTCCCGCGCCGCCTCCTCCAAACCCTCGCGCTCTTCGCTCTGCCGCGCCGCGACATCCACGCGCTCGACAAGCAGCGGCACCTCCAAACGCGCGCACAAATCCCGGACAAATGCCTCATCCGCATCTCCATCGGCGCCGCGCAGTCCGTGGTGCACATGGATAGCGCTCAGCACCACACCCAGGCTCTCTTTGGCGTGATTCGCCTCAATCAAAGCCAGCAGCAGCGCGGTTGAATCCGCTCCACCCGAGATCGCGACGCACACACGTTCGCCCGCGCTCATCAGCGACAGATCGATCGCAAGTTGTCTCTTGTTCGTCATCGTCTCAGACCTAATCCGCGCATCGCGCTACCATCACCTTATAGAGCATTGACTCACGATGAACAGATCCCGTTTCCGCAATTTGCAAGCTGCCCTTTACATTTCCCTCCTCGGCCTGACGACGCTCTGCTGTGCGCCCGCCCACACGCAGGACATTCACGTGCGCGTCGATCCGCACGGGCCGGGATCGACCGCAAGCACCACGGACTACACGTCGATCCAGCAGGCGCTCGATCATGCTCCGCAAGCCGCCGCGCCTCATCGCACCATTATCGAGATCGTTCCGGGCGTGTATCACGAGCGCATCAACGTCACGCGCAACCGGCCACGCATTACTCTGCTCGGGCTTGGCAAATCGCCTGAGGACGTTGTCATCACGTACTCGATGAACGCAAAGCAAGCGGGTGGAACCTTCTTCACCGAGACCGCGCAGATCAATGGCGATCAGTTCGAGGCCGACAACGTGACCTTCGAAAACTCGGCGGGGCCGACCGGACAGGCCGTTGCCGCAGCTGTTCGTTCCGACCGTTCGATCTTCAAGCGCTGCCGGTTTCTCGGAGATCAGGACACGCTGTTTGCAGATTTCGGCCGTCAGTATTACGTCGACTCGTTCATCGCCGGTGGCGTCGATTTCATCTTCGGCAATGCAACCGCGGTCTTCGATCACGACACCATCAGCGAAATCCGCAATGGGCAAATTACAGCGCAGTCGCGCACCGCACCCGGGCAAACCACGGGTTACGTGATCGACCACTCGCGCATCACGCATGATCCCGTGCCGCCTTCGCCCGGCAAAACCGCAGGGACGGGCTTTGGGCTAGGCCGCCCGTGGCGCGCGTACGCTCGGGTGGTCGTCATGAACACGGAGCTGCCGGCCGACCTTGAGCCGGCCGGATGGTCCAAGTGGAACAGCCGCGACACGTCAGCACCGACGGCTTACTATGCAGAGTTCCACAACAGCGGGCCCGGCGCGAACACGTCACAGCGAGCACCCTGGACACACCAGCTGACAGCAAAGCAGGCCGCGGTGTTTGCGCCCCAGAACTTCCTGCGCGGCAGCGACAACTGGAACCCGGTCGCTGAAGCCGCTCGCCTTCCGTGACCAGCGAGCTTAGAGGCCCGCGTACCAGTCGTAGCCCAGCTTCATCCAGAAGTCGTCCGGCTTGGTGTCGGTGTACGCAATCAGGCCGATGCGTTTGATCTGCTTATAGCCGTACTTGATAGGCATGTGGAGACGCAGCGGAGCTCCGTGCTCGGCGCGCAGCGGCTGCCCGCTCATCTCCATCACCAGAGTGCTCTGCGGATGCCGGGCGGCCTCCATGTCATAGCCACAGTAGTAGTCGCCGTCGGGCGTCTCCATGTACACGTAGCGCGGCATGCGTCCGTTCACCGGCGCCGGTGGGAAGCCATCGATGAAATCACGCAGCCGCACGCCCGACCATTGCGTGATCTGGCTCCAGCCCTCGATGCACTTGAACTCCGTAACCAGGTCGACGCGCGGCAGCTTGCGCAGTTCATCCATCGTCAGTAGCAGCCCAGGTGTGCCGATGTTCAGCGAACTCGCGGACGCACCGGCCTCTGCAGTGCCCATCCTTCGCTTGCCGCTGATCGCCTGCGCCATGGCATTGAACCGCGCCGCAATGTCGATGTGCGGCAGTCCATTCACCTTTGGCGTCTGCGCTGAAAGATCATGCGACTGCTCGGGCATCTGTACGCTCGGCGCTCCGCCGGGCTGCACGGCGCCTGCTCGGCCGCTCTTCAGGTCCGGCATCGTATCCATCAGTGACGCATCGGTGTAGCGGTACTCCCAAGCGGTCACATCCGGCGCGTAGAAACGCGAGTGCTGCGGATCGCGCACTCCCGCGACCTGGAGACGCCAACTCGCCGGCACCAGTACCTGCTCCATACCGATGACGCCGTTCAAGCGCAGCGGCACAGCGCGGCTCAGCGGGTATGTGGGCGAAAGTCCGCGCTCGCGAAATACTGCGCGACCTACTGCAGCGTCCCAATCAATCGCACCACGCAATGCTGACTGCAGCCTCCCGGCTTGCCTGCTCTGATCGATCGCGCGCCATGCGGCGTAGCCAGCCGCAGCGGCGACTCCGCCGAGGAGAAAGCTGCGCCGGGTCCTGCGCGCGCTCTCGCGGCGAACCATCTCCGCATCGCCGCGAACGATCTCAATTTCGCGCTCGTCGAACTCGTTCATACCTGTGCTCCAACGCTGGGCGGTTCGTCTTCGCGCATCGCTCCCGTGGGCTCGCCGCTCTCCGCATCAACACGCTGGCCACCGTTCACGGTCTGGATTTCCAAACCGCTCACCATCGACCGGAAGTTGTTCCATCCCGCAAGCACCACCTGCACCACATGGACGATGAAGAAGCCGCAGAAGCCCATCATCAGCCAGAAGTGTTCCCAGCGCGCCATCTCATAGCCGCCGAGGACCGTCGTGAGCCAGTGCAGCTGCGCAGGCTTGTAGATCGCGAGACCCGTCAGCAGCGCGCCCGCACCCATCAGCACAATGGCCGAGTATGCAATCCTCTGCGCGCCGTTGTACTTGCCCTGGGGAGGCATACCTCTGCGGCGTGCCGCAGGGACATGCAGGTCATAGAGCGTCACCCAGACTGCATCCACGAAGGACCGCCGCTTCGGCCAAAGCACGCGCCACTCCCCGCTGACCGCAAGATAGACCGCGTACGCGATGCCGTTGATCGCGAACAGCCACATCACGAAGAAGTGCCACCCGAGCCCGGTCGTGATCTGATACGGCGCATTGAGAAGTTTCCAGAACCAGTCCGGGAAGAACCTCACCAGTGTCCAGTGGCCGATGCCAAGCCGATAGACCTCGTGCGGATGCTGGTACGGCGGAATCGAGTCGCCCCAGTAGATCAGGAGCCCGCTCCAGATCATGATGGCGATCAGCGGAAAGTTGATCCAATGCATCCAGCGGATGGCGCGCGGGTGCTTTTTGACGAGCTGCAGCTCTCCAGCTTCGCTCGCTGCCGGTCCTTCGACCTTCATCGAAGATTCTCCTTCGCCGAGTCTGCTCTTCATCGTCATTCATTAGCAATACGAATCTTCCCGCGTCACAGATTTGTAATTCATCTGTCGCGTTCCGTTAGGATGGCCCGAGCGCCTGAAATTGCGCGGAAAATCTGCTAAAATCAACCTTTGTGAGCTCTTCTTCCGCGCTCGAAATCCCGGCACCCAGCAAAACCCAGAACACTCCCGAAGCCGAACGGCCGAAGGTTGGTTTTGTGTCACTCGGCTGCCCCAAGAACCTCGTCGACTCCGAAGTGATGATGGGGCTGCTGCATCGCGGCGGCGCGGAGCTCACGCCGCGCGCCGAAGACGCCGAGATCCTCGTCGTCAACACCTGCAGCTTCATCGACTCGGCAAAGCAGGAGTCCGTCGACACGATCCTCGAAATGGTTGAACACAAGATTGCGAACGGCGGCCGCGCGAAAAGGCTCATCGTTGCCGGCTGCCTCGTCGAGCGCTATCGCGACGAGATCCAGAAGAACATTCCCGGGGTCGATGCAGTCGTCGGCACCGGCGATCTCGAATCCATTCTCGAAGCTGCCGGCCTCTCGCGCCCGGCACCCGCGGAAACCAACTCGCCGTTCACCATCCTTACCACAGCGCAGAGCCAACAGATTGCTCGCCACGCCTCAGCCGTGAATCAGCACTCGCGCCCTGAATCGGATTCCGCACAACTCCGTCACGAGACCACGCGAAGCGTCCCGCCCGACGCGCAGTCGCGCGCGGAAGGCGACGCACGCGAGGCCGCAGGACGCTTCTCGCGCGCGGCGTGGGACGGCGCGCACACCGCGCTGCCGACCTATCTCTACACCGCCGAGACGCCGCGCATCCTCACCACACCGCGCGCGTCGGCCTACATCAAGATCGCCGAAGGCTGCGATCACCCGTGCAGCTTCTGCATCATCCCGCAGCTGCGCGGAAAGTTTCGCTCCCGCCCCATCGAATCCATCGTCGCTGAAGCGCAGCAGCTCATCGCGCAGGGCGTGCGCGAGATTACGCTGATCGGCCAGGACACCACCTGCTACGGCGAAGACCTGTCGCCGAAGTCCGCCCCGGGAAACCGCGCCGACGGCGTCCCGCTGGACGCGCAGTCCCGGCCGGAACTCGCCGATTTGCTCGATGCGCTCGCTCCGCTGCCCGGACTCAAGTGGTTGCGCTTCCTCTACGCCTATCCCAACAAGCTCACCACGCGCCTGCTCGAGACGATTGCACGCCACGAAAACATCGCGAAGTATCTTGACGTGCCTCTGCAGCATGCGAGCGCGAACGTCCTTCGCCGCATGAAGCGCGGAGGCAGCGCAGACCGCTTCCTGCAGATCATCGAGAAGGCCCGCAGTCTCGTCCCCGGTCTTGTCCTTCGTACCAGCTTCATCGTCGGATTTCCTGGTGAAACGGACGAGGACTTCGCCGAGCTCTGCAAGTTCGTCGAAACCGCGAAGTTCGACTGGCTCGGCGTCTTCTCCTACTCGGATGAAGAGGGCGCGCAGGCCTTCACGCACGAAAACAAAATTACGAAGCGGACGATTGAATCGCGCCGCCGCAAGCTGATGAAGCTTCAACAAAAAATCTCCGCGAAAGCAAAGAAGCAGTGGGTCGGCCGTGAGATCGAGCTGCTTGTCGAAGGAGAGTCTGACGAGACGGAGCTCCTCTGGCAGGGCCGCACGCTCGACCACGCGCCGGAGATCGATGGCAAGGTCTTGATCAACGACTTCGGCCCGTACGAGGAACTCGTTCCGGGCACCTTTTACCGCGCAGAGATCACCGAATCGCATGACTACGACGTCGTAGCAAAAATCGTGGAATAACCAGCCGCGAGGATCCTCGAGTAACTCACCATGTCCGGAAAACCCATCCTCTGCCCCAACTGCAAGAAGCCCGTTGAGCCAACGGCGGAAGGCTTTCCCTTCTGCTCCGATCGCTGCCGTCTTCTCGACCTCGGCGCATGGGCGTCGGGAGCGTACAAAGTCGCTTCACCAATCCTCGACCCCGAGCTTCTCGAAGAGGTTGAGCAGGCTGAACTGAACGCCGAGCGCCGCCGCGAAGGCAAGCACTGATTCCAGCCGCCAGACCATGTCAATTCTGAATCTTTGCTAGGCTCAACACGTCTCATTAAGCAAATCCTTTCTTTGGCTTTGGAGCGTCGTCCTTGCGTTACGGTCTTCCTCTGTTTCTGCTTCTTTCGGTGTCTGCGCTCTCCGCGCAACAATTGACGCTGCGTGCATCTTTCTCTTCCTCGCAACCCCGCGTTCGGACAGCCGCCGATCTGCCAGATGACCCGAGCCTCGTTCTGCAACAGTACTCGGCAACCGACGCCGCGCAATCAGGCTCGCATCAGGCATCGGTACTGGAAAAGCCGCACACGCCGCCGCCTCAACCGAAGCGCATTCTCGGCATTATGCCGAACTACCGCGCCGTGAGCGCCGGCGTAAAGCCGCCGCCAGCCACGCCAAGTCAGGCCTTGAAGATCGCCACGCGTCAGTCCTTCGACTACTCAGCGTTCATCTTCGTCGGCCTCACCTCGATGATCGCCGAAGGAGACAACAGTCACCCGAAGCTCGGCAAAGGCATCCCCGGTTTCTGGGCCTACTCCTGGCGCGGATTCGTCGATAAGACCGACGGCAACTACTGGGTCGTCTGGATCCTCCCAACCGCCCTACACGAAGACGAACGGTACTACGCGATGGGCCGCGGTCCGGTGCTGAAGCGCCTCGGCTATGCTGTCACGCGCGTGGTCGTCACACCCGACTACAACGGCCACAACACCATCAACGGCGCAGAACTGGTCGGACGCGGCATCGCGCAAATGATTGGCACCACCTACTATCCGAGTTCCGATCGCACGGTCAGCGCGCTCAGCGAGAAGTACGCATACGCTCTGTTGCGCGATGCTTCGACCAATGCCTTCCGCGAGGTCTGGCCCGACATCGCGGCGCACGCGTTTAAGCGTCACCACGAGCAGTAGCGGCACGCGCATCCTCTACACTGAAGTCACCGATGCCTGCGCAGCTCCGCAAAACAACCTGGGCCTGGAATTGGGCATGGCTCGTTGCGACGTTCTTCGGCAGTGGCCGTCTCAAGCCCGGTCCCGGAACCTACGCCTCCGTCGCCACTGTCGCCCTCTGGCTGATCGCAGCATTCCTGCTGCATCACAACACCCTGCATCTGCTCATCGCGACGCTGATCGCCCTCGCGCTCTCTATCGCAGTCGGCATTCCTGCAGCCACGCGCGTCGCGCATGAGTCCGGCCGCAAAGACCCCGGCTTCGTGGTAATCGACGAGGTTGCAGGGCAGCTTCTCGCGTTGATCGCCGTCAGGCCTGACTGGCCGCACGCTCTGCTCGCACTGCTCCTCTTCCGGTTTTTCGACATCCTCAAGCCGCCGCCGATCCGCCGTCTCGAATCCCTGCCGCAAGGCACGGGGATCGTCGTTGACGACCTTGGCGCCGGCATCTACGCGCTTATCGTGGTGCAACTCATCACGCACGTTCTCCGTCACTAACGGCAGTACCCCTATGCGCCTGCTCGTTGCTGCGGTCCTCTGCGCTCTCGCCGTCTCTTCGCACACCTCCGAAAACGCCGGTCCCTATTCGCAATGGGTGCGGCCTAATATGGAGGGCAAGCTCGCTTATGCGACAACGCCTACAGGCGATCGCATCGTCGACTTCAGTTACGCCGGCTATCGCGGCGGCGGGGTGGCACTCCCTGCTGCACCTGTAGCCGAGACCCTCACTCCCTCCGGCGCCGACGACACCGCCGCACTCCAGTCCGCTCTCGACCGCGTTGCCGCTAGCGCCGCAAAGGCGGACACGCCCCAGGCTCTCCTGCTCGCTCCCGGCACGTTTCACCTCAGCGCCCCGGTAAACATCTCCGCGTCAAACCTGGTACTCCGCGGTTCCGGCCGCGACAAAACAATCGTGCAACTCACCGGCACGCCGCACATCGGTTTCATCCTTGGCCTCAACTCCTCATCTGCCGCAGCCAACCCCGACGAAGATTCCGCAGCCTCCGCTGACAAACCTGGTCAAACAAAGACACCACACGCCCGCACAATGCTCGCCGATACGTACATTCCGTCCGGCACGCGACAGCTCCCGGTCGCCAGCGCCGAAGGTTTCGCGACCGGCGACACCATCCTCATCAAGCACACCATCACGCCGGACTATCTGCACTTCATGGGCATGGACCACCTGACCCGAAACGGCAAAGACGAGCACTGGGTCGGCAGTTCCATCACGACGGAGCGCCACATCGCCGCAATCCGCGGCAACACGCTCGTCCTCGACGTCCCGATCACCGACGACTACGACCCGCGCTTCGGTGGCGGCTCTGCAACATCCGTCACCGCTGTCCGGGCGCCCACGCGCCTTCACGATTCCGGCATCGAAGCCCTGAGCCTCACCGCACCTTCTGTCTCGATTCCGCTCGACGCTCCACACTTCGACGCCATCCACATCACCTCCGCGGAAGACGTCTGGCTCCGCGACCTCGACATCCGTGACACTACGAATTTCATCCAGGTCGAAGCGGCCGCGCGGCGCGTCACCATCGATCGCGTCGACCTCACCGAACGCAAGGCGATCACCAGCCCCGCGAAGAACTTCGGCTTCTCGCTCGCCGGTACGCAAACGCTCGTCCTCCGTTCCAGTGCCCACGCGAACAAGCTCATCTTCGCCGCCACGCAGGCGCGCATCCAGGGGCCGAACGTCCTGCTCGACTGCGACTTCACCGGCGACCTGGATGTCGAGCCGCACCAGCGCTGGGCCACCGGCTTCCTCGTCGACAACGTCCACGTCCACGGCGGCGCCATCCACTTCATCAACCGCGGCGAGATGGGCTCAGGTCACGGCTGGGCCATCGGCTGGTCGGTCATCTGGAACTCCACCGCAGACGAGCTCGTCGCGCAGCTCCCGCCGGGCTCAGTCAACTGGGTGATCGGCTCTAAAGGCCAACGCCTCCGCCAGCCCATGCCTATCATCGGCGCGCGCGGAGCGGACAGAGGCCCTGACCTCCCGGAAGCCGTTTATGACTCGTGGAACAAGCCCGTCGAACCGCGCAGCCTCTATCTGCAACAACTCGCAGATCGTCTCGGCCCGGACGCAGTGAAGAACATCGGCTACTAAAATGTCGCCGTCGTGACATTCAGCACATTTGCCACCCACGCGCTGCCCGTCTACGCTATTGACCCATGAGCCTGCTTCACCCCAACCGGCCAAACTCTAACCCCCAGGCTCCGCACCTCGACCGCCTCACGCCCCTCGCCGCCATCCCCGGCGGCAGCTTCGAAATCCTCGGCTCGCATCTTCTGCCCGTCACCAACGACGGCCCGCCGCTTGCACCCCAGCAAGCGAGCTTGCCGGGGACCCCGCAGCTTCCCCAGCTTCCGGCTGCTGCCTTCGGTGACACGACGGCCTACTTCGACCTCGTGCGCCCCACTCGCGCGCTGCTTCGTGTGCCCGAGGGCGCCATAGCCAGCGATCTCACGCTCCGCACCAATGGTGCGACTTCGAACGTTCTGCACGCCAACATCGGAGTGCCCATGGCCGACGAGCTGCACCTCGTCTCCAATCCCGCAGTGGACGCCGATGGCAATCTCTTCGCCATGATCAGCGGCCCGCGCGGCGAGCGCACGCCCGTCTCCATCGTCCGCATCGGCCGCGACCTCCAGGCGCGTCCCTTCGCACGCGACCTCCTCAACATCTCCGCGCTCGCCTTCGGTCCGGACAGCTATCTCTACGCAAGCTCACGCGCCGAAGGCACCGTCTATCGCATCTCGCCCGAAGGCGACCACATCTCAACCTTCGCCGAAGGCATGGGCATCGCCACCGGCATCGCCTTCGATCGCGACGGCAACCTCTTCGTCGGCGACCGCTCCGGCACCATCTTCAAGGTCGGCCCTTACGGCTCGCACAACCCCGGCGAGGTCTTCGTCTTCGCCACGCTCGAGCCCTCGGTCGCCGCCTACCACCTCGCCTTCCGCGACGACGGCATCCTCCTCGTCACTGCGCCCAGCACCAGCTCCAATCAGCCCATCTACGCCATCGCTCCCAACGGCGACACCAGCGTCTTCTACAGCGGCCTCGGCCGCCCGCAGGGTCTCGCGCTCGACACCGCCGGCAACATCTACGTGGCCGCCTCACTGCACGGCCGCCGCGGCATCATCCGCATCACCCCGGACGCCTCCAACGCCGAGCTCTTCATCGCCGGCAACGACCTCGTCGGCCTCTGCTTCCTCGACGACGGCTGCGCCGCGCTCGCCACCGCCACCACGCTCTTCCACGTCGACCTCGCCATCACCGGCAGACCGCTTGTCTAACGCAAAATTCGGGTGTCGACCAGCGAACACCCCTCACTCCCCGAACAACGCATTCATCTCCCGATAACTCACCGCATTCTCCGCAAACGTAAACGTCCCCTGCTCCCGCATCTCACGCGCCGCCTGAAGAAATGCGGTCAGCGCCACACGCGACAACGCACTCCCCACGCTGATCCGCTTCGCGCCCATCGCCGACAACTCCGCGACCGTCAACGCCACACCCTGCAATCCCATAATCACGTTCACCGGCCGGTCCACCGACCGCACCACCGCTGCAATGTCCTCTTTGCTCCGAAGCCCCGGCGCATACAAAACATCCGCGCCCGCCTCCTGGTACGCCTGCAGCCGCTCGATCGTGTCTTTCAGATCCGGTCGCCCCACCAGATAATTCTCCGCGCGCGCCGTCAGCGTAAATGGAAATGGAAGCGCGCGCGCAGCCTCCACCGCCGCACGCACGCGCTCCACGGCCTGCGCTCTCTCATAAATCGGCTCATGGCCCGGCTCGTCGCCTCTTCCCGTCGCGTCCTCAATTGATCCGCCCACAGCTCCCGCCGCGGCAGCCATCCTGATCGTCTCCGCAGCCACCTCCGGAGCATCCCCAAATCCGTTCTCAAGATCTGCGCTCACCGGCAGATCTGTTGCTTCTGCCACCGTCGCCACATGCGCAATCATCCATTCGCGGCCCACCGCGCTATCCTTCAGCCCCATCGAAAACGCATACCCCGCGCTGGTCGTCGCCAGCGCATCAAAGCCCAGATGCGCCAGCAGCCGCGCTGTGCCCGCATCCCACGGATTCGGAATCACAAACGCCCCGCTCCGTTCATGCAACGCTCGAAACGCCTTCGCCTTTTCCATCTGAGTCGCCATACACGTCACCTACTCCCGCCAAAGATATATCCTGAATCTTCGACCTACCTGCCTTCCAGAGACCACATGATCGCTGAAATCATCGCTGTCGGCTCCGAGATGTTGACGCCGCACCGCACCGACACCAACTCCCTCTTCCTCACCGAACGCCTCAACGACCTCGGCGTCTCCGTCGCCTTCAAGACCGTCATCGGCGACAACCGCGAGCACCTCACCTCGGCCGTGCGCATCGCGCTCTCCCGCGCCGACATCGTACTCACCTCCGGCGGCCTCGGCCCCACCGAAGACGACATCACCCGCAACTGCGTCGCCGACGCGCTCTCGCTCGAGCTCCACAAAGACCCCGACACCATGGCCGCGCTCTATACCCGGTTTGCTGCTCGCCGCATCCCCATGCCCGTCAACAACGAAAAACAGGCCGAGGCTATCGACGGCGCACAACTTCTACCCAACCGCCTCGGCAGCGCACCCGGTCAGTGGCTCGACACCACATGGCCCGATCTGAACAATCAGACCACGCGCAAAATCGTCATCCTCCTTCCCGGCCCGCCCAAAGAACTCAAGGCACTCTTTACCGCGGAATGCCTTCCGCGCCTCTCCGCAAGTCTCCCGCCACGTTTCATCGCCAAGCGCATCCTCCGCATGGCGCTCATCCCTGAATCCACCGTCGACGCGCGCACCGCGCCCCTCTACCAGCGGTTCACCGACGTCGAAACCACGATCCTTGCAGGCTCCGGCGAGATCCAGCTCCACTTCGCGTGCACCAAGCCGACACAAGAAGCCGCTGAAGCCCGCGTCAACGCCCTCGCCGAGCTCATCGAGCACGAGATGGGCGACGACATCTTTTCCTCACACGGCGAATCGCTCGAAGAAATCGTTCTCCTCATGCTCGGCATGCGCGACCTCAAGCTCGCCGTCGCCGAAAGCGTCACCGGAGGCCTTCTCTCGCAACGCCTCACCGCGATCCCCAATGCCTCACGCAGCTTTCACGGCGGCGCTGTCGTCTACGCCAGCGAGCAGAAGACAAACCTTTGCGATGTCCCGCCCGAACTCATCCAGAAGCATGGCGCCGTCAGCCCTGAGGTCGCGCGCTCTCTCGCTGAAGGCATTCGTAAGAACACCGAATGCTCGCTCGGCCTCAGCCTCACCGGCCTCGCCGGCCCCGGAGGCGGCGAAGGCCCCGACGAAGGCAAACCTGTGGGCCTCGTCTACATCGGCTTCGCCGACGGCGAAGACACGCAGGTCAAGCAACTCAACCTCTTCGGCGACCGCGACCACATCCGCTTCTGGTCCTCGCAACACGCTCTCGAACTCATCCGCCGCACGCTTCTCTAAGAGCGACCGGAGCCGCAGCGCGTCCACTCGCGCGAAGCGCCACCGAAGCAGCGACGTGAGTCTATTCGCGCGAAGCGCCGACCGAAGCACCGACTTGAATCCACTCGCGCGAAGCGCGACCGGAGTAGCAGCGGGCTTTAGCCCGCGGTAAACCGACCAACCCGAAACCGGGGCTTTAGCCCCGGGCTTCCGCACCTTTCATCCACGTCGGCATAGGATCCAGCTCAAATCCCCGCGCCTGCCGAGCCAAATCGGAAATCGGCCGCACTCGCCACCAACCGAGCGACCACCGGATTCTCATCGATATACCGTACACACGCCTCATACGCCGCCCGATCCGGCACCCGCTTATCGAAATGCCCGCTCCCACACACTGAACTTGCTCTTCAACCGAAACGAGAATCCTCCTCGGACGAATTGAATTGCCTTCTCAAGCGAAACATCTTCAGCCGGTGTAATCAGCAGATGAAGATGGTCTGGCATCACCACGAACCGATGCAGCGCGAATCTCCGTGTTGACCGGTAGTGCTGCAAGATTTCAACCATCAATTCAGCGCGTTCCTCTACCTGGAACACGCGTCGGCGATCCGCCGTTGAAAATGTCACAAAGTAGGTTCGAATCTCTCGGGTTGCGAGACGCATCTCGTCATGATTAGCCGCGGCTAAAGCCGCCGCAATCACCCGTTCGCAGACCGCGGTCTGAAGCCCCCACATCTCTGCTTGCTACACTCACCTCATCCATGCGTATCTGGCTCCTCACCCTCGCCATCGCGTACCTGCTCGGCTCGATTCCCTTCGGCTATCTGCTCGTTCGCATCTTCCGCAAGGAAGACATCCGCGCCACCGGCAGCGGGAACATCGGTGCGACCAATGTCGCGCGCTCCGGCGCTAAAGGCCTCGGCATCCTCACGCTGCTGCTCGATCTCCTCAAGGCCTTCGCCGCGGTCAAAATCGCGCAGTATCTTGCGCCCGGCACGCCCGGCTTTCCGTCAGATCTCGCCGTCGCCGCCGGAATCGCTGCCATTCTCGGCCACGTCTTCCCTGTGTGGCTGGGCTTCAAAGGCGGCAAAGGAGTCGCCAGCGCCCTGGGCGTCTTCATTGCACTCGTGCCCCTCGCCGCACTCTGCGCGCTGGGCATCTTCATCGTCGTGTTCGCGATCACGCGCTACGTCTCCCTCGCCAGCATCCTCGCCGCCGTTACGATGCCGGTCTTCTGCATGCTCTGGTTGCCCGACCGCACGCCCATCTTCGTCGGCGGAGTCATCTTCATCGCGTTGCTCGTCATCGCCAAGCATCGCGCCAACATCGCTCGCCTCATGCAGGGCAAGGAGAGCCGCTTCGGCAGCAGGAAGTCTTCGCCACCCGCCAACCCCGACAAGAACAAGCAGGTGGGTACGTGAGCCGCATCGCCATCCTTGGCGCCGGAGCCTGGGGCACGGCGCTCGCCATCTCGCTCGCGCGCCGCGGCGGCCACCAGCTTTGCCTCTGGGCGCACTCGCCCCAGCACGCGCGCCAGCTCTCCGAAACCGGCGAAAACGCCCGCTATCTTCCCGGCTACATCATCCCCGCCGACGTCGAGGTCACGCCCTCACTTCAGGACTCCATCCAGGATGCAGACATCATCCTCTGCGTTACTCCCTCGCAGTCGCTGCGATCCATCATGCAGCAGACTGCGCCGCACCTCACGCCCGCGCAGATTTTGCTCTCGGCCTCCAAAGGCATCGAAGAGACAACATTCCTGCGCATGTCGCAAGTGATCACCGAACACACGGACGGCAACAACACCATCGCTGTTATCGGCGGGCCGTCCTTCGCGCAGGAGGTCGCTGCGGCCATGCCCACCGCCCTCTCTATCGCCTGCGACGATCCCGTCATCGGCACGCGTCTGCAGAACGACTTCTCCTCGCCCAGCCTGCGCGTCTATCGCAATGAAGACCTCGCCGGCACCGAGCTCGGAGGCGCGCTCAAGAACGTCATCGCTCTTGCCGCGGGCATCGTCGCCGGGCTGGAGCTCGGCCACAACGCCGCCGCCGCCCTCATCACGCGGGGCAATGCCGAGATCACGCGCCTGGCTATAGCTTGCGGAGGGCGTCGCGAGACCATGTTCGGTCTCTCCGGTATCGGCGACCTCGTCCTCACCTGCTCCAGTAACATGTCGCGCAATCGTACGGTCGGAGTCGAGCTCGGCCGCGGCCGCAAGCTCCCCGAGATTCTCGCCTCATTGAACGGAAAGGTCGCCGAAGGTGTGCTCTCGACCACCGCCGCGCTCGGCCTCGCAGCCCGCTATGGCGTCGAGATGCCCATTACCGAGCAGATGGACGCCATCCTCCATAAGGACCGCAGCCCACGGGATGCAATTCGTGAACTCATGAGCCGGCCCGGCCGGACCGAATAATCAAACATCAATAAATCCGCAGGAACCCCTTCGACGGCCGCACGAATCCATCCTCCGCGCGCAGATTCTCGTCATACCTTCCCGGGTTCTCCGTCCGGTGCTGCAAACTGGCAATCAACCTCTGTAGAAGCGACATATCAGTTCTCCCGAATCTCAACGCTTACGCCTGCACGATGCTCCCGGCGTGGCTGGTGAGAATGTATTCTGCTCCTTTTCCACACATGCCGTGTGCAACTTTCGCAGTTTGATCCTTACCTTTCGTGGTACGCCCTTTTACCTCCCTCGGGCCACCGCTGTCTGTCGTTCGGGCGACAGGAAACCGTCTGCGCCGGGACCACGCATCTAAGCCTCATGTCTTCATCGCATACGCCTGAAGCCGTGCGTATGCCTGCACCGAGGTCGTCGTGATCTGCGCTCTCTTTCTCGCCATCACCGTTCCCACCTGGGCTGCCGTCTTCGGCTTTATCTCCATCCTGCTGATGGTCGCCTACATGCTCGCCGGAATCTTCGGCCCGTCGCCCAGTTACCAGATCATGGGGCGCGACGATCTTTCCACCAATGATTCCGACGCCTTCCTGTTCCTCCTCGAATCCCTCGCTGACGCGCCCGCCAACCGCACCGGCCGCTTCGAGGTCCTCGCCAACGGTCCCGCCTTCTACCCCGCCGCGCTCAACGCCATCCGCAACGCCGGCCACAGCGTCAGCCTCGAGGCCTACATCTTCCAGCGCAGCGAGATCGGCAAGCTCTACCTCGACGCCCTCACCGAGCGCGCCCGCGCCGGCATCCGCGTCAACGTCGTGCTCGACTCGTTCGGCAGCGCCGGCATCGGCAAAGGCTATTTCCAGCCGCTCCTTGAGGCCGGCGGCAAGCTCGGCCGTTACAACTCGCCCACCTGGAACCATCTCCTCCAGCTCGACAACCGCACTCATCGCGAGCTCCTCATCGTCGACGGCCAGGTCGGCTTCATCGGCGGCGCCGGCGTCGCCGACCAATGGTACAAAGGCGTCGGCAAAAATCCGCGCTGGCGCGACACTATGCTTCGGGTCGAAGGCGGTGCCGTCCCCAATCTCCAGGCCACTTTCGCGGAAAACTGGCTCGCCGCCACCGGCGAGCTCCTCGCCGGCAAAGCCTGGTTCCCCGAAATCTCCTGCCCCGACCCAACCGCCGCCCTCGTCGTCAACTCCACGCCGACCATCGGTGGCTCTACGCGCGCCCGCGTTCTCTTTCAGATCCTGCTCGCCTCCGCGCGGCGCTCCATCACCATCACCACGCCCTACTTCCTTCCCGACAAAAGCCTCACCCACGAACTCTGCCGCGCCATCGAAGAACGCCACGTGAAGATCCGCATCCTCGTCCCCGGCCACAAGTCCGACCACATGCTCACCCGCAGCACCAGTCGCGGCGGCTACGGCCCGCTCCTCAAGTCCGGCGCCGAGGTCTACGAGTACGAGCCCGCCATGATCCACGCCAAAATCCTCGTCATCGACGAGCTCTGGACCGTCGTCGGCTCCACCAACTTCGATAACCGCTCCTTCGGCCTCAATGACGAGGTCAACCTCGCCGTCCGCGACGCCACGCTCGCCCGCCGCATGGACGCCGACTTCACTCACGACCTCGCCGACAGCCGCCGCATCACGCTCGAAGAGTGGCGTCACCGTCCCGTAACCGAGCGCGCACCGGAGCTCCTCGGATGGATCTTCGAACGCCAGCAATGACGCGCCCACCGCAACGCCTTCGAATCGTCACTTACAACATCCACAAGTGTCGCGGACTGGATGGCCGCACCTCGCCCGCGCGCATCATCTCCGTCCTCGAGCCCCTCGACGCCGACATCTTCTGCGTGCAGGAAGTGGTTAACGCGCCAGGCGCTCGCCTCCGCGCCCGCGGCCCCTCAATCTACGATCAGGCCGGCCAAATCTCCCGCGCCTTTCCCGCCTACACCGCCCAATTCGGCGCCAATCGCCCGCTCCACGGCGGCACCTACGGCAACCTCACGCTCTCGCGCCTGCCCATCCGCTCCTGGCACAACCACGACCTCACCTCACGCCGTGAAGAGCGCGGCGCCCTGCAAACTGACATCGAGCTCGGCCCGCACCTCTTGCGTCTCTTCAACGTGCACCTCGGCACGGGCCTTTACGAGCGCCGTCGCCAGGCCCGCGTTCTTCTCGGCGAAAAAATCCTCGGCCACCCCGAACTCCGCCCGCCCCGCGTGGTCGTGGGCGACCTCAACGAGTGGACCCGCGGCCTCACCACGCACCTTCTTCGCAGCAGCTTTCAGACCTTCAGCCCGCGCCACACTCTCCGAGTGCCCGCAACCTTTCCCGGCCTGCTTCCGCTCGTCACACTCGACCACTGCTACTACGAAGCGCCGCTCGAGCTCATCGAATCCCACCTCGTCCGCACGCCCACCGCGCTCGTCGCCTCTGACCACCTTCCCCTGGTCGCCGATTTCACGCTCACATCCCCGCCCACGGATCGTGCAGATACCCACTGATCTTCACATCCTCGGCCCGCACACCCTCGCTCATCGCATTCGCAAGCGTCTCGCGCTCCACTCCACTCATCTGCTGCTGCACCAGGTACGGAGACGTGCCCTCCGCGAACGCCAGCCCCGACGCGCCGAGCTCCCGCTCCGCAAAATAAAGCACCACTCTGTCCGCAAAACCATCGCGCAACAGACTTCCGTTCAGCGCCGCCCCGGCCTCGGTCAACACACTCCTGATGTGGTGCTCGTTCAACACATCCAACGCCACTCGCAGGTCGAGCCGTCCGTCACGCCGCGGCAAGCGGTGAATCTCTACCCCAGATCCCCGCAGCTCTGCCGCGCGCTCCTCAGACGCCGCTTCATCGCACATCACGAACACGTCCTTGCGACGCTCCTCCGACGCCGAGCGCACCAGCTCCGACTGCAAAGGAATCCGCAACTGCGGATCCAGCACAACCCGCAGCAGAGGCCTGCGCCGCGGCAGCCCCGTCCTGTCCGTCAGCTCCGGATCATCCGCCAGCACCGTTCCGATGCCCGTCAAAATCGCGTCTGACGCATGACGAAGCCGCTGCACATCCTGTCGCGCCGCCTCTCCCGTCAGCCAGAACGGGCCGACCTCATTCCGCTGCGCAGGCGCCGGCGCAATCTTCCCATCTACTGACAGCGCCGCCTTCAGCGTGACGAACGGTCGCCCGTGCTGGATCGCAAATCCAAACGCGTCGTTCAATCGTCGCGCGCGCTGCGCAATCTCCGTGTCCACCGGGATGACCATTACCTCGACGCCCGCCGCGCTCAGCCGCGCCAACCCCTTCCCTCGAACCAGCGGATTCGGATCGAACGTCGCGACAACGCAACGCGTTATTCCGGCAGCAATCAGCGCGTCCGAGCACGGCCCGGTGCGGCCATGATGAACACAAGGCTCCAGCGTGACGTACGCCGTCGCTCCGTGCAGATCATGGCCCGCCGCGCGCGCCTGCTTCAGCGCAGCAATTTCAGCATGGTCGAAGTTGTCATAGAAGTGCGCGCCTTCGCCCAGAATGGCCGTGGTCTCTGGCCGCAGAAGAACACAGCCAACCGTCGGATTGGGAGAGGCAAAGGTAGCAGCGTTGCTGGCGAGCTCTAACGCGCGTCGTAATCCACGTTCATCTGCCGGCAGGAGACGCATGAATCCTCAGCATAGCGGGTCACGGTCTGAAACTGCACAGTGTTGAGCTCTTCACGCGTGGGCGCTGGAGCCTGAACGAACGGATGATGATCATTCGCCAGCGCGAGCTCACTGTGACGCACAGTTTGCGCGTGGCCAAACGAAAACAGCATGGCAAAGAAGGCTGCAAATAGCGAGTGCATGGGGAACCTCCTTAGTCAATAGCGGGTACGCCACTGAGTATCTCCCGGACACTCCAAGGATCATGATGACTCTTCGGCGTCGGGGGCCGGACGAAGGAGGCATTACTTAGGGAATGTCCGGCGGGCAATCTCAACGGCCGCTACATGCTTAGAAGGTCCAGCGGCGAAAAGGGTAGCTTGGCGATGCGCCGATCCTGGCCCGGATTCAATTTTTAATCGAGGAGAGAATCCACGAAACTACCCGCATCGAAAGGCAGAATATCCTCAAGCTTCTCCCCAACTCCAACATAGCGAACGGGAAGCCCGAGCTCCCGGGCGATCGCGACCACGATCCCCCCTTTGGCCGTCCCGTCCAATTTGGTCAGAACGATACCGGTGACCTGCGCGGCCTCGGTAAACAACCGCGCCTGCTGCAGCCCGTTCTGCCCCGTGGTCGCGTCAATGACCAGCAGCGTCTGGTGCGGCGAGCCCGGAACCTGCCGCTCCGCCGTCCGCCGCATCTTGTCCAGCTCCTTCATCAGGTCCGACTTCGTGTGCAACCGGCCCGCCGTATCCACCAGCAGCACGTCGGTCGAGCGCGCCTTCGCCGCCGTCGCCGCGTCAAACAGCGCCGCCGAGGGATCGCCGCCCTGCTTCGTCTTGATCATCGCCACGCCCGAACGCTCCGCCCATATCTCGAGCTGCTCGATCGCCGCCGCGCGGAACGTATCCGCCGCGCACAGCAGCACCGACCTTCCCTCGCGCCTGTACAACGCTGCCAATTTCCCGCTCGTCGTCGTCTTGCCGGTGCCGTTGACGCCCACCAGCAGAATCACCTCCGGCGGCGTCGCCGCGTGCCGGACCGGCGTGTTCACCGAGTCGAGGATCCGGCGGATCTCGTCCTTCAGCGCAGCCTTCAGCTCGGCGCCGTTCGCCAGCCCATGCCGCAACGCGCGGTCGCGCAGCCGCGTGATGATCTCGTCCGCCGTCGACGCGCCGATATCGGACGCGAGCAGCGCGAACTCCAGCTCATCCAGCGACGTCTCATCGATCTCACGTGTGAGCGCGATGACGCCCGAAATCGAGTCCGAAAACGACTGCCGGGTGCGCGTAACCGCCTGGCGCATGCGATCGAAGAAGCTGCGCGGCTTCGCCTCTTCGGGCACCTGCTCCTGCGGCTTTTCCTGCTCGGGTTCTTCAGGTTCCGGCTCGCGTTCCCGCTTGCCGAACAGTGAGGTAAACATTCACCTTCAAGTCTATCGGGAAGGTGGTATTGCGAGAAATCTTGCTGGAGTGGACACTTGGTGGCGTCCTCCCAATGTCTCCATGCGTACATCCATCATGCTCATGAAAAGGTTTGGGTTACAGCGCACATCGTTGCGGTGTAGATCACGGCTGGAAGGGTATCGCGCGTTCAGCTGCACATTCTCTACCCTCTACCCTCTATCCTCTATCCTCTGCCTGGCGACCCTCTCTGTTGCCATTACCGCCCCGGCTCAGGCGCCCGCGCAGCCCCAGGCACAAAAGCCCGACCAGGCCAACCCCGCCGGCACAATCTCGGTGACCTCCCGCCTGGTCGTGCTCGACGTCGTAGTGCTCGACCGCAAGGGCAAACCGGTCACGAACCTCAACCGCTCGCAGTTCACCATCACCGAGGACAAGGCCCCGCAGACCATCCGCAACTTCGATCCTCCCTCCGCCCACGCGATGCCGGCCGCCGGGGAAGCCGACCTTGTACACAGCGTTATGGACTTGCCCAAAATCGGGCAGGCACCCGTCGACATATTGGTGCTCGACGAGGTGGATACCCCATTTCATCAGCTCGCTTACGCTCGCCAGATGCTCCAGAAGTACCTCAAGGCTCAGCCCGGGGTGCTGCCCATTCCAACGCTCTTCGTCGCCGCCGGTTACACGCGCGTAATGGTCCTGCACGACTACACGCAGAGCCGCGCAGACCTGCTCGAAAGCGTCCAAAAACACACCGCAGACCTCGATTTCACGCAAATTGTGAACACTCTCAACGGCGGTGCCGGCGGTTCCGACAATGGGCTCGTTAAGACCCTCGGCGCAATGTCACAGATCGCCCAGAGCGTCGCCGGAATCCCGGGACGCAAAAATGTCATCTGGGTGGGCGCGGGATATAACAAGGCCTACGATCTGATGAACATGAGCGAGCGCGACCACGACAAGGTGCTCGACGCGATCAAGCAGGTCACCAACCGCATGCTGCAGGCGCGGGTAACGCTCTACATCATCGATCCCGCCGGCCCAATGCGGGCCGACACCCCCACCGACGAAACGATTGATCCGTCCAACGTGAGCACCTCAGGCGGCGACATCGGCGACTTCGGCGACAACCTGGGAATGAATACGTTCGCAAACAACACCGGCGGACGCGTGATCACCGTCCGCAACGATCTGGATGCGCAGGTGGCCCAGGTGACGCAGGAGGGCGCGGAGTACTACACGCTCGCCTATGTGCCGACCGGCGAGAGCGACGCCGCGCAGCCGTTCCGCAAAATCAAGGTCACCGTGGACGCTCCGTCGTTGCGCGTGGTTACGCGCCAAGGCTACTTCACGATCGACAATCCGGTGTCCCAGGTGGCCCTGGCTCCGAAGGCCAAGCAGGCCAACGACGTGAAGTATGACCTGATGAGCGCGGCGCGAACCACGATGGCCTATACGGGACTCCACACCGATGCGAGACGCTCCAAGCGCGGATACACGGTGCAGGTGAATGCGAACGATCTGAAGTTTGCCGAGCAGCCGGGTGGCTCGCGGCTCGCTGAGGTGACCATCCTGGCGGTCTGCTACAACGCCAAAGGCAAGGAAACGGCTCAGCACGCATCGGAGATGAGGGAGGAACTGGCCGCAAGCGACGTCATCAAGCCCGACTCGCAGGTGAGCTTCGCGTTTCCAATGACCGTTCCACCGTTCACCCAGCGGGTTCGATTTGTTGTTCGGGATGCGGCCACCGGAGCGATTGGGGCAGCGAACGCCAACCCGTAAGCTTGACCACCCCGGACTTGACAAAATCCGCCCCCAGGAACGGGCCGAAAAAATGGGCCTTTTTCCGCGGCCAACCGCAAGCCACTGATTCCAGATACTTTATAAGTAAAGTATCTGGAATCAATACTTTGCGCCTAAAGTCCACCCCTAAGTCCACTGATATGAAGACTTTGCAGAAATCAGGGGAGGGGGGTACCCTGGCTCGTGCCCCCCCGCGATACCCTGTAAATATGTTCACCGGACTGATTGAAACGACTGGAACGTTGCTGGCGGTCAAACGGACCCCAGGCGCGATGCGGCTGGTGGTCGCGGCCCCGCAGTTAGCCGGGCGATGGAAGATCGGCGACAGCATCGCTGTGAACGGCGTGTGCCTGACGGCGCTGGATATCGAGGACGCCAACGAGCCCCACCCCGGCCGCTTCGCCGCCGACCTGGCTCAGGAGACCATCGAGCGGACGAGCCTCGCGCAGTTGCAGCCGGGCGCGCTCCTGAATCTGGAGCTACCCACCCCGGCCGGCTCACCCCTGGGCGGCCACGTGGTCCAAGGCCACGTGGACGGCACGGGAAAGCTGATTTCGCTGGCGCCGCTCAAGCCGGATGCGGACACCACGGACTGGCGAATGACGGTGGAGCTGCCGGAGAAGTTCGCGGTGCAGGTGATTCCGCAAGGGTCGATGACCGTAGATGGGATCAGCCTGACAGTGGCGAAGATTCATGAGCCAGAACCGGACGGCAGGGTGCGGATCGAGATCGCGGTGATTCCGCATACCTACAAGAGCACAAACCTGCACGCGAAGATGGCGGGCGAGGCAGTGAACATCGAGACGGATGTGCTGTCAAAGTATGCGGCGCAGCAGTTAGCGGCGACGGCTGTCATGGAAGGTTCGGTGGAAGAGCCGCTCGAGGCCGTGCAAACAGCGCCGCTGACGAACTGGCTCACGGCAGAGTATTTGCTGGAAAACGGATATTAGCTGAACTATTGTCTAGCTCTCGGCGATTCGGGCGTGGTCTCGTCGACGAGTTTGTACTCGGGTGGAACCACGAAAGTTTCGACCGATGGTTCGGTGCGCTGAACGTTCGTGACCGCGACGAGTTGCTCACCGGTGCGCGGGTCGTCGTGGCGGATCGTGACATAGATCGCGAGCTCAGGCGAGTACCAGTAGTCGTCGGTAATCACGATGGGCTTCCCCGTGCCACTCATGTCCGCAGGAACCGTGCGCTGCTTGCGAATTCCCTGAAGTTGCAAGCCATTCATCTCCTGTGTTCCGAGGTCAGTCTCTGTAACGCCGGGAAGTTTAGGCTGCTGCTGCGGAGCGAGCGAGGCTTGCGGAGTCTGCAGCGGTGCGCGCAGTGTGACCTCGCGCGCGAGATGCTGCATTGGGTCGACGCGGATGCTTAGCCGGCTGGACGGATCGTAGATGAGAAAGCCGAGCAGCCGTGGTGCGCCCTTGAACTCGGCCGGGACGAACATGCGGCGCTCGTTATAGATGCGTCCGGACGATGCTCGCGCGATGTGTTCCTTCGTCGTGACGACGTGCTCGCTGCCGTCTGTGGTTTTGATGTGCGAGACGATTTCGACGTCGGCGGTGAAGGGAAAGTTGGGCACAGGCGTTACGAAGATGCCGCCGATGTTTGTCTGAACGCCGCGATAGTCGCGGGGCATCAACTGTTGCGTCTGCGCGGCACCGAGCACAGGCAGAGTCAGGCAGAGAGAGAACACGATTTGAACGTTGGTCAACCGCATCCGTCCACCTCAGCGCAACAGCATAGCGTGAGTACGAGAATTCTGCACTATCAAACAGAAAGGCGCGGCCTCCGCGCCGCGCCTTTGCTGCTTCGCTGCACCGCAGCTCAGCCGGTTAGAGCGAGCTCATGTTGTGCAGGAACTCCTGGTTGTTGCGTGTCTTGCCGAGCTTGTCGGAGAGAAGCTCCATGGCTTCGACCGGCGACAGCGGGTTGAGGACCTTGCGCAGAATCCAGGTGCGCTGCAGGTCGTCCTTGGGAATGAGCAGCTCCTCTTTTCGCGTTCCAGATCGCTGGATGTCGATGGCCGGGAAGACGCGCTTGTCGACCAGCTTGCGGTCGAGGATGACTTCCATGTTGCCGGTGCCCTTGAACTCTTCGAAGATGACCTCGTCCATGCGCGAGCCGGTGTCGATGAGGGCCGACGCGATGATGGTCAAGCTACCGCCTTCTTCGATGTTGCGGGCCGCGCCGAAGAAGCGCTTCGGGCGTTGCAAGGCGTTCGAGTCAACACCGCCGGAGAGGACTTTGCCCGAGGGCGGAACGATGGTGTTGTAGGCGCGCGCGAGACGCGTGATGGAGTCGAGGAGGATGACGACGTCGCGCTTGTGCTCGACGAGGCGCTTGGCCTTCTCGATGACCATCTCGGCGACCTGGACGTGACGCGCGGCGGGCTCGTCGAACGTCGACGAAATCACTTCACCCTTCACAGAGCGCTGCATGTCGGTGACCTCTTCCGGGCGCTCGTCGATGAGCAGAACGATAAGGACGACCTCGGGGTGGTTCGCGGTGACGGAGTTGGCAATCGCCTGCATGAGCACCGTCTTGCCGGTGCGCGGCGGAGCGACGATCAGACCGCGCTGGCCCTTGCCGATGGGGCAGAGGAGGTCCATGACGCGGCCGCTGATGCCCTCGCGCACCGTCTCCATCTTGATGCGCTCCTCGGGGTAGAGCGGCGTGAGGTTGTCGAAAAGGATTTTGTTGCGGGTCTCTTCGGGCGACTCGAAGTTGATGGCCTCGATTTTGACCAGCGCGAAGTACTTCTCGCCTTCGTGCGGCGAACGCACGTTGCCGGAGATGGTGTCGCCGGTTTTCAGGTCGAACTTGCGGATCTGCGAGGGTGAGACGTAGATATCGTCCGGCCCGGGAAGGTAGTTGTAGTCGGGGCTGCGGAGGAAGCCGTAGCCGTCCGGGAGGATCTCGAGGACGCCTTCGGCGAAAATGTGGCCTTCCTTCTCGCTTTGCGCCTGAAGGATTTTGAAGATGAGGTCCTGCTTGCGCAGCGCGCTGGTGCCGGGGATCTCGAGGCCGCGGGCGAGCTTGCCGAGTTCGGCAATGCTCTTTTCTTTCAACTCGGTAATGGTCATGGGGTCGTGTGGACTTTCGTTCTTTTAGGAGGGATTTTTGGTATTGCGGAGATGCTGCTGCGGTGCGGAGACTCCGGGCTCAGAGGCAGAGCGAAGAGCATCACGCGGAAGGATGTAAGCGGGGGAGAGAGGCAAGGGGTATTGCTGGAAGGACGTCTCTTACAGTATCAGAAGCTGGGATTATCAGAAAATCGGGACCGGCGGGGGGCACAGTCCTGAGCGGCGAGGGCCGCCGGCGGCCTTTAGGCCGCGCGGCGAACCGATGCCACAGTCTCGATGGGTTCCTCGGAGCGGACCACGCCCATGGGCATGGCGTCCTTGAAGCGGTCCAACACCTCATTGGTGGTGTCCTGGAGGCGGGTGTTGGGCTTGTGGAGCTTGCGAGTCGCCTTCGACGCGAGCTGGCAGAGCTGGTAACGGTTGTTCACGTGAGTGAGGGCTCCAAAAATAAGATCTGAGCGCATGAAGTTTCTCTCTTTCCTCTGCGAAAGTCTTAGGTGGCTGCCCTCGAGCTGCTGGAGCTCCACTCTGCGTTGCCTACGTCGTGGATTGAGTCCTGGCGGTCGCAGGCCGGCACAGGTCCTCATCTGGTTAGACGCAGTCGGCCGGGAACGGATGCATCCGTTTCCTATGCCGGGTTAAATTTTCTAAGTTGCTGCGCTACAACAAGTTGCTAACCAACACACAGCAGACGACCGTCCCCGCGGAGAAGATACCCTCCGCAAGTTTCAGAGAGTCCCGATTCACTGCCTGGCTGATCTGGAACGGCCACCCGTTCCGCGGGGAAGATGAGCGCGCCGCGGTGCAAACTGACCCGTCGCCGTGTTCACAACAGCACCTTATCGTCAGTGGCGGGGTGAGTCAATCCTTTTTTTTGAACAGCAATGTGGCGGGTCTCCAAAAAACGGAAGAAATTTGCTGACTACGGAGGAGCCGGTTTGTTTTCAGGAATATAGCGGAGCGAATCAAATTTAGGCAAACGTGTGACTACTGGAGCGCGTCACGCGCGGTACGGGCTTGAATGAAGTTTGGATTGATGGCGAGGGCTCGATCAAACTCGGCGTTAGCGTCGGCTGCCCTGCCCTGGGTCTTGAGCGCCCGTCCAAGCCCGAAGTGCGCCCGAGCCGACTGAGGATTATCGGCAACGTTCTGTTTGAGAAGGGTGACAGCCGTTTCGTTATCGCCCATCTTCAGGCACTGGTAGCCGACGAAGTCGACTGCATCGGCGGTTGAGGTCCCGGGCGGGATAAGCGGCCTGAAGTCGCGGTAGGTCTGGAGGACGGCCGAGGTGTCGCTGCGTTCGTCGTAGATGCGCTGAATCATCTGCTGAAGCGGGGTGCGCTGCCAGACGGGCGGCGAGAAGATGGCGAGCGGCAGGTCGGGGTTGATGTCGACGGTCTCGACGGTGCCCTCGTCGAAGACCTTCCCGGTCGCACTATCTACCTCGCGTGAGCGATGCGGCATCATGACGGCGCCTTCGGGCCGGTAGTCGCTCATCTCCATGTGCGTGGTGTATCTCGTGCCGAAGGCGTGGAAAGGGACGATGCGGACGTAGCCGGCGATCATGTAGGTCTTCACATCGACGAAGATGTCTTCGCGGAAGCCATCAGCGAGCGTGACATGCAGTAGATAGGCGCGGCCGCCGGCGAAGTCAGTGGCCCCGTCAGGCACGATTGTCGTGCCGCGCTCGCGGTAATCGACAAGCGCGTCGTCAAAGAGCGCGGAGTGTCGCGTGGTGGCCGCTGCCGCGCCGACGGTGCGAACGACGATGCCGGGGTCCGGGTAGTACTCCCAGGAGCTGCCGTCGTAGCCCTCGTGCAAATGCTTCAGCGGCTCCGCCATGTTGCCGATCACGCGATAGAACGGCCGCATCTGCGTGACCGTAGTTTTCGTGTTGAGATCGCCCTCGTGATACGTGCCGTGCAGGACGAAGCTGTGGATTGCGTGAATCTTGCCGGCTCCGCCGAGAGCGGTAATGTGAGCGCCTACGATGTCGTCGACGGTGGATGATGTTTGTGCGGCAGCAATTCCCGTACACGCGCTCAAGAGCACGGCGAAAACGATCTTCATCGGGCGACCCCCGTCTGCTCGGGACACAGGTCCACGTGAATGGTTGCGTTCGAGAAGGATAGCCGGGGTCAGTTTGTGACGAGATGCAGTGCTGGGGCGGCGAGCCCCAAGGCTCAGTAGCTGCGGGCCATTATGACCAGTAACTGCGGTCCAAAGTCCGGTACTGGATAGCTTCCGCGATGTGCTTGACGGCTATGCCCTGGGTCTCGTCCAGGTCGGCGATCGTGCGGGCGACCTTCAGGATGCGGTCATGCGCGCGGGCGCTGAGACCCTGCTGCTGCATGGCGCGCTCCAGCAGCTTTTCGGCGTCGCTGGAGAGCTCGCAGTGCGTGCGAATCTGCTTGGTCGTCATCTGCGCGTTGGAGAAGACCGGGCGGCTGGCGGCGCGCGGGCTGCCGTTGGTGCGAGCTTCGGACTCGAGGAAGCGGGCGTGCTGGCGCTCGCGGGCTTTCATGACACGGGTGCGAATCTCGCTTGAACCTTCAGCGGCCTGGCCGCCGCGGAGCTCTTTGTACTGCACGGCTGGGACTTCAATGTGGATGTCGATGCGATCCAGCAGCGGGCCGCTGACCTTGGAGACGTAGCGCTGAATCATGGGCGGCGTGCACATGCAGTTGCGGCTCTTGTCGTTGAAGTAGCCGCAGGGGCACGGGTTCATGGCGGCGGCGAGCATGAAGCGCGCGGGGAAGGACAGCGACATGGCGGCGCGCGCGATGGTGACGTTGCCGTCTTCGAGCGGCTGGCGAAGGACCTCGAGGACATTGCGGGGAAACTCGGGAAGCTCGTCGAGGAAGAGCAGGCCGTTGTGCGAGAGGCTGACCTCGCCGGGGCGCGGGATCATGCCGCCTCCGATGAGCCCGGCGTCCGAAATGGTGTGGTGCGGTGAGCGGAAGGGCCGCTGCGTGACCAGGCCGTCGTCCTTGTTGAGGACGCCCGCGACAGAGTGAATCTTGGTGGTCTCGAGGGCTTCTTCAAAGCGCAGAGGAGCGAGGATCGACGGCAGACGTTTGGCGAGCATCGTCTTTCCGGAGCCGGGAGGACCGATCATCAGGATGTTGTGTCCGCCGGCCGCGGCTACTTCGAGGGCTCGCTTGGCGACGTGCTGGCCGCGGACATCGCGGAAGTCGGCGATGTGGTCGAGAGCTTCTTCGAGCAGGGCGCGGGATTCAACGCGAAGAGGATCGGCTTTGACCGGACCGTGTGCGGCGGAGTTGAGGAGCTCGCGGACCTCCAGCAGGCTGCGCACGGGATAGACGCTGACGCCATCGACCACAGCGGCTTCCCGGGCGTTGGCGGCCGGGATGATGAGGTGGCGGATGCCTGCGGTTTTCGCAGCGATGGCGATGGGCAGCATGCCCTGGACCTCGCGAATTGTGCCGTCCAGGCCGAGCTCGCCGACTAGAACGAAGTCACTGATGTCGGCGATCGCGAGGCCGCCGTAGGCGCCGAGGATACCGACGGCGATGGGGAGGTCGAAGCCGGAACCCTCTTTCTTGAGGTCGGCGGGTGCCAGGTTGATGGTGATGCGGGTGGGCGGAAGGTCGAAGCCGGAGTTCTTGATGGCGGAGCGGACACGGTCGCGGCTTTCGCGAACAGAGGCGTCAGGAAGGCCAACGACGCTGAAGGTTTCTTCCTTTTGTGCAACATTCGAGAAATCTACTTCGACATCGATCAGGTGCGCGTCGATCCCATAGACCGCAGCGCTACGCGTCTTGAACAGCATGTCCCGCCTGTGGAGCCCGTTGAGCCCGAAATTGCGCTCAGTCTAGCACTGCGGAACGGCGGAGGCTTGCGGGCACAGTACCACTTTGGTCCGGATCTGACCGGAAGTTTATCTTGCGCGGGAACAACCTGGAATCGACTCTTCTGCGTCGTAAGTATCTGTATTTTTATCAACTTTGCGCCCGCTGTTCCCCTTCCCAAGCGCGCGCCGAGATATATAGGACAGAGGAGCCCATGAACGCACGCCGCTCGGCTGTTTGCTTCGCCCTTTTGGCCGGAGTCACTTTTTGTAGGGCCTTTGCGCAGGACACGACTCCGGCGAACCGGCCGCAGCAACGGCCCGCGCCGGTTCAGCAGGCTCAGCCGCAGACGGTTCCAGCTCCTGGGCAGGGAACGCAGGAGGTTGCCCCTCCGCCGCCAGAGCAGCGCGAGGGGCCAACGCAGCAGGGACAGAACTTCGAGCCGAACGAAATTCGCGCTTGGTCCCTGCTGACGGACGCAGCGGGGCCGGGGCGCCCGGCGCATGATCGCGTCCAGGCCATGGCGGCTCTAGGAACGATGGGCAACGACGAGCGGGCGGCGCGGCTGATTGAAGAGGGGTTCACGGCCAAAGACTATGACGTGCGCGTGGCCGCCGTGCTGGCTGCAGGGCTGACGAAGAATCCGAAACTTCTGCCACAGCTGGAACGCGTGCTGGACGACGACAACTCTCTTGTCGCCTACACGGCCGCGATCACGCTATGGAAGATGCATGATTACGCTGGCCAGGACCTGCTGGCCGCCGTCGCCCTTGGCGATAAGAAGGCCAAGCCAGGGTTGGTCAAGAGCGAGAAGCACAAAGCCGCCAAGGAACTGCATAGCCCCAAGACGATGGGGATGATCGCGGTCAACCAGGCGTCAGGATACTTCCTCGGTCCATTCGGCGTCGGCCTGAAGGCGATCGAGATCGTGAATAAGGACAGCGGGGCGGTTCCGCGTGCGGCCGCCATCGATCAACTCGCGAAGCAGCACACCGATGAGGTCCACGAGGTTCTGGTGCAGGACTTGACGGACGGCGAACCGGCGGTTCGGGCAGCGGCCGCGAAGGGCCTGGGCCGTTGGACCGGAGAGGACACAGCCAAGCTGGTCGGGCCGATGTTCGGCGACACCAAGCTGGCGGTGCGGCTGACAGCCGCGGCCACGTATCTGCGGGCGATTCACAACATCCCGACGCCCTCCGATTCGGAGTGCGAGTTCTAGCGCTTCCCGGGCCTGATGCACGAATTCGTTTTCAGGAACGAGGGAATCCGATGTACGCCTTGCGCAAGATCGTCACGCTAGCCGTTTTGTTTCCGTTTGCTTTCACAAGCGCTCGCGCGCGGGCGCAAAGAGCAGTCGCACCGGCGGATGCCAGGATCGTCGGATCGAACACCACGGTCCAGGACCAGGAGGAACCGGAGGTTAAGGCGGCGTCGGCGAGCGTTGAGTCTGCATGGAACATGCTGACGACAGCGACGCACAAGGCGGTAGCGACACACATCAGCGCAATGGCCGCCCTGGGAACAATGGGCTCGAACGCGCGCGCGGCGAAGATGATCCGCGAAGGAATGAGTGATCCCGACCTGGAGGTACGGACGGCCGCGATCCTGGCAGCGGGTCAGACGAAGAATCGTGCGCTGGTTCCCGCGCTGCGGGAGCGGCTGAAGGATTCGGAGCCGCAGGCGATGTTTACAGCCGCAGCGACGCTGTGGAAGATGGGCGATCATTCCGGCGAGGACGTACTGAAGGCTGTCGCGGACGGCGACCGCAAGGCGACGCCGGGACTGATGCACGGCGCGAAGAACGACATGAACAAGGAGCTGCATCATCCGCGCGAACTCGCCACCATGGGAGCGACGGAGGATGCATCCCTGCTGCTCGGGCCGTTCGGGTTCGGCATCAGGGCAGTGGAATACATGAGGAAGAGCGGCAGTGATGCGTCTCGAGCAGCAGCGATCAATCTGCTTGCGGAGAGCCATGCGCGAGGAATTAACGCGGAGCTGATGGACGCGCTGGACGACAAGGATGCGGCGGTGCGGGCAGCCGCAGCGAAGGCGCTGGGACAGCGCCACGACACTGCAGCGCAGAAGGCGCTAGGAGAGCTACTCAGCGATCCGAAGCTGCCGGTCCGGCTGACGGCGGCAGCGGCGTATATCAACTGCTCGCGCGGCGGCAGGAACTCCAGAACGTAGACTCGAGCAGCAAGCCGGGAGCTATCAGTCACGCCTACAATAGCGACGGATGAATACCAGCCTTTTCGAGCTCTTCAAGATCGGTATCGGGCCCAGCAGCTCACACACCGTTGGCCCAATGCGCGCAGCCCTGCGGTTTCTGCGAGAGCTCGAGGCAAGACAGCTTCTCAATAAAGTCGAGTCGATCACAGTTGAGCTCTACGGCTCGCTCGCGCTTACGGGGCACGGCCATGGCACGGATCGTGCGGTGTTGCTGGGACTGTCGGGCGAGTCGCCGGATACGGTTCCGCTGGATCAGATCGATTCGGTGCTCGAGCGAGTTCGCAACGAGCACAAGCTGAAGCTGATGGGACGGCGCGATGTCGCGTTCCGCGAAGACGAGCAGCTTCGCTTTCACCGCGATCAGATGTATCCGGACCCGCAGCACGTGACACATCCGAACGGCATGCGATTTACGGTGTTCGACGCGACGGGGAATGTGGTCACGTCGGAGGTCTTCTACTCGGTTGGCGGAGGATTCATTTTGTCCGCGACGGAGTTCGAGCAGTCGGCCTCTTCGGCATCGGCGAAGCGGGATGTGCCGTATCCGTTTTCGAGCGGGGCCGAGCTTTTGCGACTGGGCGAAGAACATCAGCTGTCGGTCGCGGAGATGATTCTGCGCAACGAGGTCGCGCTGCTGGGCGATCCCACGATCACGCGGCGGATCGACCGTATTGTCTCGCCGGCGCGGCCCGGCAATGAGGCTGCGCCGGATATGGCAACTCTGACCCCACAGCAGCAGATTGAGGCGGCGATTCTGACGCTGTGGCACACGATGGAGCAATGCATCGAGCGCGGGCTGCACACCGAGGGGACATTGCCGGGCGGCCTGAATGTGCGCCGGCGCGCGCCGGGGCTGGCAGCGCGTGCGGCGCGGTTGGATCGCGAAGCCGCGGCGTTAGCCGCAGACGGGAAACCTCGCTCGCGGGATCCCCTGGCACCGCTGGACACCGTCACGATGGTGGCGATGGCCGTGAATGAAGAGAATGCTGCGGGAGGACGCGTGGTAACCGCGCCGACCAACGGCGCCGCCGGTGTGATTCCGGCGATCGCGTACTACTACTTGCACCATGCGAGCGAGGACCTGAGCGACGCCGAGAAGCAGCAGGGTTTGCTGCGCTACTTCCTCGCGGCCGCGGCGATTGGGATTCTGTACAAGGAGAACGCCTCGATTTCAGGCGCGGAAGTTGGGTGCCAGGGCGAGGTGGGTGTGGCGTGCTCGATGGCAGCTGGTGGCCTTGTCGCCGCGCTGAACGGCGACAATGCGGCGATTGAGCATGCGGCAGAGATTGCGATGGAGCACAACCTCGGCATGACGTGCGATCCGATCGGCGGCCTGGTGCAGATTCCGTGCATCGAGCGTAACGGCATGGGCGCGGTGAAGGCGGTGAACGCGGCGCGGCTTGCGATGAATGATCCCGGGACACACAAGATTTCTCTGGACCAGGTGATTGAGACGATGTATCGCACGGGCATGGATATGCAGTCGCGGTATAAGGAGACGTCGCTGGCGGGGCTGGCGCTTAACATCATCGAGTGTTGAGATTCAGAACCTGCCGGCATTGAGCCAGCAGCGCGTCTCCAATGTGACGAAGCCGTCTCTTGCATAGCGGTTGTAGAACTCCCGCAACTCCTG
Source organism: Bryocella sp. (assembly GCA_036273275.1). Taxonomy (GTDB): domain Bacteria; phylum Acidobacteriota; class Terriglobia; order Terriglobales; family Acidobacteriaceae; genus Granulicella. Next base: position 40,561 of record DASUHZ010000015.1, read on the forward strand.
TTCGAAAGCAGCGAAGTGCGGATCGCCGGCACGAGGCGCGCGCGATAAGGAGAGCGTCATGCCGCGCAGACGCTCCCAGTCCAGGCGCATCCGGCCGCCGTGCTCGTAGTGGTGGAACTCGCCCCCTTCGAAGAAGCTTTTGATGCGCATGTAGGAGAAATCTGCGACTGGTCGCTGATATGCGCTGTCGCTATAGCGCTCAATCAGCTTCGCGAAGGCGTCGTTCTCGTCGCGCCCGAACTCGGTGCGACCGGCTGCGGCGCTTACGACCCATCCGCCAGGTCGCACAATGCGACGGAACTCACGCATGGCGGCTTCGAGATCAAACCAGTGCAGCGCGCGGCCGGAGCAGACCATGTCGATCGAGGCGTCCGGAAGGCGCGTCGCCTCGGCGATGCCCTCGCGGATCTCGAGTCGCGGCTGATGCGGATGCAAGCGCGCACAGGCGGAGCGCATCTCCGTGTTCGGTTCGATTGCGATGACATGGTTGCCATTCGCGAGAAAGACATCGGCAAGCATGCCTGTGCCGGCGCCAACGTCTGCGATCAGCCACTCGGGCGTGAGACGGCACCAGTCGCGCAGCAGCGTTAGCAGCTCCTCAGTGTCATAGCGTTCGCGATAGCGGTCATAGTCGGCGGCGCGACCGTCGAAGCGTTGCACGATGTCCGGCATAACCCAGCATAGGCCACTGTCGCGGTTGGGATTCAAACATCGCTTGTTATAGTGAGCGCAATGGATGTTCCTTCGCCGAGCGAGTCTTCGCCGCGCCCGCACAGCACGTGGCTGCTCACGTATGTGCTTGGCAGCTTATTTCTGGCGAATGTAGTCCAGTGGGCAATCTGCCGTGTTGCAGGACTGGGCAATCCAGGTGGGATCAAGCAATATTTTTTACAGTTTGTGCACGTGCGGCAGTGGACCGATTCGTGGCTGCCGATGCTGAAGTCGCTCGATTATTTTGCGGCGTATCCCAGGGAGCCGATTTATTACGCGCATCTTTATGACACGCTCATCTATCCGCTGGCGAGCCTGCTCCCGCTGGTTGCGCTCCGCAATCTGGGCCTGAGCGAGCCCAAGATTCTCGAAATTCTGGCGGTGACGTCGTGGCTCGCGGTGCTGGGTGTGGGCGCGGTCTCCTTGTGGATGGGGCAGCGGCTGCTGCGACGGCGCGGCGTTTCAATTAATTGGAAGTCGATCGCCGCAGTGATGCTGGCGTGCATCGGCTGCTATCCGCTCATCAAGGGATATGCGCTGGGCAACGCGCAGACGTTTCTGTCATTTCTGTTTGCGATTCTGCTGCTGCTGTGGACCGAGGGACGCGAGCGCTCGGCCGGTGTGGTTGCAGCGCTGCTTGCGTTCGTGAAACCGCAATATGGTCTGCTATGGATCTGGATGATCGTGCGGCGGCGGTGGAATGCGGCGGTTGCGTTTCTCGTGTGTGCCGTTGTTCTGATCGGGCTTTCGACCCTTGTGTTTGGGTGGCACAACAACCTCGACTACATTCATGTGCTCTCGAGCCTCAGCAGAAAGGCACAGTCGCACTACGCGAATCAGTCGATGTTCGGCACGCTGAATCGAGTGATCGGCAATGGCGAGAACATCAGCTACACGCCACACTTGTACACGCCGTATATTGCTTGGGTTTATCGAGTGACGCTGATCACGGGACTCGTGCTGATTGGCGGTGCGCTGGTGTTCCCGTGGGGCAAGCTGCGGGGGTCAACGGCTGATCTCGCGGCGACGGGATTGGCTTCGGTGGCGTCGTCGCCGATGGCATGGGAGCACCACTACGGCATTGTGTTCGCCATTGCGGCGTGGGTGTGGTTTGCGTATGGATGCTGGCAGCGGCGGCGGCCGTGGCTGCTGGCCGTGGCGAGTTTTTTCACACTAAACGCATTGACCGCGACAAACTTTCTCGCGCCACATTTGGGCTGGAATGTGCTGCAGTCCTACATGTACATCGGTGCGCTGCTGATGCTGTTTGTGCTGACGCGACTGGCGCGGAATGTCACGAATGGCGTGACCGAGCCGGCGCCATAAAGGGAAAAGCGCGGCGATCTGCCGCGCTTCGAAACATCAATTCGCGGATCACGCTGCGGTTTCGTTTTCGAAGTAGAGATACTTTCTCCACGCGGCATCCGCGCTCCCGATCATGCGCATGATGTGGCGGCTGGTGTGCAGCGTGAACGGGCGCGGCTCGCGGAGCAGCTGCATGTCTACTAGCTCGTGCAGCATGTGGCTGCCCTTGCGGCGGTTGCACTCGCGGCAGCAGGCAACGAGATTCTCCCACGTGGACAGGCCGCCGCGTGAACGCGGGACCACGTGATCCAACGTGAGTTCGGCGGACGTGAGCACGTTCTGGCAATACTGGCAGGTATTGCGATCGCGCAACAGGATGTTCTTGCGGCTGAGCGCGCGCGTCTGGTGCGGAATGCGGCGGTACTCAAGCAGGCGAATCACGCTCGGCATCTGAACGTTCATGCGATGCGAGTGCAGCGTGCTTCCCTGCTCTTCTTCCGTGCGTGCGACCCCCTTGAGCACCAGCACGAGTGCGCGACGGGCGCCGCAGATGTTGATGGGCTCGTAACTCGCGTTGAGCACGAGCACGGGCGTTTGCATGGCCGGTTGTCTGAATACGCCTGCGCGAATCTCCAGCGCCTCCGCGCGCGCGGTGCCGGGCACCGGCTGCGTGGTGTGGTGGCGATTGCGCTTCCCTCTCATCTTGCCCGTCTGCATCACAACCCTCCCCAAGGTTCCGACTGCCCTACCAACTCGCCTGCGCCTCCGCCGACTGCACAGGCACCCCATCCCAACGCGCGACCATCTCCTCGCCGAAACGATCGGCGCGTGGAACTCTTACGCTCTCCGGCTGCGCCTTCGCGACCGTGGCCACCCAAACCTTCGCCGCGCCCGCGCGGAGCAGAACGCGCGCGCACTCTCGTGCCGTCGCTCCAGTGGTCATAATGTCGTCGATCAGCAGGACTTCGCGTCCGCGAATTGCTTCCGCATCCATCACACGAAACGCTCCCCGCAGGCTCTTGCGCCGCTCGTGTGGCTGCATCGTGAACAGCGCATGCGTGTCTTTCACGCGAGCGAAGGACTTGGTATCGAGCTGCAACTTCCATCCACGGCGAAGTGTGCGCAGACGCTTCAACGCCGAGTCTGCAAGCAGCTTCGACTGGTTGAAGCCGCGGCTGCGTTCGCGCGCTGCAAAGAGTGGAACCGGAATGACGACTAGCTCGCGCGCCGCCTGGTCTTCCAGTTTCAGGACAGCCTGGGCAAGATAATCACCGAGCAGATGTGCGGCAACTTCGCGGACGCCATTGAACTTGAGCAGGTGCAGCATCTCGCGGACTTCGGCGTCGTACTCGGCGTAGGCTACGGCGCGCACGAACTCCGGCGCGGCCAGCCTGCACATCGTGCACTCGGTTGTTCCCATGGCCGCAGCGAACCGCGCCGATTCCATTCCCAGCGCATCGCCGCACCGGCTGCAGAGCACGTTGGATTGCTCGGCTAGTTGATCTTGCGGCTTTACGCTCGCGACACAACTCTCACAGACGCCTGCCCGGCTGATTGAAATCATTGGTCCGCCGCACAGACGGCAGTCACCCGGCCAGACGGCATTCACCACATCGACGACAGCCCCACCAACCGCCGCCTTACAACTTCGGAGCACGCGCGTTACAGCGCGCCAGCTTCCTGCCGAGCTGGTCTCAACACCAGCCTGCCGGCCAGGCGGCCCTCCGTTTTCGAGCCGGACATCCTCGACGCTTACGCTGAAGACGGACCTCACCCGCGGCACCGCATGAAGAAACACCAGCTGTGCCAATGCGGGAATTATAACTCTGCGCTTTTAGCGCTGCAATCCTTGGCTGACGCGCTCGCTAAACGGCCCGGAACCATGCGTGATGCTGCCGCAGTGGGCTACACTCGGCCCGATACCATGCAACCACTTACGCAGCTCTCTCCTGACGAACAGCTCTTCCGCTCCACCGTCCGCGACTTTGCCCGAACCGAGATCGCACCCCTTGTGAGCAAAATGGACGAAGAGGCCCACTTTGACGCCGGTCTTCTCCGCAAGCTGCACGAGCTAGGCTTCATGGGCATCCAGATTCCGGAGCAGTATGGCGGCGCAGCGGGAACTCTTTTCGAAGCCGTGCTCGCGGTCGAGGAGATTTCGGCCGTGGACCCTGCCGTTGGCGTGCTGGTGGATGTGCAGAATACGCTCGTGATCAACGCGCTGCTGCTCTGGGGGACTGATGCGCAGAAGAAGCAGTATCTGCCGGCGCTAGCGAAGAATGCCACAGGATCGTATGCACTGTCTGAAGCGGTCTCGGGCTCAGATGCCTTCGCACTGCAATGCCGCGCGACCCTGGATGACACGACGGGCGATTACGTGCTCAACGGAGCGAAGCTTTGGATCACGAATGCGCTCGAGTCGTCGATCTTTTTGGTGTTCGCAACGATTGATACTGCGCTGGGGTACAAGGGAATTACGTGCTTCATCGTCGAGAAAGGGGCCGACGGTTTCAGTGTTGGCCGGAAAGAGGACAAGCTCGGCATTCGTGCGAGTTCTACCTGCGAGCTGCGTTTTAATGACTGCCGCGTGCCTGCGACGAACGTGCTCGGGGAACCGGGCAAGGGGTACAAGATTGCGATTGAGACGCTGAACGAAGGCCGCATCGGCATAGGCGCGCAGATGCTCGGCCTGGCCGCTGGAGCCTGGCGGCATGCGGCGCGATACGCAAAGGAGCGCAAGCAGTTCGGCAAGACGCTCGCTGATTTTCAGGCGATGCAGTTTCAGCTTGCACGCATGGCAACCGAGATTGAGGCGGCGCGACTGTTGGTCTACAACGCAGCGCGGCTGAAGGACGCGGGCGCGCCTTACCTGAAAGAGGCCGCGATGGCCAAACTGTATGCCTCCGAGGTCGCCGAACGAACGGCGTCGCTCGCGGTCGAGGTGTTCGGCGGCGCCGGGTTCGTGAAGGACTATCCCGTCGAAAAGTTTTACCGCGATGCGAAGATCGGCAAAATCTACGAAGGCACGAGCTTCATGCAGCTCGCGACTATAGCAAAGATCGTTCTTGCTGAAATTCAATAGATCGTGCTCGCCGATGCCTGAGCCTGCCGCGTACAATTTCACGCGCGAGTGCCACAATGTCCTCTAACAATCAGCGTCCCGTCGAAGCATCGATCGTCAGCGACTTCTCGAATCGTCTGAGTTACTCGGGCTATCTGTCGCTCGAGGGCCTGCTCGCTCAGCAGCATCCGCTCTCGCGGCCGGAGCATCACGACGAGCTGCTGTTCATCATTCAGCACCAGGTATCGGAGCTGTGGATGAAGCTGCTCATCCATGAGCTCACTTCAGCGATCGATCATCTGCAGCACGACCGGCTCCCGGCCACGCTGAAGATTCTTTCGCGCGTGAAACTCGTGCAGATGCAGATGTTCGAGCAGTGGGCGGTGCTGGAGACGCTGACGCCCTCGGAGTACATGGAGTTTCGCGGCGTGCTCGGCAATGCATCGGGCTTTCAGTCGTTTCAGTACCGCACGCTGGAATTCCTGCTCGGCAACAAGAATGAGGCGACGATCAAGGTCTTCCAACATGATCCGGAAGTTCACCGGGAGCTCGAACGCACGCTGCATTCGCCGAGTCTTTACGACGAATTCCTGCGCTATCTGGCACGGCATGGCTATCCCGTTCCCGCCGAGTCGCTCGAGCGCGACTGGTCGCAACCGTACACACGCAACAATCACATCGTGCGCATGTTCCGCGAGATCTACGCCGACAGCCGCCGCCACTGGGAGGCCTACGAGATGTGCGAGAAGCTTGTGGACGTCGAGGAGTACTTTCAGCTGTGGCGCTTCCGCCACTTAAAGACCGTCGAACGCATTATCGGCTTCCGCCCCGGCACCGGCGGCTCCGCCGGCGCGAGCTTCTTGCGCCAGGCGCTCGACCTCACGTTCTTTCCGGAACTTCTGACGTCACGCACCGAGGGGCCTGAAGAATGAGCATCGCAGATGCGGTCGCCGGCCTTGGCCCGGGTCCGCTAAACGAAGAGTCTGTCGCGGCGCACATCTTTCCGCTGTTCTCGCGCACACTCGCCGCGCCCGGCATCTACCTGGAGAACCACTCGCTCGGACGGCCGCTCGATCAAACCGAAGAAGACGTCCGCGAAGCTGCCCAACTGTGGCAGACAAAGCTCGGCGCCGCCTGGATGGAGTGGTCGCAGGCTGAACGAGACCACCGCGCTCGCATTGCGCAGATCATCAATGCACCACGTCCCGACTGCATTGTGCCCAAGGTCTCAGCCGGACAAGGCCTTCGCACTGTACTCAATGCGATGTCCGGCACACCGCGGGTGATCGCAACCACCGCCGAATTCGATTCAGTTGACGTCATCATCAAGCAATATGCGGCCGCTGGACGCATTCAGTTGCAGCTCATCTCCGTTCACGAACCGGATGGCGCGCTGAATCTCACGCCGCTCGAGAACGCCATCTCCGCCGGCGCGGACCTCGTCATCCTGCCGCAGGTCTTCTTCATGACGGCGCAGATCGTCCCGAACCTCGATCGTCTCGCCCGGCACTGCCACGCACATAAAGCGCGCCTGCTCGTCGATGCATACCATTCCATCGGCGTGTTTCCGGTCGATGTCCCCGCGATGCAAGCCGACTTCCTCATCGGCGGCAGTTATAAGTACCTTCGCGGAGGGCCCGGCGCGGGATTCCTCTATCTCTCGCCCACAGCGCTCAACAGTGACCTGCACCCGCTCGACATCGGTTGGTTTGCCAAAGAGCAGGTCTTCGGCTTCGATCGTCCCAACCCTCCGCGCTTCGCTCCAGGCGGCGACGCTTTCCTCGAATCCACACCGGCCGTTTTCACCTACTATCAGGCTCGCGCCGGCCAACAGTTCACGCTCGCACTCGGCGTGGATCGCATCCGGGCATACACGCTGGATCGACTGCAGCGCCTGAAGCGTTATCTCGCTGAATCCGGCGTTACGGCTCGCGGCGGAGATGAGGCTCACGGCGCCTTTCTCACCGTGAATCACCTGGACGCGCGCGCCATTGTAAACACGCTGCATGAGCACGGTGTTTACAGCGATGCCCGGCCGAACACCATTCGCTTCGGCCCCGACCTGCTCTCGACCGACACGGGCCTGCGCCACGCAGCCCACACCGTTGGCCAGGTCCTTTCGTGATTCGTCGCAACAACGACCGAAGGCGATGAAAAGCAGCCGATTCTGGCTATCGTGCAGCCAAATGGGCTTACGCGGTACTCTTAAAGGACGGTGTCCGTCTCCGCCACATCTACGGCAGTCCGCGCCCGCAGCCACAGCGTTGCGCTGCTCTCGGACTACTTCATCCTGACGAAGCCGCGCGTGTCCGCGATGGTGGTGCTGACCGCGGCGGGCGGATACTTCCTTGGCTGCCTGCGCTCCGGTATCAGTCCATTCACCATCAGCCTTGTGCAGGCGCTGTTCGGCATTGCGCTTGTAACCGCGGGCGCCAGCGCACTCAACCAGGCGTTTGAGCGGGTGACTGACCGCCGCATGCCGCGCACCTCGCAGCGGCCCATGGCGCAGCATCGCATCGGGCTCGCACCCGGGCTCGTCACAGGATTTCTACTTACGTTCTTCGGCTCGCTGTATCTGGTGTGGACGACGAACCTGTTGACCGGCACGCTGACGCTGTTGACCGCCGTGACTTACGTCGGCATCTATACGCCGCTGAAACGAATGACGCGGCTCAATACCTTCATCGGCGCGTTTCCGGGAGCGGCTCCTCCGCTGATCGGCTGGACAGCGGCGCGTGGCGTGATCGAGTGGCCCGCGATTGCCCTCTTCGCGATTCTGTTCATCTGGCAGTTTCCGCACTTTATGGCGATTGGCTGGATGTACCGCAAGGACTACGGCGCCGCGGGCATCCGCGTTACAGCGACACAGCAGCCGGTCACGCGCGCCGCGCGCAGTTCGGTCGCGCAGGCCCTGTTCTATGCCGTGCTGATGATTCCCATCAGCCTCTGGCCGACGTACCTGCACGTCACCGGCATGCCGTATGCGATCGCAGCGCTCGCACTGGGAGGGTGGTACCTCTACGCGACGGTTCGGTTCGCGCGCATCGCCCACGATCCTGAAGATCCCTCCAATCGTGTTGTCGCGCGCAACCTGCTGAAGGTCTCCGTGATGTACCTCCCGCTGCTGCTGCTGGCGATGGCGCTCAACGCGCAAGGGCGTCTGTTCTTTTAACCGATCGATGCCCACGCTCACCACACAAAATCCGAACTACCGCACACCGGCTTCTGTCATCTGGAGCATCATCGCGGTCAGCGCGCTCGCGTCGTTGCTTCTCGCGTGGATCGTCTATGTCCATCATCCTACTGACGCCGCCGGTATGCACCTTGCCTTCCTTCCGGCGCTGGACGCGATCCTCAACGCGGCCTGCACAGTCTTTCTGCTGTTTGGTTTTCGATTCATCCGGCGCGGAAACATCACCGCGCATCGCAACAGCATGTTCGGCGCGTTCATCACGTCATGCGCCTTCCTCGTCGCCTACGTGACCAATCACGTGCTGCACGGCGACATCCTTTTCCCCAAAGCGCATCCGACGGCGCGCGCCGTCTACTTGTGGGTACTGCTCACACCGCACATTCTCATCGCGACGATTTGTCTGCCGCTGATCCTCATCACGTTCTTTCTCTCGCTCACCGGTCGCTTCCCGATTCATCGGCGCGTCGCGCGCTGGACCTGGCCGCTATGGCTGTATGTCTCCATCTCGGGCGTCATCCTGTACGCGATGCTCGCCGCTTACCGTTGAAAGCCCATGCAATCAGATACTCGCAAGATTCTCAAACTCGGTTCGATCCTCGCCATCATCGGAGTCATTGCCGCTGCGCTGCTGCTGACTGTCTTCGGAGGCGTGACGCACCAGGGGCCCCACACGAACCTCGGCTGGATCGCGCTGGTGGTCGTCATGGGCTGCCTTCCGCTCGGCTGTGTCACGCTGCTGCTCGGCGTCGCCAAGCTCCTCGGCAACCGAGCCGGCTGAGCAAACCTGCGCTTTTTTGTTTCCCCCACTCTGCTATCCTCAACTTCGGAAACGGAGCAAAACATGGCACGCGGCGTCAATAAAGTTATCCTCCTCGGCAATGTAGGCAAGGACCCCGAAATTCGCACCACCCAGAGCGGCATGACGGTCGCCAGCTTCTCGCTCGCGACCGCGGAGCGCGCCAAGGACCAGGCCGGCAACTGGACCGACAAGACCGAGTGGCATAACCTCGTCTGCTTCCAGCGCACTGCCGAGATCGTGCGCGATTACGTGAAGAAGGGCTCACAGCTCTACATCGAGGGCAAGATCCAGACCCGCTCCTGGGACGACAAGGAGTCGGGCCAGAAGAAGTACCGCACAGAGATTCTCGTCAACGACCTGCAACTCCTCGGCGGCCGCGGTGAAGGCGCTTCGTCAGGCGGCGAGCGCGGCGAGCGGTCCTCCGGCGGCTACGCCACCAACAGCTACAGCCGCCCGGCGCCCAGCGCACCCGCAAACGACTACGCCGACCAGGGCATCACCGACGAGGACATTCCCTTCTAAACGGAGTATGGACTCCGTTTCCTGACCATGCGCCGTCTGTTTCTTTCGTTGCTTGCGCTCGCCGCCGTGGCCATCCCCGCGCATGCGCAGCGCCACAGCGGAATTACCTCTCCGCCCACCGCGCCGCCGCCGCCCCAGGTGGCTCCGCCTGCACCTGCGCCAATCGTCCCAGTCAGCTCCGGCCTCGGTCCGCTGGTGTTCACCCAGGCCAATGCGCCCGAGCCCGCCCCGGAGTCGCTGGTCGCGCAGCTTCAGGCTGATGACGATCGCATCCGCGCGGCGGCCTTGTCCGCCATCGGCGCTCCGAGCTCCTACGTCTCGCGCGAACACGCGCCCGTGCCGCACTCTATCCAGATCAACTACGTTGCGTTGGGCAACTCCGGTGAGCTGGATGCGATTGTTACGGTCGAGCTCGACCTTCATCTTGTCAGCGCGATCTTCGTTCCGTCCGGCAGCGCATGGCGCAGAGTCGGAACAGTTACCTACGCCACGAACTTCGCCGACCCCAACACCAATCTCGGCACCTTTCTCCGCACGGTGCGCTCGCTCCTCGGGCCAGAGCACTATAGCGCAATCTTTCGCGGCATCTCCGTTACACCTGATGGTGATCTTACCGAGCACGAGGCTCACCTGAACGTCTTCAATGGACACGCGGCGATCACGATCAGCTTTGTCTCGGCGGAACGAATCTGTGAAGCCGCGCACCTGCAGGCGCACACGCCGCACGGAGACTGCGACCTCACCGAGCGCTGGCTGCAGGGCGAGCCTGCGCTGGGGGGCGCCGCAGCGGTCCTCGTTACCGCGACGGCGCGCGTGGGCGTGCATGACGCAATCGATCCGGTGTCACGAATGCGCCTCTTCGACTTCTCCCACACCCGCAACTACGAGTGCCAGCCGTTCGAGTTCAGCGACGAGACCTCACATTACGAGCCCACGGCGAACTCTGCCCCTTGCTTCGAGAGCGTGAAGCCCGCAACTCCGCCACCCACAACGGCGAAGCCTGGACAGCCGATAACCACCAAGCCGGAGAAACCGGCTACGCCGCCGGTGCCAGGTGGTGGCACCTCGCCCGAGCGCCAGCTCAGACGTTCCCCGACGCAACCGTAATCCACAGATCGTCTTTTACGACCCTCGGCTTCCATTGCGTCCAATCCTTCGTATGCCTTCGAAACACCTCGCCTGCTGCTTTGCCGCAGCCCTGCTCTGCACCGCAGCCACCCTCGCCCAAGACCTCCAGCCGCACACAATCCCCTACGCGCCCGGCAAGTCGATCACGCTATCGCTGCCGGCGGACTTCGACATCAACGTCGTTGCCAGCGGATTACGCCGCGTGCGCTTCATGGCCCAGGCGCCCGACGGCCGCATCTTCGCCACGGGCATGTACAACCTCGCCGACAACACCCGCGGCTGCATCTTCATCCTCGACGGCTGGAACCCGCAGACGCACCGGTTCACGCACGTCATCCGGTATCTCGATCACCTGCGCAATCCCAATAACCTCGCCTTCTGGACAGACCCCGCGACGCACCAGAGCTGGCTCTACCTGCCGCTCACGGACAAACTCGTCCGCTACAAATACAACGTCGGCGACCAGCATCCAACGTCCCCACCCGAGACTCTGATCCGCTTCCCCGACTACGGCCTCAACTACAAATATGGCGGCTGGCACCTGACTCGCACCGTGGCCATCGCGAACCTCCACGGCCACACGCGTATCTACGTCGCCGCCGGTTCCTCATGCAATTACTGCCAGGAGCGCGAGGTGCTGCGCGCCGCAATCGTCAGCATGAATCCGGACGGCAGCGATCAGCGGCTCGTCGCGCAAGGTCTTCGCAACGCCGTCGATCTGCGCTTTGTGCCAGGTCTGGACGGCGGCGCGCTCTTCGCGACCAACATGGGCGACGACCACCTTGGTGACAAACTCCCTGAGGACACCTTCTTCGAGCTCGATTCGAAGACGCACCCCGGACCGATCACAACGGCGCGACCACCCAACTACGGCTGGCCAACCTGCTACTTCGCGGGCGGCAAGCCGGTCCACGACGTCACGCCACTGCCTGAGATGCCCGCCCCTGGCGACCTTGCCACCGAATCCGAGCGCCCCGCCAACGCGGGCATCGCCTCTCACGGTGTCGACACGAGCCATCCCCGGCTCGGCGCCAGCAACAACCGCGTTGACTCCGTCTACGGCGAGCAATCCTCGGACATCGCCGCGGCGGGCACGAACCTCGCCGCGCAGAACCGCGGCGCCGACCCCAACGCCAACCTCGGCAAGGCTCCGGCTCCGCTCTCGTCGTGCGAACACGTCCCTGCCGCCTACACCGCCTTCGCCGCGCACAGCTCTCCGCTCGGTCTGGCGTATTTCGACGCAGACAATCCGCTGCTCCACTCGAGCTTCCTGGTCGCACTGCACGGCGCCGGCCATCCGCGCATCGGGACTGGCTACCGAGTCGTCCGCTTCACATCCGGGAATCACCATCCACAAGCCTTCATCTCTGGATTCCTGACCACATCCGCCGGCAAACCGGCGGTGCATGGACGGCCGTGCGGCATTCTGCGCGTCGGCCCAGACACCTTCCTCCTCACCGACGACTACCTCGGCCTCATCTACTACGTGCATCCCAAAAGCAAGTGAACCCGACTACACTTAACTCGATAGCCATGCTTGACGAGACTACCTTCCGCCGCGAATCCGACACCGCACTCGAAGCCCTAAAGCAATCGCTCATCCGTGCCGAAGAAGGTATTGGAGGCTTTGAGACCGAGGAAAAGAACGGCGTCCTCAACGTGCTCTTCGATGACGACACAGCCAAATTCGTCTTCACCCCGAACACCCCGGTTCGGCAAGTCTGGATCTCTGCCCAGTCCACCTCCTTCAAGCTTGAATGGAATGACGCCGCCCATGCCTTCATCCTCCCCCGTACCGGCGAAGACCTCCGCTCCCTCACTGAGCGGCTCCTCCGTGAACAGCTCGATGAACCCTCCCTCAAGCTGGACTAATCCCGTGCTCCGCGAATCTAATAGTTCGGCTGTGCTTACAGATACAGAACCGACGTACTATCGCTTCACGAGCACCCCGAAGATGCCGCTGCTCTCGGTCGCGATCATCACCCTCAACGAGGAGGCCAACCTCGCTCGTACCCTCGAAAGTGTCTCGTGGGCCGACGAGATCATCGTCGTCGATTCCGGGTCGACCGACCGCACCGCCGAAATAGCCCGCGACCGCGGCGCACGAGTTATAGACCATCTCTGGACCGGTTTCGCCGCGCAGAAGAACTTTGCACTTTCGCAGTGCACCGGCGACTGGGTCCTCTCGCTCGACGCCGACGAGGAGCTCTCCACAGATCTGCAGTTCCAGATGCAGTCGTTGCTGATGTCCAAGCCCGCCGTCGACGCTTACTTCATCAAGCGTCGCAATCTCTTCCTCGGCCGGTGGATTAAGTACGGCGGCTTCTACCCCGATCCCAAGCTTCGCCTGTTCCGCCGCTCCGCTGCCAACTTCGTGCAGACCCCGCAGTTTGAAGAACGCCCCGTCCACGAGACCATCGTCTTCAACGGCATCTCGGCGACACTCGATTACGACCTCATCCACCACGCGTATCCGACGCTCTCGACCTACATCGAGCACATGGACCGCTACAGCTCGCTCGGCGCGGACCTGCTCATCTCGAAACGCCGAACCAGCCGCTCCTCCCTCAGCTTCGCCTTCAACGTCTGGCTGATCCCGCAGCTCACTTTCATCTGGAACTACATCTTCCGGCTCGGCTTCCTGGACGGCCGCGAGGGCCTGCTGCTGCACCTTTACCACGCCATCTACACAAGCTGGAAGTACGCGAAGGCCTGGGAGAGCTCGAGGAAAAGTTAGGAAATGAGGAGTTAGAAAGTTGGGAAGTTAGGAAAGACACATTCTTTCGACCTGACTCCCTGACTGCTCACTCCCTAACTCAGCACCTACCACGGAATCATGTCCGCGCCGTGGAAATACCCGCCGGTTGGCCCGTCCTCCGGCACGGTCGCCAGCTCCACAATTGTCTTCGCGCCATCCTCCACGCTCAGCGTCGCCGCGCTTCCGCCCATATCCGTCTTCGCCCATCCCGGGTGTGCGGAGTTCACCTTGATCTTCGTTCCGCGCAGCTCGTGCGCCAGGTGAATCGTCAACATGTTCAGCGCCGCCTTGGACGAGTTATACGCAAACAACTTCGTCGTGTAGATCGGTGATCCCTTTGTCCCCTGCAGCGTCACTGATCCAAGGATGCTCGACACATTCACAATGCGCCCCGCCTTGGACCGCTTCAGCGCGGGCAGCAGCGCCTTTGTCAACGCGAACGGCGCCAGCACATTCGTCTCGTAGGTCGAGCGGATGTCCTCGACCTTCATCTCGCTCGTGATGTTGTTGGTCCAGCTCTTCTCCACCATCTGGCCGGCGTTGTTCACCAGCACGTCCAGCACGCCGCCAAACTCCTCGTTGATCAGGCGTGCCACCGCATCGATATCTGCCTGTATGTTCACATCCAGCTTCACGGCGATGACATCCAGGCCCTCGCCGCGCAGCTTCTCCGCCGCAGACTTGCCCTTGTCCACATCGCGCGAGCCCAGCAGCACCTTGTAACCCATCTTGCCCAGCTGCCGCGCCGTCTCGAACCCCAGCCCCTTGTTCGCTCCGCTGATTAGCACCAACCCCATGTCGTCCATCGCGCCTACTCCTTGCTGTCCTTATTTGCGGCCGATTTATCCAGCAGCCTCTGAAACTGCTTCGCATACTGCTCCGGCATATCGCGCTTCTTCATATCTGGCCCCACCACCAGGTGAACCGTCTCTCCCTCGCACAGCAACTGTTCGTCAATCGCGCGCACCACAGCATACCGGAAACGCACAATCGATCCACGCACACCCGCGAGCGTCGTCCGCACAATCAGCTCATCGTCATACCGTGCGGGGGCCTTGTACCGCGCCGTCGCCTCGACGACCGCGATCATCGCGTTCTCTTCCTTCTCCATCGAGCGATAGTCCAGGCCCATCTGCCGGATGAACTCCACCCTTCCCACCTCGAACCACACAAGATAATTCGCGTAGTAAACCACGCCCATCTGGTCGGTCTCCGCGTACCGCACGCGCACTCGTGTCTCTGCCGTCATCGTCTCTCCACCACATCCCCGCGAACAGGCTCAGCGTTCTTCCGGTGTTTTCCGTTCACCTTTACGTGATCGAACGCCGCCGGCAGCCCTTCAGCATTGTTCAGGTCGTCACTTGTTTGCAGGTTGTACTCCAGCCGCGCAAACTGCGAATCACCGCTGTTGCCTACCTCCGCAATCTTCTCCCCGGCCTTCACCTGATCTCCGCTCTTCACCGTCACGCTTCCATGCTTCAGATGCGAGTACACGCTGAACTCCCCGTCACCATGCCCAATGACCACGACGTTGCCGTGCTTCACCTCTGCGTTCGGATGGTACGGCAAGCTGTCTGCGCAATCATCCACCACCGCTAAAACCGTGCCATTCGCGTCCGCAAGCACCGGCTGCCCAAACGCAAACCACTCCTCATTCGTCGTTCCATCGTGCGAGAACAGTTGCTCGCCGTTCACCATCACCATGTCATACGCAAACCGCTCATTCGTGGTCGCCGCATGCTCGTTCTCCGACACCATCGGTCCGCCCTGATCGATCATCCATTCGCCGTTGAGCGGAAACGCCAGCTTCGTCTTGTCACGGTACTTCACATATTTCGACTCCGCCGCCTTTGGCTCCTCCTTGATGTGAAACTCTTCGATCGTTCCGCTGCCGCTGAACGTGAAGCTGACCACCATCGGGTAATCTGCGTCGTGATACATCACAATCCTGCGATATTGCACCGCTGCCGGCGGCAGCGGAACCGCACTCTGATGGACCACCTTCGTTTCCTTGCCGAAGTATTTGGCCATGTGTTCCGTGAAGTCTTTCAGCACACCCTGGTCCTTCACCGCGGCCTGCATCGCCGCCGACATCTGCGTCCACAGCGCGACATCATCCCCCGCGTAGAAGCGCTGCATGTCCTCTTCTCCAAGCTCGATCGCCCGCTCCGGCGTCAGCGTTAGAAACGCCGCTCCGCCACCATGCATCTCCGACCCGGCCGGCATCTGTTGCGCGCCCGCGCATCCCACCATCGCAATCATCACTGCCAGTCGCACGAGCTTCATGCCAGCAGCTTACCAGCGCCGGTCATCTCTGATCCCTGCTCCCTGATCCCTGCTCGTCCACACCGGCTTCCGCTTCTCGAGAAATGACGCCACACCCTCGCGGAAATCCGCCGTTTGCCTTCCTTCCGCGTTCGCTTCCATCGCCAGCTCCAGCGCCGTGCCCATCCAGTCGCGCTGCTGCCGCCGCAACAGCCGCTTGGTCGCCCGCATGCTCTCCGGCGAGTTCCGCATCAGCTCCGCCGCCAGCTCCGCCGCCCTTGCCCGCAGCCTCTCCCGCGGCACAATCTCCGTCACCAGCCCTAGCCGCCACGCCTCATCCGCATCGAAGATCCGCGCGCTCAGCAGCAGCTCCCGCGCGTCCTTTGCCCCCAACTGCAGCAGCAGGTACGCGCTCACCAACGCGGGTACAAACCCGATCCGCGCCTCTGTATAGCCGAAGCGTGCCTCCGGTGCCGCGACGGTGAAATCGCACATTGTCGCCAGCCCCGTTCCACCCGCAATTGCGGGGCCCTGCACAACGGCAATCGTCGGCAGATCGCACTCCCATACCGCTCGAAACATCCTCGCCACACGCGCAGCTTCGATCCGATGCTGCTCGGCACTCATGCCCGCCATGTCCCGCAGGACACCCAAATCCAGCCCGGCGCAGAACGCCTCGCCCTCGCCCGCGAGTAACACAACACGTGCACCCGCGTCTTCCGCCGCCTCAATCGACGCAATCAGCTCTTCCTGCAACTCCGGTGTCAGCGCATTCCGCTTCTCCGGCCGATTCAGCGTAATCGCCCGAACACCACCGTCATCCTCCACCCGCACCAGACTCATTCTGCCCCCGCACATCTGTCATCTCGACCGGAGCATCGCAGCCTTATCGCGATGCGGAGCCGAGAGACCTGCATTCGAACCATTTCCCTAATCCCTGCTCTACTGCACCGCCTGCCCATACCGCTTCCCAATCTCCACGCTCCGCTGCACCAGCGCATCGAGCGGCTCCACGTCCGGCAAATCCGCTCCTATTTCGCGCAGGCTAGCCAGCAGGACCTCCGTCGCCAGATTCCCTACCAGTGCATCCTGCGCGAACGGACACCCGCCCAGCCCGGCAATCGCTCCGTCAAATCGCCGGCAGCCCGCGTCAAACGCCGCCTTCACCTTTTCCGCAGCCTCATCCGGCCTCGTGTGCATGTGCACGCCCACCTCCAGGCCCTCGTGGACATCCAGCACCAGCCTCATCACGTCGCGAATCAGCTCCGCATTCGCTACACCTGCAGTATCCGCGAGCGACACCTCCGCCACTCCCGCATCCACCAGCAGATCCACCGCACTCACCACCTCATCGATGTCCCACGTATCCCCGTATGGATTTCCAAATGCCATCGACAGGTAAGCCACGACATCCAGCCCAGCCTTGTACGCAATCTCACCAATCTGCTCCAGCTGATCCAGCGCGTCTTCCGGCGACTGGCGCTGGTTACGGTCCAGAAACGTCGGAGAGATCGAATACGGAAAACCCAGCGTTGTTACCCGCCGCGTCTTCACTGCGCGCTCCGCGCCCTTCACATTTACTACGATCCCAATGATCTCCACATCCTCCGGCGGATCCACAAGCTCCAGAACGGTTTCCGAATCCGCCATCTGCGGCACGGCCTTCTCGCTCACGAAACTCACCGCATCGATCTCTCGAAATCCAGCCGCGATCAGCGTCCGCAGATATTCCGCTTTAACCTCCGCAGGAATCATCTTGGGCAGACCCTGCCACGCATCCCGCGGACACTCGACAATCTTTACCAATGCAAGCTCCTCGCCGGTCAAGTTACGTTCGTGAAGGTCTAGTCCCGTTACTGCCCGCCACTGGAGTCTAGCGGAACCAGCACCACCGTAGACCTGACGCTCGGTGGCGAGCCCTCCCAGATAGGATTGCCACCCTTAAGAATCGCCATGTTCGATTCCCTGCCGAGAAACACCACCACATACGCCTTCGGTCCGGTGGAAACGAAAGGAGTGTCCGAAGAGAGCGTGCCGATAATCCGCCGAATCCACGAAGCGCTGGTCGTCAGACTGGCAAAATGCGCGCGCCCATAGGCGTCGGATTCCTCATCGACGATGTGATCGTCCGAGTCCGCCGAGTAGTTACGATAGATCTCGCGAACCAGCGCACCCTTGATCGGAGCTCCCGAGGGATCAACAACGTTCAGCGTCCAATCGGGCGCCGTAATCGTCGGATAGGGAACCGATCCAACAACCAGGAAAATGCCCAGCGCCACTATCGTGATTAATCGAGCTAAATTCACGTTTGGGTCACCTGGTTCGACCGGCTAATTCATTGCTCTCTTTCTACTGCGCCCAAAAGCCCACGCACTCAAGCACAACATTACAACGCCACTCACAATACTCCAACGCATCCACCCCAACATCCCAAAGTCCACCGCGGTACAAAACTCGAAGGAAACAGTTGAAGCATTATTCTGCACGCTAGCTGGCGAATGTGCCCCTTGCCGTGCCCTGCATTCGTACGTTTCACCGGCACCAAACGACGACGGCACCACAATCAGCAACACCGCGAAGAAAAATATCCATACCGCGAGCCGCCTCACGTCTGGATCACCCCCGGATTAAACCTTGCCACCTCCGGATTCAGCGCGCACGCCACCAGCGCCATCATCAGCACCTCACGCGTCCTCGCGGGATCAATGATCGCATCGACCCACAGCCGCGCCGCACCATACCGTGGGTCCGCCTGCGCATCGTAGGTGGCCTTTATCTCCTCATAAATCGCCTTCTTCTCTTCCTCAGACAGATGCTTCCCGCCGCGCTCCATCTGCTTCACGCGAACCTCCACCAGCGTATTCGCCGCGCTCGCCCCGCTCATCACGGCGTACCTTGCCGTCGGCCAAGCGAACACAAAGCGCGGATCGTACGCCTTGCCGCACATCGCATAATGCCCCGCACCAAAACTCCCACCCAGGATCACGGTGATCTTCGGCACCACGCTCGTGCTCACCGCGGTCACCATCTTTGCGCCCGCGCGGATAATCCCCGACCACTCCGCATCCTTGCCCACCATGAACCCGTTCACGTCATGCAAAAAGAGCAGCGGCACTAGCTGCTGATTGCAGTCCATGATGAACCGCGCTGCCTTCTGCGCACTCTCCGTGTAGATCACCCCACCGAACTCCGTCCTCTTCTCTCCCTGCTGCGGCCCCATCGCCACCGTCATCTGCTGATGCATCTTCTGATTCGCCACAATCCCCACTGCGCGCCCGCCAATCCGCGCATACCCGGACACGACCGTTCGCCCGAACTCCGCCTTGTACTCATCGAACTCGCTGCGGTCCACCAACCGCGCAATCACATCACGAACGTCATACGTGTTCGTGCCTGCCTTCGCGGGATCCGGATCCATCAATCCGTACAGATCCTCCTGCGCATATAGCGGCCTATCCCGCTCCGCATCAAACTCCACCCGCGAAAACACCTCTCCCGACCTCTGATCTCTGACTTCTGATCTCTGGCCTAACCTCCCCACCAGACTCCTCAACCTCTCAATACAGCCCTCATCATCCTTCTCCTTGAAATCAACCGTGCCCGATACCTCCGCATGCATCGCTGCGCCGCCCAACTCCTCCGCCGGCGTCTTCTGCCCAATCGCCGCCTGCACCAGCGCCGGCCCGGCGAGAAACAGCCCCGACCCCTCCGTCATCAACACCGTGTCCGTCATAACCGGCAGATAAGCGCCGCCCGCCACGCACATCCCCATAATTGCCGTAATCTGCGGCACGCCCAGCGAGCTCATCACTGCGTTATTCCGAAACACTCGTCCAAAATCGTCCTGGTCCGGAAACACATCCTCCTGCAGCGGCAGGAACACCCCCGACGAGTCCACCAGGTACAACGTCGGAATCCGGTTCTCCAGTGCAATCGTCTGCGCCCGTATCACCTTCTTCGCCGTCATCGGGAAGAACGCGCCCGCCTTCACCGTCGCGTCATTGGCCACCACCAAGCACAGTTTCCCGCTCACACGTCCCAGCCCGGCCACCACCCCCGCTCCCGGAGCCCCGCCCCATTCCTCGTACATGCCGCGCGCCGCCCACAACCCCAGCTCCAAAAAGTTCGGGGGCGCCCCATTCATCGCAGCTTCATCGCGATGAATGGAAAACAGAGGGCCCTTATCCAGCAGCAGCCCCAGCCGCTCCCGCGCCGTCAGCCTGCCTTTTTTGTGTTGGGCCTCAACCGCCTTCGCGCCGCCACCCTCGCGAATCCGTGCCTCCTCGGCCCGAACCTCCTCGAGCAGCCGAAGTGTCGCCTCCCGATTCCTCTCAAACTTCGCCGCGTTCGTATCCAGCCGCGACTCCAGCCGGTTCCCTGCCTTTACGTCCTCGGCCATGCACCCCGCTCCACAAACATTAGAAAACTCGCGAAGGATAGCATGCCAGTGTCATACTGTCCCGCGCGGGAGATGCACCATGGCTACGCTCACCAAAACGGCAACCTGGCCCCAGACTGAGGCTACCGTCGAGTCCTCCACCCAACACCACTGCGACTTCGCCAGCGCCGGCGGGCACGTCGGCCAGGAGTACGCCATCATCTTTCGCTACGAAGTCGCCGGCCGCCACTACACCGGCGAATTCGAGTGCTCGCGCCCGTGGGAGGTCGGCTCCAGGTTCTGCATCAGCTACGACCCCCACGACCCGGAAACCAACACGATGTGCGACCACAAAGGTGACCGCTGGGTCTACTACATCCTCGCCATCGTCGCCCTGCTCGCCTTCATCGCCTACTTCTGGATCCGCCACTCCCGCCTTGGGTATTAATTACCAGAGAAGTTTCAGCGCAAACTGAACCTGCCGTGAAGTCGTAGACGTGTTGGTGATGGCGCCCGCCGTCGCGGAGACACCCGTCGGTGTGAACGCAATCAAATTCGGCGTATTGAAATTCGCCCGGTTCAGCAGGTTGAAGATCTCGCCCCGAAACTGCAGGGTCATCCGTTCGCCAATCGCCGTGTCCTTCTGCCCGGAAAAATCCCAGGTCCCGAGTCCCGGGCCGGACAAGGAGTCTCTGCGAACATTCCCGTAGAACCCGCTATTCGCCGGCGGCGCAAGATAAGCCGCTGGATTGAACCACTGCGACGGCTTCCCGATGACCGGCGATCCATGAAAGTTCGGGTTCACAAACGGCCTCACAGGATTCCGCGTGTCCCCGTTATTCGACGGGTTATAGCTGAGCTGCGGTGTGAGCGGAAAACCCGACTGCACCGTCACAATGCTGTTCACAGACCATCCACTAACTGCACCCTTCGCGAACCCTTGCAAACCGTTGCCGAGCGCCTTCCCATGCCCGAACGGCAGCGCATAAACGGCACTCACCACACCGATATTTCTCATGTCATAGGTAGCTGGACCCCAGTCCGCACGCAGGTCGTAAGGATTGGAGGTCAGCCCCGGCGCATTGCCCGCCGCCGTCGCGTTCAGCGAATCCCCGTCATCCAGCGCCTTGGACCACGTGTAAACGCCACGCAGTGCCAGACCGCCGCTGAAGCGATGATTCAGATCAATCTGCATCGAGTTGTAGCTCGCCGTGCCCCGCGCAAACCATGTCCACGTGTTCGCAAGCATCGGATTTGCCTTCGGCGATCCCGCAGGAATGTAGTAGCTGCCCGGCGGAACAGCAGTTCCCGCAAGAGGCGCGGGAAAACTCGACGGATACGCACTCGGGCACGGAGAAGCCGGGCAGATCGTCGGCACCGGCTCATTGCCATCCACGCCGATGAGTTCGTGATATCCATGCGAACCCACATACCCCACCGCGACCGAGGTATTCGGCGTCAGTTCCTGCTCAGCGCGCAGCGAATACGAGATCAGCGTGGGCATCTTCGCATCGGGCTGCACGCCGCCCGTCACCAGCAAAGCGTTTGAAGCTACCGGCGACGCCGGATCAACCGGCAAACTCGACACCGGCAGCGCAGCAATACCGTATGTCGGATTGAACGGCGCATTCTGATCCATCCGGTATCCGAGGTCATCCAGCAGTTCGTTGTAGATCCCGAACCCCGCGCGGATCACCGTCTTCTGCGGCCGCAGGCTCCACGCAACCCCAACCCGTGGCTGAGGCAGAAACTTCGCATTGTTCACCGTGAATGCGTGATCACTAATGTGCGGCTGACTCGAGATCGTGTATCCCGTAAACGTGTAGTTCGCAGCGCGCCCATGCGCCTCGTTCCATCCCGTCGAGAACTCCCCGCGGAAGCCCAGGCTCAGCGTCAGCTTCGGGCCCACTTGAATCACATCCTGCGCATGCACCGCTCCGAAGAGCGATCTCCAGTTCATCTCCGTCGGCGAAGGGCTATAGAGAAAACTGCTCGTCGTTCCCGTGAGAAATGTCTGCAGGCTCGAAAAAGTCGCCTGCCCGTACTGGCTCAGGTTGATGATCTCGTTCGACTGAAAGTTCTGAAACCACCCTCCAAAACTCCACTGATGACGCCCGTGCGACCACGTCACGCGATCCTCATAGGTGTACAGATTCCGCACGATCGGCAGATTGCTTCCATTGTTGCTTCCCGCCAGCCCAATCTGTGCCTGCGGATTCGACGCCGCGCTTCCTCCCACCACGACGGCCCCAACCGGACGCCCGATAATGAATCCCTGAACAGTCGCAGCCGGTGTCCCAGGCGTAGGCTCGCCCGTAAAGAAGTACGCCGCGCGCGAGTACCCGAAGCGCGCCACATTCAGCAGGTCCGGCGAAAACACATGCGTCTCATCGACGCTCGCAACCTGCTCCCGCAGCGTCAGAATGTCCGTGCTGTACGGATTCGCCGTCGTCGCCGTATTGTCTGCTCCGTCATCAACCGTGTACACGGCAGACAACATGTCCTTCGGCGAGAAATTCTGGTCGAATCGCGCGGTTCCAAAATCTTCGCGAATCGTTTGCAGAGGGCTGCTGAACACCTCCGCGATTCCGTTGAAGTCTGGTGCGCCCGCCGGCGGCGTGGGCCACAGGTTCAGCAGAGGCTGCACGCTCGCGACTGGAGCCGCACGCGACGCCAAGTCCGGTACAAACGCAACCGACGTCTGGTGCAGGTGCTGCCGATAGCCTTCGTAGTTTCCGAAGAGGAAAGACCTGCCCTTCTTCAAAGGTCCGCCCAGGGACACTCCGAACTGGTTTCGTTGAAACGGCGGCGCCGATCCCTGATCAAAATAATTCGGAGCATCCAGCACATTGTTCCGCAGAAACTCGTACACGGAACCATGCACTTGATTCGTTCCCGACTGCGTAACAATGATCACCTGTGCGCCCGGCCTTTTCCCGTACTCCGCGCCGTAGTCATCGCGCAGCACATTGAACTCGCGCACCGATTCCACTCCCAGCAACTGCTGGCTCGCACCGCCCGGCTGCATGTTGTTCTCCGCCGCTCCCGTAAACTCCACGCCGTTCAGCAAAAAAATGTTCTGCTGCGGGCGGTTCCCCGATACGGCAAAGTTGTTCCCGGTCGTGGAATTCGAGACTCCAAGCCCTCCCGTCTTCTGCGAGGTAAAGTTGACAGTCCCCGGGTTGAGCGTCAGCAGAAGGTCATAGCTTCGACCATTCAGCGGCAACTGCCCAACCTGCTCTCTTCCCACAAGGCCGGAAACATCCTGCGTCGATCCGTTCACAACCGGAACATCGTCACTGACTGTCACATGCTGGTCCACCTGCCCTATCTGCAAGCTCACATCTGCGGTCGCATCCTGGCCCACATCCAGCACGATCCCGGTGCGGATCTTCTCGGCGAAACCGTTCTTCTTCACATGGACCTCGTACCGCCCCACCGGAAGCTCAAACAGTTGATACTCTCCGGCCCGATTGGTAAGCGTTGTCCGTGAAGTGCCTGTCTCGGTTTCGACAGCCGTCACCGCCGCGGACGGCAGCACAGCACCACTCGGGTCCCTAACTCGCCCCGACAGGTTTGCAGACATCTGCGCCCTGCCGTTCACAGGGGAGATATCCAACAAGCACAGCGCCAGCGCCGACAAGCAGAAACCGAGTCGCGACATTTTCATCACCATGACAACTTCAGAAAGGGATCGGGGAACCTCCTGCTTCGAGACCCGCAGAAGACGATCCCGACGGCACGGCCGCATGACCAGTTAGTCGAAAAAACGTTATTGATAATCGTACAGATTCGACGCCCAGCATGACAACCTGCATCGCCTTGGCGTCGCAAATCGACTACGTCCTGCGCCAACTCCCCGGGTATACTTCTCCCCCGAGACCGCATGATGCCCACCGCCGATATTCTCCTCAAGCCCCGCGAAGCCGCAGCCGCCCTCGGCGTCAGCTACCCCACCCTCAAACAATGGATCCTCGCCGGCACACTCCGCACAATCAAAACTCCCGGCGGCCACCACCGCATCCCAGAGTCCTCACTCAAGCCGCTCATGAAGTCCCGCCCCGCCGGCAATCCCAAGGCCAGCCGCGATCGCTTCCGCACCGTCTCTGGCCGCAATCAACTCGTCGGCCGCATCATCGACGTCAAAATCTCCGGCCTGCTCGCCAAGGTCGTCCTCGAAATCGGCGACCAGCGCATCACCTCCATCATCACCTCCGACGCCGCCCGCGAAATGCAGCTCCGCAAAGGCCAAACCGCCGCCGCGCTCATCAAATCAACTGAGGTCATGATCGTTCGCGTGTAACGAGGGCCCTTCATGAGCAGCCGGAGATGGAAGCGAGCCAAAGCAACCGTCGAACTCTGTGAGCGCCGCCGCCGTCACCGCGACGGCACGCGAATCACCCAACGCGACCGCCTGCGCTACGCCATCACCATCAGCTATCCGGTCGATGGCGATCTTTATCTCACTGACGTAGTCAGCAGCAAGCCGCTCAAAGAGGGCTCGCGCGTCATCGTGCAGTACGATCCACTCGATCCACGTCGCAACAGCCTCAACCACCCGCGCAAGGAGCGCAAAGCCTTTAAGATCGCGCTCGCTGTCGTCGCTCCAATTCTCCTCATCCTGCTTGTGATCGCGCTCTTCGGCCTCTGACCGCGCCATGCTTTAGAAGCCTTCTCTTCGCCTTCATCCTCTCCATCTGGACGCGCCAGATGCACCTGCGCTAAGCTCGTGGCGGACAGGTGCCACCATGGGCTTCAGCGACTTATGCCGCGATAGTAGGCTCTTCGCCGGCTTTATTGTCGGCGCCGGTGCTATCGTCGTCATCCTTATCGTGATCGCGCTCGCTCTCTGACCAGAGAACCTACTCGCCCACCTGTTCACGCCCGCGCGACGGCGTCATCCTGCGCAGCACAAACTCCTGCATCACATTCGCAAAGCCATCAAACGCCAGCGCGCTCAGCCCGTTCTCCACCACCAGCATCCCGCCGCGCTCGCCGCCCGGATAGTACAGCCCACTCACCGCGCCCGAGCCAAAGCTCCCCAGTACATTCGCATACGCCGGCTGCCACCGCCCGTTATCGCCCTTGCAGATCACGGTCGTCTTCAGCGCATACCACGTCCGGCTCACCTTACCGCCCGTGCCCTTGTAGAAGTACCGCGGATCCTGCCGAAAGACCATCGGCAGCAGCGATCCCTCCAGCAGAGTCCCAACCGTCGCGTCTGCCATCCCAGCGCCGAACCGTTTCCCATATCCACTAGCTCCCTGCCTGTAGCCCGGGAACGCATTCTGCGCCTGCTGCCCCGCCGCCAACACTCCAACGAACATCACATTCGCCGGATCGAACACCGACCTCCACCCCAGCTGAAGCTTCAGCTTCTTTGTCAACGGCTGCGGATTCGCCTCATACACCACGTAGTAGTTCGGCAGAATTCCACCAATCCGCTGCGTCTCCTCCTGCCGCACCTGGATCGCCGCCATCTGCTCCTGCGTGACCGCGGTCACTGACATCGCCGCGCCCGCGCGCAGCATCATCGGCTCCAACTCCATCTGCTGAGCAGCCTCCAGCGTGCCCTCTTTCACACCGTCCAGCATTCCTTCTTCGCTCGCCCGTACCGTGAACGAACCCGCCGGCACACCGTCGAAGCAGAACCGCCCATCGCTTCCGCTGGTCAGCTTATGGCTCCCACCCTCGGCAACCAGCACCACCTGCGCGCCCGGAATCAACGCGCCCTGCTCATCCTCAATCACGCCACTCACACGCCCGGCATTCGGCATCAACCCCGGGGCGCTCATCGCCGATGGCCCCTGCGCGAACGCGCAGGCCGTCACCAAAATCAGCGCCACCATCACGCTCAGCCGCGCCACCGCTCTGCTTATTTGACCCGCCCGATTCACCCGCCCAGCCTAGCCGCAGCCGCGCACCATAGCCATAACCCCTCCGTACAATCAGGTAATGACGCTTCGGCTCGCCCCCACAGACGCGCTTCTGGTCATCGACATGCAACGCGACTTCCTCCCCGACGGCTCGCTCGCAGTCGCCGGAGGCGACGCCATCATCCCCGGCATCAACGCCATCGCCAAAAAATTCGACCACGTCATCCTCACCCAGGACTGGCACCCCCTCGGCCACATCTCCTTCGCCAGCTCCCACCCGGGCAAGCAGCCCTTCACCGACACCGTCCGCACGGCCTATGGCATCCAGCACCTCTGGCCCGACCACTGCGTCCAGGGCACTCCAGGCGCCGAGATCGACCCCCGCCTCCACATCCCCCACGCCGAGCTCATCCTCCGCAAAGGCTTCCGCACGAACATCGACAGCTACTCGGCATTTCTCGAGGATAATCACACTACCCCCACCGGCCTCGCCGGCTACCTCCGCGAGCGCAACCTGCACCGCCTCTTCCTCTGCGGCCTCGCCTACGACTTCTGCGTCGGCTTCTCCGCCATCGACGGCGGCAACCTCGGCTTCACCTGCCTCGTCCTCGAAGACCTCTCCCGCGCCGTGGCCCTCCCCGGCACCGTCGAAAAAACCAACATCTGCTTCGCAGAATCCGGCGTGCAACGAATCACCGCCAGCACCATCACCACATGATGCGACCGACTCAACAGCCCGCCCGCGATCTCTGGCCCGAAGCCATGGCCACAGTCACCGCCTGCAAATACGAGTTCGCCGCCGGCCGCGCTCTCGCCTTCGGCCTTCCCTCCGCGCGCCACTTCCGCATCACCTACAACTACTGGGCGCCCAACGCCGACAACGTCGACGAGCTCCACACCGCCGAGCTAACCTCAGAAAAAGCAATGCACGTCGGCACACTCTTCCCCATCCGCTACAACCCCGACGCCCCGCACGACACCACCCACTCCACCGCCGCACCCACACTCACCCGCACCCCGCTAATCGCCATCGGCATCATCGGCTCCATCATCCTCTCGCTCGCCTGGCTCCTGGTCCTCCGCGGCTGCTACTAGCGCAACCAACAATCCCCTTGGCGTCAAGGGCTTCCTTGTTCTTCTCTACCCTCTACTGTCTACCCTCTACTGTCTGCTTTTCACAGCCCCAACTCCTCCGCCCTTGCCTGCATCGCCGTCAAACAATTCCCCACATGCTCCGCCAGAGAAATCCCCAGCAGTTCCGCGCCATGCGTAATATCCTCGCGCTTCACCGCCCGCGCGAAAGCCTTATCCTTCATCTTCTTCTTCACGCCCGCAACCTCCGCCTCCGCAACCTTCTTCGAAGGCTTCACCAGCGCACACGCCGTCAAAAATCCCGCCAGCTCATCGCACGCATACAGCGAGCGGTCGAGATGCGTCTCCGGCTTCACACCTGAATAATCCGCATGCGCCAGAATCGCGTGCAGAATCTCCTCCGGCCACCCGTTCTCGCGCAAATACGCGACACCCACAAACGGATGCTCCGGCGGCGTCGGATGCTTCTCATAATCAAAATCGTGCAGCAGCCCCGCGCACCGATACCTCTCCGCAAAAGTATCGGCCTCTGAGTTTCCCATCACCAGCCTTGCCGCCTCACGCACACCATAGCTCTCCGTGCACGCCGCCACCGCCAGGCAGTGCTTCACCAGCGACTCACTCTTCGTCCACTCACGCAACAACTCCTCCGCCCTTCCCGCACTGAACTCCGCCATCACCCCTCGCTTTTCTCTACTGTCTACTGTCTACCCTCTACTGTCTCTCACCACACTAACCACTAACGACTAAGCACTAACCACTCGCCTTCCTATTTACCACCCTGATTCCCTTTTCGGTTTTTTCCGGCTTTTCTACCTGAATCTCCGCCGATACCTCTTGACTCTTCCGGCACCGGGTGTCACAGTAGGCACATCGCTCACTTCTTATCGGACGTGACGCGCCGCGGCGCCCCGCTCTGGCAGCCGCCCGCAACAACTACAACATGGCTACAGGACTGGCTCCAATCGCCGTACCAATGCCCCCGACCCAACCAGTGGTCAGCAGTGAACGCGAGGTCCTTCGGTGCGATCACTGCAAGCTCGTGCAGTTCCGCACCACCAACGACATCTGCCGCAAGTGCAAAAAGTCTCTGCTCCCTGAGCTTCCCAAGGCCCAGCCGATCGCTCTCGTCCCAGAGCCCGAAGCTCCCGAGGCCGAAGGCATCCAGGTTGCCGCGGCCGTGCGCGATCTGCGTCACGTCCGGAACCTCTCGCAGCGGCAGCTTGCCACGCGCATGAACGTTCCGCGCACCTACATCTCCAAGATCGAGAACGGCAAGGCCATGCCGACGCTCTCCTCCCTTGACCGCCTCGCGCGCGCCCTCCAGGTCGACATCTCCGCCCTGCTCCGCGACGCGCCCACGCGCCACAAGGACGAGACCGCCGTGCTCATGACCGATCCCTTCCTCGCCGAGATCGCCAAGTACACCGCGCATCTCACCGCAACCCAGAAGTCGATCTTCCTGAACCATGTCCGCGAGATCGCCCAGGGCCGCGCCCGCAAGTTGGCATAGCCGCGCACTCGCAAGCTGGCCTAAACTTCCAGCGCAGCAGCACCGTTAAGACCTCCAGGCGTCGCACGTTAGCCCGCACCCCGCAGGCAACGTAGCGACGCCTCTCCGCTTTTGTGCATCGTGAGTTGGCACTCGGAGTAGCAACGGGCTTCAGCCCGCGGAAGGCCGACACACAAACCATCAGGGCTTTAGCCCCGGCTGCCATTTTCAATCGCCGATTGCTGCCGTGCAGGCCTCTCTTCGTCTATCCTCAAAGACAGCGAGCAGCCGTGCCTTCCTCCCAGACAAGCCGCGCCTATCAGCGTTCCAATCGCGCGCACGAGCTCTCCCCCGAAGAACGCGCGATCTACGACACGCTCGACCTCACCCGCCTCCCCCAGCACGTCGCCATCATCATGGACGGCAACGGCCGCTGGGCCGGCAAGCGCGCCCTCAAGCGCTTCCTCGGCCACCAGCAGGGCGCCGAATCCGTCCAGTACGTCGTCGAAACCGCCTCGCGGATCGACGTTCCCTGGATTACCCTCTACGCGTTTTCGCTCGAAAACAATCTGCGCCGGCCTAAATCGGAAGTCTCCTTTCTGATGAAGCTCCTCCGCAGCTACCTCGTCTCCAACGTCGAGCGCATGAACGCCAACAATATCCGCATGGCCTACATCGGCCGGACCCACGAACTCCCCTCAGACGTGCAGGACACGATGCGCTGGGCCGAAGAGCAGACAGCCAAAAACACCGGCACCACCCTCACCCTCGCGCTCAACTACGGCTCGCGCTCTGAGATCGTCGACGCCGTCCGCCGCATCCTGACCGACCTCACCACCGAGGCCCACACCCGCGGCTGCTCCGTCGAAGACATCCTCGGCGCCGGCGCACTCGACGGGCTCGATGAAAATGCCATCTCCCGCGCCCTCTACACCGCCGGCATGCCCGACCCCGACCTCCTCATCCGCACCTCCGGCGAGCAGCGCATCTCCAACTTCCTCCTCTGGCAGATCGCCTACGCCGAGATCTTCATCACCGACCGCCTCTGGCCCGACTTCCGCGGTCTCCATCTCATCGAAGCCATCGCCGAATACCAGCGCCGCGATCGCCGCTTCGGCGGCCTCAGCGAACACTCCGACGAGAAGATCGAGACCCTCCAGCCTGTCTCCGAACTCGAAAACGAAATCGCCACCGAACTCCACCCACCCGACGTCCTCACCCGCCGCTAGCCCTCGGACCACAGCCCATAACGCTGTCACCTCAACCGAGGTATCAACGCTGTCATCCTGAGCGAAGCGCGTAGTCGAAGGACCCTGTATCTGTTTTTTCCTTTCTTGTTGTCATTCCCGAAGGGAATCTGCTTTTCGAACCAGTTCCAGATCACCCGAAAAAGCTCTTCCACCTAAACGTCTCCACAGATAACTCTGCCGCATGGTTCCCGCCGTCTCGTTGCCTGTGCCGACGCGGAGGAAGGAAACGCTGCAGCCGCACGCACTCACCTCCAGCAGGCGTTCGACCGCCGCGCCAACACACTACCCGGCGAGAAGATACCCGACCCCGCCCACGATGACTCCATCGTCAAACTCAAGCACGACAAAGCCTTCTGGCAGTTCGTGCAGACTCTGCCACGGTCGTGAACCTCACCCTGCACCTGAAGCAACCATCTATGACGGCAGCGTCATGCTATAACGGCGACGCGAACGTACACTCTAGCTGCACTAAGCAGATCGCTTCGGCGATCCCTCAAAACTTCCGCCCGAACACAGGAGATAAAGGATGCAGCGTTTGTTCGTGTTCCTCCTTGCAAGTGCGACTCTTCTTGCGGCGCAAGCGCCCACCCAGGATGGACCGTACAAGGTCTTGAAGACGGCTCGCGTCGGAGGCGAGGGCGGATGGGATTACATCTACGCAGATGCCGCCGCACGAAGGATCTACATTCCCCGAGGTGCCGTAAGGGCGACACCGGCCACGGATACGTCGCCTGCAACGGAAGCATTGCCGCCACGCCTTACCGTCTTCGACCTCGACACGCTGGCCCTCATCAATGAACTGTCAGGTGTGGGCGGTCAGGGTGCCGCCGTTGATCCGAAAACCGGGCACGGCTTCACCAGCGATCACCCGCAGGTTTCGATGTTCGACACCAAGACGTTGACCAAGCTGAAGAGCATCGACGTGGGCGAGGCGCGCCCCGACGGCATTCTCTTCGATGCATTCAGTGAGCGCGTCTACGTGTTCAGTCATCCCACAAAGAACGCAACCGTCATCGACACTAAGGACGGCACGGTAGTCGGCACGATCGATCTCGGCGGCGTGCCGGAGGAAGGTGTTGCCGACGGCAAGGGGATGCTCTACGTCGTCATGCAGGATCCTCTCGGCAGTGTCACCGCAGTCGATCTGAAATCCATGAAGGCAGTCGCACACTACTCGCTCGTGGACATGGGCGGCTGTAATGGATTGGCCCTGGATGTAAAGAACAGCGTGCTGTTTGCTGCGTGCAGCAGGCCGAGCCCATCTGCACAAACGCCAAATCCAGCCCCGTCCACCGGACAATCGCAAGCCGCCATGGTTGTCTTGAGCGCGAAGGACGGAAAGATCCTCACCAAACTGCCCCTGGCCGGAAGCTCGGACGGCGCGGTATTCAACCCCGCCACCATGGAAGCCTTCAGCACTGGTGGAAATGGAACATTGACCGTCGTCAAAGAAAAAACTCCCACGACGTTTGAAGTAGAACAGGTGCTGAAGACCATGAACGGAGCCCGCACCATCACGCTCGACACCAAAACCGGCCATCTGTTCACGATGTCACAGGAGCGTACTCCTGCGCCCGCGGATGCCCCGGCTCCGCCGAATGGCCGCCCTCGAATGGGACCGCCGGTACCCGACTCGTTCACAATTCTGATGATCGGACGATAATCGCGATCTAGCCGCTCGGATAAATTGGCTGTATGGACCGTCGCCGCTTCCTCGCCACCGCTCTCACCGGCACCGCCGCCGCCGCCACACCCGCCTTCGGCCAATTTCTCAACGCCCCGCGCCACGGCCTCCCCGGCACCCTCGCCGACCGCTACGCCAAGCTCGATGCCATCCTCCAGCAGCCCGTCTTCAAGCGCGAGCTCTTCAAAGACCCTGTCATCATCCAATCCGTCGAGCTCCTCACGCGCGACAAGCAATACATCTGCCGCGTCCGCTCCAAAGACGGCCACGAAGGCATCTCCGTCTCCAACTCCGAGCAGATGTCCGTCCTCTATCCCATCTTCACCAAGCGGATCGCGCCCTTCTTCATCGGAAAAGATGCCCGCGACCTCGAGCAGCTCATCCCTGCCTCCACCGTTCACGCCAACAACTACAAAGCCCAGGGCCTCGCCATCTGGGTCCCCATCGCCACCATCGAGTTCGCCATCCTCGACATGTTCGGCAAGCTTGCCAATCGCTCCATCGGCCTCCTCATCAGCGACAAAATCTACAACCCCGCCATCTCCGTCTATCAAGCCAATGGCGAGCGCGACATTCCAGCCGAAGAGACCATCGAGCACCTCAAGCGCGACGTTGCCATCTCGCACGCTAAAGCCATCAAGTTCAAGCTCGGCGGCCGCATGTCACACCCAGAAACTCCTGTCGGCCGCAGCCAAAAACTAATCCCGCTCGTCCGCGAAACCTTCGGCCCGGACATGATCATCTCCGCCGACGCCAATGGCTCCTACACGCCCGCCGAAGCCATCCCCATCGGCAAGCTCATGCAGCAGTACAAGTACGCCTTCTACGAAGAACCCGTGCCCTTCGACTGGTACGAAGAGACCAAACAGGTCTCCGACGCGCTCGAGATCCCCATCGCCGGCGGCGAGCAAGAGCCCTCCACCCACAACTTCCGCTGGCTCATCGCCAACGGCGGCCTCTCCATCGTCCAGCAGGACATGTTCTACTTCGGCGGCATGATTCGCTGCATGCAGGTCGCGCGCATGGCCGCGGCCTTCGGCAAGCAGACCATCCCACACATCTCATCCACCGGCCTCGGCTACGTCTACATGATGCATTTCGTCTCAAGCATCCCGAACTCCGGCCCCTTCCACGAGTTCAAAGAATTCAATAACGTCCTTCCGTACCACTGCGCCACATCCTCCTTGCGCAGCGATGAGAACGGCGTCATCAAAGTCCCCACCGGCCCCGGCTTTGGCGTCGACATCGACCCCGGCTTCCTCGCCAGGTGCACAGTTATCTCAGCGTGACAACTCCCTCAACACCCGCATGCGATACTTCCCGCCATGCGCCGCGGCCTCAGCTTTCTCCTGACGCTGTCCCTCCTCGCTCCCACGCTCCTCGCGCAAACTCCGGCGGCCCACTACACCGGCTCCGCCGCCTGCCGCTCCTGTCACACGAAGGAGTACGACGGCTGGAAACAAACCCGCATGGCCAACGTCATCCGCTCACCCAAAGAGCCCGACGCCGTCCTCGGCGACTTCTCTAAACCCAACCCGCTCGTCACCTTCACCCTCGACCAGGTCGCCTTCGTCTACGGCTCCCGCTACAAGCAGCGCTACTTCACCAGAATCGGCGACGACTTCTTCGTCTTCCCCGCCCAGTGGGACATCGCAAAAAAACGCTGGCTCCCTTACCACGCCGACAAAGGTACCGACTGGTGGGTCGCCGACTACCCCGACTCCAACATGCAGCGCCCCACCGGCCCACTCTGCGACGGCTGTCACTCCGTCAACTACAACATCGACACCCACCAGGTCACCGAGTGGAACGTCGGCTGCGAGAAGTGCCACGGCCCCGGCAGCCTTCACGTCGCGCACCCCACCAAAGCCAACATCGTTAACCCCGCCCGCCTCTCCCCCTTCGCCGGCAACGACACCTGCATCCAGTGCCACAGCCAGGGCCGTCCGCTCACCAACCCCATCGCCGGCAAATACTACGACTGGCCCGTCGGCTACGAACCGGGCAAGCGCCTCGCCGACTTCTGGCGCCTCGAAGATCTCAAGCCCGGCACCACCGACTTCTTCCAGTTCGCCGACCTCACCGCCCACAAAAATCGCATGCAGGGCAACGACTTCGCACAGAGCGTGATGTACCACCGCGCGATCCGCTGCTTCGACTGCCACCAGGTTCACAGCCCGCAGAATCCGTCCAACCTCGTCACCCTCGGCAACGCACTCTGCCTCAATTGCCACAACGCCGACAATCCCGCCGGCCTCAACGGCACCGTCCCCGAGCACACTCATCACGCCGCCAACAGCCCCGGCAGCCAATGCACCGCCTGTCACATGCCGCTCATCGAGCAGACCATCAAGGACAACTTCGTCGCCGCGCACACCTTCCGCTTCATCTCGCCTCTCGCCACCGAGCAATCCGGCATCCCCAACCCCTGCACCTCCTGCCACTCCGACAAATCCACCACCTGGGCCCTCGACCAGCTCCGCTCCTGGTCCACCACCTCCCCTTGGCGCGTCGCCAACTAGACCGGTCCCATGCACCGGGTGCCCCACCCTTTCGCGCATCAAGAGAGTGGGGTATCGCGCGCCTTTGCTTTCTTTCTGTCATGTTCGAAGGGAATCTGCTTGTCCTTCGGCAGGCCGACGCACTGGGTGCCCCATCCTCGACGCGTAGCGGCAGGGTGGGGTATCGCGTGTTAAGACGCGCGACCGTCTTCCATCTGCTCGCACCAAGAGAAATGGGCTCTAGCCCTGACTATGCCCTCCTTTGAAATTAATGCAGCTTTCCCGGCAAATCTCCCGGCACGATGCCGTTCCACGTATTCGGCAAGTTCTCCATCTCTTTTTCCTGCTGTTCAGTTCCTATGAAGAACTGCTGCGTGTGATCGTCCGGAGAGCCAGGCTTTTCCGTTGTGCCGCTGCTCTCGTCCCAAACCATCCCGCCCTTTCCCCATCCGCTGTTCAGAAGTTCTCGGAATCGACCATCTGGAAGTTGGTATAGGTAGCGATCTTTCGCCTCTCCAGATTCCTGCCGCGAGCTCGTATACCTAACGCCGCTCTCCGGAATCTCGAACACCATTTCCTTATCCCTCAATTCAATCGGCGGAGTCCCCGGATGCTCATAGTGAATAACCACCCAACCCACATACCCGTCCGGAAGGACATACCGACTCGGATGACGCTCACTCTTCACGTGCTGCCACTGCCCAGCCGCGACTAAGCACACAAGCAAAACAGCCGAGACACTAACCACGGCACGCCGTACCTTCTGCCCACCGCTGCCTTCGCCCACTGAGCCGAACTCGCGCCGCAAGCGGAATGCACATAATCCTGCGACAACGATGTAGGCAAAAAGGACCATCCAGCCCGCAAGAGACCTTGGATCCATCCGCAACGCCTTGACTGTCTCGATCACCCAAAACGGAACCGTGGCCAACAATCCAACTGTTGCAAAAACTGCTCCGGTTCTGCGTTCAAAAAGTTTGAGATAAGCCGCAACAATGAGCAGACAGGAACCGACGTCCGCGACATACTGAGACCAATTAATCGGCACGCCCATCCATGTGCCGAGCATGAGCCAAAGTACCGGTAACAGAGTTAGAAGCCCGGTGAAGAAGTAAACGAAGAATGTGAGCACTGCCAGCAGTCTGCCACACGAGCACTTCAGCCGCGTGCCGGACGCGGGTGTGCCCCATTAACGACATAGTCCGAGCTTGCTCGCCCAGATGGCTCGCACCAGCGGTGCCAGCCGCAGAACCATCGAGCGGCTCTTCCTTTCCTCGACCGGGATGACCTTCGGCCGCTGGCGCCAGCAGCTTCGCCTCATGCACGCTCTGGCCCTTTTAGGTTCCGGTGCGAAGGTCACGCATGCCGCGCTCGAGGCCGGATACAGCACCCCAAGCGCCTTTATAGCCGCCTTCCACAAAGTCCTCGGCGCCACACCCTCTCGCTACTTCAAGATCTGAATTCCTCGTAATTACAGGGTGCTCCATCCTCGCCGCGAAACTTCCGTATAGCCGGTCAACCGGACAGAACGAAGACACTCGACTCTACCAGCCATGAAATTGAAGAATGCGTTAAAAAACCAAAACATAAAAAATATGTGTTGACACTACAAGCACAAAAGGTAATAAATCTTCCTCACCAAAAGTAATAAATCTTCATCACCGCGGGCCAATCCAGACTTCCAGTCGCGGCGCAGCGGGCTCTCGCGCAGCGAAGTTGCTCTGTCTGCATTGCGGTTGAACCCCTCTCAGCTCGATCGAAAGGCCTACTCCGGGTCTGCTATCCCTGTGCGTCTCTGTCACGGTCTCCCAATTTTCAAAATCCTTAAAGGAGTAGTTATGAGCAGTCGATATCTCTTCCTATTTGCGGTTGTAGGTGCCCTTTCCGCTTTGCCTGCGAAGGCAGACCTAACGGGGAGCACCTATCACTTCGGTACTTCGACAACTGGCACTGTTGCGATTACGAGCTCTGGACCCGGGACATACACTGACCCGGCGAATGCCACTTTTTGCGTTGGCCCGCCCACGGCCTGCGCCACCGGTGCCGGTGTGTCCGGCTCATACTCATTTGCCAACGTAAATCCGTCCTTATCAACCATCACGTTTACTTTTTTCGGAAGCACAGCGGGCGCGTCGGGGTCGTTTTCCATCGATCTAAGCAACTTCGTCCTCCCCGATCATGACCAAATCACCGGTGTAACCTTCGCTTCGGGCAGCATGGCGGGGGGTAGCGAGAGCGTGAGTTGGAATGGCACCGATGCCATCTTTACCGGAAGCTCCGCCAGCGACTTCAACGCTATCGGCGGCGTGAGCGCGGTTTTTGACGTCGCCATGATCCCCGGCGCAACGCCGGAACCGGGCAGCTTGCTGATGCTTGGCACTGGACTTCTCGGACTGGCTGGCGTACTGCGCCGGAAGCTGACGTTCTAATCGTTTCCAGTGAATAGACCCTAGTAGGCCGGAGCCGCCAGCTCCGGCTTTTTTGTTGGGAACTTCGGGCAAGGTGCAGACCGCGCCGATCTGAAGCGTGCTCGGGAGCGCACTTCCTCGATCGAGCCCTGTCGGGTGCGGGTGCCCCGTTCATGACGCGCGCAGCGGCATGAGCGGGCTCCGCTCTGCCAAAGGCTGTCGCGAACGCCGAAGGCCGCAGCGACCGAATTGCCTTCCTCGACGCCAGCCACCACAACACCGGCTCAAAGAAATCGGAAGGGCACGGCTTTAGCCGTGCCATAAAGACCGCACAAGACGCCCCCCTTCCGCTCTGCCGAAGGCTGTCGCGAAGGCGCAGCCGAAACGACTGAATTGCTTTCCTCTACGCCGCCGCGAACGCCGTCCGGAAACCACCGCCTCACGCACCGCAAACCAAAGTAACGTTAGATTTCTCCCAACCCACGCGTCTTTTTTTATTGCGCTCGCGTTATTGTTTTCAGGTGGATCTACAAAGCCCTCGCTCGTCGCTTCCACCTGAGGCCCTTCCATGCCCGCCGTGAGACGTTCGCCGTGGTTCCGCATCGCTCTGCTCAGCCTGGCAGTTCTGTTCGCGCACACCGGCCACGCGGCCACGCGCCCCATCCTTCCCATCTACCACCCCAGCACCGTCAAAGTCGCCGCGACCCGGCTGGAATCGGAACAGAAGCTCTCTCTCGCAATCACGCGACTCGCCAGCCCCGGCCGCCTCGTGCACAGCCTTACCTCATTCGGCGGCTCCTTCGATGTCGCCGCTGCGCATCGCGCAAGCGTTCTCCCATCAAACAGCCCCGCCCGGTTCACCTCCGCGCGCTGGAACGTTTCCACCAACCCGCAGCGCCGCCCGTTCGCCCTCCGCATCTAGCTCTCGGCACCTTCCCTTCCCTGCCGGAATTGCCTTTCCGCGCGCCTCTTCGCGCCGCGAGGAAAGCATTTTGGTTGCGCCAGCGCAGGTTCACCCCTCGAGGGAGCGCCATGAAAAACCCGACGCAGTATCTTCCTTCCGCCATCGTCAGCGGACTCATCGCTGTCCTTGTCGTCACACAGACCGCCTTCACCCAAACCTCCTCCGCACAGGATCAGGCCACGCAGGCGGCTCAGCAGGCCATGCAGGACAGCATCAACGCCTCGCAGTCCAGCAGTTCACTTCCCGTTTCGCTCGGCGGCGTCAAGCATCCTCCTGCCCCGCAGGTCCCAAGCGGCCCGGTGCCGGGCATCATCGCCTCCGCCCATACCGTGCTGCTCACCAACGTCGGCATCAGCGCACGCCTCGGGCTCGACACGAACCAGCTCTATAACGACATCCACTCGCGCCTCAAGCAGTGGGGCTACTACCAGCTCGTCAGCAGCCCGCAAGAGGCCGACCTGATCTTCCAGCTCGATGAGATCGATCCGCGCAACGGCGAGAACGTGACCCCCGGCACCGATCTCTACAACCGCACGCCATACTTCCGCGTCGTGATTCTCGACGCGAAGACTGGCATCGCGCTCTGGACCGTAACCGCACCCATCTACATAACCGGCAAAAAGAGCTACGCCCACTGGATGGACGTGTCGGAGGAGGGCCTGATGACCCGGCTCAAGGCGCTCGCCCAGCAGCCCGTCTCGCCCGAGGAACAGGCCGCCCTGACTCAGTACCCGCCCACTCATCGCGGCCTCCTGCTCGGCATCATTATCGGTGTCCCGGTCGTCGCCGGTGTCGGCGGATATCTCATCTCCCGCCACGTCCGCTCGGACATGAAGGCCAGCCAGGACGCCTTCTGCCAGGCGCACAATATCCCGCTCAGCATGTGCGCCGGGGGCTAAAGCTTCACCCTTGAGCCCGGGTCCCGCTCCGGGATCCGGGCTCCCGTACGACATCTAATTCCTCGGGCACCAAATTCGGTGCAACTCCGCTCAACCAATTTGTTTTCAATATTTTGCGACGAATGGCCCTTTAGAATCAATATTTTACACCAAAGGTCCACCACTAACTCACCTGTAATCAAGATTTTGCACAAAATAGGGGGGGGGAGGGGGGTACCTCCCATATATCCTCATCAAAACGCATGAAGCGAGTCCTTACCGCTATCGTCCTGATCGTCCTTGTGGGCCTGCTCATCTTCCTCGGCAAGCTCTGGATGGTCACCCTCTTCGCCGCCTTGGTCGCCGCCCTGGCCGCGCTCGAGTTCCGCCAGCTCTCCGCCGCCGGCCAAAACCCCATCCCCCTCTGGTGGACCCTCTTCGCGATCACCCTCTTTTTTCTCGCAACGTTCGAGCGCCCCCAGGACACCATCACCGCCGTCGTCTTCTCCACGCTGCTGCTGTTTGCCTGGAACACCTTCAC
>DASUHZ010000016.1:0-45315 GCA_036273275.1 Bryocella sp.
CTGCCCGGAGCACCTGAACGCAATGCTGTCCAAGGCGGTCGACGCAAGCTTCAACTGCATCTCCGTGGACGGCGATATGTCCACCAACGACACGGTGCTGCTGCTTGCAAGCGGCAAGAGCGAGGTCGCGGCGGAGGGTGATGCCATCCGGTTGTTCGAAGCGGCACTGCAGCAGGTGTGCGATTCGCTCGCGCACAAAGTCGTCGACGATGGCGAAGGCGTGACCCACGTTGTGACGCTGGAGATTACGGGCGCCGAAGGCGATCCCGATGCCCGCGACATCGCGCGCTCGATTGCCAACTCGCCGCTGTGCAAGACGGCGTGGTCCTCGGCCGACCCGAACTGGGGCCGGCTGCTCGCGGCGGCGGGCAAGGCGGGCGTGCGCTTCGATCCCACAGACGTGACGATTACGATTGGCGGACTGCCGGTCTTCGCCGATGGCGTGCGCGACCCGCGCTATGACGAGGCGGCGACGCATGCCGCCATGCAGGCGCGGGAGTACACGATTGCGATGGACCTGGGTCTTGATGGCGGCCGTGGAACTGGCCGTGCGCGGTTCGTGACCTGTGACCTGACGCACGAATATGTGTCGATAAACGCCGACTATTCGAGCTAGCCAGCCATCCAACCTCTGGTACCGTGCACAAATTCGCGCGCCGAATTATCGTAGAGAGTGGGCTATACAGCTATAAGCGGGCCTAATGGAGGGTGGTGGGATGGCGACAAACGTGGCGACAAATCTTGAAGGTGCCGTCAGGCAGGACATGACCGCGGAGGTCGCCGAGTGGATCGAGGCCTTTGACGAGGTCGTCGCGAAGGACTGGGAACAGGGCGCGGCGCTGCTATCGGCGTTGCGCACTCGGGCCCGCGAGGCCGGTGTGCCGGCGCCCGGCGATGTCGTCACTCCGTTCCAGAACACCATTCCGAAGCACGACGAAGTTCCCTACCCCGGCGATCGCGCGCTGGAGCGCCGCGTCGAGGCGCTGATTCGCTGGAACGCGATGGCGATGGTGCATAAACAAAACAAATACGACGCTGGGATCGGCGGCCACATCTCGACCTATGCGTCGCAGGCGACGCTGCTCGAGGTAGGCTTCAACCACTTCTTCCGCGCATCGTATGCGAGCGACAAGGGTGAACAGCCGGGCGATTTCGTTTACTTCCAGGGACACGCTTCGCCGGGCGTCTACGGACGAGCGTTTCTTGAGGGACGGCTGGACGCCTCCCGGCTCAAGAATTTCCGTCACGAGCTGCGCGAGACTCCCGGCCTGAGCTCGTATCCGCATCCTTGGCTAATGGAGGATTTCTGGCAATTTCCCACGGTTTCCATGGGAATCGGCCCCCTGAATGCGATTTATCAGGCGCGCTTCATGAAATATTTGGAGAACCGCGGCCTGATTCCGCATACCGACCGTAAAGTCTGGGCGTTCGTCGGTGATGGCGAGACGGATGAGGTCGACACCCTCGGCGCGATCTCGCTGGGTACACGCGAGAAACTCGACAACCTGATCTTCGTCGTGAACTGCAATCTGCAGCGGCTGGACGGCCCGGTGCGCGGCAATTCGCGCATCATCGACGAGCTCGAATCCGTTTTCCGCGGCGTTCAGTGGAACGTGATCAAGGTGATCTGGGGATCGGACTGGGATGAGCTCTTCGCACGCGACCATCAGGGCCTGCTGCTGAAGCGCATGGAAGAGTGCGTCGATGGCGACCTGCAGCGTTTCAAGGCCAAGGACGGCGCATATATCCGCAGAGAATTCTTTGGCAAGTATCCGGAATTGCTGAAGATTGTCGAGGACAAGACGGACGAGCAGATCGCGAACCTGCATCGCGGCGGTCACGATCCCGCGAAGATTTATAACGCCTACAAGCGCGCGCTGGAGCACAAGGGCGGACCGACTGTCATCCTTGCGATGACCGTGAAGGGTTATGGCATTCCGTCAGCGCAGTCCCGCAACCCGACGCACAACGAGAAGAAGCTGACCGACGAAGGCATTGCCGCTTTCGTGAAGCGCTTTGACTGCGGCCTGCCTGCTGAGGTGGCCCAAAACGTCGGCTTCTACAAGCCGGAGGATTCCGATCCTGCGATGGCCTACATGTTTGCGCGCCGCCAGGAGCTGGGCGGCTTCCTGCCGGCGCGCACCGTGCCGAAGCTGGATATCAAGGTGCCCCCCATCGAATTCTTCAAGACGTGGCTGGCGGGCTCCAACAACCGTGCGATCTCCACCACCATGGGCTTCGTAAACATGCTGAACGGCATGCTGAAGAGCCCGGACATCGGCAAGCTGATTGTGCCGATCATTCCTGATGAGGGCCGCACGTTCGGCTTCGAGTCCGTGATGAAGCAGGTGGGCATCTACGCGCCGGAGGGGCAGAAGTACGTGCCGCACGACGCCGACATGCTGCTCGCTTACAACGAGAAAAAGAACGGACAGATTCTCGAGGAAGGCATCACCGAGGCGGGCTCGATAGCGAGCTTCACGGCGGCGGGTACGGCATACACCAACTACCGCGTGCCTATTGTGCCGTTCTACATGTACTACTCGATGTTCGGATTCCAGCGCATTGGTGACATGGCGTGGGCGTTCGCGGACTCGCGCGGCAAGGGTTTCATGATGGGCGGCACCGCCGGCCGAACGACCATGCTCGGCGAAGGTCTGCAGCACCAGGACGGCCACTCGCACATTCTGGCCTCGACCATACCCACTTGCAGGACCTACGATCCCGCCTACGTCTACGAGCTTGCGGTGATCATCCAGGACGGCATGCACCGCATGTACGAGGCAGGCGAGAACATCTTCTACTACCTGACGATGTACAACGAGGACTACGTGCACCCGGCAGCGCCGGAAAACCTCGAGAGCGTTCGCGAGGGCATTCTGCGCGGGCTCTACAAGTTCAAGGCTGCCCCTTCGGAGCA
The DNA here is from genome assembly GCA_036273275.1 of Bryocella sp. Lineage (GTDB taxonomy): Bacteria > Acidobacteriota > Terriglobia > Terriglobales > Acidobacteriaceae > Granulicella. Next base: position 2,921 of record DASUHZ010000016.1, read on the forward strand.
AGCCCGGGGCGAAGCGAAGCTGCAGCTCTTCGGTGCAGGTCCGATCCTCAACGAAGTGGTACGCGCGCAGCAGATTCTCGCGGAGAAGTACAACGTGCCAGCCGATGTGTGGTCCGTGACGAGCTACACAGAGCTGCGCCGCGATGCCATCGCCGTCGAGCGCTGGAACCGTCTGCATCCCGCCGAGAAGGAGCGCGTGCCGTATGTTGTCACCGCGCTCGGCAATGCGAAGGGGCCCATCGTTGCGGCAAGCGACTACATGAAGTCGCTGCCCGACGCGCTCTCGCCGTGGCTTGGATCGCGTCTGGTCTCGCTCGGCACGGATGGCTTCGGCCGCTCCGACAATCGCCAACATCTGCGGCGGCACTTCGAGATCGATGCGGAATCGATTGTTGCAGCAGCGCTTTCGAAGCTCGCTCGCGAGGGCACGATCAAACCGAAGGTGGCCACCCAGGCGTTTGCGGAGCTCGGGTTGAATCCTGAGGCCGCTGACGCAGCCACAGCCTGATCACCATTTCTCGTTGCAAGCTCGACACGATCACGAACGAAACTCTCGAAGAAGAGGACTTGCCGTTTTGGCCGACAATCCCCTGCTGCCCCAGGATCGCCTCCGCGAAATTCACGCGCTCATGCAGCGCATCCGCACGATCGACCGCCGCCGGTCCAATGCTGCGCGGGAGGCGCTTCTCGCCGCCACGCTGATTCATTTATCTGCGGGCGACCTCGTCTCCAGTGTCGCGGATGACCGCGCCATACGCGAGCTGGCACCGGCGTCGACAGCCGGTGAGGAGGCGCATGATGTGCCGCAGAGCCTTCGCATTCCGCTGTGCGCAGGAGCCGCGCGCGGCATGCAGACGGCAGGCACGGATCGGCTCGCAGTTGCATTCGCCGAGGCCGGTGCGCCGGAGAACGGGTGGGCGGACGCTCTGCGCTGGGCGCATCGCGACCGGCTGCCGTTCCTGTTGATCGTTGCTGACGATGGCAGAAACGCTCGACGCAAGCGATCCGCGCGCACGGCTGCGCCGCTGTTGTGGCCTGAGCTCGCCAGGCTGGGCCGCAGTCTTCATCTGCCACACTTCCCTGTCGACGGCGAAGATGCGGTCGCGGTCTATCGCGTGATGCAGGAGACATCCGCTCGCGCACGCTCCGGCGGAGGACCTTCGGTGATCTGGGCGATGCTCAGCGCTGAGCGTCTCTCGGCGCGGCAGCAGCCGATGACGCGGCTTGAGGCGTATATGGTTGCCCGGAAAATCCGTTTGTAACCACAAAGCAATATGAATGTCTCGACATCCACTGCGTCGTTCTAAACCTTTACACTGGCAACATGTTTCTTCAGCGGTCCCCCCCCCCCTGGCCACCCGCGGCAGTGCTGTTTGCGCTGCTGATAACTGCCACCTTCTTCAGCGGAAAGACCGCACGAGCGCAGGCTCCAGGTTCTGTGCCGCCCGCGACACCGGCGCCCGCAAGCAGCCTCCCTTCGGTGGCTGCGCCTGCACCGGCAAACCAGAGCACACCCGCACAGCAGACGCCGTACTCTGCACCGCAGAGCAGCCAGCAGCAGACGACGCAGCAGAGCACTCAGCCCGAAACGACGGAGACGGGGTCACAGACTCAAACAGTCCCGCCACAGCAGACCGCCCAGCCCGCTGCACCGACAGCTCCGGCGATAACCGCGCCCGATCAGCTGGAGCAGCCCGTCCACGTACAGAACCAGCAGAACCCACCCAATCCGGCGCCGGCCGTGATATCGCCCGCGGTGCCCGTTGCGTCTGTGCCGAGCATGCCGGCCTATGGCCCGGAGCCCGGTGGGGTGCAGGGAGATGCGCTCGGTTCCACGTACATTCCGGTCGACAGCATCGTCTATCCGCTCACGCTCCGCTTGCATGCGATGGGTTATCTCGATACTGCATTCATCGCAATGCGGCCGTGGACGCGGCGCAGTCTGCTGCACATGCTTCAGGCGAGCGCGGATGACATTACCTCCGACGGCGATCCGGAAGCGATGGCCATACTCGCAAAGCTGCAGGACTATCTGGCTGAGGAGACGCCCGGAAACAATCTGACTCGCGGCGCGGTCTACGGCCTTCAATCCGTGTACACGCGCGTGATGGGAATCGGCGGCCCGGTGCTGCGCGACAGCTATCACCTTGGGCAATCGGTCTATAACGACTATGGCCGCCCGTACTCGACCGGCTTCAACAACGTGACCGGCTTCTCCAGCGTGAATGAGTACGGCCGGTTCTCGCTCTACATTCGGGGCGAGTTCCAGCACGCCCCGGCGTATGACGGCTATACGCTGGGTCTCGCGAACCAGCTCTCCATCATCGACGAGATCGTCTTTGCTCCGCCGAACGATCCCCAGTCCACTCTTCCGTACGGAAGCACGAACAACGCGGTGAACACCTTCCGGCTGCAGGAGGCAAACCTCGCATTCCACTGGTGGGGACACGAGATCTCGTTCGGCAAGTCTGACTCATGGCTTGGGCCCGGGATGGGCGGCGGCATGGCTTGGAGCAACAACGCGGAGAACATGTACACGTTCCGCATCAATCGCGTCGATCCGATGTACATTCCGTTGCTGAGCAAAGTGCTGGGACCGCTTCGTTATGATTTCATGATCGGTTCGCTGAAGGGCCATTCGTTCCCGAACGACCCATGGGCGCACTCCGAAATTTTTTCTTTCAAGCCCACCAGTAACTTCGATTTCAGCTTCCAGCGTACGGTCATCTGGGGTGGCAAGGGGCACGGATGTGCACTGCCGGATGGAAGCATCTATCCCTGCACCGAGCCGATCACGGTCCATACCTTCCTGAAGAGCTTCTTCTCACTCAGCGATACAACCGCGGGAGAAAAGTATTCGCGGGATGATCCCGGAGCGCGCTTTAGCACCTTCACCTTTTCGTACCGGCTTCCGTTCCTGCGTAACTACGTCACCCTGTACACCGACTCGATCGCTCACGACGACGTGACACCGATCAGCGCGCCGCGCCGTGCTGCCTATCGCCCGGGCATTTATATCTCGCACTTCCCCGGTATGGAAAAGCTGGACTTCCGTATCGAGGCGGCGAGCACCGACACATCAACACTGCGGAGCCAGGGCGGTCAGTTCAACTACTACGAGATCGTTCAGCGCCAGGGCTACACCAACAAGGGCTTCATCATGGGTGACGAGATCGGGCGCGAGGCAAAAGGCGGCAACGCATGGCTCACCTATCACCTCTCCGGCGACGAGTGGGTGCAGCTCGAATATATGAACAAAAAAGGGCCCAAGGATTTCATCCCGCTGGGCACTACGCAGAACCAGTTCACGATCGATGTCGTGAAAAACCTGCGCCGCGATATTCAGCTGAATGCCTGGATGCAGTACGAGCGCTGGAAGGCGCCGATTTACAAGACCGGCCAGCAGAACGACGTCACCGTCGCAGGGCAGATCACGTTCTACCCCAAACTGCACACGGAGGTGCAGACCAAAGCGAAATAGTACGCCCGGCGCTGGCTCCCGTCAGCGGCCCGAGGCGAGACGGAAGTACTCCTCGTCCTGCTGGGCTGCTGCTGCGCGGGCCTGCGGCTGCGTCTTTTCAGCCTCCACCGCAGCACGGAAATAATCGAGTGAGCGAGTCAGTCCCTCGCGCAATTGGACCTTCGGTTCCCATCCGAGCAGCGTTTTGGCGCGCGTGATATCCGGCCGGCGCTGCTTTGGGTCGTCTTTCGGGAGCGGGCGGAAAACGATCTCGCACTGCGATCCGATGAGCGCCTGAATCTCTCGCGCGCACTCGAGGATCGTCCACTCGTTGGGATTTCCGATATTCACCGGGTCGTGCTCGTCGGACTTCGACAGCCGCAGGATGCCGTCAACGAGATCCGACACATAGCAGAAGCTCCGCGTCTGCGACCCGTCGCCGTAGACCGTCAACGGATCGCCACGCAGCGCCTGCATCATCAGGTTCGAGATCACACGCCCGTCGTTCGCCTGCAGCCGCGGCCCATACGTGTTGAAGATTCGCACCAGGTGCGTATTCACGTTGAAATAGCGCCGATACGCCGAGACAGCCGCCTCGGAGAAACGCTTCGATTCGTCATACACCGATCGCGGCCCGATCGGGTTCACATTGCCCCAGTAGCTCTCTACCTGCGGATGCACCTCTGGATCGCCATAGCACTCCGAGGTTGATGCATGGAGAAACCCGGCGCCGTTCCGCCTCGCAATCTCAAGAGTGTTCAGGGTCCCCGCCGAGCCGACGCGCAGCGTCTCGATTCCGAGCCGCATGTAATCCACCGGGCTTGCCGGCGAAGCGAAGTTGAAGACGTACTCCACCTGGCCGACGTCGAACGGCTCGCAGATATCGATCTGCTCGAAGCGAAAACGCGGTTCACCGTGCAGGTGCCGCAGATTGGCGAGGCTTCCGGTCGCTAGATTGTCGACGCCGACCACCTCATTTCCGTCAGCCAGCAGCGCATCACACAGGTGCGATCCCAGGAAACCCGCCGCACCCGTTACCAGAACTCTCTTCGAAGCCATTCCTGCTCCCTTGCGCAGCGTGAATATCCCTGCATTCGCTCGCGTCTGTTTAGCTTGCCTCGCCTGCATTCGCTCGCGCTTATTAGCTATTGATCACATCGGAGACCGTTTCGCGTACAGGCGTCGCGGTCGGCCTTCCGACGCTCATGTAGGTGAACCCCTGTTCCTGCATTGAGGCAGGATCGAAGAGGTTGCGGCCGTCCACCACGATCGGATAGCGCAGCGCCGCATGGATCTTACGCAGGTCAAGCTCCGCGAACTCCTTCCAGTCGGTGAGGATCAGAAGAGCGTCGGCGTCCCTGGCTGCCTCATACGCATCGGCTGCGTAGCTCATGTACTGCGAAGGCGGCAGTTCAAGGCGCGCGCGCTCTGTCGCCGCCGGGTCGTACGCCACAATGCAGCATCCCTCGCACAACAGCATCTCGACCAGATCGATCGCCGGCGATTCGCGGATATCGTCTGTCTCGCCCTTGAACGAAAGCCCCAGCACCGCCAGGCGCTTTCCGCGCAACGTCCACAGCGCCGAACGCACCTTGCTCAGAAAGCGCCGTTTCTGCTGCACGTTGATCTTCTCCACCTCACTCAGCAGGCTGAAGTCGACGCCCATCTGCTGCGCGACGGAACGGAATGCAGCGACATCTTTCGGAAAGCACGAGCCGCCATAACCAATGCCCGGCCGCAGAAAGCGCGGGCCAATGCGCGAGTCCAGGCCGATGCCGCGCGCCACCTGCTCCACGTTCGCGTCCGCAGCCTCGCACAGATTCGAAACTGCATTGATGAACGAGATCTTCAACGCCAGAAACGCATTCGACGCGTGCTTGATGATCTCTGCGCTCTTTGTCGAGGTCATCAGCAGCGGCGGCGGCGACTGCATCGAGCTCGCGCCCTCGATGGCTCCATCCTTCTCGTAGTACGCTCCGGTCACCAGCGGAGCGTAAATCTGTTTCAGAAGCGCCGCTGCCCGCTGGCTGTCCGCGCCCACCACGATGCGGTCCGGGTGCAGAAAGTCTTCTACCGCAGTGCCCTCGCGCAGGAACTCCGGGTTCGAGACCACATCGAATGCATCGCGGCTGACGCCGTTACGCTCGATCACCCGGCGGATCCATTCATTCGTGTAGACCGGAACCGTGCTCTTCTCCACGATGACCTTGTATCCGCTGATGTGCCGCGCAATCTCGCTTGCGACCGCCTCCACATAGGAGAGGTCGGCGTCGCCGTTCTCGGCCTGCGGTGTGCCCACCGCGATGAAAATCGCATCGCACTCCCGGGTTGCTTCGGCGAGGTCCGTCGTAAACCGCACGCGCGTGTTTCTGTACCGCCCCAGCAACTCGGGAAGGTGCTTTTCGTGAATCAGGCTGTCGCCGGCCTGGAGCGCCGCCACCTTGCGCTCGTCGTTGTCCACGCAGATCACCCGGTGTCCGATCTCCGCAAAACAGATGGCGGCCACGAGCCCCACATATCCCGAGCCGACAACTGCTATCTGGCAACCATGCTCCATCGCTGCTCCTTGACTTCCACTCATCAAAAATTCCGGTTTGCCTTTGATTGTAGAGCCTTACCGGGTTCACCCGGTTGCCACGCCGGTGTTCGCTCAGTTTTCAAGTAGACTAAGGAACAATGATCTCCGGAAGGGCCGAAGTGTCTCCACTGCCAGCAGATGCAAACTTGCCTGCTGGGGCCGCGCAGAATCCAGCTGATACGACCTTGTCGGAGGCGCTCCTTACCGTAAGGAAGCGTAAATACCTCATCGCAGCTATCACTGCTCTGGGTCTTGCATGGGGCTTCTACAAGGGCACCACCCAGCCCCGGGTGTATTCGGCGTCCGGCACCATTGAGATTCGCACCGGCTCCTCCCAGCAATTTCGTGTCGGCGGCGGTCCCGGCTACGGCTCGGCCAGCTCATCGCTGTCGACGCAGGTCGCCATCATCAAGAGCGACACCGTTCTGCTGACCGTTGCACGTGACCTGGACCTGCCCAACAACGCCGCGTTCACCGGTTACTATGGCCCGAACCGTCACCTCAGCCTCGACGATCTCAGTGTCCGCCAAGGCACATTGAATGGCATGAAGGGCTCTATCGGCGTCGATGTCGTTCCCAAAACCGACCTCGTCGTAATCAGTTGCACGACTCTGGATCCCAAGCTCTCAGCCGATATCGTCAACCGCCTCATCCGGGAATTCATCCAGCGCGACCTGCAATCGAGCTTCGAAGCCACGCAGCGCGTCTCCGACTTCCTCTCCTTGCAGCTGCGCGACCTTAAGCAACAGGTCGAGACGCAACAGGAGCAGCTCATCGATCTCCAGAAGCGAATCGGCGTCCTCGGATTCGATCCGCAGCACAACCAGATTCAATCCACCCTCGACGACCTGACGCGCGCCGTCAGCTCCGCGCAGATTGCCAGGATTCAACAGCAGGCCCGCTACAAGACCCTCTCCTCCATGAACCCCGATGCGCTCGACGGCACGATCGGCGCAGGGGTGGCGGGTGGATTATCCACCAGCCTCGGCGGATTGCGATCTTCCAAGCAGCAATTGGTGATTCACTACGCTGAGCTGTCCGCGGCGCTCCTGCCCAATCACCCGCAGATGAAGGCGCTCCAGGACCAGATCTCCGAGATTGACAAACAGATCAATGACGAAGAGAAGCGGCTCGTGGACCAGGCTCACGAGGCGTATGTTGCTGCGAACGTGAACGAGCAGCAGACACGCGCCGCGCTGGAAGCCGAAAAGGAAGAGGCTTACAAGCTGCGCGATGACCTCGTCGAGTACACGCTGCGGCAGCGCGACTTCGAATCGAACCGCACCCTCTACGAAGGACTGTCGCAACGGCTGCGCACGGCGGGTATCGAGGCTGGCCTGGAATCCACCGAGATCGACATCATCGATAATGCTGTTCCGCCGATCGGGCCTACGCTCCAATCCCGCTCCAGCATGATGATCGTAGACGGCATTCTGATGTTTACGCTCGGCGTCGTCATCGCTTTCGTGCTCGAGAGCCTCGACACCGGCATCCGCACCGTCGCGCAGATCGAATCGATCTCCGGGCTGCCCTCACTTGCCCTGATTCCTCGCATTCGGCGGAGTACCGCGGAACTCGCCGGCCAGACGCCTGTGCAACGAAATCTCGCGGTGATTGGGGCACCCATGTCCCAGTTCTCAGAGGCCTTCCGCGCGCTGCGAACCTCGCTTCTGCTTTCCGTCGCCGGCCGCGAGCCCCAGATCATCCTCCTGACCAGCGCGACACCAAGCGAGGGCAAGACCACTGTCGCCATGAATCTCGCCTGCGTCCTTGCGCAACGCGACGTGCGCGTCCTTCTGATCGATGCCGATCTGCGCCGGCCTACCGTTCACCATCGCTTCAATATCAATGGAAAGGTCGGCCTCAGCTCCGTCCTCACAGGAAGCACGACCTTGCAGGAGGCTGTCCAGCAGATTCCCGAGGTGGCAAAGCTCGATGTCCTGGTCAGTGGACCCGTGCCTCCCTTCCCCACCGAGATGCTTGCATCCGATGCGATGAACCGGCTGCTGGCCGAGTGCCGCGGGAGGTACACCCACATCGTGCTCGATTCGCCCCCGCTGCTTTCGATCACCGACAGCGTGGTCCTGGCGCACGATGCCGACGCCGTCGTTCTGGTCGTCCGGCAGGGCAAATCCAACAAGCACGCTGTCCGCCGCTCGCGCGATCTCCTGATGCGCGCCGGAACAAAAATTACAGGTACCGTGCTCAACGCCGTCGACCTCAACTCGCCCGAGTACTACGCCTACTATGGTTACTCGGGCTACTCCGGCTACGCTTCGGGCGGTGTCGACAGCAAAGGCTGGGAGTCGCGGGGCAACCAGAAATCACGCAAGGGAGGCTCCAAGTGAGTGCGCGCACCTCTCCACCGTCCCGCAGAAGCTCGCATCTGCACGGCATCTTGCTCTGCGTGCTCGCGCTCGTCTGCAGTCCGGCATGCTTCGCCCAGTTCAGTGGTCCTGGGCCGGCCGTTCAGACGCCCACAACCGCCACCGTCACTACCGACCGTGCTTTGCTGTTTCCCGCCGTGCGTGAGCCACAGCTCGCCCCCGGCGATCTCATTTCCATTCACGTGTTCGAGCAAGCCGACTACGCCTCCGACGTCAGACTCTCCGCCGATGGCACTGTTGTCCTGCCACTCATTGGGACAGTTCAGTTGAGTGGGCTCACCCTCACGCAGGCGGAGCGACTCCTCGAACAGCGCCTGAAGGATGCCGGCATCTACCGCAATCCTCAGGTCACGATCCAGCTTACTCAAGGACCCAACCAGCAGGCGACCGTCGCCGGCGAGGTCCATGCGGTCGTTCCCATCGTCGGTTCCCGGCGCCTGCTTGACGTGCTTGCGGTCGCCGGCGGCCTTCCCGCCACTGCCAGCCACGTCATCACGATCAGCCGCCCCGGCGTTCCGGAACCGCTCGTAGTGGACCTCGGCACAGACCCGCTCCGCAGCAGCCTCGCCAACATCCCGATCTTTCCCGGCGACACAGTCATCGTCAGCCACATAGGCATGGTCTACATGGTTGGCGACTTCAAGACCCCGGGAACAATCCAGCTCACCCAATACGCTCCGCTCACCCTGATGCAGGCGACCGCACTCAGCGGCGGCCTGGCCTACCAGGGCAAGTACAACGACGTACGCCTGATCCGCACCGTCGGCGACCACCGCACCGTCGTGAAGGTCAACATCCAGCGAATCCTCCACGGCAAAGATCCCGACCCGATCCTGCAAGCCAATGACATCGTCTTCCTGCCTGACGATTTCCTGAAATCGTTCATCGCCAACGGCAATCTCGGCACGCTGTTTGGCGTCGTGTCGCTGCTCATTACCTTTAAGAATTTGTAAGGAGCCCGGCCCCATGGCCGTCCCCCGGAGTTCCCAACACCCCGCGCCGGTGCGCTTGGCCTACATCGTCTCGCACCCGATCCAGTACCAGGCGCCTCTGCTTCGCCGCATCGCCCGCGAACCTGACGTCGACCTCACCGTCTTCTTCGGCGCAGACTTCTCCCTCCGCGGCTACAAGGACGAAGGGTTCGGCGTCGAGGTCGCCTGGGACGTTCCGCTGCTCGACGGCTACCGCAGCGACTTCCTTCCACGTCTGCGCGACACCGGCACCGTCTCGCCGCTGAGCCCCATCAGCCGGGGCATTCTCCGCCGCCTCCGCAACCCCGATGGCTCGCCCGCCTTTGACGCCCTCTGGGTGCACGGCTACGCCAGCGTCAATGCGCTGCACGCTATCCTCGCGGCCAACGCCCTTGGCATTCCTGTTCTGCTGCGTGCGGAATCCTGGCTCGCCGACCGCCCGCGCGGCCTCGCCACGCTTGGCGCCAAGGAGCTTTTCTTCCGTCTGCTGCGCCCGGCCATTGCCGCCACGCTGCCCATCGGCTCCCGCAACCGCGACTACTGGGCGCACTACTTCGGCGCCGACATGCCCCAGTTCTCCATGCCCTATGCCGTCGACAACGCCTGGTTCGCGCAGCTTGCCGCCGCCGCCAACACCGAACAGCTCCTCTGCGACCTGCAACTCACCCCAGGCCGCCCCGTCATCCTGTTCGCCTCCAAGCTCCAGCCGCGCAAGCACGCTGACGACCTGATCGACGCCTATGCCCGCCTCTGCTCCGCCTCAGCAGCCCCGCTCCCCTACCTCCTCCTCGTCGGCGACGGCGAAGACCGCACACGTCTCGAAGCCCGGGCACATGAACTCGCGCTCGAGGGCGTCCGCTTCCTCGGATTCCGCAATCAATCCGAGCTCCCCGGCTTCTTCGCCCTCGCGAACGTCTTCGTTCTGCCCTCGCGCCATGAGCCTTGGGGACTCATCGTGAACGAAGCCATGGCTGCAGGCTGCGCGGTTATCGTCTCCGATGAAGTCGGGGCGCACGCCGATCTCATCACCAACGGCGTCGAGGGCTTTGTCTTCCCCGTCCGCGACATTGACTCCCTCGCATCCGCTCTCAGCCGGGTTCTCTCCAGCCCGCAACAGTCGCAGCGCATGGGCGAGGCCGCAAAGGCCCGAATCGCCGCCTGGGACTTCGAAGCCGACGTTCGCGGGCTTCGCCAGGCCCTGGCATACGTCACGAGGCGCATTCTAAGTTCTAAGTTCTAAGTTCTAGGTTCTAGGTTCTAAGTTGTACGTGCTAAATGTTCGCTCGGCCTCTGATGGACCTTACTTACAACTTAGAACGTACAACTTACACCCCGCCCCCTTGCTATCCTTAACTCCAAGCGAATGAGAATCCTCCACATCGTCGGAACCGTGAGCCCTGCGGCAGGCGGCCCCACCGAGGTCATCCGCATGCTCGTTCGCTACGCCCCTCCCGGCTACACCAGCGAGCTCGCCACACTCGACGACCCTGCAGCCCCTTTCCTCCGCGACCTGCCATTTCCCATCCACGCGTTCGGCGGTCCGCAAAAGCGCTGGTTCCGCCCCCAGCTGCTCCGCTGGCTGAGGAAAAACCGTAGTCGTTTCGATGGAGTGATTGTGCATGGCCTGTGGGAATTCACCGGACTCGCAGCCCTCCTCAGCATATCTAATACCCCTGGTTATGTTGTATTTACCCACGGAATGCTCGACCCATACTTCAAGCGCGCGTTCCCTGCCAAGCACGCCAAGAAGTGGCTTTACTGGCTTCCCGCCGAATATTGGGTCCTTCGCGGCGCCCGCCAGGTCCTGTTCACCACCGCCGCCGAACGGGACCTCGCCGCCCAAAGCTTCTGGCTGCACCGCTGGAAAGCGATGGTTGTACCCCTTGGCGCTGAGGCTCCTCCACCAGACATCCCCGCCCTGCTCGCCGCGTTCAATTCCGCCTGCCCGGAGATCGCCGGCCGCCGCTTTTTACTCTTCCTCGGGCGCATCAATGAGAAAAAAGGCTGCGACCTCCTCGTCAGCGCGTTCGCCAAACTCGCCTCCACCCACCCTGACCTCCGCCTCGTCATGGCCGGCCCCGACCCCAATCACTGGCGCGAGCGCCTCGAAACCCTCGCCGCCGACTGCGACTGTGCGCATCGGATCCATTGGCCCGGCATGCTCCTCGGCGACACGAAGTGGGGTGCGTTCGCCGCGTCCGAGGCCTTCATCCTCCCTTCGCATCAGGAGAACTTCGGCGTCGCCGTCGTCGAAGCCCTCGCCTCCGGCCGTCCCGTGCTTCTCACCCACCCGGTCAACATCGCGCAGGACCTCGAAGCCGACGGCTGCGCTCTGGTCGAGCACGACACACAAGAAGGCATCACCCGCCTGCTCACACGCTGGCTCGCCCTCACGCCTGAGCAGCAGGCGCACATGGCCGCCCGCGCCCGCGAGAGCTTCGTCCGGCGCTACGACATGCGCCGCAACGCCGAGAGCATCCTCCGCGTCTTTGAGAACCCGCAGAACCACGCCAATGCTCGCGCGGCCGTTCCGGAGGCCCGCTGATGCCGCGCCAGGCCGACTACCGCGCCGGCGACCACATCACCACCGGCGCCGACCCCTATACGCGCCCGGCGTTTTCCTTCAGCAACCGGCTGGCTCGACTGCTCTGGAACATCACGTGGCTCCTGCTCTACCGTCCTTCGCCGCGCCCGCTCCACGGCTGGCGTGTCATGCTGCTTCGCCTCTTTGGCGCTACGCTCGGTCCGGACTGCCACTTCTATCCGGCCTCACGCGTCTGGGCGCCATGGAATCTCCGCTGCGCCGATCACGTCGCTGCCGGCGATGGAGTCGAAATCTACAACCCATCACTCATGCACCTCGGCTCGCACGTCATCCTCTCGCAGGATTGCTACCTTTGCGGCGCGACGCACGACTACAACGACCCCGCCTTCCCACTCCTCGCCTACGCCATGACCATCGAGCCCTACGCCTGGATCTGCGCACGCGCCCTGGTCGCACCCGGCGTTCGCGTCGGTGAAGGCGCCGTGCTCGGCCTCGGCTCCGTCGCTACGCGCGACCTCGATCCCTGGACCGTCTACTCCGGCCATCCCGCGCAGCCCATCCGCTCACGCACTCGCACTCCTAACCCCTCGCTCCTCACTCCTCACTCCTGACTCTTCATGGTCTCCGTCCTCATCCTCACCCTCAACGAAGAGCACGACCTGCCCGGCTGCCTCGACTCCGTCGGCTGGTGCGACGACATCCACATCTTCGACTCCAACTCCACCGATCGCACAGCCGAGATCGCCCGTTCCCGCGGCGCCACCGTCACCACGCGCACCTTTGACACCTACGCGGCCCAGCGCAACGCCGCAATGCAGCTCCCGTTCCGCCATCCATGGGTTCTCGTCCTCGACGCCGACGAACGTGCTACCCCCGAGCTCTCCATCGAAATCCCACGCGCGGCAGCCGTGGCGCCGGCAAACGTCGCGGCCTTTCGCATTCGCCGCCGCGACTTCCTCTGGGGAACGTGGCTCAAGCACGCGCAGCTCACGCCTTACTACGTGCGCCTGCTCCGCGTCGGCCGCGTTCACTACACGCGCGATATCAATGAATTCGTCGAGGTCGATGGCGACACCGGCCAGCTCTCGGCGCCGCTTGACCACATGGCGTTCTCCAAGGGACTCGCCCACTGGGTTGCCAAGCACAACCAGTACTCAACCGCCGAAGCCGAACTCCTTGCCAGCGGAGATGCAGTCCGTGACGCCTCTTTGAAAGACGCGCTCTTCGCACGCAACTTCCACGATCGCCGCGCCGCCCAGAAGGCCATCTTCTACCACATGCCCGCGCGCGCGCTGCTCAAGTGGATGTACATGATGTTCGTGCGCGGCGCCGTACTCGATGGCGCCGCCGGCGTCATGTACGCCACCCTGCTGAGCTTCTACGAGTACCTGATCGAGGTGAAATACCGCGAAATTCTTCGCCGCCGCAACAATCTCCCGATCTGAACAACAGTTCTAAGTTCTTAGCAGCCTGAGGTTAGCCTGACAGCCGCCGCGCTCTCGCAACTTACAACTTAAAACTTACAACTTAAATGAGAAGGACGAGAGCGAGATACCAGGTGTCATTGCCGATGGGCGCTCAGGGAGCGTTGGGGCCACCCGCTCGTATCTCGCTCTCGCCTCTCTACCCGCGCAATTTGGCGAGCAGATCTGTCGGATGGACGGGCTTGGCCAGGATCTCGAACTCATGTCCCTGCGCCCTTGCCCGCTCCAGCAGGTCGGCGGTCGCCGCCTGTCCGGAGAACAATAGTACCTTGCAATTTGGAAGTTTGGCGCGCGTCTGAATCGCCGCCTCGATGCCGGTCATCCCCGTCATAATGACGTCGCTGATCAGCATGTTGGGCTGGAATGTGTCCAGCGCCTCGATTGCCTTCTCGCCGCTATAGACTGCACGCGCTTCAAAGCCGGCCTGGTTCAAAATGATAGCGAGCGTGTTTGCAATCACCTGCTCGTCATCGGCGACGAGAACGCGGGGCTTCGAGCTATTCGGGTTGGTTTGTGCCATGTGGGTCCCTGAGAGAATTTTTCCTTCTGTGGGTTGCTGGAACTAGCTGCCCGCGTACTCGCAGCACAAACCACTCTCGTCATCATACGGGAGGCAGGCCTCGAACGCAGCTTATCCTAGCCCACTCTGATGCGATCTTCCACAGCAACGCTGCTCGCCATCTAGGGTTCAACGTCCAGCAGCACTAACAGTTAGTCGGTGCTACCCTCAAACCGTGGTTGACCTGCACCACCATCTTCTGCCGGCGCTCGACGACGGCCCACCCGACCTCGCCACCTCCCTCAAGATGGCGCGCCTGGCCGCCGGCGAAGGCATCACCCATGTCGTCTGCACACCGCACGCCAGCAGCCGCTACCGTTTCGAGCCGCACCGCATCCAGGTCCTGCTCGGTGAAGTCCGTCAGGCCATCGCCGGCGCGGGTATCCGGCTCATCCTCGGCGTCGGCTGCGACTTCCATCTCAGCTATGACAATGTCCGCGAGGCCCTTGAAAATCCGCATCGTTACACCATCAACGGCGGCGATTACCTGCTCATCGAGTTGCCCGACTACGGCCTCCCGCCCACGCTCGAAGAGACCTTCTACTCTCTCCGCCTCGGCGGCATGACGCCCATCCTCACCCACCCGGAGCGCAACCCCTCGCTCCAACAGGACACCTCGCGCCTCGCCACATGGGTTCGCGATGGCATGCTCACCCAGGTCACCGCAGCCTCCGTGACCGGCCTCATGGGACGCAAGGCCCAGAAGCTCACCGAGCGCCTGCTCGCCGACCGCTGGGTCCACTTCATCGCCACCGACGCTCACAACATCAGCAACCGCCCGCCACACATGCGGTCCGCGTTCGACCAGGTCGCCTCCCGCCATGGAGCTGCCTATGCCCAGAGGCTTTGCACCGAAAATCCACAGGCCGTCTTCGACAACCGCCCGCTCCCACCCCAGGAAGCCCCGCTCCACATCGATGGCCACTCGGAATACGAGGACACCGAACTCGGCGACGAGAAGCCCCGCGGCTTGCTCCGTCGGATCCTCCGGCGCTGACCGGCCCTTCCCTAATCAGTCGATCCAAGGCTGCTGGCTGGAACCAGCAGCCGTTTTTCCACTCTTCCCGGCTTTGCGGCTATCCGGCGGGGCTCGAAGATGACAAAGGAGCCATGATTGGCGATATAGAGTTGACTGAAACCTCCGGTCGGCAGCAGACCGTCGATCACGATCTGCTTCAGCCCCGCATCACCGACCCAGACTTCCGTGCTGAACACTTCTGATCCCACGGATAGACGGGTGTGAAATGTAGTGGCCGAAGAGAGCTTGCCATTTTGGTCAGATATCCACTTGGTGCCCCTCGGCACAGTCGGCTGAGGCCCAGCCGAGGGCTGGAGAACGACCATGTCCGCGGCCGTGTCCAGAAGCATATGAAGCGGCTCCGCGTTCTTGTCCATCTGCACCGGAACTGAAATCAGCCTGGACTCCAGGTCTCCAGTCCGCGTACGTATGGGGGCCATCGCGATCCGGTCGCCGCTGAGTTGCGCCAGCAGCGTGCCGTCGACATCGAACTGAATGTGGTGCGTCCGATTGTCGATGAGGAAGTTGGAGCAGAGGAGCACGTCCGCGCCAAGCACACCGCGCACATCTGGATCGATGGCCTTGAACTCGGATAACGGTTGAACGAGCACGCTTAAACGACCCGAATTGACCGGACCGAACGAGAGGCTCTCCACCAAAGCCCGGCGCGCATCGGTGGTGGCTTCCCAGCTGGCGACCTCCACACTACGTGCCGTCGGCAGATGAAGCGCGCTGAACAGCTTCGGGTCGACAGCGGAAGACGTCGCCCCCGTATCGAAGAGGAACGGATAGGGTCCCTTGCCATTCACGCGTACCTCAACCACGATCATGGAACGGTGCGGAGACTTGAACGGAACAATATTGTCCGTGCGTTCGGCAACACTCACCATCCGCAGAAACAGACCGATGACCAGCATTGTGATTCTGAAGGTGAGCGAATTTGTGACCGATGGACGAGGGATTGCTGCCTGCGAACGATGCGCCATTAAGCCGCTCCTGTCGGCCGGAGGGCGTCTTCCGCTCTCCGGTCATGACCCACGTTAGGTTTGTCCCGGTGACAGCGAAAGCATCCGCACGGACGATCTGCGGACAAAAAAGGCCATCGGTGTGACAAGACGTAGTCGAGCCGTGACGGACGGCGCTCTGCTCATGCAGATGAGCCCTCGTCGCCCGTGTTCCCCTTTGGGTGTGCGGCCTTTGACCGCGATTTCACGGATAAATGAGCAGAGCCCCGTACTTGTCAGTAAAGTGTCTGTGCTTTGTAACGAGCAGCGAACGAACGGAATTCTGCAGTAAGCGGCAAGACGCGTGGGTCAATGATCGCGGTGATTCCGGAACTGCGTTCAATCGTCGTCATGCTGCAATCTTGATCCGCAATCGCGGCCGCGACACTCCCAGTTGTGCACTCAAAGCAAGTTTGCGTGCGCCGCACGATTGCAACATGTAGTTGAGCCGCCTTACGAATACAAAACGGAGACGACGCTGCCGCCGACGACGTGTCTCCGTTGCAGCGAGCGATCAGGCGGCAGAAGCAGCGGAAGGTTCAGCGGCCGCGGCTCTTGCCTCGCTGGGACTGCCGGGATAAACACGTTGCCAGGCTCTGCGCAGTTGACGCGTGGAAGAGAATCCTGCGCGCTCGGCGATGTTCTCCATATCGAGTTCGCTTTGCAACAGGAACTCGCGCGCGAGAGCCACGCGCAGTCGATTGCGGTAGTCGACGATGGACATACCCACTTGCTGATGGAACAGCCGAGTGAGGTGCCTGATGCTCGCACCCGCGATTTGGGCGAG
Organism: Bryocella sp.; assembly: GCA_036273275.1. GTDB lineage: Bacteria > Acidobacteriota > Terriglobia > Terriglobales > Acidobacteriaceae > Granulicella. The sequence goes on from DASUHZ010000016.1 coordinate 19,714, forward strand.
CTGCACGCGATTCCAGGCCCGCGTAGGATTTTCGGCAATGGCATCCTGCACGCGATGAACGGCAGGATGAATGTGGTTGCGTCCCTCCAGCCACGGAGAGGCCTGTGGATCGCAGCTCGTGCGTCGCAGATAGACAACAAGGTGACGCGCGATGGCTACAGTGCAGGCCGGACCTATATGCTGGCTGACGAAATAGAGCATGAGATCGACCCCGGCAGTAGCGCCGGCCGAAGTGTAGACATTCTCATCCTGCACAAAGAGGCGATCTTCCAGGACCTTCGCCCTCGGCGCGACCCGCGCAAGTTCCGAGCAATCGGCATGATGCGTAGTGCAGCGGCGGTCATCGAGCAGCCCGGCACGACCGAAGAGCAGCGCACCGGAGCAAACTGAAACCAGCGTATGCGTTGGGCGAATCGTGGTTTGAAGCCATTGAACGATGACCTCTTCGTCCTGGTTGTCTGCTTCAAAATCTGTCGGACGGCCCCAGTCGGACGGGATGGAGACACTCCCCATCGCGATGACGACGGCGTCGTCTGGAAGAGACGAGGGCAGCGCCTCAACGCGATGAACATCGAGACCGATGGAGGAGCTGACAGATCGCGTCGCGCCTACGTAACGGACGCGGAAGAAGATCGCATTCTGCTCGAAATTCGCGCGCCGGAGTATCGCAAGCGGACCTCCGAGATCAAGAAGCGAAATGCGCGGCGGAAGGACAACGATGACCGGAATCTCGCGTCTCGCCGGACGAAGCCGTGAAGTTGAAACAGGCCCGGAGCCGTTGTGAGGACCGCCTTGACGGCCAGCGTGCATTCCTACACCTCCAGCCCTACTCTACGCTCGGTATCGGCGTCTCAAAAGGAGCAGGAAGGCCATAGAAGGGACAAAAAAGGACATCGGGAGCCACACCGCCGAAGAGAAGAAGAAGTAGCCGACCCCGCTACAGACCCAGCCCGCCATCGACTGCCAACAGTTGGCCGGTGATGAAGTTGGGGCAAGTCGCAAAGAACAGCACCGCCGCCGCAACATCCTCGACCGTCCCGTTGCGCTTCATCGGCGTCTTCTGCGCAAAGTGCTCATAGCCTGAGCTGATCTCCCCGGTCGTCACAATCATGCCCGGCGCCACGCAGTTCACGCTGATGTCCGGCGCCCAGGCCTTCGCCATCGTCTGCGACAGCATGTGCACCGCCGCCTTCGACGTGCAATAGTGCGCGTGCGTCGACCACGGATGCAGTCCGCCCAGCGACCCGATATTGATGATCCGTCCCCGCGCGCGCTTCAGATGCGGATACGCGTGTTTCGCCACCAGGAACGGACCCCGCGTGTTCGTCGCGAACATCTCGTCCCACTGCGCGACGCTGATCTTCTCCAGCGCCTCTGTCTCGAACCGCCCCGCATTGTTGACCAGAATATCGATCCCGCCCAGGGCCAGCGCAGCGTCGTCAACCGCGCGCTCGACGCTCCACTCATGGTGTACATCCATGCCCACCGCAAGCGCCTTCACCCCAAAGACGCCAAGATCGATCGCCGTTTGCTCCGCCTCGTTCAGTGAGCCGCGATAAGTAATCGCGACATCGGCTCCCGCGCGCGCCAGCACCGTGGCCAGCCCACGGCCAATCCGCCGCGCGCCTCCCGTCACCAGTGCCCGCTTGCCGCGCAGCGGGCGCCCCTCCGTGCTCACTGAGGATTACTCTTCTGTGTCGCCGTCTTCGGAATCACGCGCTCCTGCACGCCGGGGTGGGTCTGCGACGCCTTGCCGTCGTTGTCCACGTACGTCGAAACCTGCGCCCTCGGCCGCTCCAGCTTCAGGGTCATCTCCTTCCCCTCTGCCGGCAGGTCAAACTCCGCCGCCGCCGTCGCATAACCGCTCGCGATCACCTGCACCGTAACGTGGCTGCCCACCTCAAGCACATCGATCTTCGCATTGCCATCCGGGTCGGTCTTAACCTCGAGGTTGCCGTCATCCTTACCGTTCCGGGTGGCATGGAACACCACGCCGGCGTTCTCATACGGCTTGCTATTGAAAGCTTTGATGACCTTCACGACGACCGTAGCCGTAGGCGGTGGCGGCTGCCATTTCCGGCTGTGTTCCTGGGCTGAACCGCTCGTGCCACCCACCGCTCCGGCCAAAAGGGCCGCCGACAGCGCAAAACTGCTGAATCTCATGCCCTGCATTCTACCGCGCCGAAGACAGCGCTGGCCCGCCTCCCACCCCGCACAAGCTGCGCGATGCCATAGCCAGAAGCCTGCGCGGCTTTCACTCACATTTTACCTTCGACCGCTTGACGACGCACCGCGCGGAGGACTACATTAGCACTCGGCAGCAGAGAGTGCCAGAACCCCATAGGCCGACACCAAACCGGCCCTCTGGCATCCCTGCAAACCGCAATCAAGGAGACAAGAGGAACATGGCAGCTAATAAATTCACGCCGTTGCACGACCGCATTCTGGTCCAGCGCCTCGAGGAGAACGAGACCGTCCGTGGCGGCATCATCATCCCCGATTCCGCCAAGGAAAAGCCACAGCAGGGCAAGGTCATCTCCGTCGGCAAAGGCAAGTCCAATGACGAAGGCAAGGTCTTCCCGCTGGACGTCAAGGCCGGCGACACCGTGCTCTTCGGCAAGTACTCGGGCACCGAGATCAAGCTCGATGGCGAGGACTTCCTCATCATGCGCGAGGAAGAAGTTCTCGGAATCCTCAAGTAGTCCTGCGCGGACGGCGGGACGCGGCTTCGCCGCAAGAACCCGGTAAACCTCAAAGGTTGCAAGTCCGCTCAACCCGCAAAAGTTTCGTCAGGGCACGGCTTCAGCCGTGCCGTAAGCAGGTTCCCCCGAGGGGGCTTTAGCCCCTGAGGTCAATTTCAACGCAGCCATCCCGCTGTGAGGAGAAAGAACAATGGCAAAGCAGATTCTGCACGGAGAAGATTCGCGTCAGGCGATTCTGCGCGGTGTCAACCACCTCGCGAACGCCGTGAAGGTGACGCTCGGTCCCAAGGGCCGCAACGTCGTTATCGAAAAGAAATTCGGTTCGCCCACCATCACCAAGGACGGCGTCACCGTCGCCAAGGAAGTCGAGCTGCCCGAGGGCCTCGAGAACATGGGCGCGCAGATGGTCAAGGAAGTCGCTTCGAAGACCTCTGACGTCGCCGGCGACGGCACTACAACCGCAACTGTGTTGGCCCAGGCCATCTACCGCGAGGGCGTCAAGACCGTTGCCGCCGGCGCGAATCCCATGGCCCTCAAGCGCGGCATCGACAAGGCCGTCGAGGCCATCATCGGCAAGCGCGACGACAACGGCAACGTCATCGGCGGTTCGCTGAATGAGTTCTCCAAGCCCGTCTCCGGCGAGATGATCGCCCAGGTCGGCACCATCTCCGCCAACTCCGACTCCACCATCGGCACCATCATCGCCGAGGCCATGAAGAAGGTCGGCAAGGACGGCGTCATCACCGTCGAAGAGTCGCGCACCATGGAGACTCAGCTCGACGTCGTCGAGGGCATGCAGTTCGACCGCGGCTACCTCTCGCCCTACTTCGTCACCGACGCAGAGCGCATGGAAGCCGTCCTCGAGAACCCCTACATCCTCATCTACGAGAAGAAGATTTCCACGATGAAGGACCTGCTCCCGCTGCTCGAGCAGATCGCCCGCACCGCCAAGCCCCTGCTGATCATCGCCGAGGACGTCGACGGTGAGGCGCTCGCCACGCTCGTCGTCAACAAGCTGCGCGGCACCCTCAACGTCGCTGCCGTCAAGGCTCCCGGCTTCGGCGATCGCCGCAAGGCCATGCTCGAGGACATCGCTGTTCTCACCGGCGGCAAAGCCATCACTGAGGACCTCGGCATCAAGCTCGAGGGCGTCAAGATCGAGGACCTCGGCTCCGCCAAGCGCGTCACCATCGACAAGGACAACACCACGATCGTCGACGGCGGCGGAGCTGACGACAAGATCGCCGGACGCGTGAAGGAGATTCGCGCGCAGGTCGAGAAGACCACCTCCGACTACGACCGCGAGAAGCTCCAGGAGCGCCTCGCCAAGCTCGTCGGCGGCGTCGCCGTCATCAAGGTCGGTGCAGCTACCGAGACCGAGATGAAGGAGAAGAAGGCCCGCGTCGAGGATGCAATGCACGCAACCCGCGCTGCTGTTGAAGAAGGCATCGTCCCGGGCGGCGGCGTAGCTCTCGTCCGCGCCGGCAAGGCCGTCGACAAGCTCGTCAGCACTCTCGAGGGCGACGAGAAGGTCGGCGCCCAGATCATCCGCCGCGCGCTCGAAGAGCCGCTGCGCATGATCGTCCAGAACGCCGGCGAAGAGGGCTCGGTCGTCATCGGCAAGATCAACGACTCCAAGGACGCGAACTTCGGCTACAACGCCGGAACTGGCGTCTACGAGGACCTGGTCAAGGCCGGCGTCATCGACCCCACCAAGGTCACCCGCACTGCCCTGCAGAACGCGGCCTCCATCGCCGGTCTCATGCTCACCACCGAGGCCATGATCGCCGAGATCCCGGAGAAGAAAGAAGCTCCGGCCGGCGGCCACAACCACGGCGGCATGGACGGCATGTACTAATCTCCTTCCACCTCATCAACAAGCCCCGGAGCAATCCGGGGCTTGCTTTTTGTGCAACGAAAGTGGTCCGCGGATCCTTGCCGATACTGGTTAAAATCAAATAAGTTGCTTCGCGCAGGAACCTTCTCTGGCTCTTTTTTGCGCCAGTCTCCTCTGCTACCTTTCCGACAGTGAAATTCGCTGTTCCGCTGTAGACGGAAGGTGTTAGCCAGCCGTCTACGAGAATGCCGGTTTGGAGAACTCGCGCTAGGGCCTTTGGAGGGTTGTTTGATCGTCCTGGAAGCAGTCGAGAGAAAACCCTCGGTCTCTCGACGCATTGGCGGCTTCGTCCACAGCCAGCCCGCCGCGGTATGGGTCACCGGCGCAACTCTTCTGGCATTCCTCATCCGCTTCATCGTGGTCTGCTGCGCCTTTCGCGATGTCGCGAATCCCCTCAACGCCCACGCTGATTTCGGTTTCGAGATGGGCTGGACGGCGCGCTGCATCTTCCTCGGCCACGGATTCAGCGGCCCCTTCCAGGCCATCACCGGCCCCACCGCCATCGTGCCGCCGCTCTACCCCTGCATTCTCGCCGGCATCTTCAAGCTCTTCGGCCTCTACACTCCGTTGTCGGCGTTCGTCGCGCTGCTTCTCAACGCCGTCCTGTCCTCGCTCACCTGCATTCCCGTCTACGGCGCAGCGCGCGAAGCCTCCGGCGAGCGCCTGGCGCGCTGGGCCGCATTAGGCTGGGCCATCTATCCCTTCGCCGTTTACTTCTCCGCGGGCCGCGTCTGGGACTACGCGCTCACCTCACTCCTCTTCGCCTGCCTGTTCTGGTGGGCCATGCGCTTGCATCGCGCCGTTGGTGTGCGCTCCTGGATCCTCTTCGGTCTCGTCTTCGGCATCAACGCGCTCTCCAATCCATCCATCGTTTCCATCCTTCCTTTCCTTCTGTTGATTGCCGTACACCGCGCCCGGCAGATCGGCGTGCAGTCGTTCAAGCGCGCCATGATCGCCTTCGCCGCCTTCGCCCTGACCATCCTTCCCTGGGCCATCCGCAACCAGCGTGTGCTGCACATGACCACTCCGCTTCGTGATGGCTTCTGGCTCGAGCTCTACGCCGGCAACATCGGCGACAACTACGACAGCAACTCGCCCTCCGCGCACCCCGCAAGCAATCCCGCCGAGCTCGCGCTTTACGCCCATATGGGTGAGCCCGCCTACCTGGCCCAGAAGCATGACCTTGCCATCGCCACCATTCGCGAGCACAAGCGCCTGTTCGCCGAGGCCAGCATTCACCGCTTCCTGCGTTACTGGACCGGATACTGGAGCCTCTCGCCGTCCTATCTCTCCCACGAGCCCTTCGACATCCCGAACGTTCCCTTCTGCACAACGCTGTCGCTCTTCCTCATTGGCGGCCTCCTCACCTGGAGGCGCAACCGCCGCGACACACTGCTCCCCTTCGCTCTGCTTGTCATCATCTTCCCCATCCCCTACTACCTCACCCACTCGTCAATGGACTACCGCCAGCCCATCGAGCCGGAGCTCGCCATTCTCGTCACTGCCGGCATGCTCGCCGCCCGCGACCGCGTAACAGCACACGCCACTGCGCCCGTCGAGCTCCCTGCATCCGACCTCGACCTTGTTCCCTCGTAAAGCTCCGTCCTGGACCTTGCCTGCACCAGAAACCAGAGGCTCCGCATCGCGGAGCCTCTCTTTTTTTGCAGCGACGCACCTTACCGCGAAGCCATCGCCATCTCAGCTGAGCCCGGACGCACCGCCTCCGGCGCATGCACCTTCACGCCCGACTCTTTCGACTTCACCCTGATCCGTACCAGGGCATCGCGCTTGTTCGACGCGTTGGCCATAAATCCAAGCTCATAGCTCGAGTTGATGGCGTGCGCAAACTGTTCCAGATACGGCCCGATCGACACCGGCGTAATCGGCCCTTGGTTGAAGAGCATTCCGCCGGTCGCATCGCCGACCTGCTGCAGGTAGCTCTGCCCACTCAAACTGCCGTGCCCGCCTCGGAAACCTGAGTTCTGGAAGTAGATCGAGTACACGGCCACACCCGCACGCGCCGCGTCATTCTGCGCCGTCTCCACATACGGACTGTCCTGGTTCATCATCGACGGCCGCCCGTTATACGGATCGACACCGTTGGTGATCATCAGCACAAAACGGGCTGCCGGCTCCTGCGACGGCCAGCTCTTCACAAAGTCCGACAGGCAGAAGTATGGGCTCGCACTCTGTCCCGGAACTCCGATCGGCATGCGGATCTGGTTAACGATCTCCTGGTGGTCCGCCGTGAAGTGGCCTGACGACCTCACCGTGCCGTTCTGCATGTAACCCACCAGCACCTTCGCATTCCGCGGCAGGCTGTTCACAAAGTTGCTGATCTCCTTCAACTGCAGCCCGAAGCTCGTCCGCAGCCCGTCGTCGATCAAAATCGCGATCTCCTCGTTGCCCGACGCCGCCGCTCTCAGCGAGGTGATCGGCGTGTCGTGACCGTTCACCTGCAAGGTCAGCCCGCGCGGGTCAATCTGGGCAGCATTCTTCGATTGCACGTTGATCAGCGCCGTCGTTGGAACCGGGCCCTCCTGCGGAAGCTCCTGGGCCAGCGCAGGCACCGCAATCCCTGCAGCCAACGCGGCCAGCATAAAGCTTGTACGAATTCCTCTTTTCATCGTCGTTCTCCTTCCATCTGCCTATTAGATGAAGACGCGCCGCAAACGATGGAGTTGCGTTGTGGCCCCTTTTCGACCACCACAACGCCGGGTGCCCCACATCTCGCTTTTGAGATGTGGGTTCGCAGGATTCCAGGCGACTTGGCTGCTCAGTCGCCGCCAATCCGTATCTTCAGCCCGGCACGCGCCGTCAGCGGCAGCGATGGATATCCAATCGGCCCGATGTGCTGGTTGTTCATCAAGTTCTGGGCCTGCGCGAAAACCGTGATCCGTCTGCCGATCGCATACGTCCCGCCCAGGTCGAGCTTCGCATACCCAAAATCCAGGTCACGATTCGGTAGCAGCAGCGTGTTATCAGAATTCGGCGTCAGCCCGTCCAGAAACGTCGAATCGTCGCTCCGGCTGGCATACGCTCCCTGGAACAGCACACTGTACTTCTGTCGCGCGTACTCCACCGTCGTAAACCCTGTGTGCGGTGGCCGACGAAACACCCGCGCTCCCACCAGTGGGCTCTCCGCCCCGATTCGCACGCCCGGAATATCCGGGTTCTCCGTCGGCGCTCCCTGGTTCGCCGCCACTGCGTCCGATGCAAACGACTGCAGCACGACCGTGTCGAGATACGTATACCCGCCACGCACCATCCAGTGCACCGTCGGCTGCCACTGCACCTCCAGCTCGGCCCCCTGCGCGCGGTACGCCAGCGAGTTCACGTACGCTTCATAGATCGACGAAAACGGGCACACACCACTTCCGCAGATCGTCCCGATGCCGAAATACTCCGCCAGCGCCTCGCTTCCGACGCCCTCCAGCTGATGGTCGAAGATGTTGTGGAAGTACCCCGCGCGCAACACCAGCTTCTCGCCCAGGATGTTCTGGTCCACGCCAACGTCATACGTCCGCGAGCGCTCCGCTCCCTGCGGCCCGACGTGATACGCCGCAATGTCCGTCGTATCTCCGCTGTTCAGCAGCTGTGTGTACAGGCTGTTGAACTCCAGCGCCAGCGTCGGCTCCTGCACTCCCGTCGCCGCATTCGCACGCAGCCGCGTTCCATGAAACCACTTCGCTGACGGCCGCACAGGAACATACGTAAAGCCAATCCGCGGCGTGCCCGCAGTCCCATACAGATGGTTCTTCTCCACCGCGCCGCCCAGCGAGTACGAAAACCGTCCCTTCACCTCACCCTGGAACTGCAGGTTGTACTCGTAGTTCGTCCGCTGAATCCGCTCGTGCTCAAAGAACTCGGCGTTGTTATAACTCCCGCGCTCGTTGTCATAGCGAAACCCGGCCAACACATTGAACAGCGGGCCCGGCGTCCAGTCGCTCTGGTAATAAAGCTGATCGCGATTCGACGACTGATCATCCGTGCCGGTCAGAAACGCAGCCTGCCCTGTCGCCATATACCCATTGGCGCCGCGAAACAAAACAGGGTTGCCGAAGTACTCCGTAAAGTAATCGGGATCGGCTTCGGTCCCGAAGTTGAACGTGATCGGATTCCCCACATTTCCAAACTGCGTCTGCTGCTCGCGTTTCCGCGCAATCCCATAGCGAACAAGGTTGTGCCAGTTCCCCGCCGTGCGATACTCCGCAGTCAGGCCCGAGTACAAATCCTGGTCGCCCATCTTCGCCGTATTCGTGATGTTGTAAAAGTCATACGGCCCCGGCAGTCCCTGCGCCGCATCCGTATTGCGAATCGTGAACCGCACATCCGCGTTCCCGCTGAACGAGTAGCCGATGTTCGCCGCTGCCGTCGTCGCGTGAAACTCATCGTTGGGCAGCGCATTCGACGTGTTGTACCTCGAGAACGCGCCTAGATAATCCAGCTTCTTATACGTCCCGCCAACCGTCGCCTCGTTGCGATACTGATGCAGCGTTCCCGCATCGCCCGTGTAGTCGATCACGGGCTTCAACGTGTAGCCGCGCGGCGTCTCAATCGTCACCACCCCCGCGCCCGCATCCGTTCCGTAGATGCCGGAATCCGGCCCACGATACACCTCAATCCGATCAATCGCGGTAGAGCTCACCGTCCCGAAATCAAACGTCCCGCCAACATCCTCCGCCGGAATCCCATCCACCAGCACCAGGTTCGCCGTCGAGTTCCCGCCGCGCAGAAACAGTGACGTCACTCCGCCGCCCTGCCCGCTCTGCGCCAGAAACACTCCCGGCGTCTGGCGCAGCGTATCCACCACGCCCACATGCGTCGCCAGCTGCCCGCCCGGAATCACCGACACCGGCGCCGTCAACTGCGGAACCGGCGTCGGAATTCCAGTCGCGCTCACGCTCACTGCCTGCTGCACCGTCACCGCGGAGAGCACGAGATCGCGCTCCACAACATCCGTCACGCCGCCGTAAAACTCCTGTCCAATCGCCGGTAGAAACCCCGCCGACGAGCTCAGCAGCGTAAACCTTCCCGCATCCGCCGAGCGGATCTCATAATTCCCCGACGCAGTCGCATACCCGACCGCCGCAACCTGTCCCTGCTTGATCAGCTGCACGCGCGCGCCCGGCACAGCTTTGCCCAGCGCATCCGTCACCCGCCCGCGAATAATTACCGCGTGCGCCGGCAGCGCCACTAACGCCATTGCAATTGTGGAAAGTAAAACGCGCGCAACACGATTGCGCAACAACCGACCGTGCGCCCGCAGGCGCCGATTCAGAAGAGTCATCATATGTCTCCTCGCTTCCCCTTCGGAAGCGTGGCAGAGGCATCACTCAGAGAACCGGTCTCCTGACTGGCGCGATTTCAAAGCCGTTCTTCCTGGCCGCTTCCTTCCCGATGACATTTGCATCAGTGGACGCTGCCGGAACAGCCTCACCACATTGCGCTAACAACATGGTGCGCGCTTCACAGTTGCGGGGCAGTGGCGGAGTTTCACCGCGCTTCCCGAACATTCCCAAGCGGTAGCAGTTATGGGTCACACCTCGCCAACAATAGCTAGCGACGCAGGAAATCAGAGACTCAGTTTACACGTCCACGGAACCTGCTTTTGCTCTTGCCTTTGCCTTTGCTTTTGCTTTTGCTCTTGCCTTTGCCGGGTGCCCCGTTCATACGCGCAGCGGATGAGCGGGTAATCGAGCGAAGCTCGACCTCCCTTGCCTTTCTTTCTGTCATTCCGAGCAACGCGAGGAACCCGCTTCTGTAGTTGCTCTTGCCCTTGCCTTTCTTTCTGTCATTCCGAGCGCAGCGAGGAACCCGCTTCTGTAGTTGTTTTTGCCCTTGTTTTTCTTTCTGTCATTCCGAGCGCAGCGAGGAACCTGCTTCTCTTCCACGGCTTTCGGCCAAGCCAAATCACCACTACGGAACGATCAGCACCTTCCCCGTCGTCTTCCTTCCCTGCAAATCCAGATGCGCCTGCTGCGCCTGATCCAGCGAATACCTCTGCCCGATCCGCACCGTCAGCTTCCCTTCCGCAACCCAGCCAAATACATCCCCGGCCCGCCGCTCCAGCTCCGCGCGCGTCTGCACATAGTCCTTCAGCGTCGGCCTTGTCACATACAACGAACCCATCACCGACAGCCGAATCAGATCGAACGGCGGCACCGCCCCGCTCGACCCGCCATACAGCGCCATCAACCCCCTCGGCCGCAGGCACTTCAGCGAGTCCTCAAACGTCGTCTTCCCCACCGAGTCATACACCACCGGCAGCCCCTCCGGCACCATCCTCTTCACCGCCTCCGCGAAGCTCTCCTTCGTGTACAAAATCACGTCGTCCGCTCCCGCCCCGCGCGATAGCTCCGCCTTCTCCTCGGTCGACACCGTCGTGATCACCCGCGCGCCAATCATCTTCAGCATCTGCGTAATCAGCAGCCCCACCCCACCCGCGCCCGCATGCACCAGCACCGCATCTCCGCGCTGCACGCGGTACGTGTCATACACCAGGTAGTGCGCCGTCATCCCCTGCAGCAGCACCGCCGCCGCATCCTCCAGGTCCATTCCCGCCGGCACATGCAGCAGATCCTTCGCCTGCGCGCACGCATACTCCGCATACGTTCCACGCGTCCCATTCCACGCAACGTGGTCCCCCACCGCGAACCCCGTCACACCCTCACCCAGCTTTTCAACGACCCCCGCCGCCTCCTGCCCCGGAACAAACGGCAGCTCCGCCGGGTATCGCCCCTCACGAAAATACGTATCGATGAAGTTCACGCCGGACGCCGCGATGCGCACCAGCACCTCGCCCGCCTTCGGCTCCGGCCGCGCAATCTCGACCAGCTCCAGAACCTCCGGCCCACCCGTCTTCTTTACCTGAATCGCTCGCATACGCCCAGCATACTGCGAACGCATCCTGATCTCTGTTCTCTGATTTCTGATCTCTGCTTCTTACCGCAGCAGACTCTCTTCCGACGATCGCATCCGCACCACGCGCTCCACCGCATACGGCGACCGGTGCGACTGCGTAAAGAAGTGCCGCACCTGCAGCTCACCCAGCAGTCCCACGCCGATCAACTGCATCCCCGCCACAATCAGCACGCTCGCAATGATGAACATCGGCGCGTGCTCGCCCGCGACATCATGCCCCGAGAGCAGCTTGTGAATCAGCAGCCAAACCGCAATTCCTCCGCCACTCAAGACACCAATCGACCCCAGCCCGCCAAAGAAATGCAGCGGCCGCGTCATGTACTTCAACAGGAATCGGATGGTCAACAGGTCGAAGAACACGCGAAACGTGCGTCCCAGCCCATAGTGGCTCTGCCCGTTCTCGCGCGCCGGGTTCGAAATCGGCACCTCACAGATCGTCGCCCCGTACCAGCTCGCCAGCGCCGGAATGAACCGGTGCATCTCGCCATACAGCGGAATGTTCTGGATCAACTCGCGCCTGTACGCCTTGAACGTCGTTCCAAAGTCATGAATCTCCACACCGGAGAGCCTGGCCATCATCCAGTTGGCCACCCGCGATGGCACCTTGCGCACGAAGTTGTCCGCGCGCTGCGATCTCCATCCGCTCACAACGTCGTAGCCCTCTTCCAGCTTCACCAGGAACCGCGGAATCTCCCCCGGATCATGCTGCAGGTCGCCATCCATCGCCACAATGAACTCGCCCGACGCATGATCAAACCCCGCCGCCAGCGCCGACGTCTGCCCAAAGTTCCGCCGCAGCTTCACCACCAGCACGCGCGAGTCGACCGCCGCAATCTCCTCCAGCAGCCTGTACGTGCGGTCGCGCGAGCCATCATCCACAAACACCAGCTCAAAGCTCGCCTCGACATGCTCCATCACGTCCTTCACCCGGTCGTACAACCGCGTAACGTTCTCCTCTTCATTGTGAAAAGGAACGACGATGGAATACTTCAGCACGATACGATGATACCTCTCCTCTCCCCCGCCGGCAGAAATCGTGCCTTACGGGGTTCACACGCGCCTCACGATACACTGGATGCACTGGCCCCGTAGCTCAGATGCATAGAGCGGCGCACTCCTAACGCGAAGGTCGCAGGTTGGACTCCTGCCGGGGCCACCATTAGCTTCACGTTTCCGGATCACGCTCTGCAACAGGACTCCTGCCGGGGCCACCATCACACCACATCTGATCGGATCACCCAGACGCTTCCGACTCGCAACTCCCAAGCTCAAAACTAAAAACTGAACGGATCCCGCCATTCAGGCCACCATTCGCTACTACTGAGCGGATCATCTCCGGTTCCTCACGTCTCATCCCGACTGTGGAGTACACTGTGGACTAAGGTCCACAGTCATGGAAACCGTGCAGATCGTTCTCGATAAGAAGCTCCTCCAGGCCGCCGACCGCGCAGCACGCCGATTAAAACGCAACCGTTCCGCGCTCGTCCGCGATGCCCTGCGGGCGCATCTCCGCCAGCTCGCGATCGGAGAACTGGAGCAGCGCGATCGCCATGGTCATCTGGCCCAGCACAACGTTGATGCCGACTTGCAGATCTGGGAATCGGAGGCAGAGTGGCCGGCCGAATAGCTCGCGGCGACATTCGCCTCTATCAATTCCCCGCACCTGATAAGAAGAGGCCAGTCCTCGTGCTCACCCGCAGTAGTGCGCTGGAATACCTTTCAAGCGTCACGGTTGCACCGATCACGTCCACCATCCGCGGCGTACCGTCGGAGGTTGTGCTACATGAGGCCGACGGACTGAAGACATCCTGTGCCGTCAATCTCCACAATGTCATCACCGTCCGGCAGGATCGACTTGGCAAGCGAGTCACCCAACTTGGCCCTGCTCGTATGAACGACGTCTGCACCGCCCTTCGCTTCGCTCTCGGCTGCGATCCTGCGGTATAGTCCAGCTCTCCACCCACCTGCATTACCATGGCTCAAAATCCCGGAGCATTGATGAATCCCCTTCTCACTCCCTGGCAGAACTTCTACGTCATCGTCGGCTCGGCCGCCGGCGCACTCATCGGACTTCAATTCGTTGTCATGGCTCTGATGGCAAACATGCCCGTCATGGAGAACGAGTCTCAGGCGGTCGCCGCCTTCTCCACTCCCAGCGTCGTCAACTTCGGCGTCGTCCTCGCCCTCGCTGCCGTTGAGGTCATGCCCTGGCGCCGCCTCGCGCCCGTCTCCATCCTCTGGGCAGTCGCCGGTATCCTCGGCATCGTCTACACCTCCATCACTGCTCGCCGCTTTCAGACGCAGCGCGCCTACACGCCTGTCCTCGTAGATTGGATTTACCGCATCATCCTTCCGTACCTCGGCTACTCGTGTCTGGCCACAGCCGCGCTCCTGGTTCGGCCCCATCCCACTGCGGCACTCTTCGATGTCGCAGCCGTCACCCTGCTGCTCCTCTTCGTCGGTATCCACGACGCCTGGGACAACGCCACCTTCCTCGTCTTCTACAAGCGCGGCGAAGTCGATCCCCACCATCCCAGATAACGCCTCACGGCCACTTCAGCCCCGCGACGTGAAACACAAACTCCTGGTCTACGCCGAACATCGGCGGCTTCACCCGCACCTCTTTCGCCTGCTCCACCTCGCGCAGCACCCGCTGCGGATCAGGCAAAAACAAAATGCGCGTCCCTCCGCCCGAATCATCCGTGCCCTGCACCGTCTGCTGCACTCCATCCAACTGCAGCTTCGTCTCGCAGCGCCCACGCTGGCAGAAAAAAGGATTGCCCTCCCTGAAAGGCAGATGCAGATAACTGTCGAGATGCCTCTTCGACCGCCGGAAACAGAGTTCCGCCGCGTCGTCTACGGACCGCGCACACGCCCACGACTCGCCGCCGTCCGTCTTGTACTCCCAGTTCGACACCGGCGCCGCAGCCTTCGCCACAGGCTCCGGCTCATCCTCTTCATGAATCACAATCTTCGGGCCCGCATTGCACGAGGCCAGCAACACCACACACGCGAGCAGCACAACAACCTTCATGCGCGAAAGTCTATCGCACTCTACCCTGCGCGGAACGCCTTCTCGCCTCCAAAAAAAACGCCCGCGCCAACACAGGCGCGGGCTCCTCAATGTTGCGTCGCTTCGAACTAAGCCGTCCGCATTCTCCGGCGGAACATGCCGCCCATGCCCAGCAGTCCGGTTCCCAGCAGCGCAAGGCTTCCCGGCTCAGGCGCAGCCGACGGCGGCGTCATGCCGATGAACGTCTGCGGCAACCCATCCGCAGCGTCCCAGCTGGTTGGCACGTACACCTGAAAATTGTCGTAGTTGTTCAAATCCCCCGGCGTCGCATTCGAATAGGCTTCGCTCAGCAGATTGTTAATGTCAGTCGCATTTGTACCCGTGTAGTACGGATCATAGGTGTAGTCCGCCAAAGTCAGATCACTGATGACCCAGGCAGCCATCTGCACATTCGTGATGTCCGTCGAGCTGCTGCCCGGCGTAATCCGCGAAAACAGCCACGCATCCATCTCCAACGCGGTCTGCACAGTCGAGTTGCCGCCGGCCGCCTGTGCGATGCTCTCCACATTGACGTTCCAGCTCTCGCCACTTACGACATGGTCGTCAAAGCTGATGCACATCAGCTGCGTGTTCGTCGACGACCCGTTCACGCTGAAGTTATACGGATACACATAAACATTCTGAGCCGCCTCAGTCTTGCTTCCCGCATCCACCGTCGTTCCCGTCGAATTAATAAACTTCAACGTGTCCGCTCGACTTACCTGCGCAGTTGCAGCTAGACACACCACACCCGCCAGGACATACCACTTTGCACTATGCATAATCATCTCCTGCCGGCGTTTTCTGCTCGGCGGTTGAGGCAGGATCAAACTCCCACACTTTGCTCTCCGTACCGCCTGCTTCCGGGCACACGCTCACCGTCGCCGCGTTTCCGCAGCTTCGATGAACTCCCGTCACAGGAGATCCACACTTGTCCTTGCTTCTGTGAAGTTATGGCCAGATGACGATTGCGTGAAGATTGCTACGGTAATTCCAGCGCAAAGAGTTAGTAACCCACATCGCGCGAATAGGTACTGTAATGTCTCACTCCGCAACAACACACAACAAAAAGCGGCAGCCGCTCACGGCCACCGCTCTGCTTTATCCACTACTCACTATTCACTTCTTCAACGCCTGCTCCAAATCCGCAACGATGTCCTCCACATCCTCAATGCCCACCGAGATTCGAATCAACCCATCCGTGATCCCCAGCTTCTTTCGTCCCTCGGCCCCCACCGCAGCATGCGTCATCGTCGCCGGGTGACACACCAGCGTCTCCACACCACCCAGCGACTCCGCGAAATAACAAAGCTTCAGCCTCGAGACAAACGCATTCGCCGCTTCGAGCGATCCAAGCTCAAACGCCAGCATCGAGCCAAAACCCTTCTGCTGCCGCTTTGCCAGCTCATGCTGCGGATGCGTCTTCAGCCCCGGATAGAACACCTTCTCCGGCCCAAACCTCTCCACCAGCCAATCAGCAACAACCCTCCCGTTCGCATCATGCTGTTTCATCCGTACCGCCAGCGTCTTCACGCCGCGCAGCAGCAGATACGAATCGAACGGCGACAGAATCCCACCCGTACACTTCTGCACGAACCGGAACCGCTCCGCGTGTTCCGGCTTCGTCCCCACCAGCACGCCACCCAGCCCATCCGAGTGCCCATTCAAAAACTTCGTCGTCGAGTGCATCACGATATCCGCGCCAAGCTCCACCGGCCTCTGCAGATACGGTGACAGAAACGTGTTGTCGACACTCACCTCCACGCCCTTCGCATGACACACCTCCGCCACCGCGCGAATATCCGTCACCGACATCATCGGGTTCGTCGGCGTCTCGATGTGCACCAGCTTCGTCTCCGGCCTCAGCGCAGCCTTAACCGCCTCCACATCGCGCGTATCTACATATGTAAACGTCAGCCCATAGTTCACCAGCACCTGGTTGAACAGCCGCGACGTCCCGCCGTACACATTGTCCGTGCACACCACATGATCGCCGGCCTTCATCATCGTGCACAGCGCCGCAATCGCCGCCATCCCCGACCCGAAACAGTGCGCACTCGTTCCACCCTCCAGCGCACACAAGCTCTCTTCCAACGCATCGCGAGTCGGATTCGTCAGCCGCGCATACTCATACCCTCGCCGCATCTTCCCAATGCCGTCCTGCTTATACGTGGACGTCAAATAGATCGGCACATTGACCGCGCCAGTCAGCTCATCCGGCTCCTGCCCTTCATGAATCGCCCGCGTCGCAAACCCCATCTTCTTCGCTTCCTTCATGCCCTTCATGCTACCTGCTGAAGACTGGCCCATGCAGATCTGCGCAAGTGGGCCCGCCGCGAGAGCGGCTCGCTCGCTATCATCTAGGCAGTGAACTTGACCCTGACCAACTTCTTCGGTCTGGTGGGCGGTCTGCTCGTCCTGGCGTTCGTTGCGAATCGCCTCTCCCGCCGAACCCGCGTGCCCGATGTCATCGTGCTCCTCTTCTGCGGGATTGTGCTCGGGCCGGTTCTGCATTGGATTGATGCCGGGCGTTTTCCGGCAATCATCCGAGGAGTCGGCACCCTCGCGCTGATTCTGATCCTCTTCGCCGCCGGCCTCGAACTCGATCTTCGCCGCGCCCGCAGGCAGTTTCTCGCCGGGGCGGTCCTCGCGCTCCTCAGCTTCGCGCTGACTCTGATTGGAATCACATTCTTCTGTTTTCACGTCTTCGGCATGCGGCGGATGCCGTCTCTTCTGGTCGCCGCTCCGCTGGCCTGCGTGAGCGGTTCCATCGTTCTTCCCATCCTTGACCAACTCGACCTGCCCTACCGGCTCAAAACCACTCTGGTGATCGAGGCTTCACTCGGTGACGGGCTTGGCGCACTCGTTGTCGGCGTTCTTCTCGACCTGCTCAGTGGGGGCTCAGTCGGCACGTCCAGCCGCGGCGCCATCCTCGGCAGCGTTGCCGCAATCTTCGTCTATCGCTTTCTGATCGGCTTCGCGGTTGCGCTCATCGCCGGCTTCCTCTGGTCACGGTTGCTGCCGCGCATCTCCAACAAGCAGTTTCTGCAGGCCCTCACGTTCGCGGCTGTTCTCATTGTCTACTCTGGAACGCACGCTCTTAATGGAAGTGCGCTCTTCGCCGTGCTGGTTTTCGGCGCCACGCTTGCCAGCCTGCTCGGGCCCGACAGCTTCCTGCGCGACTTTGGCTTCGAGGTCTCGCCCAGCTCCAACAGTGATGAGATGTACTCCTTCCATTCGGAGCTCGCCTTCCTGGTTCGCAGCTTCTTCTTCGTTCTGCTTGGCGCGATGATCCAGTTCAAAGGTTTGCGCAAGGAGCTGCTGCCCAGCCTGGGAATACTGGCGGTGCTGCTCGTCGCGCGCTATGTCGCTGTATTTCTCAGTCGCAGTGTGTGGCGGAAGACCACGGCCCATGAACGCGAACTCGCATTCACACTGATCCCGCGCGGTTTAATCACCGCAGTGCTTGCGCTTGAGGTCTTCCAGGCCGCTCCTTCCGATCTGGCGTTCCTTCCCTCGCTCACGTTCGCGCTCATACTTTTCACCAACGTGCTGGTGCTGGTTGCCTCCATACGCGCGCGTCCGCTCGCAGGGGCGCAGGATCCGGCGCCGTCTACGGAGCTTGTCTCTCAGCCTTGATGACCTCGCGAGGTTTACGCCTGCGGCTTTGGCCGGAACAGCACAAACTCCTTCGCCGCGCTCTCCCAGTCATTCAGCATCCCACTCGCAAGCACGCTATCCGTCAGCCGCACATGCTCCTCCAGCAGCCCACGCAACTGCGCCTGCTCCTCCGCCGTGCAAGCATCGAACGCAACTGCCTCCAGGAACTCATCGTGATAGCGCGTCTTCTCCACAATCTCGCCATCGCGATCCAGCACCCACGCCAGTCCGCCCGTCATGCCCGCGCCGAAGTTGATCCCGATCTCGCCGAGAATCACCACCACGCCGCCGGTCATGTACTCGCAGCCGTGGTCGCCCACGCCTTCCACAACCGCAATCGCACCCGAGTTCCGCACCGCAAACCGCTCGCCCGCTCGTCCCGCAGCAAACAATTTTCCGGCTGTAGCCCCGTACAACGCCACATTGCCCAGCAGCACATGATCGCCGCTGCGTTCCGCCGCTCGTCCCACCGGCCGCATGATCAGCTCCGCGCCCGACAGTCCCTTGCCGACAAAGTCATTCGCCTGCCCCGTCAGGATCAGCTTGATCCCCTGCGCCGCAAACGCGCCGAAGCTCTGCCCTGCCGTTCCATGCAGATCGAACGTCACATCCACGCAATCAATCTCGCCCTTCGCGCGCAGCAGCGCCAGCTCTCCTGACAGCCGCGCACCCACCGATCGATCCTCATTGCAGATCTGCGCGCCCACCTCGAAGCTCTTGCCCTTCTGCGCCGCGGCCACAGCCTGCCGCGTCCACTGCTCATCCAAAGGCTCACTCGCCTCCGGGCGATCATTGCGTCCGCCGCCCCAACGCCGCGGCCCATCGTCTGTGTTCGCCAGCAGCGGCGTCAAATTCAAATTGCCGTCGAACCGCACCTGCTCCAGCAGATCCACACGCCCAATCGCCGCCTCCAAACTCGGCAGCCCGAACTTCGCCAACAGCCGTTGCAGATCACCCGCAAGCTGCCGGAAGAACGTCACCACATGCTCCGGCTTGCCGCGGAACTTCGCCCGCAGCTCCGGCTTCTGCGTCGCAATGCCGGTGGGGCACGTATTCAGGTGGCACTGCCGGGCCATATCGCAGCCCAGCGCCACCAGCACCGCCGTGCCGAACGCGTACTCGTCCGCACCCAGCAGCGCCGCGATCAACACATCGCGCGCCGTCGCAATCCCGCCGTCGGTGCGCAGCCGTACGCGCTCGCGCATGCCGTTCGCACGCAGCACCTGCTGCGCCTCGCTTAACCCAAGCTCCCACGGATTGCCCGCGTACTTGATGCTTGAAAGCGCCGCCGCTCCCGTGCCGCCCGTGTTGCCGGCGATCACCACATAATCCGCGTACGCCTTCGCCACGCCCGCCGCCACAGTGCCCACGCCAAAGCTCGACACCAGCTTCACCCCAACCGCCGCGCGCTTGTTCACACGCTTCAGGTCGTAGATCAACTGCGCCAGATCTTCGATCGAATAAATGTCATGATGCGGCGGCGGCGAGATCAGCGCCACCCCAGGCTGCGCATGCCGCAGCCGCGCAATCAGCCCCGAAACCTTGTGCGCCGGCAGCTGCCCACCCTCACCGGGCTTCGCTCCCTGCGCCACCTTGATCTCGATCTCTTCCGCGTGCGCCAAATATTCCGCGGTCACACCAAACCGTCCCGACGCAATCTGCTTGATCTTATTGCTCAGGCTCGTATGCACTGCCGGCGCGCTCACCATCTCCGCCACCGCGGCTCCGCCACCGCGCTGGTCCGGCTGAAGATGCGGGTGCCCCACATCTCGATTTTGAGATGTGGGTGCGAATGCAGGCCGATACACCGCCGGATCCTCTCCGCCCTCGCCCGTATTCGACCGCGCGCCCAGCGTGTTCATTGCCTGCGTAATCGTCGAGTGCGCCTCCGGGCTCAGCGAGCCCAGCGACATCGCGCTCGCCACAAACCGGTGACACAAACTCTCCGGCGCCTCAACATCGTCAATCGCCAGCTCCGCCGCCGCCGGTCGAACCTCCAGCAAATCCCGCAGCGATCGCGGCTCAGCCGTAACCACATTGCGCGTGAAGATCTGAAACGCCTGCGCCGCATCACTCGCCGCCGGCACGCCGCGCGCGCTTCCCACCACCGTCTGCAGCGCCTTCACATTTGGCGGCTGCCACTGGTGCGGCTCCGCCGTATCCGCCTTGCGGAAACGAACCCATCCATAATCCGGCAAATCCGTCTTCGCCGCCGCTGGCTCGTCACTCTCAACACTCTCGCCAATCCACGCCGCCCGCAGCCGCCGATCCAGCTCGGAAAATCCAATCCCCGACAGCGGCGCCGGCGTCTCCGGGAAACACCGGTCCACCACGCTCTTATGCAGCCCCAATATGTCGAACTGATGCGCCATGCGATAGCTGTTCACCACGCTGATGCCCATCTTCGACATCACCTTCGCAATCCCCGCATCCAGCGCCTTCAACACATACCGCTCTCCGTCCA
The DNA here is from genome assembly GCA_036273275.1 of Bryocella sp. Taxonomy (GTDB): domain Bacteria; phylum Acidobacteriota; class Terriglobia; order Terriglobales; family Acidobacteriaceae; genus Granulicella. The sequence goes on from DASUHZ010000016.1 coordinate 40,413, forward strand.
CGCCCTCCGGAAAGCCCTTTTCACCCACATAAGTCCGCGCCGTCTCCAGCGCCAGCCACGGACACACCGCGCCCGCGCCATAGCCAATCAGCACTGCCGCATGATGCACATCGCGGCAATCACCGGCCTCCACCGCCAGCCCGCACAGCGTACGCAGGCCCGCATCCACCAGCGCCTCATGCACCGCGCCCGTTGCCATCGCCATCGGCACAGGAATCCGCTCGGCCGATGCGCCGCGGTCCGTCAGCACCAGCACCCGCGCTCCCTTGCGCACCATCTCCACCGCGCGCAGGCACAGCTCGTCCAGCGCCTGCTCCAGCGTCTTCTCCGGCGAAAACACACACGCCAGCTCCTCGAGACACAGCTCTTCCTTATGCGGATACTGCCCGCTCCGCAACGCCGCCATCTGCCCCAGCGACAAAAACGGCGAGTCCAGCGCAATGCCGGGCAGCGGCGCATTCTTTTCGAGGAAGTGCGGCCACGGGCCCAGCCGCGTATGCAGGCTCACCACCACCGACTCGCGCAGCGAATCGATCGGCGGATTCGTTACCTGCGCAAACCGCTGCCGGAAAAACGCGTACAGCGGCCGCGGACTCTTCGCCAGGAACGCCAGCGGCGTGTCGTCACCCATCGACCACACCGCGTCCTTCCCGGTGCTGGCCATGGGCTTCAAAATCATGTTGACGTCTTCCTTCGTGTACCCGAAGCCCCGCTGCAGCTCTCCCAGGTTGGCGGGAATCTCCCCCAACTCCGCCGCCTGCAATGGCACCAGCGGCTCCATCCTCGTCAGCGCCAGAAACTCCTCGCGCGAGTCGAAGACGTCCATCATGTCTTCGTTGTGATAAATCTTGCGCTCGGACATATCCACACCGAGCATCTCGCCCGGCCCCAGCCGTCCGCTTTCAATCACCGTCCCAGGATCCAGATCCACCAACCCGGCCTCGGACCCCGCCACAACAATCCCCTCGCTCGTGATCGCATACCGGCAAGGCCGCAGACCATTCCGGTCCAGCGCCGCGCCCACAACAACGCCATCGCTGAACGCAATCGCCGCCGGCCCATCCCACGGCTCCGCGCACTCCCGGTGATACTCCAGGAACGGATGCACGCGCTTCGTAATCGCCGGCGGCAGCAGCATCCGCACGCTCTCCGCAATCGTCCGCCCGTTGTGGCTCAGCAGCTCAATCGCCTCATCCAGCGACGCCGAATCCGTTCCACCCTCCCTCAGCACCGGCTTGCACTCCACCGGCAGTGTCGACCCGCGCGCCCGCATCCGCGCGCGATTTCCCCACACCGTATTGATCTCGCCGTTATGCGCCAGCTTGCGCGCAGGCTGCGCGCGATGCCACGTCGGCAGCGTGTTCGTCGCATACCTCTGGTGGAAGATCGCGAACTGCGTCACAAACTCCGCGCTCGCCAGGTCCGGATAGAACTCCGGCAGCAATCTCCCCAGGCACATCGCCTTGTACACAATCGTCTGCGCCGACAGCGAGCACACATACCCCGTCACCTCGCCCAGTTCCACCGCGCGCTCAAACTGCTTCCGCGCCAGGTACAGCCGGCGCTCCATCGGGTCCAGGTTCGCATGGATCGCCGCGTCCCCCACCAGCACCTGCCGGACCGTCGGCATCGTCGAACGCGCAATCTCACCCAGAATCTCCGGCCGCGTCGGGACATCCCTCCACGCCAGCACCTTCAGCTCCTGCGCCTTCAGCGCGCTCTCGATCACCGCCTCCGCGCGCGTCTCCTCGTGCGGCAGAAACACCATCCCCACGCCCAGCGTCGCCTCATCCTTCAGCTCAACCCCAGCCGATTTCAGCAGCAGCGCCCGCGGCACATTCGTCATCAGCCCTACGCCGTCGCTCGACGCTCCATCCGCCGCCACCGCGCCACGATGCTCCAGCCGCGCCAGCGCCGTCAGTGCATCTTCCAGAATCTTGTGGTTCGCCTTCGCCAACGCCGACGCCACAAAGCCCACACCACAGGAATCATGGTCAAAACGCGGATCGATTAAGCTTTTTGGGCCATCGGCAAGGCCCGCCCGGCCTTCCTGCAATGCAACTTCACTCAAACTTCCGCCTCCAGGCTGAACATCACCCGTCGACAGACACTTCGACCGCTGAGGAAAAAGAAGGGGCATAGTTCACTATACTTCCATTGTTTGACTAGCGCACCATCGAGGGAGTGAATCTTCTTAGGAAATCCAGGCCTAAACCCGTTTCCGCACCTTGACATTCGCGGTATGTATATTTATACATGAATTGTGGATTTTTATGCATCAGGCGTGGCGCCCTTTGCGTCACGCTTTTCGTTGCGCTTAAAACACCCGTTACCCGGTCAAACAACCTGACGAACTGAAAAACAATCCGGAGCCTCTACCCTCTACCCTCTAGATGAAAGACCAACGCCAAAACGCGATCCGGGACCTCCTGGCCAAAGCCGCCGAATCCAACGGCACAGCCGCCATCAATAACCAGGACGACCTCCGCCGCAAGCTCGCCGCCCGTGGCATCCACGTCACCCAGGCCACCCTCTCGCGCGACATCCGCGAGCTCAAGCTCCTCAAAGGCCCCGCCGGCTACGAGCTCCCGCCCAACGCCGGGGAAGAGGAAGACCTCCCCGAGATCGGCGACGTCCTCCAGGACTTCGGCCTCGAGGTCCGCCAGGCCCAGAACCTCCTCATCGTCCTCACCACCGTCGGCGGAGCCCAACCGGTCGCCGCCTCGCTCGACTTCGAAGAATGGACCGAGGTCGTCGGCACCATCGCCGGAGACAACACCGTCCTCATCATCTGCCCCGACAACCGCCGCGCCGAAACCCTGCGCACCCGCATCGAGACCTTCATTGCCTAAGCCCACCTCCAACCCGCGGATCACCACAAATCCGGGTGCCCCGTTCATACGCGCAGCGGATGAGCGGGCTCGCACGAACTCCTCGGAGACACCCCTCCGCGTCGCCGTCTCCGGCGTCACCGGCTACGCCGGCGCCGAGCTCGCGCGCCTTCTGCTCCACCACCCGCGCCTCTCCACGCCACCCGTCTTCCTCGGCCGCGAAGGCGCCGAAGAGACCCTGCGCCTCACCGACATCCATCCATCCCTCTCCGGCGCACCCCACGCCGACGCCGCCGAGGTCATCCCCTTCTCCTTCGACACCCTCACCAAAGAAGGCGTCAACCTCCTCTTCCTCGCGCTCCCTCACGAACAGTCCCGCGAGCTAGCACCCCTCGCGCTCCAGAACAACATCAAGGTCGTCGACCTCTCCGCAGCCTGGCGTCTTCAGCACGACACCAACCGCGCCATCTACAAGCTCCACGACGCCAACCCCGACTGCGCCGCCAAACTCCAGGCCGAAGCCGTCTACGGCTCGCCCGAGCTCCACGCGCCCGCCATCCGCAACGCCCGCCTCGTCGCCAACCCCGGCTGCTACGCCACCTCCGTCATCCTCGCGCTCGCCCCGCTCGTCCGCGCCAACATCATCGACCTCGACCACGGCATCGTCGCCGACGCAAAATCCGGCGTCTCCGGCGCCGGCAAGGCGCCCACCGCGACCACCCACTTCATGCACGCGGCCGACAACCTCTCCGCCTACGCCGTCTTCGGCCACCGCCACACCGGCGAGCTGCTCGAGCAGCTCCAGCTCACGCGCGAGCAGATCATCTTCACCCCCCACCTGCTCCCCATCCCCCGCGGAATTCTCTCCACCCTCTACCTGCGTCTAAACAAGGAGTGCACGGTGGAAGAAATCCAGTCCTGCTTCGACGACTTCTACGCCAGCGCCCCGCTCGTCCGCGTCCGCCGCTCGCCCACCCTCCCCGAGATCCAGCACGTCGCGCGCACCAACTTCTGCGACCTCGGCTTCCATCTCGCAGGCGCCGCGGCAGGACACGAAGCTGGCCGCCGCCTCCTCGTCATCTCCTGCCTCGACAACCTCCTCAAAGGCGCCGCCTCCCAGGCCGTCGAAAACATGAACCTCATGGCCGGCTTCCACCAGCAGGAAGGCCTCCTATGACCCACGCCTTCTATCGCCGCCAACCGGGTGCCCCGTTCATACGCGCAGCGGATGAGTGGGCAATCGAGCGAATCTCGACCGTCCTTGCCGTTGCCCTTGCCTTTCTTTCTGTCATTCCGAGCAACGCGAGGAACCTGCTTTTCGCCCTTGCCTTTGCCTTTGCCCTTGCCCTTGCCTTTCTTTCTGTCATTCCGAGCAACGCGAGGAACCTGCTTTTCGCCTTTGCCCTTGCCTTTGCCTTTCTTTCTGTCATTCCGAGCGCAGCGAGGAACCTGCTTTTCGCCCCTGGAGTCCACCCATGAAATTCGTAGTCAAACTCGGCGGAGCCGCTCTTGAAAATCCCGCGCTCCTCGCCACCTGCGCGCAGTCCATCGCCGACCTCGCCCGCGACGGCCACCAGGTCGCGCTCGTCCACGGCGGCGGCGTGCAGCTCACAAGACTCCTCGCCCAGATGGGCAAAAAGTCCGAGTTCGTCGCCGGCCTTCGCATCACCGACGCCGAAACCCGCGACGCCGCCCTCATGGTCCTCGGCGGCCGCGTCAACAAATCGCTCGTCGCCGCGCTCACCCAGCACGGCGTCTCCGCCGTCGGCCTCACTGGCGGCGACGCCCAGGTGTTCCGCGCGCGCAAAAAGAAAACCCAACACGACCTCGGCTTCGTCGGCGAGATCGCCTCCACCGACCCCCGCTGGCTCGACGCCATCTGGACTATGGGCGCCATCCCCGTCATCTCCTCCATCGCCCTCGGCTTCGATGGCGAGTACTACAACATCAACGCCGACGAGATGGCCGCCGCCACCGCCATCTCCACCAAGGCCGACGCCCTCGTCTTCCTCACCGACGTCCCTGGCGTCAAAGGCGCCGACGGCGCCGTCATGCGCTGGCTCTCCCTCAAA
>DASUHZ010000017.1:0-16064 GCA_036273275.1 Bryocella sp.
AAAAATGGCCTTCAAGGGAAGCCCGGGCGGCCCGGAAGGACGATTCAGATTGATAAGGGGACCGCAGCCACACCGCGGGCAGGCCTCCCGACCATGGTAAGTCGTCAGCCGACCCACTGCAAAGAGTTGCACACGGCTCGCCCCGCCCCACAGCCGCAGTGGCAGCCGGGATCAGCCATTGCCTTCATGCCGCCATCGTGTGAGCGCGCGTCAGCGGATTTCTTGCTACGCTCGCGCCATGCAGACGTTTCGCTCGGCGCCTGTGCGGCTGTTTGCCCCGCTGCTGGTTGCCATCCTTTGCCCCGCAATGGCCCACGCCACGAAGGTCCATACGGTCGCGCTGGGCGCCACACGCAAGGTGCCCTACACGCCTCCGGAAGCGACCCCGGACACAAAAGACGATGATGCAACCAGCCTGCGTGTTCGCCCCCTGATTGTGGACGACAAGCAGCGCGAGTGGACGGTCGGCCCGATCCACGAAGTCACCGACAGGACCTTCGTCGTGCAGCGCGCTCTGCACCTGAACGATGGCCTTCCCGGCGAAGCGGTGCACTGGACCTGGCAGCCCGGACCGTGGCTGATGGTCGATCGCACCACAGGCCACGTCACGGCGCTGCACCTGCCGGACTTCGATCCCCAGGTCTCGGATGTCGTATGGTTTCGCGACTACGCTGCCTACTGCGGCATCGCGACCACCGCCAAGGGCGGCCTGATGGCAGTTGTGGCGGAGCTCGGCGCCCGCAAGGCAGTCGTGCAGCAGAAGCTGAGCGCATGGCCACAGCCGGACGCGCCGCATCCGGTCTGTGCCCTCTCAAAATGGCAGCGCACCCCGATGCGCGCGACGATTCAGCAGACCGGCGGCCGGCCGATGACCTTCGATGTTGTGGGCGTCAGCTCGTTGATCGAAGAGGGTGAGGCTTCCGACGAGTAGCCCAGGGCTGCCGAAGACTAGCGCCCGCCGCGATAGAGCACTCCGAGCGAGATTCCGAAGAACTCGCGCGTCTCCGTACCGAAGTGCTCGAACGTCAGGTCTGGGGAGAGCCGCACCGCGAATTTTTGTCCCTGGTTGAAATCGATGCTTGCGCCCACTGCGCCCCACGGAGCGACATGGTTGCAATAAAGTCCCAGGTTGCCGTGCTGGCCAGGCTGTTCTACTGGGCATGCCGCAATCGTGCTGACGCCCGGATAGTGCGTGACCGCATAGTCAAAGATCCCGTAGTCCCCGCCGGCAAAGGCGTGATAGTTGATGCCCACGTAGCGATTCTTTGGACCGCGATACTGCACGCCGCCGGCAAAGACGTTCTGCATCACGAGCACACGGTTAAAGTTGACAGGATTTTGGGCGCCGACGGGGAACACCGGCGTGGTCCCGCCCCCCCACCGATAGTCGCCCGCAAGGCCCAACTTGTGTGTGAGCCAATACGTGAACTGCCCCTCGCCGCCGCCCATGTTGAAACGCTTCGGCAGGTTTTGGCCGGCCTGGCCGTTTGCGAAGGCGAGGCCGCCATAGACATCCCAACGGTTCTGATAGCTCGGCCCCCTGCCCGGAGCCAGCTCAGCAGCCGCCTGGCTGTTCTTGATCGGAGCTGTTCCGGGAGCAGCATGTCCGGTCGACTGCCTGGTGCTTGGGCTGGAGGGGTGCTGGATCGGAGCAGTTCCCGGAGCGGGGTTGGATTGATTGGGCGAGCTCTGGGCGGAAGCAACGGTGCCGGCGAGAAGCGCCACAACAGCGAAGCTGGCAAAGCGTCCGGCGAACCGCCGGGCAAAAGAAACAGACGTCAGATTCGTGAAGAGCATCTTCCTCGCTTGGGGCGCTTATGCGCGCGTAATTACCCTAAGTGCGCGCCAGAAACGGTGCGTCGTTCTCAAGGATATACCGGCAAAGCGGAAGCCTGTCTCCGCGGCTCCTTTGCGCGGTTCAGACCACCCGGGACGTGCGACAATAGAGAGTGTGTCCTCCGCAAGGCGAGGGCGCCGACAGGGAGCATTCGTATGGGCGATCTACTTCAACCTTGGCACCTCATCATTCTTCTTGGCCTCGCGGTCCTGCTGTTCGGCGGACGCAAGCTGCCGGAGCTCGGCAAGGGCCTGGGCGAGGGTTTGCGCGGCTTCAAGGAGGGTATGAAGGGCCTCACCGACGAGCCCACCTCCAAAACCAAGCCCGGCGAGACCGCACACACGGTGACCCCGAAGGCAGATGAGGCTCCGAAGCCGCCGGCTTCGGTCTAGACGATTCGATTTTCACGATGCGAGAATCTCTCGCATCACAAGGACGACGGTCTGCGACGCAGCCGTCGTTTTCGCTTTTAGGAGGGTCGCTGTCCATGAAGCTGAAATCGCCTTATCTGGTGAAACCGCACGCCAAGGTCCGGCTCTCACAGTTCCGCACAGACGAGACTGGCGGCTTCAGCGACAAGGATGAGGTGGAAGCCGCAATCGCGGCGAATGAAAAGAAGCTCTCCGACCTGCAGGAGCTGCTCTACGCGTCGCAATCGAAGGCGCTGCTGATTGTGTTTCAGGGTATGGACACCGCAGGAAAGGACGGCGCGATCCGGCACATCTTCTCTGGCGTGAATCCGCAGGGCTGCCAGGTCGCCTCCTTCAAAGTGCCTACGCAGCTAGAAATGCGGCACGACTTCCTGTGGCGCTGCCATGAGCAGGTGCCGCCAAAAGGAATGATCGGCATCTTCAACCGCTCGCACTATGAGGATGTGCTGTCGCCGGTCGTGCATGGCCACATGAGCGCGAAAGAAGCCGCGCGCCACATGGACGAGATCAATGACTGGGAGCGCATGCTCTCCGACAACGATGTCGTCATCCTGAAATTCTTTCTGCACGTCTCCCGCGAGGAGCAGACGCATCGGCTGCAGGAGCGCATCGACGAGAAGAAGAAGCACTGGAAGCTGTCGCCGTCCGACTTCGAGGAGCGTCCGTTCTGGCCGGACTACATGCGAGCATACGAAGACATCCTCCGAAATACGAGCAAGAAGCACGCGCCGTGGTTCATCATCCCGTCGGACCACAAGCCGTATCGCAACGTCGCGATGTCGAACATCATCGTCGACGCGATGCAGCGCATGAAGCTGAAATTCCCTGAGCCGACCTTCGACCCGAGCGGCATCGACCTGGAAGGTGAGAGCCCGCAGGACGCTGCAAAGGAGATAGAGAAAAAGGTGCATCCAGGCGTCGTGAGCGCCAATGAGATTCCGTCAGACTCGGGGCGGAAGTAGCGGCTAGATCGTAATCATCACCACCGCGGCCGCCGCAATCGCCATCCCGGTCAACTGTCGCCGCGTTGGTCGCTCGTGCAGATGCCACGCGGCCAGCAGGATCGTGCCCGCCGGATAGAGCGACGCCAGCACTGCCGCAATATCGAGCCGGCCGTGACGCGTCGCGGCGATGAATAGCAGGTTGCCGCCGGTGTCGAGGAGCGCCACCGCGAGCGTCCAGACCACGGCTATACGTGTCAGCCTGGTCTTCGTCTCGACGATCGGCGCACGCTTCCATCTCACACTCACGAGACCCAGCAGCAGCGCACACGTGACCAGGCTCCCCGAGCGCGCGATCGCCATCGGCTCCAGCACGCCGAGCGGATTCGCCAACCGCAGCGCGACGAAGTAAAACCCGAAGCCAACACCTCCGACGAGCGCCAGTATCAGCGTCGTGCTTGATTTTTCCGTAGGCTCCGAACCATCGACCGCGTGCTCAGATTCCGGCGAAGGCCCCGCCGCAATCAACCAGATCGCTGCCAGGGCCAGCACAAATCCGACCACCCGGAGCGGCGCCGGAACTCCCTCCAGCACACTCGACACCGCCGCCGGGATCGCTGCGGCGAGCAGCCCGCTCAGCGCAGCCGATCCGCCCATCGCCCCGCGCGCAAGCGCAATGTAGAACGCCGTCAGCGAGATCCCCGCTGTCACCCCCGCGGCCAGGCCCCATGCCAAGGGCGCGCCATGCGGCAAAGATGCATGTTGCAGAAAAAGGATAGCCAGCAGCACCGCGAGGCTCGACGCGTGCGCAACCAGCACAACACGGAGCGCGCCAGACGTTGTACCTCCCACAGCTTTCACGCCCATGCCGCCAGAGAAATCGCCGCCGCCCCATGTGGCGGCGGCGGCGAGTGCAAGCAGGATGTTGGCCGAGAGCGCCGGCATCATCGCGACCGCAGAGGTCACGGCTGGGTGGAGGGTGGGTTGGCCGGCATCACAGGCCGGTTGTCAGAGTGCGGTGTCTGGTCCGCGCCTGCCACCGGCTGCGCCTGGTGCACGTTGCGCGGCCTCGGATAGTACCCGTCCGGTGCGATCACCGTCAGGTTCGGCCGCATTACGCGAACTTCGACATGACGGAACCGGCCGTCCAGTGGGCTTTCATGCGTGTAGTAGCCGACCGTATACAGCGTGCGCACGGTCTTCGTAATCGCCGCAAAGCTGTTCTCAATGCCCCGCGGCCGGAACTCGGGATCACACTCGCCCCCTGTCGCCGCAGTGATACGCGGAAGCGCATCGTCCCGCATCGTCAGCGGCAGATGGATTCGGTCCAGGAAGCCCATGCCTGGCAGTGCAGAGTTGCCGACGATCGTGGCGTACACCGAGATATTGTTCGTCTGGAGATAGCGGATCAGTTCCTTCTCTTTGACCGTGGAGCCGTACTCTTTGCCGTCGGAGATGACGTACAGCACGCGGCGCCGCTTCGTGTCCACCTTTGCGAGCGACTGCGCCGCTGTAAACAGCGCGTCGAACAGCGGATGAAACTCCTTCTCCGGCGTCTGGTAAAGACTGCTCTGGTTGCGGACGGGCTGCGTGTTCGGATCGACGGCCTGGTTGTTCTTGATCGTCGTCTGCGACAACGGGCCGTCAATGAAGCCGGCCGCCTGTCGTCCCGGGCTCTTGGAGCGCTCCAGCACCACTCCAAGCCGGTTGCTCTGCGCCGCCGTGAAAGTCGTCTGCTCCTTCACCCCGTTGTTGTACGTGTAGACCGCCACCTCGTCGTACGGAGCAAACGCCCCCTGCAGCGCGCTCAGCGAGGCGTTGATCTTATCCATCGTGTCCTGCGTCACACTCTGGTCGATGACGAACGCCACCGACAGAGGGAACGGGTCAGGGCTCCAGAACTGGATATGCTGAAGAACGTTGTTCTCATAGACGCGCACGTCGCGCCAGCTGAGATCCGGGACGAACTGGTTTTTCGAATCCTTCACTGTGAACGGAATCTGAACGAAATCGACGTGAACGACGCCGAGCGTGTACGCCGCCTGCGCTCCCTTGCCGGCTGCGGGAATCTCCGGAGCCTGCTCCTGGCCGCCGGGCTGCTGCTGCGCCGCAGGTGCCGAGGGCAGCTTGTTCGTCGGCGTGATTCCACCGTTGTCAGCCGCGTCCGGGTTCGTCTCCGCGGCAGCTGGCTCCGGGGCCATTGGCGCCGGCGGTGTAATCGTGTTCAATTGCGGCAGCGCCTGCGGCGCGGGCGCGTTCGGAATCGCCGGTCCGGGCGCATTCGGGATGTTCTGTTGAGCTGTCTGGTTGGTGTTCTGCTGCCCGCCGCCTGCAGGGGCTGCCCCAGCCAGCGCCAATGCCAGCACCACCGCCCCGATACTCTCTCGTCCAAACACCATCCCGTCGCTCTTCCCTTCTCCGCACAATCGTTAACACACGTCAGCCGGCTGCAAATCGGTCTTCCATGCGGGCGAGTGCTGCCTATTGAGACTAACAGCCGGGCCGTTTGGCTGCAGCCCGCCTCCCTCTATCTCAGACGCGCCGGCAACCCCGCCTGTTGCGCTCGGTTAGGTCGGGTGACCGTCGGAAGCCGGACCGATGTCGCCGAACGTGCCGGATAGGCGTCTAATACGGTGTATGCCCCGCGTGTCCCTGCGCCGTTTTGCAGTCCTTATGCTCGTGCTCCTCGTGTGGCCGGCAATGCGCCTCTGTGCCCAGGACGCACCCAACCCTGACGCGCCGCCGCCGCCCAGCTCAGCTCCCGCCGCTGCCCCCGAACCGATGGGCCCCGACGCCCCGACCTTGAAGGTCAACGTCAACCTGGTCAACGTCTACTTCTCCGTGCGCGACAAGAACGGCTTCGTCACCAGCCTGCGCAAGGACGACTGCCAGGTCGCCGAGGACCACAACGCCCAGGTCATCAAACGCATGACGCAGGAGAAAAATCTCCCGCTGACCATCGGCATCCTGCTGGACACCAGCGGCAGCCAGACGAACGTGCTTCCGCTCGAGCAAGACTCCGGCGCACGCTTCCTGCGCGAGGTCCTTACTGCCAAGGACGAGGCCTTCCTCATCTCCTTTGACGTCAACGTCGATCTGCTCTCCGACTTCACCAACTCGCCCCGGGAGCTCGCCCGCGCCATCAACAAGGCCAGCATCAACAGCGCGAGCTCCTCCGCCGGCGTGCCCGGTATCGGAGGCGGTCCATTTCCTACCAGCAATCCGCGCGGAACCCTGCTCTACGACGCGGTCTATCTCGCCGCGCACGACAAGCTGCAGTCGCAGACCGGGCGCAAGATTCTGATCATCCTCACCGACGGTCAGGACCAAGGTTCTCAGTTGAAGATCAAGGACGCGATTGAAGCCGCACAGAAAGCCAACGTCATCGTCTACCCGATCCTGATCGCCGACCGCGAGCAGTACCTCATGGCCGGCGAGATGTACATGGGTTCAAGCGCGATGGGCGCCCTCGCTCAAGCGACCGGCGGCCGCGTCATCAACGTCGGAAACAGCGGACGCAGGCTCGAAGATGCCTTCGATCAGATCCAGGACGAGCTCCGCACGCAGTACCTGCTCAGCTATACGCCGACGAACAAGAACGCGGACGGCACCTACCGCAAGATCGAGCTCGACTGCGGCAAAGGGTTCAAGGTCCAGGCCCGCAAAGGCTATTACGCCGTCCCGAATGACAGCGACAACGCCGGCAACATCGAATAAAAATAAGCCAGACTGGTAAAGTTCAGCTACGCCTCAATCGCACCCGAATACACCGCCATCCCCGCGACCGCATCCACGCCCATCGCGTCGAGCTCGTCAATCTCCTTGCGCTCCTTGATGCCGCCCGCGACGATCAACTGCTTCGCGGTCGTCGAGCGCAGCGTGGCCGCAACGTGCGTCGGGAATCCCTGCATCGTGCCCTCGGTATCCACGTGCGTGTAGAGGAACGCGCCGCAGTAATCCTCGAGCCACGTGATCGCCTCCTCCGGCGTCAGGTCGACTGACTCCTTCCATCCACGCACCGCTACGCGCCCATCCCTCGTGTCGACAGAGAAGCAGAGCGCGTCCTCGCCAAGTTGTTTCTTCAGGTCCGCGGCGAACTCCAGCCGGATCAGCCGGTGCTTGCGCGCCGTGATCAGCGCAAACTCCTCCGCACCGTCGGCGAACTCCAGCGTATTCGGATCGCGCACGGGCTCCTCACCAAAAAGCGACGATCCATAAATCACGCGCTTCGCCCCGCCATCCAGCAACCGCTTGCCATCCCCGGCTGTGCGAATGCCTCCGCCGACCTGGCACGGAATGCGCTTCGAGATCATCGTGATCAGCTGTCGGTTGTCGCCCTGCCGCATCGCCGCATCAAGATCAATGAGCTGGACCAGCGGATACTTCGAGAACCGCTCAATCCAATAATCAAAATCGTCGAAGCTGAGTTTGAGCTTTTCGCCCTGGACAAGCTGGACGATCTTGCCGCCCATAAGGTCAATCGAAGGTATCAGCATGAGGCTATTCTCTCAGGCTGCGGCCTCCTCTAACGCGGCAAAGCAGGCGTCCATCTCGGCGTGAAGATTCATCACCGGCATGCTGTGCAGCACCTTGAGCAACTCGCGCCGCGCCCCAGCGCCGACCTTTCCGCTGCGCCGAATCTCAGCCAGCAGCATGCAGAGGTCATCCTCACAACATTGCATCGCGCGTACAGTCTCGAGCAGCGCGTGCACCTGGTAATACGCCCGCGGCAGTCCAGGTTGGGTTGTCGCAGTTGCTTCGCTACAGGGCTTTTTCCGTGTTGCCATACGGTTCGCTCCGCATGATTGGATGCCACCGGAACTGTGCATAAGTTGCCGCGCTCTGGAATGAACTAGCAGGGTAACCGCATCGGCACTCCCGCCCGGGCCACCTCCGTCTTCAGCGCACGGGAATCCGTAATCCCGAAGTGGAAGATGCTCGCAGCCAGCGCAGCATCCGCTTTCCCGGCCTTGAATACCTCGGCAAAATGCTGGGCATTCCCTGCACCGCCCGAGGCGATCACAGGAATCTGCACAGCCTCCGACACCCGCCGGGTCAGCTCGCAGTCAAAGCCGTCGCGCGTTCCATCGCAATCCATTGACGTCAACAGAATCTCTCCAGCGCCACGCTCTTCGGCCTCGCGCGCCCATTCCACGACACGCCGCCCCGTTGGCTTCCGCCCGCCAGACACGTACACCTCAGCGTCACCCACGGAATCACTTGAGCTCTTCGCTCGCCGCGCATCGATCGCCACAATCACGGCCTGCGCGCCAAAGCTCGACCCAATCTCTCCAATCAGCTCCGGCCTCGCAATCGCCGCGGAGTTGATGCTCACCTTGTCGGCGCCCGCATCAAACACTGCCGCCGCTTCGTCAGCGGAGCGAATCCCGCCGCCCACGGTGAACGGCACAAACAGGTTCGCAGCCGCGCGCTTCACCGTATCGAGCAGCGTGCCGCGCCCCTCATGTGTTGCCGTAATATCGAGCAGCACAATCTCATCCGCCCCCGCTGCCGCATGCCGATGCGCCAGCTCCGCCGGGTCGCCCGCATCAACAATATCGACAAACTGAACGCCCTTCACCACGCGCCCCGCGCGCACATCCAGGCAGGCAATAATCCGTTTCGTCAGCACCTACAGCTCCAGAAAATTCTTCAACACTCGCAGTCCCGTCTCGGCCGACTTCTCCGGATGAAACTGCACACCCATCACATTCGCGCGCTCCACCGCCGCCGTAAACGGCCCTCCATAATTCGTCGTAGCCGCAGTGTCTTTCGAAACCGGCGCACGCCATGAGTGTGTGTAATAGACGAAACTCCCCGGCGCGATCCCCGAAAGCAGCCGCGAGTCCGGGCGAATTCCGTCGAGCGAGTTCCACCCTACGTGCGGCGACTTCAATTCCTCGCCCTGAAACTCCGCGGGGAACCGCTCGCATTTAGAGGAGAAGTGACAAAGGCCATCGGTCGATTGCGCCTCAGTCGATCCCTCATACAGCCACTGCAATCCTACGCAAATGCCTAGGAATGGCACGCCATTCATGATCGCGATACGTGTAGCCTGCGTGAGCTGCAGATCATGCAGCACTTGCGTCGCCTGGAAGTGCCCAACACCCGGCAGCACGACTTTGTCCGCCCGCATCACATCTTCCGGTAGCTGCGTCACAACAATATCGCGCGCGCCAAGATACCGCAGCGCCTTCACGACACTCGTAAGATTCCCCGCCTTGTAATCGATCACCGCGATCATCGGCGCGCTCGCTTCTGCTCAGCCCGCGGCCAGTACTGAAACTCGTCTTCGTACAGCTCGCCGGACAAGTCACCCAGACGCGACGCGAGCCGCGCCTGTGCATCTGCAATCGCCTTGTTGTAAATCGCCGGCCCAATCTCTTCGACGAAAAAATTCAGCAACAACCCCGCAGGCAACTCTCCAATCGGTTCCGGCATATTCTGCTCGAAGTACTGTTGAATCGACGCAATCGCATCGGCGCGCGCCTGCTTGGAGAGCTCGATACTCATAGCAATCCCTTCGTGCTCGGCAGCAGGTCGCGCATCCGCTCATCGCGTGAGCAAGCGCCGCGCATCGCCCGCGCGAACGCCTTGAAGATTGCCTCAATCTTGTGATGATTCGATCGCCCGTACATCGTCTTCACATGCACATTCGCCTTTGCTCCACGCGCGAATCCATCGAAGAAGTCCGTTACCAGTTCACTTTGCAGGTCGCCGACGACGGGCACATTCACCTGATCATCCACAACACACGCAACACGCCCCGACAGATCAATCGCGCATACCGCGAGCGTCTCATCCATCGCCATCACGAAGTAGCCCGCGCGGAGAATCCCGCGCTTGTCGCCAAGCGCCTCCGCAAAGGCTTCGCCCAGCGCGATGCCTACATCCTCAACCGTGTGGTGCTGGTCCACATCGAGATCGCCGGCACACTTCAGCTCCAGATCAAACCCGCCATGCCGCGCGAAGCTCTCCAGCATGTGATCGAAGAAGCGAATCCCCGTGGACACGCTGTACTGCCCCGTGCCATCGACGTTCAAGCGAAGCGAGATCTTCGTCTCCAAGGTGTTGCGGTCAATCGTCGCGGTGCGTGCAGCTCCGCCAGACTGCGGCGCAACGCCTACCTCTTGAACGATGTCACTCATTGTTTTCCTTCTTCAGCTTTGTAAATTCAACGCCCGTATAAACAAGCGTAAGCACCATCAAAGCGATCCACACCCACACAAAATGCGGGAAGCGGCGCGCGAAAACAGTACAGGGCGCCGCCATGCAGGCCACCGATGCGGCGAGAACAACAACCTTTTTGCGTCTCTGCTCCAACGACATAGCCTTCTGCCTATCTTCCGCGAACGCGCCGAGCGGCGAGCGTCCGGCTTGCGATGTAGACGAAAAGAGCGGCGAACAGCATGCACCACCCAACCACAAACGGCGCAAGATAATGCGTGTGCTGCAACCCACTGACACCAACGAATCCGGCAACCGCAAGCAACGGGATCAACGGTGCAATCACGAGGGGTTTACTGCGCTTCGGCATATTATTCAAACTCTCGCTCCTCGCTGGATGTTGTCGGCGCCGGACGGCGAGACTCCGCAGCCGTCCATTGCATCTCTCGCAACACATCGCGTAGCGCCTCGATGCCTCGCGTCACGTGCGCTTCCACACCCACGGTGATGCGAACATAGCCTTCGCATCCCGGATCCGACGAGCGATCGCGCAGCAACACACCGCGCTCGCGCATGCGTGCGCAGAGTTCCTTATGGCGCGGTCCGATGTCCATCAGCACAAAGTTCGCCGCGCTTGGCCACGAACGCACACCAAGCTCATGCAGCATATCGAAGACGCGCTCGCGTCCCTGGTGCACTTGCGTGATGTACCAGTTCAGATAATCCGCATCGGCCAGCGCCTCCGGCAGTACCGCCAGCGCAACGCCGTTCACGTTGTAGGGCGACGAGACCTTGCGCAGAAAACCGATCAACCGCGCGTTCGCAAGCAATGCGCCGATACGCAAGCTGGCAAGTCCATATGCCTTCGAAAAGGTGCGCGCCACAACCAGATTCGGCACACGGGCTATGTCCGGCAACAGAGTATCGCCGAAGAAGTGGAAGTACGCCTCGTCAACCAACAGCACCGCCTGCGGCGCCGCCGCTGCAATCGCGAGCAGGTGTTCGCGGCTTATCGTGGCTCCAGTGGGATTGTTTGGCGAAGCAACAACGATGAGCTTCGTGCGCGGCGTAATCGCGGCAAGGAAGCGCTTGAACGGGAACTCCAGCGAGTCGTCGGTCTGTACCTTCTTCAGCCCCGAGGTCATCATGCTGATCGAAACGTCGTACATGAAAAATGTCGGCGTGCAGATCAGCGCCTCGTCACCGTCGTCGAGAAACGCGCACGCCATCAGGTGAATCGCTTCATCCACGCCGTTCGTGAGTATTACTTGATTGGACTCAACACTGAGATGCTGCGCGACGATTCGCTCCACCGGCTCGCGCTCGGGATAGACCGTCAGGCATTCTGCCGTTAGCTGCTGCAGCTTCGCGAGCACACGCGGGCTGGGCGCAAACGTGTTCTCGTTGAAGTCCAGCCGCAGCGCGTTGCGGCCGGCGAGCGGCGGATGATACTCCGGCATGGCAAGCACGCGCGGACGCGGCTGCGGAACCGTGTCGGCTGCCGTAGGTGCTGCGGGTTCGCTTACGAGCGTCGTTGTCTTATTCACTGTTCACTACTCACAATTCACTGCCGTTCGCGCATTCTCACGCGCACACTCTGAGCGTGGGCTTTCAGCCCTTCGGCTTCAGCAAGCGCAATCGTGTGCGGTCCCACCTCGCGCAGCGCTTCGCGAGTGTATTGCTGCACCGTGATGACCTTCACGAAATCCAGAACGCTCAAACCGCCGCGAACCCGTCCGTTGCGTCCGGTGGGCAATACGTGATTCGGACCGGAGACGTAGTCTCCCATGGACTGAGGCGTGTGATGACCTACAAAAACCGAGCCCGCGTTCTTCACCCAGCGCAAATCCGCGCCTGTGTCGATCGTCAGGTGTTCAGGCGCGAGCCGGTTTGTGAGCGCGTGCGCCTCTTCTGGATTCGCCGTGATGAATGCCACCGCATTCGCGCTCAAAGACTGATGCGCGATCGGATTGTCCTCAGCAAGTCGCTTCGCTTCCAGCACTACCTCTTCTGCGAATTCGGGTTTGGACGTGATGAAGATGGCGAGTGCTTCAGGATCGTGCTCGGCTTGCGCGACCAGGTCAGCGGCGATGCCGTTCGCGTCTCCGGCCTCACTCGTGACAACGATCTCCGTCGGCCCAGCAGGCATGTCGATCCCGGTCTCTGCGGAGACGATCGCCTTCGCCGCGGTGACGTACAGATTGCCTGGGCCGACGATCTTATCAACGGAAGCGATCGTATCTGTGCCATAGGCGAGGGCGGCAATCGCCTGCCCTCCGCCGACGCGGTAGAACTCGGTGATGCCGCAGAGATACGCAGCGGCGAGCGTCTCCTGCGCGGGCTTCGGGGAGCAGACAACGATGCGCTCGACGCCCGCAACCTGCGCGGGTGTAACCGTCATCAGCAGCGTCGAAGGAAGTGGATAGCGTCCGCCGGGAACGTAGCAGCCCACGGAACCCAGCGGGCGAACAATCTGCCCAACCTCCATTCCATCGGTAGGGCGGAAGCTCCAGGCGTGAGGAAGCTGGCGTTCGGCGAAGGTGCGAATATTGGCCTGCGCGAGACGCATCGCCGCGCGCAGCTCTTCGGATGTTGCCTCCCATGCGCGCTGCATCTCCTGCTTGGAGACCAGCAGCGGTGCGTCTCCACCAAGACCGTCGAACCGTGTGGCGTACTCGCGCAGCGCAGCATCGCCGCGCTCACGGACTGCGGCGACAATCTCGCGCACGGCCGCGTCCACCTTCGCAGTGTTGGTCGCGCCGCGTGCTTCGAGCTGGCGAATCACGCTTTCTGTCGCGTTGGCGTTCTCGCCAAATGTTTTCAGAATCTTCAATCCATGTCCTTCTTGTGCGAGTTAGCGACGCGGCCGAACCTTCGAGATCGGTGGCTGGTAACCGGACGGCGGTGTGGGAACGCCGCGGCCGGGCTTGCGCATCTGCTGCTGCATCACCCGACGCTCAAGCCGCGAGCCGGTTGCGACCGCGCGCTTGGCAGACTCTTCGCTGGCCGGATAGACCCGCTTCGGGTTCTTGGGATCGATCACCACCGGCACGCGCATTCCCGGGCTCATATGCTGGCCAGGCTGCGTGCGCGTCTTGATGACCACCTCGCGCGTCTCCGTGCTTCCCGGCTCCTGCACGCGCAGCGTGATCTTCTCGACGTCCGTCTGCGGACGGCCGAAGAACTTGATGGGCTCCGACGAGAGGTACGTTGCGTAAACCACAACACCCTCGCGATCGGCGACCTTCTGTCGATGGCGCTGGAGCAGGAATGCCGTGATACGCCAGGCGATGAATGCCAGGCCGACCACCAGAATGATGATGCTTGAAAGCTTCATGTTGCTGACTCCTTACAACACAACCTTGCTGAGCGGGTACTCGACGATACCGGTTCCACCGGCGGCTTTGAGCCGCGGAACGACGTCGCGAACTACGGACTGCTCGAGGATGGTGTTCACCGCAACCCAGTTCTCGTCGCGCAGATGCGATACCGTCGGTGAGTTGAGCGCGGGCAGAACATTGAGAATTGCGTCGAGGTTCTTATTCTCCACGTTGAGCATGAGACCAACCTGATTCTGCGCGGCCATCGCACCGCTCAGCATGAGCGCGAGGGTCTCAATCTTAGAACGCTTCCATGAGTCCGACCACGCTTTCTTGTTCGCGATGAGCTGGGTCTCAGATTCCATGAGGGTTTCGATGATGCGCAGCCGATTCGCGCGCAGAGAGCTTCCGGTCTCCGTCACTTCGACGATGGCGTCGGCGAGCATGGGAGGTTTCACTTCCGTGGCTCCCCAGGAGAACTCGACAGTGACTGGAATCTTGCGCTCGGCGAAGTAGCGCCTGGTGAACTCGACGAGTTCGGTGGCGATGGTCTTGCCGGCAAGGTCTTCGGGCTTGTTATAGGGCGAATCTTCGGGCACGGCGAGCACCCAGCGGACGGCCGTGCGGCTGGCCTTGGAGTAGGTGAGCGACGTGACACGCTGGACGTCGGAGTTGTTCTCGAGGACCCAGTCGTTGCCGGTGAGGCCGGCGTCAAGGGCGCCGTGCTCGACGTATCGCGCCATCTCCTGGGCGCGGACGAGCATGCACTCGATCTCGGCGTCGTCGATGGAGGGGAAGTAGCTGCGGCCGGAGGCGTAGATGTTCCAGCCGGCGCGGCCGAAAAGGGCGATAGTGGCGTCCTGCAGGCTGCCTTTGGGGATGCCGAGCTTGAGCTTGTTGGCCATTACTTCTCCTCCACGCTGATGGGTAGAGCCTTCAGCCCAATGGGTTTGGTGAAGCAGCTTATGGTGCCTTCGTGGCAGACGAGGCCATCGCCCTCGACCTCGACGCGGAAGAGGAGAGCGTCATTGTCGCAGTCGGTTGAGGCAGAGACGATGCGAAGGCGGTTGCCGCTGGTCTCGCCCTTCATCCAGAGCTTGTTGCGGGAGCGCGACCAGAAGGTGACGAAGCCGCTCTCGAGCGTTTTTTGATAGCTAAGCTCGTTCAAGAAGCCGAGCATGAGAACTTCGCCGGTTTTTGCGTCCTGGACGATGCCGGCGATGAGGCCGCCGGCCTTCGCGAAGTCCAGTGTGGGTTGGGCTGCTGTGCTGGTCATAGGGTCCTTAAGTGATTGTGAGGGAGGTGGCGCCCGCGCAGCAAAAAGCCCGCTCGCGAGGCGCGGTGGCGGGCTGGGTTCTGAATCCTGGACTGGGCTTTACTTTGCCATACCAGAGACAGCCGCCGTCACGCTGTGCGCGTGGTGGTGTCCGTGGTGATGGAGGCGAGAGCTCATCGATTTCTTAGGTTAAGGGCGACTCCAGCGGATGTCAAACGAGGGGGGTACCCCCCTCCCCCCCCCTTGCCTGTAAAATATTGAAAACAAAGGCATCGCATCTGCAAATTATTGCAATCAAAAGGGTTGTTCGTAAATTCTTTGGATTCAGTAGTTTGGCGCTCACTATAGGGCTGGACTTTCTTTTGAAGTGCGCGCACGGCTAAGTGCTGTTTTTTCATCAGCTTATACCGTGCAAAACAACTGCGAAACCGGACTGGCGAGTGACGAGACGGAAAAAGGTGGTGCGGTGTTTCGCAGGGCGAAAGCGGGAGGGACGAAGGACGGCGTGAGACGGCATCTTTCGGGGAAGGCACATCGCCTTCAGGAGTTTCAAGCATGACGGATTATCGGGTACAGGCGGGCGAGTCACAGGAAGATCAGGTTACGTCGGCGATTGAGAAGTACACCTCGAAGGCGCCGTCGAGCGCGTTTCTGGGGCTGGCGATCGCGGCGATCGGGGCGTCAGTGGCGTGCCAGGCGTTCCGGAAGGAACATGAGTCGCTGTTTATCGGGCAGTGGGTGGCGCCGTTTCTGCTGCTGGGGATCTACAACAAGATGGTGAAACAGCATGGGTCGGACGCGACGAAACGGTAGGTAGGTAGGTTTGCGGTGATCCGGGCGAGAAGCAGGTTCCTCGGCTACGCCTCGGAATGACAGAAAGAAAGGCAAAGGCAAGAGCACTCGCGCGTCTTAACGCGCGATAACCTACCCTTTCGCGGTGCGAAAGGGTAGGCCACCCGGGTTCGTGGACTGGCCAAGCTTACCTCAGGGGCTAAAGCCCCCACGCATTGAGGCCTCGTAGCGGCACGGCTGAAGCCGTGCCCTGACGAAACGTGGGTTTGTGGTGATCCGGGTTCGTGGTGATCCGGGTTC
>DASUHZ010000018.1:0-8598 GCA_036273275.1 Bryocella sp.
CCAGAAGGCGGCGGCCAGCCCTGGGACACCGGCCTCCTCGTCGCCACCGCGCCCAGCGGCACCACGCTTGAGATCCCTGTCGAGCGCGTTATAGAAGACGAATCCGGCGAGGTCTGGCACTTCGTCCGCAAGCCCCTGACAACCGGCACCGAGATCAGCGGCAAGATCGATTTCGACCGTCGCACCGACCACGAGCAGCAGCACTCTGGCCAGCACCTCCTCTCCGCCGTCTTCCTCCGCGAGCTCAACGCGCGCACCGTCAGCTTCCACCTCGGCGCCGAGAGCTCCACGATCGACCTCGCACTCCCGGAAGGCCTCCAGCAACTAAGCCCCGACGACCTCGCGCGAATCGAAGAGTCTGCCAACCGCGTCATCTACGAGAACCGTCCACTCATCACCCACTGGGTCGAGCGCCCGCTCGCCGAGCAAATGCTCGCCCGCGGCGACCTCCGCAAACTCCCCCCACTCGAAGGCCCCTTCCGCATCGTGCAGATGCAGGGCATCGAGTTCAACGCCTGCGGCGGCACACACGTTCAAACCACCGGCGCCATCGGCAGCATCCTTCTCCGCCGCGTCGAAAAGGTCCGCCAGGGCTGGCGCGTTGAGTTCGTCTGCGGCCTCCGCGCCATCCGCACCGCCCGCCGCGACTACACTCTGCTCGACACCGTCGCCCGCACCCTCACCGTCGCCCGCACCGACGTCCCCTCCCGCGTCGAAAAAATCCTCGAAGACCGCAAAGCCAGCGCCAAAGAGATCAAAAAGCTCACGCAGGAACTCGCAAAGCTCTCTCCGTCAGGAAACCCACGTTGATCTTTGGTCAACTACGACCCATCTTCCGTTGCGCTTCTCCATCGCGACGAAATCGCCCTCTCCGCACAATCCACACAAGTGCTCCGTATAGAAAACAGCCCGCGTCGCGTCATGATTGAAAATGATTTTGGAAAACGTAATAGTGCCGTACCCGGCGTGCCGCTGCGCCTCGGTTAGATCGTTCTGTTCAATCGTAGGATCGTTCGTGAAAACATACGGTGAATGAAATGTGAACTTTCGCTCGAATGGCTCTGGCCGGAAACTGCGAACAACCGCTTCGACGCGCATCATTGGCGAATCGAATATTGACCAGTTCGGCGGCAGGATGCGAAACATGCCATTGCTGGTACGCCCATAAAGGATCACGAGTCCATTAGCCGAGCCCAGGTCATGTGATTCTCCGGTAAGGCCGCCGCCGATATAAGCGGACATCACCGCATACTCTTCGCGATCAATCGTCTTTCCTGAGGGCAGCCAGATCAAATACATCGCGACCGCAATAAGAAGCGCCGCAAAAACAGCAAGTATTCCCCATTTCATCAGCCTTCGCATGCGACCAAGCATACTGCGAGGCGGCATAAGCATGAACGATAGACTTGATCGGTGCCCCTTTACGCCGACGTCGCCCTGCCGGTCCCGCTCGACCGCGCCTTCACCTACGCGCTCGGCGACTTCACCCCCGAAATCGGCGCACGCGTCCTCGTTCCTTTCTCCGGCCAACGACTCCTCGGCGTCGTCGTCGCCCTGCACGACAACCCACCCTCCCCCGACGTCGATCTAAAAAAAGTCGAGCGCCTCCTCGACGACGCCGCGCTTCTCTCCCCCGAGCTCCTCGAACTCGCGCGCTGGATCGCGCAGTACTACTGCGCCCCACTCGGCGAAGTCCTCCGCGGTATGCTTCCGCTCACCGCCGAGGTCCGCCGCCACTGGGTCTACCGCATCGCCGAGCAGGGCCGCAACGTTCTCTACGAAAGCTCCGTCAAAGGCTCCTCGCGCCGCTCCAAACTCAGCCGCGAAGACCAGAACCGCGAGTACGCCGTCCTCAACTACCTCGAGCCCGGCGAGTCCGCCAGGCTCGCCGCCATCCGTTCCGCCACCGGCGCAAACAAAGCCATGCTCGACGCCATGGTGAAGAAGCGCTGGCTCTTTCGCGAACCTCTCACCGAACAACGCGACGCCCGCCGCCTCGAAACCGTCGCAGTGCTCGCGGACGAGAGAACGGAGAACGGAGAACGGAGAACGCTTGATCCCAGACGTCTCCCCAAACTCAACGACAACCAGCTCGCCGTCATGGCCGAGCTGGCCGGCTGCGGCGGCCGCGAGCTCGTCCGCGAGCTCCGCACACGTCTCTCTCGCCGCGGTGTCCCCGACTCCACCCTGAACACCCTCGTCCGTCGCGGCCTCATCCGCCTCGAAGAAGCCGCGCAGGCGTTCCACATCACATCGCTCGCCACCACCGGCAAACGCTTCGCGCACGAGCACACCCTCAACGAATCCCAAATCGAAGCGCTCGCCTCCATCGCCGCCGCAATGCAGCGCAACACTTTTGCGCCGCACCTGCTGTACGGCGTCACCGGCTCCGGCAAAACCGCCGTCTACGTCGCCGCCATGCAACGTGCGTTATCGAACAACAAATCGGCTCTGCTCCTCGTACCCGAGATCGGCCTCACACCCGCCACCGCCGCCCAGATGGTCGCTGCCTTCGGCTCCGAAGTCGCGCTCCTTCACTCACAGCTCACGCCCGACGAGCGCGCCGAGCAGTGGCACCGCATCCGCCGCGGCGAGGCCCGAGTCGTCGTCGGCACACGCAGCGCAGTCTTCGCGCCCATGCCGCACCTCGGTCTCATCCTCGTCGACGAAGAGCACGACGGCAGCTACAAGCAGGAAGAGACGCCCCGCTACCACGCCCGCGACGTCGCCGTCATGCGCGCGAAGCTCCTCGGCATCACAATCGTCCTCGGCTCCGCCACCCCCTCGCTCGAATCCTGGAACAACGCCGAGCGCGGCCGCTACGCGCGCATCGAGATGCTCGAGCGCGTGCAATCGCGCCCACTCCCCGTCGTCGAAATGATCGACATGCGCTCCGAGTTCCGCGAAACCGGACAGGAACAGCTCTTCGCCCGTCAGCTCCTCGAAGAAACTCAATCCACCCTCGACCGCAACGAGCAGGTCATCATCCTTCTTAACCGCCGCGGTTACTCGTTCGTCGTCATGTGCCGGGCTTGTGGCGAGAAGATCGAGTGCGAAAACTGCGCGATCTCGCTCACCTACCACAAGCACGCGAATTCAGAAGCCGAGTCCGACCTCGGCGGCCGCGCACCGGTCGGCGCTCGCCTCGAATGCCATTACTGCGGCTTCCGTCGCGGCGTCCCCAGCCACTGCCCAAAGTGCAATAGCGAGCACCTCTTCTTCCTCGGCGCCGGCAGCCAGCAGGGCGAAGAACGCCTGCAGGAGCTCTTCCCCAACGCGCGTATCGGCCGCATGGACCGCGACACCGTCCGCACTCGCGGCGACATGGAACGCCTTCTCCAGCGCCTGCACTCCGGCGAAATCAACCTGCTCGTCGGCACGCAGATGATCGCCAAAGGCCACGACATTCACGGCGTCACGCTCGTCGGCGTCGTTGGCGCCGACTTCGCGCTCGGCCTCCCCGACTTCCGCGCCGCCGAACGCGTCTTCCAGCTTCTCACCCAGGTCTCCGGCCGCGCCGGCCGCGGCGACAAACCCGGACGCGTCCTCGTCCAGACCTATCAACCAGATCACTACGTCAACAAGTTCGCGCGCGAGCACGACTACACCGGATTCGCCGCGCGCGAGATGTACTTCCGCCGCGCCATGCGCTACCCACCCTTCGC
This sequence comes from Bryocella sp., assembly GCA_036273275.1. Taxonomy (GTDB): domain Bacteria; phylum Acidobacteriota; class Terriglobia; order Terriglobales; family Acidobacteriaceae; genus Granulicella. The sequence continues at coordinate 3,666 of DASUHZ010000018.1, forward strand.
CGCGCTCGCCAACGTGCTCATCCAGAGCGAGCAGCTTGAAGAAGTTCTCGCCATCAGCACGCAACTCCGCCGCTGGCTCGCCGCCAACCGGCCCGAATCGGTGCGCATTCTCGGCCCGGCGCCCGCGCCGATTCCGCGCATCAAGCGCATCTACCGCTATCACCTCTTACTCAAATCCGATCGCCGCGACGCCCTCAGCGCCCTGCTGCGCAGCATGCTCGCCCAGATCGAAGCCGCCGCAACGCCCCGCCGCAACGTCACGATCGACGTCGATGCACTTCACCTGATGTAACCCACACTAAAGGCAGTGTCATCTCGACCGGAGCGGTCTCGTAGAGAGCGCGGAGCGGAGAGACCTGCATTTCGGACGCCGCCAGACCCTGCGCAGCCTACCCGACCAGGTGCAGCTCTTTGCCCGGCTTGAACCGGACCGCGCTTCCCGGCGAAATGCTCACCTCGGCGCCCGTGCGCGGATTTCTCCCCACACCGGTCTTCCGGGGTTTCACAGTAAACACGCCAAAACCGCGCAGCTCGATGCGGTCTGAGCGGCCAAGCGCCTTCTTCATGCCTTCGAAAATAGCGTCCACCGCAGCCTCCGCCTTGGTACGGGGCAATCCGGTGCGCTCGACGATGCGCTGAACCAAATCCTGCTTGATCATCTCTGCCACCTTCCTTCCGTCTTCGCTTTGGCGCTGGCGTTCCGCAAACTACTGAAAAACCGGCCCGCTACCCCAGATGCTAGGTAACCCGATTTCACTTGTCAAACGCACTCACAGCAGTTTGAGATACGCTCAAAGCGATACAGCTACTCTCAATGAGGGGGACGCCCGCCCGTCGGCGCGTCTGTCCGGGAGAATTGATGTCGATCAAAAGCGATAAATGGATTCGTCAGCAGGCCCTTCAACACCGCATGATTGAGCCCTTCAGCGAGAAACAGGTCCGCGAAGGCGTTATCTCCTACGGCCTCTCGTCCTACGGTTACGACCTCCGCGTCTCCGACGAGTTCAAGATCTTCACCAACGTCAACAGCGCCATCATCGATCCCAAGGCCTTCGACGAACGCTCCTTCGTGACGGTCCAGTCTCCCAGCGTTATCATTCCTCCGAACTCGTTCGCACTCGCCCGCTCCATTGAATACTTCCGGATTCCGCGCGACGTGCTCACGATATGCGTCGGAAAAAGCACCTACGCCCGCTGCGGAATCATCGTCAACGTAACACCGTTTGAGCCCGAGTGGGAAGGGTTTGTCACACTCGAGATCTCCAACACCACACCCCTGCCGGCGCGCGTCTATGCCAACGAAGGGCTTTGTCAGATACTCTTCTTCCAGAGCGACGAGGTGTGTGAGGTAAGCTATGGCGATCGCAACGGTAAGTACATGCGACAGCAGGGCATCGTTCTTCCCAAGCTCTAGCTCTCGGGCTCCGCACGCCGGCCGCAGGAGGCCGAACGCACAATGACCAATCCAGCATCGGCGAGAATCGGCCTTGTCGCCTCCGACCCGCTTCGTCTGGTCGGCATGGAGGCTATTCTCTCCGATCTCCCCGGCATGGAAGCCGTGCCCCTCGAACTCGATCAGCTTGCCTCCGCGCCCGATATCGCAGTTCTCATGCTGGAGGCCCGCAGCGGCGGCGAGTCGCTCACGGATCTCGTTGCCAAGCTCCGCCGCGAGTTTCCGCAACTTCGCATCGTCGTTGTCGGTGAAGGCCTCGATCCCCTGGTCATCGAACAGGTCATCGGAGCAGGCGCCAAGGGCTATCTCGCCGAGACCGCCAGCGAAGCCGAAATCCGGATGGCCCTCGAGGTCGTCCTCGACGGCTCCGTCTGGGCCCCTCGCAAGGTGCTCGCAAAGCTGATCGAAGGCGGCAGCACGACCGCGTCCGCTGCCTCCGTCGGCGGCGATCGCATTGAAAAGCGCATGACCGCCCGCGAGCGCGAGGTCCTTGAGCTCCTGATGGACGGCCGCTCCAATCGCGCGATCGCCGAAGCCCTGGGCATCGACGAAGCCACCGTCAAGGCCCACCTCGGACGCATGCTGCGCAAAACCGGCGCTCACAACCGCGTTGAGCTCACGCTCCGCGCCATCGAAGAGCGCTCCGCCCATTAGCAGGCGGGTGGGGTAACAGGCAGGTCCGGGCTTTAGCCCGGACTCAGCAACCCACACTATTCGCCGTCCGGAGAGCAGCGGCTTCAGCCTTCAGCCCCGGCCGCGATTGCCCGCTGAGTCCCCTACAAAGGTATACAGCCCTCCGTAATCTTGTTCAGCGGCACAGGTTGTCGCACTCTTACACCAGTACAGACCTGGGAGAAGAGGGTTGTAGGTCCGGCCACACGGCCAGCCTGCAACCCATTTTTTTTTGGCAACCTGCACCTGTTGCCAGTCCATCTCACGGCATGGGTAACAAGCGGAGATAAGCCGGAACGGCCTCCAACCCCCAGATTCTGAAAGGCACTCTCGATGAAGAAGCATTTGGCTGCACTCTGTGGTTTTGCAATGCTCGCGGGCCTGATTCCCGCCCGCGCAGCGGACATGCACAAGATGGACGACCGCCTCAACGACGCTACGGACGTGATCCAGGAGGTCATGCACACCCCGGACAAGGGCATTCCCAGCTCCATCTTGGAGAAAGCCCGCTGCGTCGTCGTCGTCCCCCACTACAAGAAGGGAGCCTTCGTGATCGGCGCACAGTATGGTCAGGGCGTCGCCACCTGCCGCACATCGCGCGGCTGGAGCGCTCCGGTCTTCGTCAAGCTGGAAGGCGGCAGCTTTGGCTGGCAGATCGGCGGCCAGTCCACCGACCTCGTGCTCGTTGCGATGAATCAGAACGGTCTCGAATCGGCGCTCAAGAGCAAGGTCAAGCTCGGCGCCGACGCCTCGGCTGCTGCCGGCCCCGTTGGCCGTAATGCTCAGGCCAGCACGGACATCGCGATGAATGCGGAATTCCTAACGTATTCCCGCAGCAAGGGCCTCTTTGCCGGTCTCGATCTCTCCGGAACCGCTCTATACGAGAACAAGGACGATATGGACGCCGAGTACGGCAACGGCGACTTTGAGCGAATCCTCCATGGCGGCGAAGCTGTTCCGGCGAATGCACAACGCTTCGTCTCCACCGTAGCGCGATACTTCGTCGTCGCGCGGGAACACTAGTTCATCAGGCAGCATGCTGTAAAGCTTCACTGCCAGGGGACGGCGTTCCGCCGTCCCTTTCTTCATTCTCATCACTGTCGCGGAGTCGAACGTTTCTCTAAAATCCATCTAACGGATCGCGATCAACACGGGCTCACTCTTCCCCCAACTTAGAAAGGCATTTCCGATGAAGAAAATTCTTGCAACACTGTCCGGTTTTCTCCTGTTTGCGGGCATACTCCCCGCCCGTGCCGCCGACATGGCCACGCTGAATGAGCGGCTCAACTCCTCCGCTGAGGTGCTTCAGCAGATCATGGCCACCCCCGACAAAGGCATCCCCAGCTCCATCCTCGCCGGCGCCTCCTGCGTCGTTGTGATCCCGAACTACAAGAAGGGCGCCTTCGTAGTCGGCGCGCAATACGGTCAGGGCGTCGCAACCTGCCGTACGCCCCGTGGCTGGAGCGCTCCAGTCTTCGTCAAGCTCACCGGCGGCAGCTTTGGCTGGCAGATCGGCGGACAATCCACGGACCTCGTTCTCGTCGCCATGAACCAGAAGGGCCTGCAGGACATGCTCAAGAACAAGTTCAAGATCGGTGGAGATGCCGCTGCATCCGCCGGTCCTGTGGGCCGCAACGCGCAGGCAGGAACGGACTGGAAGCTCAACGCCGAGTTTCTCACCTACTCGCGCTCCAAGGGTCTCTTCGCCGGTATCTCGCTGGATGGCACCGTGCTCGACGACAACAACGATGACATGACACTGCAGTACGGCAGCGATCTGCCCTTCAGGCAGGTGCTCAACGGCTCAGTACCCGTGCCGCCCAATGCGCGCCACTTCGTCAGCACCGTTGCCCGTTACTTCGTCGCTGCCAGGCGCTAATCCGCGGCAAACCGCTCCTTAAACCAGCAGGGACGGCCTAAGCCGTCCCTGTTTGCATTCTGTAGAGGTCCCTGTTCTGCGTGGTGTAGACTTCGTCAGCTTCGGCCGCTATCGTGCACGGGCGTACCCTTCGAATTCACGTCGCGCCGGCGGCTGTAAGTCCTGTGCTGGCAGCTCTCGCACTCCCACGGATACAGCCTGAACAAGACCAACACGCTGTCCAGGATTCCATGGCGCTTCACACGCCGGAACTTTCCATGTCCGCAATTGGAGCAGGGCCGCACAGATACCTCGATGGAGTTGATGATAGCTCACCAGCATGACTACGGTGACAACTCACGCCAGCACAATAGTCGTACTCCCGCTGCTGATGACGCGAGCTTCATCATCACCCTTGCGTAAACTGAGGGACATTGACGACCGCCGCCAAACCCCAGCCCGCAAGACGTGCCTCTCTTCGCGAGTGGCTGGAGTACATTGCTCTCCGCCTGATCGTCGCCACACTCAAGTGGCTTCCGCGCTCCATCTCTCGCGCCTCAGGCGCCGCCATCGGCGCACTCGCCTGGCATCTCGTGGGCCGGCTCCGGCGCATCGGTCTGCGCAACCTCTCACTGGCATTCCCTGACATGCCCGCGCCAGAACGCGAGCGTATCCTCCGCATCCTCTACCGCTACCTCGGCTGGCAAATGTCTGAGTTCTGCCGTATGCCCCGCGCCTCCCGTGCCCCCGGGGTCCCCGGCGAGCTTGCTCGCTGGGGTGGTTCCGACGCCCAAAATTTCTTCCGTTATGAAGGCCTCGAGCACTTCCTCGCCGCCCGCAGCCGCGGCCACGGCGTCCTGGTCCTCACCGGCCACCTCGGCGCGTGGGAGCTCTCCAGCTTCTACCACTCGCTCATGGGCTACCCCATGTCCATGGTCATCCGCCGCCTC
>DASUHZ010000019.1:0-88219 GCA_036273275.1 Bryocella sp.
CATGACGAAGGGCGCGGAGAGGTCGAGGACGTCCGTGGAGCGCTCGATTGGCTGACCGCGCGGTTCAATTTGCCGATTTTGTTTGCGGGCTTCTCATTCGGCTCCAATGTCGGCCTGCGCGCCTGCTGCGGAGACGCCCGCGTTCGCGGTCTCGTAGGCCTCGGGCTTCCTGTGCGCGCCGCCGGTCGCGACTATCGATACGATTTTTTGCCAGCATGCGGTTCAGTGCCGAAGCTCTTTATCTCCGGCGACAAGGACGAGTTCAGCCCGCGCGGCACCCTGGAGGCCTATCTCGTCTCGGCCTCGCAACCGCGCGAAATCCTCTTCATCGAAGGCGCGGACCACTTCTTCGCCGGAGTTCCCGGCTCCCCTGAGTCGAAGCTCGATCGCATGTCCGCCGCCCTGCGAGCCTGGCTCCAGTCCAGTTTCGGTCTCACACCACTTAGTTAGCCAGGCCGGCCCGGCGCATGAGGGACTGAAATCGCGGATCGCCGCGCAGAGGATCGAAAGCGGGTTCGACCTTCAAACTGGTGATAATGTTCGAGTGCTGCGACAGCGCCTGTTCTAACGAATCCAGCGCCTTTTCTTTGTCGCCCAGTGCGATATAAGGCCAGAAGAACAGCTGCGGGTCCACCTGATGACGCCGGCTGAGTTGTTGCAGGTTTTCAAGCGCAAGGCGAGCCTCTTCCCGACGTCCCGCGTTTGCCTCGACATATGCCTGCATTGACAACAGCCAGTCCGCATCACCGAACCCGGCGCGCAGCTCCTTCACCCTGGCAAAGGCCGGAGCATACATTCGGCTCTGGATGTACGGATACACCACGAACACCGTCCGTGGAAAGTGGGGATCCATCTCCAGCACACTATGAAACTGGTCAATGGACTGTTTGTACTTCCGCGAGTAGTACAGCATCGCTCCGCGGTCCGCTGCGATGATGAGCGAGAGCGGGTCAAGCTGCCGCGCGCGTTCGCTCTCGCGGGCGGCCTCATCGAAACGTCCCTCCCATGTCAGACACTCCGCGTACCACTGGTGCGCGGAGGCGTAGCCGGGGTTCAGCTCTATGGCCCGCCGATACTCTCTTTCCGCAGTCTTCCAGTCCCAATCGTAATTTTCGACAATCAACGCGAGCGAGGCATGCGCCTCCGGCAGAGCGTCGTCCAGCTGGAGTGCCTTCAGCGCGGCCGCCCGGGCCTTCGGCATGAACTCATTCGGCGAAACCAGATCCCAGCTGGACATCATGGCGTACGTATCGGCCAGCCCGGCGTATGCACGGGCATCCCTGGGGTCTTTCGCAATTGCCTGCTGAAAATAGTCCACGGCGCGGTGAAAACCTTCGGCTGTCCTCTTGTTCCAGAAGTACCGCCCGCGCAGATACAGATCGTAGGTCTCGTAGCTTTCGGGTGACTTGGCCACGACAGAACGGGCCGGGGTTCGCGAGCCGAATGTGAGTTCAATCTCGTCGACAATCTCGCGCGCGATCTCATCTTCAACCGCAAGAGGGTCGTCGAGCTTACGGTTGTACTGCCGGGACCACAGACAGGTCTGGTCCTTAACTCGAATCAGTTGAGTGGAGATACGGAGGTTATCGCCGTCGCGCTGAACCGCCCCTTCAATTGCATACTGAACGCCGAGTTCGCGCCCAATCTCACTCAGAGCTGCAGGCTCATTCTTATAGGCCATTGTCGAGGTGCGCGCGACCACCTCAAGGTGTTCGGGATCGCGCGGGCCGAGCTGGGCGATCAAATCCTCAGAGAAACCATCGCTGAAGTAATCCTGTGCGGCATCGCCGGTCAGGTTCTGGAATGGAAGGACCGCCACCATCACCCGGCCGCTCTGCGCCTCCGAAAGCGCATGCGGACGCAGCCATCTCCAGTAAACGACTGAAGCGATAGCGCCTATAACCACGAGCAAAACCAGCGCAGACGCTTGCCAGCGGCTCCAGAACGGTCGCCGCGAGATTGAAAGCGGCGGTAGAGAAGCTTCTGCGGCCTCCACTTCCTCTCTTTCAGGAGGCGCGGCCAGCCGTGCATCGCTCGTTTCGGGCACCGCCTGCTTAGCGCTCGGGACCTGGTCGACGCGGCCGCAGAACCGATACCCGACACGCGGGATTGTCTCAACAAACAACGGTTTCTCGGCTGAGTCCGAGAGGGTTCGCCTGAGGTTTTTGATTGCCGCATTCAACCCGTGCTCGAAGTCGACGAACGTGCCCTCCGGCCAGATTCCTTTGCGCAGCTCCTCGCGGCTAACCACCTCTCCAGGCCGCCCAAGAAGCATCAGCAAAATTTGAAACGATTGCCCGTAGAGCTTCAGCCGCACTCCGTTCTTGCGGAGTTGGCGAGCGATCGGATCCAACTCAAACATGCCAAAGCGATACGTGGATTCCTGGCCCATCTTCCATTCCTGGAGGGTCTCAGCCGGCTTTTCACATCTGGCCCGATATGCATTCGAGTGAAACCGCAACTCCCTCCTGTTCAGGAGGATGCACTTTCACCCGCCTTTTCACCGCACCTGCATTGAGCCCTGTTTCGCCGCAGTATATACCCCTGACCCATCGGCCAATGCCGTTACGAACGGTCGCCGCGCAGGCACTAAAGGGCCGTCGGAGCATTACCTTCGGCGACCAATCTCATCGGGCGAAAACTATCCGTGCGACTGCCCCTACGTGCGCATGCTGCTCACCTATCTCGCGCCATGAGCCAGGTGCGAATCAACGATCCGCACTCCTCCGGCTTCTCGTCATTCGGCAGATGCCCTACACCGGGCATGGTCATCTGCTCGCTTGGTCCGAGATGCCGCATCAGTTCCATTCCCGTTGACGCGGGCACTACAGGATCCAGCTCACCCCACAGGAGAAAGGCCGGAATCTCGGTCGTGCGTTCCCGCAGTGCATTCCCCAGCTTCTCCATATCGTTCTTCCAACTCTTCAGCACCCGGAGCACATAAGCGATCGTTCCGGGGTGACGCAGGGCTTGCACATACGGCTCAATCTGTTCGTAGCTCACGTTGCGGCGATCTCCCGGCATGCGCCGAAACGCCTCCAGCATCAGCCTCCTCGGCACACGTGGAAGCAGTCGTGCAAACCAGCGTCCCGCCGCGCTGAGATAGAACCGCACCAGCAGATCTTCCCGCATCGAGAACGGGTGCGCCGGCGCGATCAAGATGATCGCATCCAGCAGTTCCGGGCGCCACGCCGCGAGTTCCAACGCGATCGCTCCGCCATACGAATGCCCAACGATCACCGGCCGCTCCATGCCGAGCACGCTCATCGCCTCCGCCACTATCTCGGCGACACTGCGAAAGCTCACATCGATAGTAAGAGGCCGCTCCGAGTAGCCCCCACCCGGGAGATCCAGTGCCACGACTCGCCTCTCATCCGGGAGCTGATCGCCCAGCCTGCGAAAGCAATCCCCTCCGGCAACGATGCCATGCAACATCAGGACAGGCGCACCCGCGCAGCCCGCCTCAGTCTCGCGCTCAATATAAGAAAGCCGGACGCCCCCCACGCGCAGCTCGCGCCGGGTCCACTGTTTCGCCTTGGTCATGGGCCCGGTCACGGCGACTTCAGGAGGGGCTGACACCGGCCATCAGGTCCAGGTAACGGTTACCCGAGCTGTCAAACAGGTACACTGCCTCGCCGCGCTCCGTGATCAGCGGGTACCGCGCGTCTACCGGGAGTAATTGCTCTCCATTCCGCTCCACTATGGAACGGGCATCGGCATTCTGCCGTAAATCAACCATGATTCATCCAGTTCACAGGACCGCTCGTCACTGGTCAAGCACAGCAAAGGTGCGGAATCAGGCTGGATGCGGCAAAATAAAGGGATAGTAGAGCGACAAAAAGACTTGCAGAAGGCTGTTGGGATGGATGGCTGCACGCGCGTAACGACGGCTCCCAAAACCCATAGAGCTATATGAATTTCTGCAACAATGTGTGCTATGGCTTTTGTATGAAGCTGCTAAGTGCTCGTATCCTGTTTGGCAGTTAAGTTGCTCTACAGAAGGAAAGCGGTTCCGCAAGTAACCAAGAGTGTCCCTGTGAGAAGCGGCTCCCAAACTCGTCTGTTGGCAATCCTGCTTGCCGTCGTGACGCTGGGCGCAATTGGCCTCGCCATCGCCAATCTCGTCCAGGAGAGCACCTACCCCGCGCCTACGGATGGCGCGCGCTGGATTGAGACTGACGGTGGCCTTCGCGCCTACATCGTGCCATCCGGCTCTGCAGCCGAAAAAGCCGGGATTCGCCAAGGCGACGTCCTAACCGCCATCGACGGGATTCCGACGCCGATGGTTGCGACTGCAACGCATGAGATGTACCGCACCGGCGTCTGGGGCCACGCCACCTATTCCGTCCTGCGCCAGACCTCTGACTGGGCCAGACCGATCGCCATCGACATCGGCGTCATCCTCGAGCCGACGGACCGCACGGACTACCAGGTCCAGCGGCTCATAGGACTCATTTACCTCGCGATCGGCCTCTACGTGCTCTTCCGACGCTGGACTGCGCCCAAGTCGACACACTTTTACGTCTTCTGCCTGATGTCCTTTGTCCTGTACGCCTTCAAATTCACAGGCGTGCTGGACGGACTGGACCTCGCTGTCTTCTGGGCCAATATCCAGGCCGCCGCGCTACAGCCGGCGCTCTTCCTGCACTTTGCTCTCAGCTTCGGCGAGCGCCCCCGTCGCGACCGGACCAGCCTGGTCTACGCTCCGCTCTACATCCCGGGCGCGGTTCTCGTCGTTCTTCGCTTCCTCTCTGTTGCACATTGGGCGCCCACCCAACTCCTGCAGCACCGTCTCGACAAGATCGGCTTCGCCTACATGGCGGCCTATTACATCATCGCGGCCGCGGTCTTCTGGGTTCGGTATCGCCGCGAGCACCAGCCGCTGCCACGTCAGCAGCTCAAATGGCTTTCGCGCGGAACGTTGCTCACGGTCCTGCCGTTCACGCTCTTTTACGTAATCCCATTTCTGCTGGACGCCAACACGCCCGGCGGTCTGGTCAAACTGGCGACACTGTCGCTCGTCCTCCTGCCCCTGACGTTCAGCTGGGCCATTGTGCGCTACCGCCTCATGGACGTCGATCTCATCTTCAAGAGGGGCGTCACCTACACGCTCGTCACCGGCGCGCTTGTCGGGCTCTACTTCCTGGTCATCGCCATTAGCGCCGAAGTCGTCCACACGCGCTTCTCGGGCCTCGGCACATGGGGGCTCATCGCCGCCATTATCATCACCGGGCTACTTTTCGACCCGCTCAAGAACTGGATCCAGTCCTGGGTCGATCGCGTCTTCGACCCCAAGCGCCTCGATTATCGCGAAACGCTCATCCGCTTCGGCCGCGACCTGAACGCCCACACTGATCTTCGCGCGCTTGTCGACGCCGTCGTCGTGAAGCTTCCGCAGATGCTGCTGGTCACGCGCGTGGCCGTCTTTATTCCCCAGGACGACGGCGCACAGCGGTTCCAGCTCATCGCCTCCAACGGCGTGAGCACGCAGTCCACCTCACTCGACCTCGGCTTCCTCGACTTCGACTCTCCTGAGTCCGGCAGTCATCTCTTCTTCGAGTCGCCGAACGCGCTGCTCCGCCTTCCCGAGTCGCAGCGTCAGACAGCCTCCGCACTCGACTTGAACTACTACATTGCCTGCCGCGCCGCCCGTCATGAGGGCACCGGTTCGGCGACCGTCGCCGTGCTCGGCCTCGGACGCACCACCGAAGGCGATTTTCTATCGAGCGAGGACATGGTCCTGCTCGAATCGCTCGCGGGCTACATCGGGATCGCCATTCAGAATGCCCAGCTCTATCGGCGCCTCGAGCGCAAGGTGCTTGAATACGAGCGCCTCCACGACTTCAACGAGAATATCGTCGAGTCCATCAACGTCGGCGTATTCGCGGTCGATCTCGAAGACCACATCGAGAGCTGGAACGCGCAGATGGAGGTCATGCTGGCCACGCCGCGCGCCGATGCGCTTGGGCGGCAGCTTTCCGATGTCTTCCCACCCGAGTTCATCGCGGAGTTCGACAGGGTTCGCGCGGAGCAAGGCGCCTCCACGCTCTACAAGTTCCGCCTCCCAACTCCGTCCGCCGAGCTCCGCACCGCGAACATCACCATCGCTCCCCTGCTCAACCGTGAGTTCCAGGCCGTCGGCCGCATCGTGATCGTCGACGACATCACCGAGCGGATCAACATGGAGACACAGCTCACGCAATCCGAGAAGCTCTCGTCTATAGGCCTCCTTGCCGCTGGAGTTGCCCACGAGGTCAACACGCCGCTCGCCGTCATCTCCAGCTACGCCCAGATGCTGAGCAAGCAGCTTGGCAAGCAGCTCGGCACGGATGAGGCCACGCACGCTCGCCTGCAGCCGGTCCTCGAAAAAATTACGCAACAGACCTTCCGCGCCTCGGAGATCGTTAACGGCCTGCTCAACTTCTCACGCATGGGCTCGAGCGAATTCAGCCGCGTCGATCTCAACTCCGTCGTACGCGACACAACTCTGCTGCTCGAGCACCAACTCCGCTCCGCGAACGTCGAGGTCACCACCTCGCTGGACGAGACCCTTCCGGCGATCTCCGGAAATCGCGGCAAACTTCAGCAGGTGCTTGTCAACTTCATGCTCAACGCCCGCGACGCCCTGCAAGGCCGCGAATCGTCGCGAATCGTCGTTTCCACACACCACACCGGCTCCGTGGTCCGCCTTCGTGTCGAGGACAACGGCATCGGCATGTCCGAGGCCGTTCTTCGGCGCATCTATGATCCTTTCTTCACAACCAAGAGCAACCCGGCGCAAGGGCATCGCAAAGGCACGGGACTTGGGCTTGCAGTAACCTATGGAATCGTGCAGGAACACGCTGGCACGATTGATGTCACCAGTACAGTTGGTGAGGGCACAACGTTCGAGGTCGTCTTCCCCGCCGCCGAGTCTCCGGCTCGTACCTCAATCACCGGAACCCCCGTCGACGAAGGGAAGGTCATTCATGTCTAGTTCCGCTGTCGGCGTACAGCAACCCTCCCCATCTTCAGCAGAGTCTCCCTTGGCCCAGTCCAGCAACAGCGTGGCGCGAATCCTGGTCATCGATGACGAGGCAGGCATCCGCGACTCTCTCGAGACCCTGCTCACGCTCGAAGGATTTTCCGTGGATCTCGCTCCGGAAGGCTCCGCGGGTCTGGACCTGCTGACCCTTCACAGTTATGACCTGCTGCTGCTTGACCTCTCGCTTCCCGGCGAGAGCGGAATCGAACTCCTGCCCCGCATCAAGAGCCTCGCTCCCGAGCTTCCGGTCATCATGATCACGGCCTACGGGACGGTGGGCAATGTCGTCGACGCCATCCGGGCCGGCGCCTCCAACTTCATCCAGAAGCCATGGGACAACGAGAAGCTGCTCGCTGACATCCGCTCCGCGATCGGCAAGCAGAAAGCCGAGAGCGAAGTTGTCCAGCTCAAGCGCACGCTGAAACAGCGCTACTCCTTCAGGAACATTGTTGGGAAGAGCGACATCATGCTCAAGATGTTCGACCTGGTCTCGCAGGTTGCGCCCAGCCGTTCAACCATCCTGATCCAGGGCGAGAGCGGAACCGGCAAGGAGCTTATCGCCAAAGCCATCCACGCCAACTCGCCACGTCGCGACAAGCCGTTCATCCCGGTGAACACCGGCGCCGTTCCTTCCGACCTGCTCGAATCCACACTTTTCGGGCACGAGCGAGGCGCGTTCACCTCGGCCGTTGCCGCCAAAAAGGGCCTCTTCGAAGTCGCCGACCAGGGCACGCTCTTCCTCGACGAGATAGGAACGATGAGCATCGACATGCAGGCCAAGATCCTGCGCGTTCTGCAGGACCGCCGCTTTATGCGCCTCGGGGGAACGCAGGAGATCCAGGTCGATGTTCGGATCGTCGCAGCAACGAACGTGAACCTTCAGCAAGCCGTGAAAGAAGGCCGCTTCCGCGAAGACCTCTTCTACCGGCTGAATGTTATATGCCTTGAGCTTCCGCCATTGCGCAGCCGCAAAGAAGACATTCCTCTGCTCGCCCAGCACTACCTAAAGTTCTACGCCGACGAGAACGGCTTCTCGACCCCGGACCTCGCACCCGAGGCACTCCGCGTGCTGATGGAGTACGAGTGGCCTGGGAACGTTCGCGAGTTGGAGAACGTCATCGAACGCTGTGTGGTGTTGTCGACCGGTGCACAAGGCGGTGCAGCGCAGATCGGCCCCGACCTCTTTCCCGCGCAGCTTCGAGGCAATACCTACTCCACCAACCTGTTGGAGCAACGACCCGATGCATCTCTGTTCGACGTCATGGAGGACATCGAGCGCAGGATTATCTCCGACCGCCTGGAGCGCTGCAGCTGGAATCAAACGGATGCGGCTGAGTACTTTCGCATTCCGCTGTCTACGCTGAATCAGAAGATCAAGCGGCTCAATATCGAAATCCGCAAGCGCAACCGCGAGTAAGCGGGGCGAAGTAGAAAACCGCGAAGCTGCCGGCGCAAGCCCTAGCGACGCGACTTCTTTGCCGGCTTCGAAGGCTTCTTCTTCGCTGGCGCTGCCTTTCGCGGCGCCGGCTTTGGAGCCGCCTTCTTCGCCGCCGGTTTGGACTTCGGCTTGGCAGACTTCGCTGCCGGCTTCTTCGCAGGAGCTTTCTTCGCCGGAACCTTCTTGGCAGCGTGTCCAGCGGCCTTTGCAGCTTTTTTGGGCGGTGCGGCCTTCTTTGCCGGTGCCTTCTCGCTCTTCGTTGCGGTCTTCGCAGGAACAGGCGCCGCTTTCTTCGCTGCAGCGGCGGCCTTGCCGACGCCCTTCCCGGCGGCGAGATCCGCCGCGGTGCTCGCCACCTTTGTCCCCTTCGCGGCTGGAGTGACTGTTTCTGCGCTTCCTTCCGGAGTTGGGGCCGCTGCTGCCTTCGGAGCCTTCTTGCTGGCGCGGCTCTCGCGCTTCGCAGGGCGGCGGCGCAGGTTAGGCGGAGGCGGTGGCGCGGGCGGCGAATACGGCTCAAGGAACGCACGTGCAGCTTCTGGCGTCTCCAGCTTCGCGTCCATGATTACGAAGAAGAGCTTATCCACAAGTTCGTTGTAGATTGGAAGCTCAGGAGTAATCCGCATCTCCTGCATCAACGCATATGGAATTCGATTCCGAGCCTGCGGCCACTCACTATAGAACTGCTCAAATCTCTGCTTTACCGCGTTGCTCTTCGTCCCATAGACCAGCGAAAGCACGGCTTGCGGGTCGGCGGAATAGAGAAGCTTCCAGGCGGCCGACGGCAAGGCATACTCCTTGCTGGAAAACTGTGCCGCGATTGCCTTGGTACGCGCCTCCAGAGATTCAATTTCGTCGACAAAGCCGGGCCGGGCAAACGCCTGCTTAAGAGCAGCGGCTTCCTTGCTGCCAAGCTTCGCTGTCAGCAATGGGAAGAATGCCGCAGAAGGGTCTGCGAAGATGCCGGCTACGTTCAGTCGTCCAACCTCATCGCGCAGGCGTTCAATCTCGGCCTCGTTCGCCTTGGCCGCCGTCCACTGCGGGAAGAGGACCTTCATCCAGCCCTCGGACTCCAGGCGACGCGCGGCACGCAGCGGATCTTCCTCATGGAAGATCTCTTCCAGCTCGTAACTGCGCTCCCAGGAGCCCAGGGCGTCGATGTAGTTTTCAGCTTTGCCGGTCTCGTACCGCTGCTGGGTCCGCTCCTCCAGAACCCACCCCAGTCGCGCAGACAGGCGGGCCGCCCGTATCATCCGCGACGGATCTTCAATAAAACCATAGTTCGAAACCAGGCGGAGTTCCCGGTTTTCAATATCCGCCACACCATTGAGCGGATCCATCAGAAGGCCGTAGGAGCCCTCATTCAGGGAAACCGCCATCGCGTTGGCGGTGAAGTCCCGGCTGCGCAGATCGTCGAGGATGCCCGCCATTCGGGCGACTGGCTTTCCGGGCTTCGGGTAGGTAATCAGTAGCGTGGAGCTCACCTCCGCTCGCACACCTCCCGGGAAGTTGAGGTGCAGGCTCTGGAAGGTATCGTTGGATCCAACTACCCTTGCGCCAGCTTTCTCCAAGTCTTTCTTCAGCTTAAGAGCATTTCCCTGAACCGCTACATCGATGTCCCGAATTGCGACACCGCTGGTCAGGTCGCGGACGGCGCCGCCGACGAGAAAGACTGTAACTCCATGAGTGCGGGCAACATCGCGGATTCGCTTGAGCGCCTCCCGCTGGGCTGGCGTGAGCCTCGACTCCAGGAGATAGATGTAATCGGCCATCGGTTAGAATGAACTCCCGGGCGTGCTGCTCGACCGGTAAGTCCCGATCTCTCAGCGATTTAGACGACGCAATCTGTCCGCCGCAACTCCTGATTGTACAACAAATTGGGCAGTGAGGTGAATTTTCTGCACTGATTCTGTTGCGGATATGGTTCAGTTGAGCCGGCGAAGCCTTACACGTGAATCGAGTTCCATCGACTCACCAAAGCCCCGGTTGCCCTCTCATAGCGCATGCGACAATCCCGTTGGAGCAGTCTTCGAATGGCTTCCGCGCAGAAAAAGGTCATCGTTCGCAGGTTCAACGACCACCTCCACTGGGGTTATCTGCCTCAGGAGATCACCCTTCTGCATGGCTTTGTTGAACTGATCGACCCCTCCGCGCACGTCACACCCATTCAGTTGACCGAAATCAAGTGGATCGCCTACGTACGCGACTTCAACCTCGCGGACCAGCATCTTCCCGAGCGTCTGGACCGCAGGAAGTTCACGGTTCGCCCCCGGGCCGAGGGGCTGTGGGTGCGCATGCGCTTGACCGACGGCGACGTGCTGGAAGGTCTTATGCAGGTGAGCCGGACGCTTCTGGACTCACTCGCCGACTCACTTGGACTCTTTGTGACGCCTCCAGACACCCGCGGCAACACCCAGCGGCTTTTCGTGCCGCGCTCCGCGATCGAATCTATCGACGCCATGGGGCTGATCCAACCCGCCGCCGCAAAGGTTCAGAAGCCCCCTAAAGAGGAGCCGCAGCCAACGTTGTTCGAGGAGTAGACAGGCCTTCATCAGTTTGCTGAACCCTGACCTTTGAGGCGGATTCCCTCCGGCTTCGCTACAATCAGCGCCATGAAGCTGGCACCGTTGGCCGAGAAGCTGGGCGCAGCGCTGACGCCTGCGCCGGGAAAGACCGTAGACTCCCTCAGTGGTCTGGAGATCACCGGAGTGGCGGGCCTCGAAAAGGCCGGCCCCCGGGAGGTGAGCTTCCTGACGAATGTCCGGTACAGCCCGCTGGCCAGAAAGACCAAAGCGGCGGCTCTGCTGGTAGAACCGGACGCACCTGAATTTCCGCTGCCGACGCTCCGAGTCGCAAACCCGTACCTGGCCTTTGCCCGGGCATTGGAGCTTTTTCATCCCACCCGCCGCTTCCCTCCCGGCGTGCACCCCACGGCCGTCGTCAGCCCTTCAGCCAGGATAGGCGCGCGTGCGCATCTCGGCGCTTATATCGTTGTCGGTGATGACGTCGTTATCGGCGACGACACTGTTCTGTTGCCTCACGTGGTGATCTACCCCGGAGCGCGGATCGGCAACAGGTTCTTCGCCCACGCCCATGCAGTGGTTCGCGAGCAGTGCGTTCTCGGCGACGACGTCACGCTGCAGAACGGCGCGGTCATCGGCGCGGACGGTTTTGGATTCGCCAGGAGCGCCGACGGAAGCTGGACTAAGATCCTCCAGACCGGCCCGGCGGTGCTTGAGGACCAGGTAGAGGTACAGGCGAACGCGTGCGTGGACCGCGCCAGCGTCGGCGAGACGCGGATTGCCAGGGGAGCGAAGATCGACAACCTTGTTCAGGTCGGCCATGGGTCCACGGTGGGGGAGAACTCGCTCCTCTGTGCGCAGGTGGGACTCGCCGGTTCGAGCACCGTGGGCAAAAATGTAATCCTGGCTGGCCAGGTAGGCGTCGCCGGTCACCTGACCATCGGGGATGGTGCGGTTGCTACAGCCCAGACTGGAATCCCATCGGACGTGGCTCCCGGCGCGGTTGTGAGCGGCTATCCGGCAATGGACAATAAAGCATGGCTGCGGACGGTCGCGGCAGTGAACCGGCTCCCGGAGTTGATCCGAAAGCTGAGATCGCAGGAGAGATAGTTGTGGGACGAAGGATTCTGGCGCTTGCAGGGCTCGTTGCAGTTCTACCTCTCGGTGGCTGTAAGTCGCCTTATGTGAACACGACAATCCAGAACGACACCGGCGCCGCAGTCACGCTGGTTGAAGTGGACTACCCAAGTGCCAGCTTCGGGCGTGATTCACTTGCAGCAGGCGCGGCCTACCCATACCGGTTCAAGATCATCGGCAGCGGGGCGACCAAAGTCTCCTGGACGGATGCCCAGCATAAGCAACACACCGGGAACGGACCAGATCTGCACGAAGGGCAGCATGGTTTCCTGACCATTACACTGACGCCGACAAGCGCGCAGTGGGCCGCGCAACTAACGCCTACAGACTAGGTTTCAGGTGGTGTGGCGCGGGGACGCCGCGTCTGCCGCTGCTCGTTTACCGAGTCGACCCCGCTTTGGCCGGCGCGCCTGCGCTGATTGGCGCTGTAGGCGACCAGGAACCAGGCGATACCGATGATGGCAAACACGGCGAGAAGAATGAACGTAAGCATAAGGAACTCCCGCGGGCTCGGACCCTTTTTTCTGAGGCTGCTCGGCGGCAAGCCTCTTTTCATTCCGTAAGATGCGGGTTAGAGCGGCGCGGTAGACCCGGTCAGGTGGTGCAGTAGACTCAAGGACGTGAGTCGCGGATTTTTCATCACCTTTGAGGGCCTCGACGGCGCGGGCAAGACAACCCAGCTCCGCCGGCTGGCAGCCGCGCTTGAGGCCGAAGGACACCGGGTAATAACCCTGCGCCAGCCCGGCGGAACGAGGCTTGGCGACCGCATTCGCGGCGTGTTGCTGGATTCAAAGAGTGAGGCAGAGCTCGGTGAGATTGCCCCTGCCGCCGAGATGGCGCTGATGTTTGCGGACCGCGCGCAATCGCTCAAGGAGATCATCCTCCCTGCCCTTGATCGTGGCGAAATTGTTCTCTGCGACCGCTACACCGATTCTTCGGAGGCCTACCAGGGCGCCGGCCGCGGGCTCGGTGTCGAGCGTGTACTCGCGATGCACAGGGCTGCCTGTGACAACGTGCAGCCGGATCTCACGCTGCTGTTATTGCCGCCACTTGAGGCATCACTGGCTCGAGCGCGCCGCCGCAACGATCGTCACGCTCGACAGCATGGAACCGACGAAAACAGGTTCGAGCGTGAGGGTGACGCATTCTACAGCCGCGTCTACGAACAATACCTGGTCATCGCTGAGCGCGAGCCGCAACGTGTCGTTCTGCTCGATCGGCCCGGAACAATCGAGCAGATTGCGGATCACATCCTGGCAGTCGTCCGCCAGCGGCTCGGCAACATCGTGGGGGTCGAGACTGCGAGCGCGTCGTGAGCACAGGCTTCTATCACGGCGACTACGTTGGTCCGACGCAGGAAGGTGAGTGGCGCCTCCCGCCCGGTCTGAAGCGCCCGCTGCATCATTACTTCCGCAGACGCTGGGTAAACTTCGGCAAACCCATCCCGCTCTTTGAGCACCTGCACGCGCGCTTCGGACGAATCGCCTGCTACCGCTTCATGGGCACCCTGATCGTCTTCGTGAACGACCCGGAGTGGATCAACGAAATCCTGATCAACCAGGCGGCGAGTTTCGTTAAAGAGCGCACGCTGCGCCGCATGAAGATTCTCCTCGGCGAAGGCCTCATCACATCCGACGATCCGATTCACATGCGGCAACGCAGAATCGCCGCACCCGCATTTCACCGTCAACGCATCGCGGGCTACGCCGGACAGATGGTGGCGAACGCCCTGGCCTTGCGCGAGAGCTGGCGCAATGGCGAGGAACTGGATATCTCTGCAGCCATGATGCGGCTCAGTCTGCAGATCATTGCGCGCACGTTGTTCGATCAGGAGGTGACGCCCGCTGTGCTGTCCGTCGCCGACGAAGTGAACACAATCATGGGCCTCTATAACTTCCTGGTCGCCTTCCCCAGACTCGAGGACGTACTGCACTGGCCCATCCCGGGCGTCATGCAGTTTCGCCGGTCGCGCGCCCGCCTGGATGCGATTGTCCAGCGCATGATCGCGGACCGCCGCGCCCTCACTCGGCACGAACTCGAGCAGCGAAACGATCTGCTCTCGATGCTGATTGCGGCGCAGGACGAAGACGAAAGTTCAATGTCAGACGAGCAAGTGCGGGACGAAGCCTTGACCATCTTTCTCGCAGGCTACGAGACCGTCGCAAACGCGATGGCCTGGACGTGGTACCTGCTCAGCCAGAACCCTTCCGTACGCGAGCGCATGGAGCGTGAGATTGATGAGGTACTCGCCGGGCGCACACCCACCATTGACGACCTCCCCAGCCTGCGCTACACCGAGATGGTCTTCGCAGAATCCATGCGGCTTTATCCACCGGCATGGGCGATGGGACGACAGGCCACCAAGGCCATCCAGCTCGGCGAGTACCGCCTGCCACCCGGCACGCACATCTTCTTCAGTCAATACGTCATTCACCGCTCGCCGGTGTATTGGGACGAACCTCTCGCGTTTCGGCCGGAGCGGCACATGCCGGAAGCCAAGGCCGTGCGCCCGCGCTTTGTCTACTTCCCTTTCGGCGGCGGCCGCAGGCAGTGCATCGGCGAAGGCTTCGCCTGGATGGAAGGCGTGCTCGCGCTGGCCACAATCGCACAGCGCTGGCGGCTTGAGTTCGTTCCGGGCTTTCCCGTCGTCGCGCAGGCGAAGATCACACTCCGCCCGAAATATCCGATGATGATGCGACTGCACAAGCGATAGAGATTCCTCTAATAAGCTCCGTGGCTGTAACGCTTCCGTTGTGCGGTAATATTCCCCCAACATCGAGAGAACCTACGGGCCCGCTCTTCACTCTTGAAGGAGCGTCTTTCCATGCTTTGGGATGGACCCAATCGGCGGTGGCTTGTACTTAGCGCAGCAATGCTCTTTGTGGTGCTGTTCGCCGAACTCTTCCTCTCTGTGCGCCAGAACTCCCAGACGTTTGACGAAACCGCACACATCTACGCCGGCTACTCGTACTGGAAGCACGGCGATTTCGGCATCAACCCCGAGCATCCACCACTCGCCAAGATGGTTGCTACCATTCCGCTGCTTCCCATGCATCTCGCTGTGCAACCTCCTCTGCCCATCCACTTCCGCGCAGCATCGGCGCTCGGCGGACGGCAGTTCCTGTACACGCACGACGCCGACAAAATCCTGCTGCGCTCGCGCATGGCCATGTCCGTCTTCACCTACGCGCTCGCGTTGCTCGTCTTCTTTTGCGCGCGCGAAATGTTCGGTAACGTCGCTGCCGTAATCGCTCTTCTGCTCTTTGTGTTCGAGCCCAACATTCTGGCCAACGGCGCACTTGTCACGACCGATATGGCGCTATCTGCGACACTGTTTGCCGCCGTCTATGCGTTCTATCGGTACACGCGCAGCCCGACTGTGTTACGGCTTCTGGTCTGCGCGGTTAGTGCGGGCCTCGTCCTGTGCGTGAAGCACTCCGGACTGATCATTTTCCCGCTGCTCGTGCTGCTTGCTGTGGCGGCGCTGCTGCTCCCGCGCGATAATGGTGAACCGATCGCCGCTTCGCAGCGCCGCATACACCCAGTACGTCTCGCTGTTGCGCTGCTCGCGATTGTCGCGATCGCGTACGGGATGTTGTGGTCCGTCTACGGCTTTCGCTATGCCGCGCGCCCTGGCGGCACGGCCATGACGCCCCCTACGGCTGTCTTTCTGACTACGCTGCATCGTCCCATGCAGGCCCGCTTGATCGGCGTCTTCGAGCGCCATCATCTTTTGCCCGAGTCCTACCTGTATGGCCTCACGGATGTAGCCGTCGCCACGAGCAAAGGCAGACCCGCCTTCATCTTCGGCCGGCTCTACCCGGCGGGCGAGTGGTTTTACTTTCCCTCGACCTTCCTTATAAAAAGCACGATTGCGTTCCTTCTGCTGCTCGTGCTCGCTCTCACAACCCGGGAACTGTGGCGCAGAAATCGCATCCGCGAACTCGTCTTTATGCTGCTGCCGGCTCTGGTGTATTTCACGATCGCCGTCTGTTCCCACCTGAACATCGGCCATCGCCATATCCTCCCGATTTATGCCTTTCTAATCGTGATTGCCGCTGGGGGCGGCGCCGTGCTGCTGCGGAGATCGCGTGCCTGGGCAGCAGTGGTCGTGGTTCTCCTGCTGCTGCACGTATTCTCGTCGGTGCGCGCCTATCCCGCATACCTGGCGTATTCGAACGAGGTCTGGGGAGGCCCGCAGCACACGTGGGAGGTGCTGACTGACTCCAATACAGGCTGGGGAAGCGGGCTCAAAACGATGCAGGAGTACATTCGCGAGCACAACGTCCAGAACTGCTGGTTGGCTTATAGCGGCCCGGCCGACCTCTCGTACTTTCACATGCCTTGCAAGCCGCTGCCCACCTTTTTCTCGACCGTTCTCAGATCGCCGCAAGGAGCTGTTCCAGTGCAAATTCAGGGGCCGATCTTCATCGGCTCGCTGGCGATGACGGGATGGGGATGGGGACCGATGGAAGCCAACCCTTATAACGCCTTCGTTGGGGTCAAACCGGACGATGTCCTCTACGGCGAGATCCTTGTGTACAACGGCAGCTATACGGTTCCGCGACTGGCGGCGATCAGCCATATGAGCCTTTCCCAAAGCGCGGTTGCGGACAAACATCCTGATGTCGCACTTGCGGAGGCGCAGCAGGCGGAGATGCTCGCGCCCGAGATTCTCATGCCGCACGAAATCCTTAGTGCCCTCTATGCCACGAACCATGAGCCGGCTGCGGCCTCGCGTGAGTACGAGACTGCGCTGCACCTATACAACACGGCGTACAAACCCTTCGCCTCGGAGGTCACCCCGCCCAAGGATTCGTCGGCCCTGCTTCGGTCACGCTGATAGTCTCCGGCATCCAGGAGTGGTTGCGATAGGCTGGAGGCAGTGGCCTTCCCTTCCAGCTTCCCCGAATTTCTGGGCAACACGGCTGTCGTCGACAACCTGCGCGCGGCGATCGCTGCTGGACGGTTGCCCCACTCACTGGTTATTGCCGGCGCGCGCGGCAGCGGAAAGTACACGCTCGCTCTACTCCTGACCATGGCCATCGAGTGCGAGGCCCAGCCGCGCGAGAGCAGCGCCGACGGCCGAGAGCTCGCCGCCTTCTGTGGCCGCTGCCGCAACTGCACCCGCATCGCAGAGTCCGCAGATCTCGAAACCCGCGTCGAGGAAGCCATCGCGGCCCGCGAGGACATGCGCGAAACCGACAAGAAGGACACCCGCGTGCTCGTCCAGACCCACCCGGATGTCCTGATCGTGCCTCCTGATCCGCCGCAACTCCTGATTAAGCTTGGGCAGATCCGCACGCTGATTCAGCGCGCCCAATATCTTCCGACCGAAGCCCCGGCAAAGGTCTTCATCATCACAGCTTCGAGCTTCATGAAGGAGGCGGCGAACTCGCTCCTGAAGCTGCTCGAGGAGCCGCCCGCATACGTGCACCTCATTCTCCTCACAGAAAACCCCGGCGAGCTGCTGCCGACCATCCGTTCGCGTTGCGCATTCGCCCGGCTCGGCGCTCTGCCAGCCGACGAGATCGCCGACCTGCTCGCATCACGCCGGCCCGAATGGTCGCGCACCGACCGCGAACTCATCGGCCGGCTCAGCGAGGGCGCCGCCGGCCGAGCCCTGGCGTTCAATCTGCCTGAGTATGCCGCAGCCCGCGCCGACGCCTTCTCGCTGCTCGCCGGCCTCGAACGCACCAACGATCACTCCACACTCTTCAAGACCACCGAGACCTACCGCTCCGGCGCCGAGGGTCAGGCGAAGACAGCAGCCCTCCTGCGCGCTCTCGCCAGCCTGCTCGAAGACGTGCTCGTGATTCAATCCGGCGCGCCGGACCGCGTACGCAATGTCGACCGCCGCAAGGACCTCGAGCGAATGGCGCAAACCGTCTCCTTCGACTGGATAGAGGCCGCCATGCGTGCCGTAGACGCGGCGCACAGCGGCATGCGACGCAACCTGCTGCGCTCCCTCTCCTTGGACTCCCTGGCGCTGCAGCTTGAGAGTGCACGACCATGACCCCCGCGACATTCTTGAAACATTCTGGCGATCAGTCGCGTCTCTGCATCCAAATACGTGACACCTGAACGTTATTAAGAGTGAAAACGACCGTTGCGCCGTCGCACGTCCCAACGGTGCAGGAATCACGAAGGACCATGCAAGACAGGACTCCCCGCGTGAATGACGCTACCACTCCGCCGCAGTCAGACAATCATAGAGACGACGCCAATAGCTTTAACGGCACGCGCAAGCTCGTGCGTCCCAGACTTCCCGCGCGCGAGCGGCGGCACGATCCTCATGGCGAAGACCCACTCTCGCACGCCATGCAGGAGACGCTGCCGAACGTGGAGAGCTCGCACGCCGAGGCCTTCTACTTTCAGAAGCAGATCCAGCAGCAGACGGAGATGACCCTGGTGCTCGAAGACGGCGAGCAGATGCACGGCCTGCTCGAGTGGTATGACCGTTGCGTGATCAAGATGCGCGTCGGGCGCCAGCGGGTGCTGGTCTACAAAGCCTGCGTCAAGTACCTCTTCAAGACCAGCGAGCTGCATGCGGGCGCGACCATTATGAAGTAACTGGTCTTTGAGTCGTACTACTACTTCTCCCGAGCCGCCTTCAGCAATCGATCGCGGATCGCGTCATACATGCCGCCCGGCGGCGGCAGCGGAACGAGAATGTTGTCCACACCGCGCGCATCCAGCGCTCGCAGCCCGGCGAAGAGCGTCGCAGCCAGCCGTTCGGGTTGCTCCCACGTCGCCCACGGCTGCACGATGGCATTCTGCGGCGCCGGCCACCCAATCGGCAGCAGAACCCCCGCATTTTTCTCTTCCGCAAGTGCGGCCGCGAGCTTCCGCTGCAAAGACGCTGATGAACCCTCGACCAGCCGCACGCGAGCCCGCGGTGCGTAATGTCGAATTCCAACGCCCGGGGATGGCAGAGCCTCCGGTTCACTCACGTTTTTCTGAGATGCAGGCGGCGCGTAAACGTCAACCGGGATTCCGCACGTCGCTTCGATCTGGTGCGGTGTGATCGCTCCCGGCCGATATTGCACGATCGGCGTGTGGGTGACGTCAATGACCGTCGATTCAATGCCAACGTGCGTTGGTCCAGCGTCGAGTACGGCGTCGATGCGGCCGCCCAGATCGGCGAGAACGTGGTCCGCCGTTGTGGGGCTTGTGTGTCCAAACCGGTTCGCGCTGGGCGCCGCAATCGGCAGGCCCGTTGCATGTAGAAGCGCCTGGGCTGCCGGATGCGACGGCACCCGGATGCCTACCAGCGGCCGCCCTGCGGTCACAGCATCGGGCACCGCCGCCGACCTCGGCAACAACATCGTCAGGGGCCCGGGCCAGAACGCTGCAGCGAGCTGTTCTACGCACCTACGGAGTTCGTCTGGAATCCTGGCGATACGGTCGATGTCGCCTACGCCCGGCACATGCACAATGAGCGGGTCCCACGCCGGCCGCTGTTTTGCAACAAAGATGCCGGCCACTGCCTCCACAGAAAGCGCATTGGCGCCGAGGCCATAGACCGTCTCCGTCGGGAAGGCGACCAGCCGGCCGGCTCTCAACAACTCTGCGGCGCGTTCGACGTCGGCCTGGTCGGCGGCCCGTAACCTGATCGTGTCCAGCATCTGCACCTATCGTATCTAGACGCCGTTTCCCGTGCTGCTCGTATACTTGTGCGCATGCATGCTGCTGAAATCGAGCTGAAGTTTGCCGTCGAAAACGTGGCCCGCTTCCGTGCCAGGGTCGAATCTCTCGGGCTTAAGCTCGCGACCGCCCGGACGTTCGAGGCGAACACACTCTACGACACACCGGAGCGCGACCTCCGCGTACGCCGGCAGGTGCTGCGGCTCCGCGACTATGCCGGCCGCTCCGTGGTGACGCACAAGCGCGTCGCCTCCAACGACGCCGATGCCCGCTACAAGGTCCGCATCGAAACCGAGAGTGTCATCGAGGACCCGGCGGCACTCGCGGAAATCTTCACCCAGCTCGGCTACAAACCTGTCTTTCGTTATGAGAAGTACCGCACGGAATGGGACGCCGGCGCAGGTCACGTCTTTCTTGACGAAACGCCGATCGGAACCTACGCGGAGCTCGAAGGGCCCCCAGAGTGGATCGAATCCATGCGCGAGCAGCTCGGTGTCAAGCCCGAGCAGTGCACGACCGAGAGCTACGGCATGATGTTCCTGGACTGGAAGGGCCGCACTCACAGCCCCGCAGAAAACCTGACTTTCGAAGAGATACAGACAGTAGAGTCCAGACAATAGACAGTAGATCTACGATCTCAGCAGGCCGCGGTTCTCTACTGTCTACTGTCTACCTGTCTACTGTCTGCCTTTAGAAGATCTGGAAGTTGACCTCGACATTCAGGTACACCGCCACAGCCTTGCCGTTCTGCATGGCGGGCTTGAACTTGTACTGCTGGACGGCCTCGATCGCCTTCTCATCCAGCCCCATACCCACGCCGCGCAGCACATGCACGTTGCGCGGCTTGCCGTCCGCTCCCACGATTAGCGAGACCACCACGTTGCCCGAGAACTTGGCCTTGCGCGCTTCTTCTGAGAACTCCGGGTCGGGCGTGTAAATCGCAATCGGCGGCCGCACCGATCCGCCCACCTGGTACACGCCGCCGCCAATATTCCCACCCGAGCCCGGTCCAATGCCGGCGCCATCCCCCGAGCCAATCCCCGTACCATTGCCGTTGCCCATCGAGAACCCCTTCAGGTTCGAGTTGGGCACGCCCAGGTTGGGCATCGTGTTGTCGGCCAGCTTCAGGTTCGGCTGCACAATCACGCTCGGCTCAACCGCCAGCTTCGGCGGAATGGTCGGCGGAGCTTTGGGTGGAACGATCTGCGTCTGCGCCAGTTTCGGCAGATGCCCCTGCGTCACCGGCCCGAGGTCGTGCTGGCCGCCGCCACCACCAATCTTGGTGTCCTTCGGCGCGACAGGAGGAGCCGGTGGAGGTTCCAGCAGCGCTGTCACCGCGTTCTTCACCGGCGCCGCAATCGGAACCTTCTCCGCTATCAGAATCGCGATGATCGCGATGATGACCACGTGGATGCCAACCGCAACTGCCGTTGAGGTCGGGCTGCGCTTGACCGCCATGCGATCCGGCACAGCGATGGGTTTGGATTCGAGAACGAGTGGGGGAAGCTTAGGAGCGAAGAAAGCGTCGCGAATGTTGGAGATCAGCGACTGAAACACACCTTCTTCTTTAATCTCCCCGCTGATGTGGGGATCTTCTGTAGCCGGACGCAGAGCTGGGGCCGGAGTGCTGGAATCTTGCTGAGGCGGGAGAACGGAGAGATCTGCCATGGGGAGGACAAACTTACGGCGTCGGTAATCCTAAATTTCCTTCTGCGGTCTGGACCTGAAAGCGTCCGTGGGCGCCGCTACCCCGGCACTCTCATTGTAGACGGGTCCCGGTTTTCGTGCTTTCCATATAGACGTAGACGGGCACCAAGATGTCGCGTGCACCGCAGCCCCACTTCACCTGTGAAAGCCCGCTAACCTCCAGCCGCCCTTTACAATGAGGGCTTGGCCGCAATGCCCGGCGGAGACTCCCTGAGGCATCCGTGGCCACGGAGAGTTCATGCCCGACGTGCCACCGGCTATCAGCCAGCCAGACGACCAGCCAAAGAAGCGGCTGAAAGACACCCTGAATCTGCCCAAGACCGACTTCGCCATGAAGGCGAACCTGCCCACCCGCGAGCCCGAGCGCCTCACCCAGTGGGAGACCCCGAATTCAAAAGGACAAGACCTCTACGAACAGATTCGCGCCGCCCGCGCCGGTGCGCCGCAGTACATCCTCCACGACGGCCCGCCCTACGCCAACGGCGCCATCCATCTCGGCCACGCCCTCAACAAGTGCATCAAGGACTTTGTCGTCAAAACCAAGACGATGGCCGGCTTCGACTCCCCCTATGTCCCCGGTTGGGATTGCCACGGCCTCCCCATCGAGATCAAGGTCGACGAGCAACTCGGCGGCCGCAAGCTCGAGCTCAACCCCATCGAA
The DNA here is from genome assembly GCA_036273275.1 of Bryocella sp. Classification (GTDB taxonomy): domain Bacteria; phylum Acidobacteriota; class Terriglobia; order Terriglobales; family Acidobacteriaceae; genus Granulicella. The sequence goes on from DASUHZ010000019.1 coordinate 22,134, forward strand.
GTTCGCCAGGCCTGCCGCGAGTACGCCCAGAAATACATCGACCTCCAGCGCACCCAGTTCAAGCGCCTCGGCGTCCTCGGCCGCTGGGACAACCCCTACTCCACGATGAACTTCCCCTACGAGGCCCGCATCGCCGAAGCCTTCTTCGGCTTCTACGAAAAGGGTTTCGTCTACAAGGGTCTCAAGCCGGTCTACTGGTGCTGGCACGACCACACCGCGCTCGCCGAAGCCGAGGTCGAGTACGAGCAGCACACCTCTCCCTCCGTCTACGTGCGCTACAAGCTCACCAGCCGCCCCGAGCACATCGACCCGCGCCTCGCCGGACGCGAAGTCTACACCATCATCTGGACCACCACCCCGTGGACACTTCCCGCCTCAATGGCCGTAGCGTTCAACCCCGAATTTGAGTACGTCGCATTTCAGGCGTACCCCGAGGGAGCCGACCTCTCCGTTCCACCTCCTGCGGCGGTCTATTTGGTTGCGAAAGATCTCCTGGAGTCAGTGGCTCAAGCATGCAAGTTGCACGAGCCCAAAACTCTCGCCACCTTCCCCGGCTCCAAGCTCGACCGCACCACCTTCGCCCACCCATTCCTCGACCGCAGCATTCTCGGCGTCCTCGCCGACTATGTCACCACCGAGCAAGGCACCGGCGCCGTCCACACCGCGCCCTCACACGGCCCCGACGACTTCGCCACCGGCCAGCAGTACAACCTCCCGCTCACCTGCAACGTCGACGCGCACGGCAAGCTCCAGAACTACGCCGGCCTTCCCTTCGACGGACTCTTCATCTTCAAAGCCAATCCCATCATCATCGAGCTCCTCAAAGAGCGCGGCGCACTCATGGGCCGCCACGACCTTGAGCACTCTTACCCGCACTGCTGGCGCTGCCACAAGCCGCTCATCTTCCGCGCCACCGAGCAGTGGTTCATCTCCATGGAAACGCCTGTGCTTTCGCCCCAGGAAAGTACGCACCAAACCACCTTCCGCCAGCGCGCTCTCGACGAAATCAAGCGTGTCGCCTGGGACCCCTCCTGGGGCGAAGACCGCATCTCCAACATGGTCGCCACGCGCCCAGACTGGACGATCTCGCGCCAGCGTATCTGGGGCGTGCCCATTGCCGTCTTCCTCTGCAACGCCTGTCACGAGCCATTGAATGACAGCAAAATCAATCGATCAATCGTGAAGCTCTTCGAGAAGGACGGAGCCGACGCCTGGTATGCGCGCGACGTCTCCGAGCTCCTGCCGAAGAACACCACCTGCGCCAACTGCGGCGGCAAAGACTTCCGCAAAGAGATGGACATCCTCGATGTCTGGTTCGAGTCCGGCGCCTCCTGGCTCGCCGTGCTTGAGCAGGAACCCGAGCTCCAGTTTCCCGCCGACATGTACACCGAAGGAGGCGACCAGCACCGCGGCTGGTTCCAGTCCTCGCTCCTCAATGCCGTCGCCCTCCGCGACACCGCTCCTTACCGCATGACCATCACCTCCGGCTGGACCCTCGACGAGCAAGGCCGCGCCTTCTCCAAATCGCTCGGCAACGGCGTCGACCCGGTGGACATCGCCAATCGTCTCGGCGCCGAGATCGTGCGCCTCTGGGTTGCCAGTGTGGACTTCCGCGAGGATGTCGCCGCCAGCGAAAACCTCATGCAGCGCGTCAGCGACAACTACCGCAAGCTGCGCAACACGCTGCGCTTTCTGCTCTCCAATCTCAGCGACTTCTCCCCGCCGCAACACGCGCTGCACTTCACGCAGCTCCAACCACTCGACCAATACATCCTTGCGCGCACCGCGGAGCTCGACGCGTCCATTCGCCGCGCTTACGACGAGTTCGAGTTCCATCGCGCCTACCAGGCCCTGAACGAGTTCATCAACACTGATCTCAGCGCGCTCTACCTCGACGTCGTCAAAGACCGTCTGTACACCCTCGCACCACAATCCGCCCAACGCAGATCAGCCCAGACTGCTCTCTGGCGTATCGCCGAGGCCCTCACCCGCCTCATCGCTCCCATCCTCAGCTTCACCGCCGACGAGGTCTGGCAATATCTGCCGGCGCTCGAAGGCCGCGAACCAAGCGTGCACCTCGCACTCTTCCCGGATGTCGCGGATATCGTTCCCGGCCGCGTCGCCGGTCTCGAAGAAGAGTGGGCACACCTCCTGCGCATCCGGGAACTCGTCAACGTCGAACTCGAAGCGCTCCGCGCGAACAAGGCCATCGGCAAAGGTCTGGACGCTGCCGTCACCCTCATCGTCACAGAAGGATCGGACGAAAATGTCATTCTTCGCCGCTACGACGATGCACTCCCTGAGTTCTTCAACGTCTCGCAAGTTACAGTGCAATCTGTCGCCGCAACCAAAGACGCCGCCGCCATCCTCATCAAAGCCGAAGTCGCCGCCGGAGCAAAATGCGAGCGCTGCTGGCGCGTCGTTCCCGACGTCGCTTCCGATGCCCGCTGGCCCTCCGTCTGCTCCCGCTGCGCCGAAGCCCTCGACGCCATCAACTTCCCACCCACACAGGAGGCCGCGTAGTGCCCGCACGTGGAAGCTTGCGGGATGCCCGCATCGCCGCCCTTATAATCGCCGCCATCGTCATCGCGCTCGACCGCTGGTCCAAGCTCTGGATCGTGCACAACATTCGCCCCGGTCACGCGCGCACGATCATCCCACACGTCTTCCGCCTCACGCACGTGCTCAACACCGGTGCAGCGTTCAGCCTTTTCGAAGGCTCCGCCTCACCGGCGCTGGTCCGCAATCTGCTCATCGCCTTTTCGGTCTTCGCGGTCATCGTCGTGATCGTTCTCCTCTGGAAGTTCGCCCGCGAGTTCTCTCTGATTACCTTCTCGCTCGCGCTGATCCTCGGCGGCGCCCTCGGCAACCTCTACGACCGCATACGTTTCCTGCACGTCGTCGACTTCCTCGAGGTCCACATCGTCCACTACCACTGGCCAGACTTCAACATCGCCGACTCGGCCATCTGCATCGGAGCCTGCCTCCTTCTCATCGAAATGCTCCGCCCTCAGCACGGCGCCAAACGATGATCCCGCAATCACGAGGCTCGGCTTCAAACAAAAGCGAGGCTCGGCCTGAAAGGAAATCGCTTTGAAGGGGGCGGGGCTTCAGCCCCGCCGTTGATCACTCTAACTGAATGGGGCTTTAGCCTCTGAGGGAATCCCTGGGTGCCAACTCGCCACCACACCGCGATCTCCCCGATAATGGAGTGTGGCCCTGATTCCAGAATTGACCAAAACTGAACCCGGGACGCTGTCCGCGCTCGACCAGATCACCATCCGCGGCGCGCGCACCCACAACCTCAAGGGCATCGACGTCGACATCCCGCACAACGCCCTGACCGTTGTCTCCGGCGTCTCCGGTTCCGGTAAATCTTCCCTCGCCTTCGACACCGTCTATGCCGAAGGCCAGCGCCGCTACGTCGAATCACTCTCCGCCTACGCGCGCCAGTTCCTCGAGCGCATCGAGAAGCCCGACGTTGACCACATGGACGGCCTCGCGCCCGCCATCGCGATCAAACAAAAAAATCAGACGCGCAACCCGCGTTCCACCGTCGCCACGGCCACCGAAATCTACGACTACCTCCGCCTGCTCTACGCGCGCTGCGGTACCGTCACGTGCCTGCACTGCGGCGGCACCGTCCGTCGCGACTCCGTCGACGAGATCGTCACCCGTGTTCTCGCGCTGGGTGGGCGGGAAGGTGAACCAGCCACGCGCGTCTACGCACTCTTCCCCATCCAGCGCCGCGAAATCAAACTCGAACCCATGCAGGGCCCCACCATCACAACGGAGGAGCCCGCGCCCGAACCCAAACCAAAACGCGTCACAAAGAAATCGGCAACGAAAAAAAACGGAGAACGGACAACGGAGAACGGACAACTCCTCTCCGACACGCTGAAAGAGCGCCTCGCCGAACTACGCCGCCGCGGCTACAACCGCCTCTGGCAAGCCGACGCCGACCCCGGCAGCCCCGGCAGGATCGTCGAGTTCTCCACGCCCGAATCTCTTCTCGAGCTCGACTTCGCCGCAGCGTCCGGTGCCGACGAAACAGCGCGTCCCATCTACGTCCTCGCCGATCGCCTCGCGCTCTCGCCCGAAATCCGCTCGCGCCTCGTCGACGCCATCGAGACGGGCTATCGCGAGTCCGGCGAGATTGTTTTCCGCGCCATTCCGCGTGACGGTGAAACAATCCCGGCCCCGCAACGCTTCTCCACCGCGTTCGAGTGCTCCTCCTGCCATCGCGCCTACCGCGAACCGGAGCCCCGCCTGTTCAGCTTCAACAATCCCTACGGCGCTTGCCCGCGTTGCCAGGGCTTCGGCAACACCATCGACTTCGATCCCAACCTCATCATTCCAGACCGCGCGAAATCTCTTGACGCCGGCGCCATCGACCCGTGGACTAAGCCAAAATACCGCTCCCCCTGGCACGCTGAAATGAAGCGCGCCGCCAAGGCCGAGGGCATCCCCACCAACGTCCCCTGGTACGACCTCACCGACGCGCAGCAGCGCTTCATCTACGACGGCCGCGGCACATACCCTGGCATCCGCGGTTTCTTCGAGGCGCTCGAGCGCAAAAAGTACAAGCTGCACGTCCGCGTCTTTCTCTCCAAATACCGCGGCTACGCCAGCTGCCCTGACTGCCGCGGCCAGCGCCTGCGTCCCGAAGCCCGGGCCGTCATGCTCACCAGCGACGCCGGCGCCTGCAATCCATCCACGAAAAACATCTGCGAAGCCTCCGCGCTCACCATCACCGAGGCCCGCGACTTCTTCAACGCGCTGAGCCTCTCACCCTCGCAAGAGCAGATTGCCGGCAAGGTTCTCGAAGAGGTCCGCCAGCGCATCCGCTTCCTCGAGCAGGTCGGCCTCGAATACCTCACGCTCGACCGCCTCGCCTCCACGCTCTCCGGCGGCGAGTCGCAACGCATCCAGCTCGCCACATCATTAGGGTCGCGCCTTGTGGGCGCTCTGTATGTGTTGGACGAGCCCTCCATCGGTCTGCATTCGCGCGATACCGCGCGCCTCATCCACATCATGGAAGAGCTCCGCGACCTCGGCAACACCATCCTCGTCGTGGAGCACGACCCCGATGTTATCCGCGCTGCCGATCATCTCCTCGACCTCGGCCCCGGCGCCGGCGAGCTCGGCGGCAAACTCCTCGCCGCCGGCACTGTCGACGAAGTCCGCAACAACCCCAATTCCATCACTGGCAAATATCTCTCCGGGCGCGCGCAGATCGCCGTCCCCAAACTCCGCCGCGAACCCGGCCGCGAAAGACTCACCCTCAAGGGCGCGCGCATCCACAACCTCCGCGGCGTCGATGTCGAATTTCCTCTCGGCCTCCTCGTCGTCGTCACCGGCGTCTCCGGCTCCGGGAAATCGACGCTTGTCCATCAAGTCCTCTACCGCGCACTCCTGCAAGCCCTCGGCCAGGGCGACTCCCCGTCCGCCGACAATCCGGACATCTCCAACATCTTCCGCGAGCTCAGTGGCACGCACTTCCTCAACGACGTTGTTCTCGTCGACCAATCGCCCATCGGCCGCACCCCGCGCTCCAACCCCGTCACCTACATCAAGGCCTTCGACGCCATCCGCGAGCTCTACGCCGCGCAGCCCGACGCACGCCGTAAAAACTTCACCGCCGGTTCCTTCTCCTTCAACGTCCCCGGTGGCCGTTGCGACGTCTGCGAAGGCGACGGCACCGTTACGGTCGAAATGCAGTTCCTCGCCGACGTCGAGCTCCCCTGCGAAGAGTGCAACGGCACCCGCTACAAAGCCTCCGTCCTCGAAGTGAAGTACAGGGGCAGGAACATCCACGACGTCCTCAACATGACCGTCCGCGAAGCCATCACCTTCTTCGCCGGCCACCCCAAGATCGTCGACAAGCTCGCCGTGCTCGACGAGGTCGGGCTCGGCTACGTTCGCCTCGGCCAGTCCGCCACCACGCTCTCGGGCGGCGAAGCCCAGCGCGTCAAACTCGCACAGCACCTCGCCACCGTGCGCTCAACATCATCCGGCCCTGGCCAAAATGGCAAGTCCCGCCGCGCCGCCTCGCGCATCCTCTACATCCTCGACGAGCCCACCACCGGCCTCCACTTCGAAGACGTCTCCAAGCTCCTCGCCGCCTTCCGCAAGCTCATCGACGGCGGCGGCTCTCTCCTCGTCATCGAGCACAACCTCGACGTCATCAAGTCCGCCGACTGGGTCATCGACCTCGGCCCCGAAGGCGGCAACGGCGGCGGCCAGATCGTCGCCACCGGCACCCCCGAAGAGATCGCCGCCAACCCCAAATCGCACACCGGCCACTGGCTCGCTCCGGTCCTCAAACCCATCGGAGCGAACTAAGCTGGTGCGCTCTTCCCGCTAGTTGACGTGCCAGAGGTACTTTCTGATCCAGAGTGTGAGAAGGCAAATGTGTCTCCCATTCAAAAAATCTTCTTCCCAAACGCCGAGCACAATAACTGCACCGCCAGCTCCGCCGTGCGATTGTGCTCATCCAGAATCGGATTCACCTCGACCAGCTCAAAGCTGAGCATTCCACCATCGTCAGCCAGAATCTCCATCGCCAGATGAGCCTCGCGATACGTCGCTCCGCCGCGCACCGCCGTTCCCACACCCGGCGCCTCCTCCGGATCAACCCAGTCCAGATCCAGCGACACATGATATCCAGCCGTTCCCTTCGCCGCGATCGGAATCGCCCTCTCCATCACCGCGCGCAATCCCAACTCGTCGATGTCCCGCATCGTGAACACGGTAACTCCCGTGCGTCGAATGTTCTCGCGTTCTGTCTCATCCACATCGCGCACACCGATCAGCACCGTATTCTCTGCCAGTACCTTCGGCGACCAGCCCAGCAAATCCCGCAACGCTGCTGGCTCCATCCCCAACAGCACCGCCACCGGCATTCCATGCACATTGCCCGAGGGCGATGTCTCCGGCGTGTTGATATCCGAGTGCGCATCCATCCAGATCAGCCCAATCTTCTTCTGCTCTCCGCGAAAATAATTTGCCACACCCGCCACAGTTCCCGCCGCCACCGAATGATCTCCACCCAGCACAATCGGCGTCGCCCCATGCGTCAGCGCCTCCTGCACACACCTCGCTGTATGTTCCGCGCTCACAGCAATCTCAGCAAGAAACCGCGCGCGCTCATCGCCGCGATGCTTCGTCTCCGCCACGGCCACCGCAACATTGCCGCGGTCCGTCACCTGATAGCCCAGCTCTTCAAGCTTCGCCTGCAAGCCCGCAACCCGCAGCGCCGACGGTCCCATATCCACGCCGCGCCGCTGCTGTCCCAGGTCCAGCGGCACTCCGATAATCTCAATCTGTTTCTTCTTCCGATCCAACGGCATGGCCACTCCTAACCAGCCTTGAAGTGCGGCTTCTTCATAATCCACACAAACGGTGCCGCTGCAAACAACAGGCCCGCCATCACGCGAAATCCATCGAGATAACTCAACGCAGCCGCATGTTCAAGCAGCCGATGGTACAGCAACGCCATCCCCTGATGCGTTCCCTGCCCTCCGCCGCCGCCGACCGCACCGTGCAATCGAAACAACAAACCCGAAATTGGCGCCCGCTCACTTCCCGTCCGCGCCGCCAACCGAAGCTGATGAAACTGTTCCCGCCGCGCCTCAAACGCCTCAAACACCGAAATCCCGATTCCCGCGCCAAGGTTCCGTGCCAGGCCAATCAGGCTCGTTGCGTATCCCATCTCCTCCTGGGGTATGGGGTCGACGGTAATCGTCGCCAGTGGCACAAACATGAACGACAGCCCTGCACCCATCACCACCTGCGGCCAGAAAAAATTCCACGGTCCTGCATTCATGTTCAGAAACGAAAACATGTACGCGCCAATCCCCGACACGATCAACCCGCCCGTCAACAACGCGCGCATATCCCAGCGCTTCCCAATCAGGAAGCCTGCCACCGGCATCATGGCGAGCGTCGCAATCCCGCGCGGCGAATTCCACACGCCGGCAGTCACCGCCGGAAACCCCAGCAGCTCCTGCATGAACAGTGGCAGCAGCACGATGCTTCCATAGAGCGCAAAGAACAGCACCATTGAAAGACATGTGCCCGTTAGAAACGTCCGGTACCGAAACAAATTGAAATGCACCACGGGATCGCCCGTGTGCGTTTCCCAGATCGCGAAAGCAATCAGGAACACCGCCGCAATCACCGTCATCGTGACAATAAAGTGGGAGCCAAACCAATCGGCTTCCTGTCCCTTGTCAAACACGATCTGCAGCGCCGCGATACCAATGCCCAGCAATCCCACGCCCCAGTAGTCGATGCGCGCCGTCCCACGCCGAATGTACGGCGGATCCGACACATACATCCACACCAGGAACAACCCCAGCAGACTGATCGGCAGATTGATAAAGAAGATCCATCGCCACGAGTAATCCGTCGTCAGCCACCCGCCCAGCATCGGCGCAACGATCGGCGCAATCACAATGCCCACGCCCCACAGCGCCATCGCCTGCCCGCGTTCTTCGCGCGGAAAAGCCTCCAGCATAATCGCGCGCGTCGTTGGCTGCAGCGATCCGCCCGCCGCTCCCTGCAGCACGCGAAAGAAAATAAGCGACGGCAACGACCAGGCCATCCCGCACAAAATGCTCGCAATGCTGAACCCCGCAACGCTCATCATTACCAGGCGTTTGCGCCCAAAATAATTGGCCAGCCATCCGGAAAGCGGCAGGACAATCGCGTTCGCCACCAGATAAGACGTCAGCACCCACGTCGCTTCATCCACGGACGCCGAAAGATTGCCCGCAATGTACGGCAGGCTGACGTTGACTGCCGACGTATCGACCAGCTCCATCACTGCGGCAACCATCACCGCAAAAGCGATCATCCACCGCGCCCACTTATCAGCCTGTACGCCGATCTCCCGGTCGCTCTTCTCCGGATTGCGCCGCGACATCTCCTCCGTACTGCGTTCTGCTACAGCCACAGCTCAATGTTATGAGAGACATCTCGCAAAGCGAAGCGGCGCGGCGATTTCCGCTCTGCCGCAACTCCCCTTCGAAGCCCACCGCGATGCATTTACAAACTCCAGACACGGCAATGACAACTCCACCGCTTCCTGCCGCGTATCTCTGATCCTGCACCCATTGCGCGCGCTCCCACAGGAGGATCCACATGCAGCCTTCGCCATAAATCTGTGGCCACGCGATTGATCGTGCTCGACGAAACCGGCGTTTCCAATCCGGGCTGCTCGCCGGAACGTTCAATCTGCTGCACTGAGTTTCGCTTTAACTTGCCGCACTAACTCTCACCTGCGCCAAGCCTGCGAGCCGGCCTATCCCCAGAGCGGCTGGCTCGCCGGGAACCCCATCCAGGCGCTACTGGATGGGGTTATCTCGTTCCAGCTCATTCACTTCTCACTTCTGTGCGAAACCCTTCCGGATTCGACTGGGCAAACTACGTGCCGTGCCACTATATTCAACACCGCTTCCAATCCACACCATGGAACCCGAGGATCACCCATGAAACTTCGCGCGCTCATTGCGATGGCCACGTTTGTCTTTGCTGTTTCAGGCCCTGCTTTTTCCCAGTCCACCAATTCGCCGAAACTCGCCACGCCTCAGGTACTGGGTGCAGCAGACCCTTCCGCCACAACTCACTTCAGCGTCTTCCTTCCGCTCCGCAACACCGCCGTTCTCGAGCAACTCGTAGCTGATCAGACCGACTCCTCCTCGCCCCACTATCACCAGTGGCTCACGCCCACCGAGTTCAAGGCCCGCTTCGGCCCCAACCCGGCCGCCGTCCAGCGTGTCATCAATCGCCTCGAAGGTGCGGGCTTCACCGTCACCGCGCAGCACACGCAGAGCATTGAGGTCACCGGTCCGGTCGGCGATGTCGAGGCCCTCTTCTCCACCCGCCTGAACCAGGTCAAAACCCGCAACGGAAAGATCCGGCTCTCCGCCCACGCCCGTCCCCTCACCCTCCCGCAGGAGCTCGCATCCGCTGGCGTGGTCATCCCCGCCTTCTACCCTGAGTTCGCCGCGCAGGTCCACTCCGCGCAACTCGCCGCCGGTTCTACAACGATGGGTCAGGTCGTTCCCCTGCGCGATGCCACGCCGGACCAGCGCATCTCAACCGCGGCTCTGCTCTATCTGCCCGACGATCTCAATGAAGCCTACTCGTTGCCGTCGTTTCAAACCGAGGCCGGTGGGTTCTTCTCCCCAAAGAAGCAGATCGCCGGCGTCGGCTCGCACATCGGCATCGTGATCAACTCCGTCATCGATCCCTCCGACATCAATCACAGCTGCAATACCTCGATCGCTCTCGGCCCCTTCGTCGACATCCAGGACTACTCCGCCGTCTCTAACCTCCCCGTTCCCTCCGTCACCATCCGTCCCGTCGACGGCGGCAGCGGCCCCTTCAATCCCGCCTCCCCCAGCGCGGTCGAGGCCTCGCTCGACACCCAGATGTCTCTCGGCACCGCACCCGGCGCTCAGGAGACCATCTACGACATGCCTGACCTCACCGTCTCCTCCGAGGCGGATGCCTACGCCGCCATCGACGACGACAACTCCGTCGATGTCGTCAGCTCCTCCTTCGGCGAATGCGAGCTCTACTTCACGGCCGCCTACAACGGCGGTACCGACTTCACCAGCATCCCCAAACAGATTCATCAACTCCTCCTGCAGGGCAACGCCCAGGGCATCACCTTCCTCGCCAGTTCCGGCGACAGCGGCGCGGTCCCCTGCCTCCCCGCATCCTTCTTCAGCAACCCCACCGACGGCGCCTCCTACGTCAAGGGTGTCGAGTATCCCGCCTCCGATCCGTCCGTAACCGGCGTGGGCGGCACCAACCTCGTCACCGTGCCCACTCCGACCCCGAACGATTCCACTTACTCGCAGGAGAACGCCGACTTCGATCCGCTCCTTCCCGCCGAGTTTGAGCTCGCTCCTGGCGATATCGTCTCCGTCAGCAACAACACCTGGGGCTCTGGTGGCGGTTACAGCGTCATCTTCCCGAAACCTCTCTATCAACTCCTCACACCCACCTCCAAACCCGGACGCGCTGTACCCGACGCCGCGCTCCAGATGGGCGGCTGCCCCGTCAATGCCGACTTCGCCGCAGGTGCCTGCAACGGCCCGCGCAGCGGTACCATCGTCTGGGTCGGCGGTGGCCTGGACGTCGTCATCGGCAGCAGCTCCGCGTCGCCGGACCTCGCCGGCGTCCTCGCGCTCAATGCCGAGCTGCACGGCCGCATCGGCAACGCCAACCCGCTAATCTACACCCTGTCGTTCGCCCAGACGGCCTTCGGGCAGCTCGCACCGAACGCTGTCCAATACTTCCACCGCAACATCGAGGGCAACAACAACGGCTACACCGTCAAGCCGGGCCAGCCCTACAGCGAGGTCATCGGCAACGGCACCCTCGACGTCAAAAACTTCCTCCAGCTCCAGAATGCCGCGCCTGCCGGCACACCCGGCACGCCCAGCAACCCCTAGAGCCCAACCCCTGAACACCACCGCAGAAACCCCATCCGGGCCCGTCCGGGATGGGGTTTTCGCATTCCACCTCGGAGCGCATATGGCAACTGCAACCGCCGCCACCAAGCCTGTCCCCTCGCAGCAGCCCGGCATGGGAGCCATCGCCTATGCGGGCGGCGTCACCTTCCGCGTCTGGGCGAAGTTTGCACCCTCCGTCTCCGTCGCCGGCGACTTTAACAGTTGGAGCACCACCGCGAACCCGCTCGCTCCCGATGGCAATACCGGCTATTGGTCCGTGGACGTCCCGGGCGCCAAGGTCGGTGACAACTACAAGTTCTACATCCCTGGCCCCGGCCTGCGGGTTGACCCCTACGCTTATTCCGTCTTCAAAGACGACGCAGCCGGGGCGAAGAACCGCCAGCTGTTGTCGAAGGCAAAGGTTTCAGCGCTGACCGTGGCCTTCGACACCGCCACCGGCTTCACGATGCCGAATTGGAACGAGATCGTCGTCTATGAATTGCACATCGGCACGTTCACAACCCCGGCGGCAGGCGGCCAGGGCACGCTCATCACCGCCGCAAACAAATTGAATTCGATCGCCGACCAGGCCACCGGCGCCGGCTTCAACGCCATCGAGATCATGCCGCTCGGTGAGTTCCTCACCGTCACCTCCTCCGGTTACAACCCCGGCTACATCTTCGCCGTGGAAGATACCTACGGCGGCCCTGATGAGTTTCGAAATTTCGTCAACGCCATTCACACTCTTCAGGTCGCCGTGATCCTCGACGTCGTCTACAACCATCTCAACGACACCGACCTCTGCCAGTTCGACGGCTGGTCCATACCAGGTATTCAATGCAAATGGTGCGGCTATTCCCCTGTCAATGGCGGCGACTACTTCTATCAGGACGCCTCCCTCGGCCACACCGACTACTCGCACTCGCGCTTCGACTTCGGCCGGCCAGAGGTCCAGCAGTATCTCTGCGATAACGTAACGCGCTGGCTCGAGACCCGATTCCTTGACGGCCTCCGCTTCGATTCCACAATCAACATCCGCGGAGTCCAGTACAACGGCAGGCTTGAGTGCGACGACTCCAACGGCATCGCGCTTCTCAAACGGATCAATCAGCAGGTACAGGCCAGCCAGCCCTGGAAGCTCACCATCGCCGAAGACCTCCAGGACTGGGATCAGATCACCGCACCCGTATCAACAGGCGGCATGGGATTCTCCACGCAATGGAGTGACTCGCTCTGCTACGCGCTGCGCAACGCCGTCATCCCATCCACCGATTCATCGCGGCCGATGCAGCCCATCGTCAACGCGCTCAACGCCCTCAGCGGACCCAATGCGTTCAAGTACGTGGTGTACACCGAGAATCACGACAAGGACGACCCCGGCAGCTATCTCGGCGGCCGCCTGCCTGAACTCATCCATCCGGGGCAATCCGATAGCTGGGAATCGAAGAAACGCTCGACACTCGCCGCTGCCGTCGTCTTGACCGCTCCCGCAATTCCAATGATCTTCCAGGGCCAGGAGTTCCTCACATGGCAGCCGTTCTACAACGGCGAAGCCCAGCCCGCCCAGATCGACTGGACGATGGCCACAACCTTCTCCGGCATCACCAGCCTCTATCGCGACATGATCCACCTCCGGCGCAACTGGTTCAACAACACCCGCGGCCTGCAAGGGCCAAACCTGCACATCCTCCCCGTCTTCGCCGACAACATGCTGGTCTATCACCGCTGGGATCAGGGTGGCGCAGCAGACGATGTCATCGTCGTCTGCAACTTCGCAAACATAAGCTACTCAAGCTACGCCATCGGCCTTCCGCGCCGCGGAACATGGCGCGTCCGCTTCAACAGCGACGCGAACACTTACGACTCCACGTTCTCCAACTGGCACAGCTTCGACACCGTGGCCGATGGGCCTCCCCTGAACGGCATGCCCTATAGCGGCAACATCGGCATAGGGCCGTACACCTGCATCATCCTGTCGCTGGATTGAGATCACGCCTGCGCACCAGCTCTGCCCTGCCGCGTTCAAATTTCGCAGCATTGCTCGCCAACAGGCGCGGGCAATGGAGCACCCTCCAGATCGAACTTCGCCGGTGCACAGCACGCCTTCGTGAGCAGTGCCCGGTCTGCCTGCATCGCTCTGTCTTCCCTAAGCCAGTCAAGCGTCTGTTGAAGAATCTGCGTGGCTCCGATGTGCGGCGGCATCACCATTCTGTAATGCATCCATTTGCCCTCCCGCCGCGCGGACACGATCCCGGCATGACGCAGATAAGCCAGATGCCGCGAGATCTTCGGCTGTGGACCACCCAGTACCTCCACCAGGTAACACACGCAGAGCTCCTGATCCGCCATCAGGTTCAGGAGGCGAAGACGCGTCTTATCCCCCAGCGCCTGAAAAAACCGCTCCATATTGAACTGCGCCTTGCGAGCCATACACAACATATACGCCTTGACGAATACAGACACAAGTCATATATTCACCTGGACGAATATGTAACAGGAGGCCTCACCCCAATGGCAGAGCAGATTCTTGATTCAGTCCGGTCGAAGTACGCAGCCGTCGCAGAGAGCACGTTATCGAGCAACGATCAGGGCGTGAAGGCAGTGGCCGAAGCCTTCGGTTACACGGCGGAGGAACTCACCTCTATCCCGGCAGAGGCCAACATGGGTCTGTCATGCGGCAATCCCACGGCAACTGCGAATCTCCGCCCCGGCGAGGTGGTCGTAGACCTTGGCTCCGGCGGCGGCCTCGATGTCTTTCTCGCTTCGAAGAAGGTCGGCCCTGAAGGCCGCGCGATCGGCATTGACATGACCCCTGCAATGATCGAGCGAGCACGCGCAAATGCCGCAGCGGCCGGGTACACCAATGTGGCGTTCTACAAATCCACCATCGACCGCATCCCTCTGCCGGATGCTTCGGCCGATTGCGTCATCTCGAATTGTGTCATCAATCTCGCGCCGGACAAGGTCGCCGTCTTCCGCGAGATTGCCCGCGTATTGAAGCCCGGGGGACGTTTCGCCGTCAGTGACATCGCCCTCAAGCAGGAACTGCCGGAGCCGATCGCCCGCAGTATGGCGGCCTACGTGGGCTGCATCTCCGGCGCAATACGAATCGAGGACTATCGCGCCGGTCTCCTCGCCGCAGGATTTGAGCACGTCCAGATTGTGGATAGCGGCGCAGACCTCAACGCCTACGCAAAGGTCGAGAATCAGTCCGGCTGTTGCTCTCCAGCAATGGACGGCGGCTCGTGCTGCTCACCCGCAGCAGAAACGCCGAGCCTCCACACAGAACTATCGGATTTGCTGACCAGGTTTGACGTGAACAGCGCCGCTGCCAGCGTCAAGGTGTACGCCGTCAAACCCATGACCAAAACCAACCCCACGGCATCGCCGGCATGCTGCGGCCCGTCTTGCTGCTCGTAGGAAAAACGAATGTTGAAGGTTATCTTCGCGTGTATCCATAACGCCGGGCGGTCGCAGATGGCCGCCGCGTTCTTCAATCAGCTTGCCGATCCCGGCAAGGCACACGCCGTGTCAGCGGGCACTGCGCCGGGCGAGCGCGTCCACCCCGAAGTACAGACCGTTATGCGAGAGGTTGGCATCGACCTCAGCAACGCGAAGCCTCAGAAGCTCACAGAGGAGCTGGCGAAAGATGCCCAGCTCCTCATCACAATGGGCTGCGGAGACGAATGTCCCTATATTCCTGGGCTCCGTCTCGACGATTGGCCTTTGCGAGATCCGAAGGGTCTACCCGCGGAGGAAGTCCGGATCATACGAGACGACGTGAAGACACGTATCCATGATCTGGTCCGCCGCGAAGGTGTGGAGAAGCCCTGACAAAACACCGGCCCTGGCTTCATGCAGACTTCAGCGAAGCCATATCGATCGAGAACCGGTACTTCACGTCCGACTTCACCAGCCGCTCGTAGGCCTCGTTCACCTTCTGGATCGGAATCACCTCGACATCGGACGTGATGTTGTGATCGCCGCAGAAGTCCAGCATCTCCTGCGTCTCCGCGATCCCTCCGATGAGCGACCCCGAGAAGCTGCGCCGCCGGAACAACAATCCGAACACGCTCACCGGCAACGGTTGCTCCGGCGCGCCCACCATCGTCAGGTTGCCGTCCCGCGCCAACAGGTTGATGATCGCGTTGATGTCATGCGGCGCGGCCACCGCATCCAGGATGAAATCAAAGCTCCCCGCCTGCTTGGCCATAGCATCCGCGTCCTTTGAGATCACCACCTCGTCCGCCCCCAGCCGCCGCGCGTCCTCTACCTTGCTTGGCGACGTCGTGAACACTACCGTCTGCGCTCCCAGTGCATGCGCAAACTTCACCGCCATGTGACCCAGTCCGCCCAGCCCCACAACGCCGACCTTCCTGCCCTTCTTCACACCCCAGTGCCGCATCGGCGAGTAGGTCGTAATCCCCGCGCACAGCAGCGGAGCCGCTCCCGCCAGGTCAAGGTTCTTCGGCACCTTCAATACGAACCGCTCGTCCACCACGATGCTGTCCGAATAACCTCCATATGTAACGCCGCCAGTCCGTTTGTCTGGAAAGTTATACGTGAGGATCAAGTTCGGACAGAACTGCTCCAGCCCCGCCTTGCACTCCGGGCACGTCCGGTCCGAATCGACCATGCAGCCGACTGCCGCGATGTCGCCTTCCTTGAACTTCTTCACTCCTGAACCCACCTTCGTCACGCGCCCCACAATCTCATGTCCCGGAACGCACGGATACACCGTCGGCATCAGTCCGCTCCACTCATTCCGCACTTGATGGAGATCGGAATGACAGATGCCGCAGAACAGAATCTCAATCTGCACATCCGCGTCGGTTGGATCGCGCCGCGCGATCGAAGTGGGGGCAAGCGGCGATGTCGCACTGGCAGCTGAGTAAGCCTTGGCGTTGTACATAGGCTTCCTTGGATGCCGAAGCGTTCTCAAACCCGCTTGACCCTGCCTATACCATCAAAAAGTAGAAAGTTCCTCCGTTCAGCCGCCGGGCTTCCTTGTTAATGAGCAAACCCTGAAGTCCAGACCTAAAGTCTCTTTTTCGAAGACTTTGCATACTTTTGACGGGGGGAGGGGTCTAACCCCTGAATGCCGATTTTCCACCCCAGATTCACCTTGGTTGGCGCGCTTCTGCTCGCCTCCTGCGCGACCGCGCAGAACCTTCCCGCCGGAACCCGCGAGCCCGATTCACCCTCTCCGCAGGACGCCGCAAACGCCCAGATCCGCTCCGCTGAATCCGCGCTCGAGAGTGGCAATTACGCCGCCGCGATCACCGCTCTGAAGCCCCTTGCTGCAGCCCAACCGCACAACGCACACATCCTTTATGACCTCGGCTTCGCCCAGGAGCATAGCGGCGACGAAACCGCAGCCGCAGCCGCGTACAAGGCCGCGATTGCGGCTGACGCTTCGCTCGCCGAACCACAGCTGGCCCTCGGCCTGCTCGATGCCCGCAACGGCCGCCTGGACGCCGCCCATCGCGAACTCCAGGCCGCCAGCAGCCTATCCAGCGCGAGCCCCGATCTTCGCGCCCGCGCCCTGCGCTCGCTCGCCATCATGGACGAGCACGCCGACCCGGACGCTGCCCGCGACGAGCTCCTCTCCGCCCTCAAACTTACCCCCGAGACGCCTGCCGACATCCTGCTATCCGCCCGCCTCGCCGAGCACGCCAACGCCTTCCCCGAAGCCGAGTCGGCCTATCGCCGTCTTCTCGCGATCACCCCCAACGACCCCGCCGCCACCGCCGGCCTCGCCCACGCCCTCGCCGCCCAGGGCAAATCCGCAGACGCCGAGTCCGTTCTTACCTCCGCGCTCAAGACCACACCTTCGGATCCGCGACTGCTCTCGCAATTGGCGGCCGTCTACGGGGCGGAGGGCAAGAGTGACCAGGCGATTCCACTGATCGAGCAGCTGCGCGCTTCAGACTCCAGTGCGGCCGCAAATCCGGCAATCACCCGGTTGCTGGCTCACCTGTACACGCTGACCGGCGACAACGCCAAAGCCGAGCCGCTGTTTCGGGCTCTTGTGGCCCAGAATTCCAAGGACCCGACCCTGCTGGACGATCTTGCAAGCTCGCTGGTGGAGCAGCAGAAGTTCACCGAGGCCGAGACCCTCCTGACCAAGGCGGTCGCGATGCGATCAAGCTTTCCGTCGGATGCGGACTGGGGACAGGCGGCCGGACACCTTGCGTTTGCCGCTTCCCGAAACCATGATCCGCAACTCACATTGCAAGCGCTGGCGCAGCGTGCTACAGTTTTGCCCAACTCGCCTGCGTCCCTGTTCCTTGAAGCAACGGCGCATGACACGCTGCATCAGAATAAGGACGCGGAACGAGCGTATCGTGCATTCCTGGCGCTGGCCGGCGGCAAGTATCCCGATCAGGAATTTCAGGCACGCCACCGACTGATCGCCCTGGAACGCGAGAGGTAACGCACGAGATAGAGCATCGCTGCACTCGAAAGGGGGTGCGCTATGGTCACTCAATCCGGGTCACTGAATTGGGTCCGTCGGGAAACAGGTCTTATCCTTACCACTGCCGTTCTTCTGTTAACCTTTCCATCCTCTGCCCGGGCGTCTCATGTCGAAGAGGCTCCCATGGACGCTGCTGCGTTACTGCAGCTGGAGCAGCGTGCGGAAGCAGCGCAACCGCGTGACCAGTGCTACATGTTTGCCGAAGTGTTGCATGGTCTGACGGAGCTCGCGGGCCGGCAGATTGCCGCGGGCGATGACGGCGATGCGAATGCAACGCTTACGCAGATTGATGCGGTCGCCGCGAAGATGCAGAACGCTTCCGCGGCGAATGCAAAGCGGTTGAAGAACGCCGAGATGCTGCTGGAGCACATCACGCGGAGACTTACAGATATGGCGCACGTCGCATCCATGGATCAGCGCAGCGCCACGCAGGTGGCTCTCCAGCGGGTCAATCAGCTGCACACGCAAGTGCTGGCCATGATCTTCTCGAAATGACTGTGCGCAATCCAGTTCTCCGCCTTGTACTGATTCCCTGCCTGCTCGCGCTCTTCGCGCCGGCAATGCTGTCCCGTGCGCAGGACGATGACAGCACCATGAGCCAGAAGGAGATTGAATCTCTTCGGGATGCGGCGTACATCCCGAACGATCGCATCATGACCTTCGTGAAGATCCTGGACACACGCGAGCGTGAGATTGAGGACCTGCTGTCCAAGCCGAAGCGCCCGGGTTTTGACCAGGACATGCACGATCTGATCGAGCAGTTTTCGTCGATCACCGATGAGTTCAACGACAACCTCGACGAGTACCAGAGCAAGCATCGCGACATCCGCAAGTCCCTGCCGAAGCTGGTGAGTGCGATCGAACGCTGGTCGACAACGCTACGTGCGCCGGCCGAGGACGATGCGTATAACGTCGTCCGGAAGATGGCGCTCGATTCATTGAAGGACATGCGGGACACGGCGACGACTATGCAGACCGAGCAGGCCGAGTATTTCAAGGCGCATCCGGATGCGGCGAAGACGGAGAAAGAACGCGCCGACCCCGAACACAGTCCACTTCCGCAGTAGGTCGCGGATTGTTCCACGTGGAACAATCATTTGTATACCACTAAGAATTGTGGGAAACGCAGATTTCTGTGGATCGAGCGTGATGGCTTGGCGATTATCGAATTGCGCGTTGAGCTTAGTTCGCAGTTTTAAACTCAGCAGTGCTCGAGTGTTAATCTTGGTTCAGCGTGTCCCGTTCTATCCTGCCCCCTGCATCTGCTGATCTGGTCTCCCTGTTTGCGACGGAGTACCGTGAGTTGCGCCCTCGCGCGCCGATGCCGCAGCTCGAGGTGAAGTTCCGGCGGTTTACCAGCCTGAACACGACGATCCGGTTGCGCGAGGGACGATTGATTGTGCGGCTTTCCGATCTTCTGGAACATGCGCCTGAGACAGTGCATCAGGCGATTGCGCACATTCTGCTGGCGAAGCTGTACCGCAAGCCGATTCATCCGCACTTTGCCGATCGCTACCGGCGATACACGCAGTCAGAGACTGTGTTGAGACATGCGGAGCGGATCCGGCAGGAGCGCGGACGCAAGCGCATCAGCTCGGCGCAGGGGCATCATTACGACCTGGATGAGGTGTTCGAATCGTTGAATGCGCGGTTCTTTCATGGACTGCTGGGGCGGCCGACGCTGACCTGGAGCGCGCATTATGCGAAGCGCATGCTGGGCCACTATGACGCGGCGCACAACACGATTGTGGTGAGCCGGGTGTTTGATCGGCCGAATACGCCGCGATACGCGATTGAGTATCTGCTGTACCACGAGATGCTGCACCTGAAGCATCCGGTACGGGTGCGCGCGGGACGCCGATGCGTACATTCGCGTGAGTTCCAGGCTGAGGAGAGATTGTTTCCGGAGCTGGAATCGGCGCGAGAGTATTTGAAGCGGTTGTAGCACTGAAAAATTGCCTGAGTGGCTAAACCACGCTGACTTTCATAATCAATATTTTACGTAAAGACTCGAAATTGTAGGCCAATCCTTAGCACCTGCACTGAAGCCTTTGCGCAAAAGTACCCGGGGGAGGGGTACCCATTATCCTGTCCTCCAATGCGATTTGAACTGTTCATCGCGGCCCGTTACCTCCGCGCTCGCCGAAGGCAAGCAGTCGTTGGACTAGTCACCGGAATCTCGGTCCTGGGAATCGCCGCCGGAGTCGCCGCGCTCATCATCGCCCTCGCCATCACCAACGGCATGCGCCGAGACCTCCAGCAGCGCCTCGTCGGCGCCCTGGCCCACGTCGAGCTCATGCGGTCCGCCGGCGACGGCATCCGCGACTGGCGCCCGCTCATGCAGCGCCTCTCCACCCAACCCCACGTCATCGCCGTCGCCCCCGGCCTCTACGGCCAGGTCTTGATCTCCCGCGGCTCCCGCTCCGGCGGCGCCCTCATCAAAGGGATCCTTCCCCACGACGAACTCCGCGTCGGCAACCTGCTTCAGGCTGTGAAGGAGGGATCGTACGCAGGCCTGATTCCAGTGGCGAATCCAGGGCCGGAGCCGCCACCGATTGTGCTTGGCAACGAGCTCGCGCTGACGATTGGGGCGGGAGTCAGTGATACGGTGCTCGTTACCAGCCCGCAGGGTGAACTTACTCCTCTCGGACTGGTTCCCCGATACGAGCGGTTTCGGGTTGCGGGAATTTTTGACTCAGGGTTCTATCAGTACGACTCGGCGTATGCGTTTATGCGGCTCGCGGATGCGCAGCACCTCTTCTCCGAGCCCGATCTGATTTCGGTGTTGAGTTTCAAGCTGGATGATCTCTATCGCGCGCCGCAGGTTGCGAAGAATCTGGAGTTTGCCGCCGGTCCTGGATATCAGGCGACCACATGGATCGATCAGAACCGGGAGCTCTTTCGCGCGCTCAAGCTCGAGCAAGTGGTCACGTTCATCATCCTCGCGCTGATCGTCGTCATCGCCGCGCTGAACATCCTCATCGCGCTCACGATGATGGTGATGGAGAAGTCGCGCGACATCGCGGTGCTCATGAGCTTCGGGGTGTCCAGCGCTCAGGTGCGGCGGATCTTTCTGCTGCAGGGATTGCTGATTTCCGTGATCGGCAGCGTGCTTGGATTGATCGTTGGCTACACAGGCAGTTTGCTCGGAGCACATTACCGATTCATCCCGCTCGATCCCAGCGTGTACTCGATCAGCTATCTGCCGTTCGCTCCAAGAATTGCCGATGCACTGATTGTGCTTGCAGTGTCGCTCGGTCTCTCGCTGCTCGCAACGCTCTATCCCTCTCACTCGGCCGCGAGTATTCTTCCCGCCGAAGCGTTGCGTTACGAGTAGGAAGTATTCTGGCTGTCAGAGGTCTTCTATGCCGCGTCTCCCCTACCCGAAGCTCGCACCTGAAGCCTATAAGTCGCTCGAATCGCTCGGTCATTATCTGCGAACGGCGACCTCGCTCGATGCAGTTCTGCTCGGTCTCGTCGATCTGCGCGCATCGCAACTCAATCGTTGCGGCTTCTGCATCGGCATGCACACGCACGAGCTGAAGCATGCCAATGAGCCGGACTCCCGCATCAACGCCGTCGCGAACTGGCGCGAGTCGGATGCGTTTACCCCCCGTGAGCGCGCCGCGCTAGCGTGGACCGAGGAGATTACGAATATTCAGGACGGCCATGCGTCCGATGAGGCGTATGCGGCAGTGAGCGAGTTCTTCAAGGAGAAGGAGCTGGTCGACCTGACGTTTGCCATTGCGACCATCAACGCGTGGAACCGGCTCGCGATCGGGTTCCGCGCGGAATGGAACCCAACGGTGCGCCCGGGCAGTACGCAAGCGCAGGCGCCTGCAGCGAACTCTGCAGTGTCGTCATGAAAAGTTGCGACGAGCTGCTGTGCGCCTTCGGGCTGAGAAAGACATATTCGTCGGTCGAACCGGGGACACCGGACCTCGAGCTCTTCCACGATCTGGACCTGCAGGTGGAGGCGGGTGAGCTGGTGGCCATCATCGGCGAGTCCGGCGCGGGAAAGAGCACGCTGCTGCACATCCTGGCTGCTTTGGACACGCCCACAGCCGGTGAGGTGTGGTGCGGCTTCACCCATGTGACAGGCCTGTCGAAGGCGGAAGCCTCCACCTTCCGTAACCGGGAGATTGGGTACGTCTGGCAGTTCCACTACTTACTGCCCGAGTTCAGCGCGGTCGAGAACGTCGCGCTTCCGTTACTCGCGCGAGGTGTGCCGCATCCCGACGCAATGCAGCAGGCAGCAGCATGGCTGGACCGTGTGGGACTGAGTGGACGATCCGCGAACCGCTCGGGAGAGTTGTCCGGCGGCGAGCAGCAGAGGGTCTCGATTGCCCGCGCTCTCGTGACGCAACCTAAAGTCTTGCTTGCGGATGAGCCGACCGGCGATCTGGATGCCGGGACGGCGGACCGGGTATTCGGCCTGGTTCAGCAGTTACATCGCGACCACGGGCTGACGAGCGTGATTGTCACGCACAATACAGAGTTCGCGCGGCGCTGCGATCGAGTGCTGCGGTTGGCCGAAGGTCACCTTATACCGGCTTAGACGCTATTTGCATCCGTTTTCCCACAAACGCGTCCAACTTAAGGCTCCTTGTACGTTTGTGGGGTGGTGCTGGACCGCACTTCTACAGATACACTAGGGGCACTTCAAACACCCTGGCTGCCTTTTGGGGCACTCAGTTCTTTTCGCCGCAGGGTAACGCGGCGTAGGCCACGGTCCAGAGGCGCTCCGGCGCTCACCCGGGAACCGGAGCGTAGTTCGAAGGGGGAGCATGTTCGAACGCTACACAGAAAAGGCGCGGCGCGTGATTTTCTTCGCGCGCTACGAGGCCAGCCAGTTCGGCTCGCCGTACATTGAGACTGAACATCTCCTGCTGGGCCTGCTGCGCGAAGACAAAGCACTAACCAACCGCTTCCTTCGCTCGCACGCCTCTGTTGAATCGATTCGCAAGCAGATTGAGCAACATACAACCGTTCGCGAGAAGGTATCGACGTCGGTTGACCTTCCACTCTCCAACGAATGCAAGCATGTACTCGCCTACGCGGCCGAAGAGGCTGAGCGGCTGAGCCACAAGCATATTGGGACTGAGCATCTGCTGCTCGGGCTTCTGCGTGAGGAGAAGTGCTTCGCGGCCGAGATCCTGATGGAGCGCGGGCTGAGACTGCCCGCCATCCGCGAGGAGTTGCAGCGGACGACCCAGGAGAAACCCGCGGCCTCGAGCGGCAAGCAGGCGCGTCAGCAGCAGGAGCAATCAATGCTGGCGGAGTTCTCGCGCGACCTCACCCAGGCGGCGAGCGAGCAGACACTGGATCCGTTGGTCGGTCGCGATCACGAGGTGGAGCGCGTCATTCAGATTCTCTGCCGCCGGACGAAGAATAACCCGGTCCTGATCGGCGAACCCGGGGTCGGCAAGACCGCAATCGTAGAGGGACTCGCGCAGAAGATTGCTGATGGCGAGGTTCCCAGCTTCCTTGCAGACAAGCGCGTCCTTTCGCTCGACCTTTCGCTGATCGTTGCCGGCACCAAATACCGCGGCCAGTTTGAGGAGCGGCTGAAGACCATCATGAAGGAATTGATGGAGTCGCAGAACTCCATCGTCTTCATCGACGAACTGCACACGCTCGTCGGCGCTGGATCGGCAGAAGGCTCGCTCGATGCAGCGAACATTCTGAAACCGGCGCTGAGCCGGGGCGAGATCCAGTGCATCGGAGCGACGACCCCCGCCGAGTACCGCAAGTCGATTGAGAAGGATCGCTCGCTGGAGCGGCGCTTCCAGGCCGTGAAGGTGCCCCCTCCAAATGAAGAGGACGCGATCAAGATCATCATGGGCATCAAGGAGCGGTACGAGAAGTTTCACGCCGTGAGCTACACGGACGACGCGATCAGCTTCTCTGTGGCGCACTCTAACCGTTACATCCCGGACCGCTTCCTGCCGGACAAGGCGATCGACCTGATCGACGAGGCGGGTGCGCGCGTGAAGCTGCGGCAGACAACGCTGCCCGAGGAACTGACCGAGGTTCAGAAGCGCATCAAGTTCATCGTGCACCGCATGGAGAACGCGATTGCGAACCACGAGTTCGAGAAGGCGCGGTTCTACTCCGATGAAGAGCGCAAGGAGCGCGACAATCTACGCGCGCTGCGCGACAAGTATCACCTCGATGAATCGAGCTCCGGCATCGTGACGCGCGAGGACATCGAGGACGTCGTCTCGCGGTGGACTGGCGTTCCGATTACCTCGATCAAGGAAGAAGAGACGCAGAAGCTGCTGCGCGTCGAGGAAGAGCTGCACAAGCGGGTGATCGCGCAGGACAAGGCGATCTCGGCGCTGGCGCGGTCGATCCGGCGCTCGCGTGCTGGCCTCAAAAACCCCAATCGTCCTATCGGCTCGTTCCTGTTCCTCGGACCGACGGGCGTCGGCAAGACAGAGGTTGCGCGCACGCTGGCCCAATTCCTCTTCGGCTCCGAGAAGTCGCTGATCCGCTTCGATATGTCGGAGTTCATGGAGAAGCATTCGGTCTCGAAGCTCATCGGTTCGCCTCCGGGCTACGTGGGCTATGAGGAGGGCGGTCAGCTCACGGAACGCGTGAAGCGTTCGCCGTACTCGGTCGTTCTGCTTGACGAGGTCGAGAAGGCGCATCCGGATGTTTTCAACCTGCTGTTGCAGGTCTTCGAAGACGGGCAGCTTACGGACGGGCTCGGCAACACGGTCGACTTCAAGAACACGATCCTCATCATGACGTCGAACATCGGGGCTAAGCACCTGATGAAGCGTGAGGGGCTGGGCTTCCAGTCGTCCAAGGACGAAGTCGTGCTCGAGAAGATGCAGGAGATGGTGATGTCCGAGGTCAAGCGGACATTCAACCCGGAATTCCTGAATCGACTGGATGAGGTTATCGTCTTTACGTCACTCGGTGACAACGAGTTGATGCAGATCCTGGAGCTTCTGGTCCAGCAATTGAACGTCAACCTGGTCCACAAGGCGATCACCATCAGCGTGCACGACGATGCGAAGCGCTGGATCCTCGAGAAGACGCTGGTTGACCGCAACTACGGAGCGCGTCCGCTGCGCCGCGCATTGCAGCGGTTCATCGAGGACCCGCTGTCGGAGGCGCTGATTGCCGGTCAGATTTCGGAGCGGCCGGCTTTCCTGGAGGTCTATCTCGAAAATAACCAGTTGTTCTATCGCCCAGTGTCGAACGAAGGCGAGGAGAAGCTGGCCGGACTGGCCTTAACGGCGGTCTAATTCAGTCAGGCATAAACCAAGGGCGCGCCGAATTTCATCACCGGCGCGCCCTTTTTCTTTTCTGTTATTTATGGCTTCCAGCTTGAACTGGAGGTTGAAGCTTTACATGAGCCGTGTGGTGACAGACTGCGCAGCCTTGCTGGCGTTCTTCATGTAGCCGGTAGCGGTATCGACGACGCTGCCGAACTGTTCCTTGCTGGTGTTGATGAGCTTCGAGGCTTCCTTGGTGAGGCGGTCAGCCTGGTCCTTCAGGTAGTCGCCCGCGTCCTGCAGATTGTCGCTAAGGTCCTCCATGCTGCGGCGGAGCTTGCGACGAGTTATCTCACCGGATTGCGGCGCCAAGAGAATGGCGGTGGCACCGCCGACGACGAGACCTAAACCAAACGCAACCCAAAATGTTTTCTGACGCATTTCTACCTCCCTTGCTCTTCTTTTGCTTGGATTCCCTGACAGTGCGTGAGGTTGGACTGTGGAGATATCAGTCAAGGCCGGCGAGAGCACGGGCGCGCACGAATACCCGCAGGAGCATCGCGCGATTGAGCTTGCCGGTGTTCGTGTTACGAAGCGAGGGATGATAGCTGCCGAGCAGCGTGAGGCCGTTGGGGAGTTTGTACTCCGCACCATGGCCAAACACGAAGGCCGCCCGGCGATCGATAACCCCCTCCCGGAGGAGGTGCGCGAGGTAACCGTCCCAGGCGACCTTTCCAAGGCAGACAACGACTTTTATCCGCGGCAAAAGGGCGAGTTCCTGGGCGAGGTGTGCAGCGCAGTTGCGGATTTCGTCAGGTTTGGGCTTGTCGCCGGGAGGGGCACAGCGAACGACGGCG
Source organism: Bryocella sp. (assembly GCA_036273275.1). GTDB lineage: Bacteria > Acidobacteriota > Terriglobia > Terriglobales > Acidobacteriaceae > Granulicella. The sequence goes on from DASUHZ010000019.1 coordinate 48,169, forward strand.
CTGATCCACATGCCACGCAGGCGCAGACCGTCGTTGATATGCGTGGCGGTCGGCTGGTTGGCGAACCCGGCGTCATGGAGCACGGGATAGAGGAAGTAGCCGGAGCCGTCGCCGGTGAAGATCCTTCCGGTGCGGTTGCCGCCGTGGGCTCCGGGGGCGAGGCCGAGGGTCAGGACGCGGGCGCGCGGGTCGCCGAAGCCCGGCACCGGCCGCGCCCAGTAGGTCTGGTCGAGGTAGGCGCGACGTTTGCGCTCGCCAATGCCCTTACAGTAGTCGCGAAGCCTCGGGCAACGTTCACATCCAGCGATTTGTTCATGGAGAACTGTCAGGGTTACGAGAGGCGGAGGTGCGGACTTCCCTACTCTTACCGCATCTGATTCCCGTCTAAGCAACAGCGACCCCTTAGACGATAGTATCGTTGAGGCGCATTGAACGAGAAAGAGAGCAGAATGAACTTGGGAAATCGGCAGACAAGCGAAGCAGAAGCTCCCTCGCCTCTGCACCGATTCTCCAAATCGGGATACCTGACTCCCACGCTCATCGGAATTGTGTGCGTCATTCTGCTAATTGCGGCTCATGAGAGCGGCCACGGCAACTATCACAAGCTGAAAGAACGAGTTATCCCGGTCACGACGGAACCGAGGATGGAGACCGGGCCGGGCGGACAAGCTGTAGTCACGCTCCGGCGCTCGCCGAGTGCGATCGGCGGAGAACCGGAGTTCTTGTCTGCGATCCTGCTTCCCGGCCGCGGAATGAATCTGTTGCAGCTTACCGCCAATGTACCGGGCAAGGGCGAGGTGCCCATTCTGCTCTCACCATCGCTACCCGACGCCACGCGGATCCTGACGGGCGCCGGGGAGGACGCGAACGGCAGCGTCAGCACCAGCCTTGGCGGAGCCATTCTGGCACCGTGGGCGGGCCGTCTGACGGGCTCTCCAACCTCGAGCTCGTCGACTCTCGAGAGCGTGTGGGAGGGAGAGCGGATCACATTTCCCCCGATGCATCCGGGCAGCACGATCTCCACGATGGGCCTGATGCTGGACCGGCCGGCCGACAACATCAGCAGGGACACGATTCCGGACGGCCAGGCTGTCACTGCCATCTACCGTGCGGGCTCGTTCTCCGGCCAGTGGCCTTCAATGATGGACATCACCATTCGAGCGGAGCTCGCGGAGAGAACTCTGGACCTGACGGTGACCGAGCAGAATACCGGCCAGGTACCCACACCCGCGGGCGTAGGCTGGCATCCCGTGTTTGCACTCGGGCCAGACCGCTCGGATGTCCGGCTGGTGATTCCATCCATTACAAAGATTGAGGTCGACCACAGGACCGGCCTGCCCACGAGCAAAACCGCGACGACCGGCGGGACAACAGCAGATCTGATTCGCGCGCGAGGAACGCGGCTGGACGATGTGAGCTTCAACGACACCTACACAAACCTGCAGAGTGGCCTGCTCGGCGATGGCCCGATTGCCGAGATTCGCGATCCAGCGGCCGGGTACGGACTTCGAGTGATCCCGCTGACCGCGACGGTCAAGTTCATGCGGGTCGTGGCGCCTGCGGGCGAGCGGTGGATCTCGATTGAGCCGGACACGAATGTCGATGATCCGTTTGGCCGTGAATGGCCGAATCCGGACGACACCGGCATCGTGAGTCTGCAGCCGGGCGAAAGCCTGCAGTGGCATGTGCGGCTGGAGATCTTCTCGCTCGCAACGCCTGCGTTGCCGCCAACGGCAAATAATCCGACGAATCCGGTTACGAACACGGGCACGCCGCAATAGCCGCCGTTTGACCCTGCACGGCAGCGGCTCGTATCCTTTCTAAGGACCATCGAAGCTGCGACCTGCGCGAGCCCTTGCGCATCTGACAATCGCTGCTTCTCCAATTTTTCGTACGCAATTTCGCGTAATTTCCCTATTACTGAGAGACAAGCTTTGAGCCCCACAGAGACCACCAACGAAGAGACCTTTTCTGCCACCCCGGATGCCGTAGCCGCGGAGGCGCAGCACGACCACGATCATGACCACGCCGGTCACGAGCACCATCACCACGAGCCTGCTCCGACGCTGAACCCTGAGCTGACGCGCTCGATCGAGGTTGACGCCCCGGCGGCCGACGTCGAAAAGGCGTTCCGGCAGGTCACGCGCCGCTATGCAAAGATGGCGCGCATACCGGGTTTCCGCGCCGGCAAGGTGCCGGAGTCGCTCATCAAATCGCGCTTCGCGAAAGAGGTCCGGCAGGAGGTGCTGGAGTCGCTGGTGTCGGGGAAGTTCCGCGAGGCGCTCGAGGCGCAGAAGCTGAATCCGATTTCGCAACCCCAGGTGTCGGAGTTGCAGCTCATCGAGGGGCAGCCGCTCAAGTTCAAGGCGACCTTCGAGGTTCTGCCGGACATCAACGTCGATGGCTATGACGCGATCTCGGTTGAGCGGCCGGACTCGACGTTGACTGATGAGGAGTACCAGACTGAGCTGGATGCCGTGCTTGACCACCACGCGACGGTTGAGCCGGTCGAAGAGGATCGCGCTCTCGCTGATGGCGACTGGGCGGAGATCAGCTTTAAGGGCAACGTGCAGGATCTCGCTCAGACCGTGACTGAGGAAGGCGTCGAAAACAAGACCCCGCAGCCGGAACTGAACGGCGAGGATGCGCTCATCGAGATCGGCGGCAAGAACACGGTGCAGGCATTCACGGATGTGCTGCGTGGAGCAAAGGTCGGCCAGGAGTTGACGTTTGAGGCGAGTTACCCGGCGGAGTTCGGCGATGCCCGGCTCGCGGGAAAAACCGTGAACTATGACGTGACGGTCAAGGCGATCAAGAAGAAAAATTACCCGGAGCGCGACGAGGAGTTTGCCAGGCAGCTTGGAAATTACGAGAGCTGGGGAGATTTCGAGACGAAGCTGCGCGAGCGCGTTGCCTCACGCAAGAAGAACGCGCTGGAGACGCAGACGCGCGACAGAATGCTGGATGAGCTGATTGCGAAATTCCAGTTCCCTGTTCCCGAGACCTTTGTGCAGCAGCAGATCGACGCGCGACTGGAGCGTGGATTGCGCGCGTTGGCACAACAGGGCATGACCGCGGACGCGATGCGGCAGCTCGACTTTGATCGCCTGCGTGCCGCGCAGCGCGACCAGGCCGTCTCCGAGGTGAAGGCTTCCCTGCTGCTGGACAAGATTGCCGAGCGCGAGAACGTCACCGTATCGGATGAAGACATGGAGCGCGAGCTGATGATGATGTCGCTGCAACAGCGCGAGCCCATGGAAACCCTCCGTAAGCGGCTGACCGACGACGGCAGCCTGAACCGCATCCGCGAGCAGTTGCGCCGCGAGAAGACCGGCTCAGTGCTGTTCGAAAAGCTCGCCGCGTAGTCGCACTTGCGTTTCTTGTTGTCCTCCCCGCAGGGCATCTGCTTCTTCCGGTGTGGGCGACCCACCTCAACGTGGGTTGCCCATCCAGCTACCACTTCACCCATCCACCACTCACCGCTGTATTCTGAGCCTGCAATACCTAGAAAGAGAGAGCCAGAGCTATGGGACTGATACCGATGGTGCTCGAGCAGACGAGCCGGGGCGAGCGCTCCTATGACATCTACAGCCGTCTGCTGCGCGACAACATCATCTTCCTCGGCACACCGATCGACGACAACGTCGCGAACCTCATCATCGCGCAGCTCCTGTTTCTCTCCGGCGAGGACCCGGAGAAGGACATTCAGCTCTACATCAACTCGCCAGGTGGATCGATTTCCGCAGGCCTCGCGATTTACGACACGATGCAATACATCAAGAACGATGTGGTGACCTTCTGCATCGGTCAGGCGGCGTCCATGGGAGCATTTCTCCTGATGGCGGGCAAGAAGGGCAAGCGGTTCACGCTGCCCAACTCGCGCATCCTGATCCATCAGCCGTCGATGGGTGGGCTGCAGGGACAGGCGACGGACATCGACATTCATGCGCGCGAGATTCTGCGGATTCGCGAACTCACCAACAAGCTGATGGCACTCAATACCGGCCAGCCGCTCGATCGTATCGAGCGCGACGTCGAGCGTGACTTCATCATGACGCCGCAGCAGGCCAAGGAGTACGGCATCATCGACGACATCATCGACCGCCCGCGCACCTAGCGCAAAACGGTTGCATCCCACAGGCGTCGGCTCAGGCCGGCGCCTGTGTCCGTCAGGACGTAAATCCCTGCATCGCCGGCCATCGCTCGCACATCCATTCTCTAGACAGTTCGATATTCATCGAATATTTGCGCATCCGTGCGCCTCTGGAGAGATTTATGCCTACACTATTGCATCTCGATGTAAGCCCGCGTGGCGACTACTCGGTTTCCCGCCACCTCAGCAAAGCTGTCGCCGAGGATTGGAAGAAGAAGAATCCTGGTGGCAAGGTGATCTATCGCGACCTGTCGCACAAGCCGCTTCCCTTTGTGGATTTGCCGTGGATCGCCGCTGCATATTCCACGCCCGACCAGCACACCCCGGAGCAGCAGCGCGCGATTGCCGTCTCCAACGAACTGGTAGATGAGGTTCTCGCGGCCGACGAGATCCTGATCGGAAGCCCGATGTTCAACTTCAATATCCCCGCGGCGCTGAAGGGATGGGTGGATCACATTGTGCGGCTGGGCCGAACCTTCAACGAGAAGTACGAAGGGCTGGCGACCGGCAAGAAGGCGCGCATCGCGATGGCCAGCATGGGAACCTATACGCCCGGCGCCTACATGGAGAGCGCCAATTTCTTCTCGCCCTACATGAAGTTCATCCTGGGGTTCATTGGAATCAAGGATGTGGACATCTATCTCGCGGGTGGGACGAGTGCGATCAACCAGGGACAGACGACGCTCGAGGCATACCTCGCAGAGCACACGCCCAAGGCGGTTGCTGAACTGTCCCGGTAACGTTCTTTTGGTAACGCGGCGAACATAGTCCGCGAGCATAGCGAACGGGGTGTGCTGCCTTGGTGCGGCCACCCTGACTCTTTGCCGTACCGGACTGCCCCGTATCGGGCTAGACACCCGTACTCAAGTAACCTCCTCATGGCACCGACGTGATGTTTGTGCACCTTGCGCCGGTGTAGACTGTGGATGTTGGAATTGAGTGTCCGCGCTCTCCCCGGCAGCGGTGCTCCAAGGAGCTGCTCTCGCATGAAGACCTCTCGGGGCTCGGACGATTCACTTCGCTGCTCGTTCTGCCACAAATCGCAGGATGCCGTGGCGAAGCTCATCTCATCGCCTTCAGACTATCCCCGCGCGTACATCTGCGATGAGTGCGTGGGCGTCTGCAATTCGATTCTGGAAGACGATAAGAGCGAGGCGCAGCCAGGAACGGCTCCCGCGCATCTGCCCAAGCCCGCCGAAGTAAAGGCCTTTCTGGACGAGTACATCATCGGTCAGGACACGACGAAGAAGAAGCTCGCAGTAGCCGTTTACAACCACTACAAGCGAATCCAGATGAATCGGTCTCGCACGGGCGATGTTGAGCTGGCGAAGTCGAACATTCTGCTGGTCGGGCCCACGGGTTCGGGCAAGACGCTGATGGCCCAGACGCTGGCGAAGATGCTGGATGTCCCGTTTGCGATCGTGGATGCAACTACGCTGACGGAAGCCGGATATGTTGGCGAGGACGTCGAGAACATCATCCTGAAGCTGCTGCAGGCGGCCGACGGTGATGTCGCACGTGCGCAAAGCGGCATCATTTACATCGACGAGATCGACAAGATTGGTCGCAAGGACGAGAATCCCTCCATCACACGTGACGTCTCGGGTGAAGGCGTGCAGCAGGCGCTTCTCAAGCTGCTCGAAGGCACGGTAGCCAACGTTCCGCCGCAGGGCGGACGCAAGCACCCGCACCAGGAGTTCACGGTTGTTGATACCACCAACATCCTGTTCATCTGCGGCGGCGCGTTCGTCGGGCTGGAGAAGATCATCGCCCGTCGCATAGGCAAGAAGGCGCTCGGATTCAAGGCGATCTCCGACGGCGATCCGAATGCAGCCGATGTAACGCCGATCCGCGCGCAGCGTGACACTGAGCTGCTACGCCAGGCGGAGCCGCAGGATCTTCTGAAGTATGGCCTGATTCCCGAGTTTATCGGCCGTCTGCCGGTGCTCGGCATCCTTGATGAGCTGGACGAGCCGGCATTGATTGACATTCTCACGCGGCCGCGCAACGCCATCCTCAAGCAGTATGCAAAGTTGTTCGAGTACGAGGGTGTGAAGGTTACGTGGACCGACGAAGCTGCCCGGGCAATCGCACGCGAGGCGCTGCAGCGCAAGGTTGGCGCGCGCGGTCTGCGCATGATTCTCGAGGAGTTGATGCTCGACCTGATGTATCACGTTCCCGGCAACAAGAAGGTCAAGGAACTGATCATCACGGAGGAGATGGTCCGCAACCGGGACATCACACTGCCCGTGGTTCTCGAGAAGGCTGGCTGAGCATCGGCTGGCAACAAAATCGTGTGGGCGACCTATGGGTCGCCCGCACTGCTCTTTGCCTAAACTCTCGTCTACGGATGATGTTCGTAAATTTCGTACCACTCTTTGCACATCCCGAACAAACTGCGACTGTCAAGCCATAGACGCTGACCCCAAAGCGCGTACAATTCCCCCCAAAGGACCGGCCCGCATCGTTTTGTTCGCGGAACACGTCTAATCCGGAGACCCATGAATCAAGACGACAAAGATATTTTGAACGGCACGCAACGCAAGCTCCCGATGATGCCCATCCGCGAGATGGTGATCTTCCCGCACATGATGGCGCCCTTCGTGGTGGGCCGCGAGTCGTCTGTCCGGGCGCTGGAAGAGGCACTGAACGGCGACCGCAAGATCTTTCTTGCAACGCAACACGATGCATCGGTCGATGAACCGACGGCGGACGATATTTACAACGTCGGCACGATCGGCAATATCGTGCAGTCGGTGCGCATGCCCGACGGCAATATCAAGGTTCTAGTGGAGGGCGTGGAGCGTGCCCGGGCCACTGAGGTGAACGACGACGACGGCTTCTTCGTGGCCACGGTGCGTACCTCCCGCGCGGAGCTGCAGGCCACCCCGCAGACCGAGCAGCTTGTCGGTCGTGTGCATCAGTTGTTCGAGCAGTACTCCAAACTGCAGCAGTCGCTCAATCAGGAGACCGCCGCCGCCCTTCGCACGGACGAGCCGGCGAAGCTGGCCGATGTCATCGCCGCGAACATGCCGCTAACGATCGAGGAGAAGCAGCAGATCCTCGAGGTCTTTGACCCTGAGGTCAGGCTGTCGCGCATCGCCGACACGCTGGACATCGCGATCGAAAAGCTGAACGTCGATCGCACCATCCAGTCGCGCGTGAAGCGCCAGATGGAGCGCGCGCAGAAGGAGTACTACCTCAACGAGAAGATCAAGGCCATCCAGAAGGAACTGGGCCGCGGCGAGAAGTCGGAGTTCGATGAGCTGAAGAAGCGCATCGAAGATGCCGGCATGCCGGCCGAGGTTAAGGAAAAGGCCATCCAGGAGCTGAAGAAGCTCGAGGCGATGCCGCCGATGTCGGCCGAGTCCACTGTCTCCAGAAACTATCTGGATTGGTTGCTTGCAGTCCCGTGGAAGAAACGCTCCAAAGAGATTCGCTCGATCGACAACGCCGAGCAGGTATTGAACGAGGACCACTACGGCCTCGAGAAGATCAAGGAGCGCATCCTCGAGTTTCTGGCCGTCCGCCAGCTCGTCAAGAATCCAAAGGGTTCGATTCTCTGCTTCGTCGGACCTCCGGGCGTGGGCAAAACTTCACTCGGCATGTCGATCGCCAAGGCGACCGGCCGCAAGTTCGTCCGACTCTCACTGGGCGGCATTCGCGATGAGGCGGAGATTCGCGGACATCGGCGCACGTACATCGGCGCGCTGCCCGGCCAGATCATCCAGTCGATGAAGAAGGCCGGAACAAAGAACCCGGTCATCATGCTCGATGAGATCGACAAGATGGCCTCGGACTTCCGCGGCGATCCGGCCAGCGCCCTGCTCGAGGTGCTCGACCCGGAACAGAACAATACCTTTCAGGATCATTATCTCGACGTAGAGTACGACCTGTCGCAAGTGCTCTTTATTGCCACTGCGAATGTGCTGCACACGATTCCGGGCCCGCTGCAGGACCGTATGGAAATCCTGCGGCTGACTGGCTACACAGAGCTCGAAAAGCTCGAAATCGCCCGTCAGTATCTCGTCCGCAAGCAGCGTGAAGCGACCGGCCTCACTGAGGCGCAGGTCAGTTTCAACGACGATTCGTTGCGCGAGATCATCCGTCATTACACGCGCGAATCCGGCGTTCGTAACCTTGAACGCGAAATCGGCAATGTCTGCCGCAAGGTGACGCGGCGCGTGGTGAAGGATTCGACGCACGTCGAGAGCGTGACCGCGCCGTCGCTCGAAGACCTGCTCGGAATTCCGAAGTTTCGTGACTCCCAGGTGCATGAGAAGAACGAGATCGGCCTCGTCACCGGGCTCGCCTGGACCGAGATGGGCGGGTCTATCTTACAAACCGAAGTGCAGGTGCTGGATGGCAAGGGCAAGCTGACGGCGACCGGCCAACTCGGCGATGTGATGCAGGAGTCCGCGCAGGCCGCGCTCACTTATATCCGCTCGCGCTCGCAGCATCTCGGGCTGCAACGTGACTTCTACCGGAACATCGATGTCCACATCCATGTTCCGGAGGGCGCGATTCCGAAGGACGGACCTTCCGCCGGCATTACGCTGGCGACCGCGCTGGCTTCGGCGCTGACCAAGATTGAGGTGCGGCGTGACATCGCGATGACCGGCGAGATTACGCTCCGCGGCAAGGTTTTGCCGATCGGCGGGCTGAAGGAGAAGCTGCTCGCGGCACATCGTGCCGGCATCTTCGAGGCAGTTCTGCCGGCCGAGAACAAGCGCGACCTGGCCGACCTTCCCGACCTGATCAAGAGCGCGATGAAGCTTCACTGGGTCGAGACCATGGACGAAGTGCTGGAGGTTGCGCTCGCCGCAAAACTTCCGCGGCTTACTGAAGACACGCCGGAGGCGCTTGCCGCAAAGGCGCCGTTGCCGCCACCGGTGCAGCAGCCGGCCCGTAACGTTCCTCGTCAGTAAATTCCTGATTCAACCCAACAGCGGCTGCAGCCTGAGTGCTGCAGCCGTTGCCATTTTGGCAGCCGCGGTCAAGCTTTCCGGCCTGTAAACAGATGGACGATGAGCGAAATCACCGCGAGAATGATGATGATGTGGATGGCAAAGCTGGTGATGTGAATAGCAAAGAACAGGATTACCCAAAGGATGGCCAGAATGATCGCAACTGCTAGGAACATCTCTCACCTGCTTTCATGGTTAGTAATTTAGGGCAGCTCGACCGGATGCCGTCCCGGCACCTGCCGCTCCATGAGAACCAATTTCGGGCCGTGGCGTTGCTCGCTCCCTCGCGCAACTCTTCTTAGGCAATGAGATAACGGCTAGATGACGATTGGCATCTATCTGCCGCAGAGAGTTTTCACAGCTCCACCTGGAGGCACGACTTGATTCTCATCATCGTCATTCTTTTGATCCTGATGTTTGCGTCCTTCCCTGCCTACCCTTACTCGCGGAGTTGGGGATATTACCCCTCAGGCGGCCTGGGCACAATCTTGCTGATCATCGTGATTCTTTGGCTGCTTCATGTGATTTAGCGAAGCTGTCAGGGCCCGTGGCAGATCAATTTGAGTAGGATGGAAAGGCGTGCCGACGCACGCCTTTCCTTATGTCAGCGACTTCCGCCGCCGCGCCCTCCAGCCTTCGTCTTAGTGAGCTAGCGCCTGGCCTCGTGCAGTCGGAGATTCGCGCCATGACCGTCGCGTGCGCGGACGTGGGTGGCATCAATCTCGCGCAAGGGGTCTGCGATACGGATCCGCCCCATCCGGTCGTCGAAGCTGGCATTCAGGCCATCCGGAATGGGCACAACATCTACGTGCGGCTTGACGGCATCGCAGCTCTGCGCGATGCGATCGCACAGAAGCTGGCGTCGTTCAACGGCATCGAAGCCGACCCAAATGCCAATGTAATAGTGACCAGCGGCGCGACTGGAGCGCTGCACGCGGCGCTGATGGCGCTGCTGAATCCAGGCGACGAGTGCATCGTGTTCGAGCCGTTCTATGGCTATCACACAGCAACGCTGAACTCGCAGCGCGTGAAGCCGGTCGTCGTTCCCCTCGCGCAGCCGGATTGGACGCTGGACCTCGATCGTCTACGGGCAGCGATTACGCCGCACACGCGCGGGCTGATCCTGAACACGCCTGCGAATCCGTCAGGCAAGGTGTTCAGCCGCGAGGAACTCGAGGCGATCGCGGAGCTCGCGCTGGAGCATGATCTATTCGTCTTCACGGATGAGATTTACGAATACTTCCTTTACGACGGTGAGCGTCATGTCTCGGTCGCCACGTTGCCTGGGATGGCCGACCGCACGATCACGATCTCCGGGTTTTCGAAGACATTCTCGGTGACCGGGTGGAGACTAGGGTATCTGACCGCTTCGGAGCGCTGGATTCCGGCGATCGGGTACTTCCACGACCTCACGTATGTGTGTGCGCCGTCGCCGTTCCAGTATGGGGCTGCGGCAGGGTTGCTGCAGCTTCCGGAGAGCTTCTACCACGAGCTCTCGGTGGAGTACCAGGCCAAGCGGGATCGCTTCTGCGCGGCGCTGGCACGCGCCGGGCTCACGCCGTCGGTCCCGGCCGGAGCGTATTACGTGCTCGCGGATGTGTCGCGTGTTGAGGGTGCCACTAGTAAAGCGAAGTCGCGGAAGCTGCTCGGAGACACGGGGCTGGCGGCTGTTGCAGGCTCGGCATTCTTCGGCTCGGATGCAGACGGGCGGAATCGCGGTGATCATCTGCTGCGCTTCTGCTTCGCCAAGAGGGATGATGACTTGGCAGAGGCGTGTCAGCGACTGGATGCCTACCGTCCCTGACCATGCGTCGAGACCCTCCTTCCGAACGAGAGGCATCCGCTGCTCCCTATCCTTGGCGGGATCATTTGGCTCTTCGACCGCGGCTGAACAACCGGCACGCGCACCGGAGCCTCTTACCCTCTGTAGCGTGAAAATCAAATTAGCGGAGGCTTAATGCCATGCGCCCCAGTTTCCTTCTCGTGGCAGCAGCCGTATTCTCATGCGGTTCCATCGCCGCAACCGCTCAAACCAGCGTCTCGCCAAGCCAGGTCAAACAGGTCGTAGCCTTCGGCGACAGTCTTACGGATACGGGCAACGCTTACATTGCCACCTTCGGCGCGGTTCCTGGGCCCCGCTACGCAGTCGGCGAGTTTACGAATCCGCAGGTTCCTCCGGGCCCTTCGGGCCTCTGGATTGACCAGTTCGCCGCGAAACTGGGTGTTTCCTCCTCGCCCGTTCTCGCTGGTGGTACGAACTTCGCTGTGGGCGGCGCGCTCACGGGCAGCGCCAGTCTGCAGGACATGCAGAACCAGGTGAATCTATTTTTAGCGACAACCTTCGGCTCAGCGCCTTCCAACAGTCTGTACACCTTCTGGGGCGGAGCCGACGACATACTCGGCAGTCAGAACCCGGTCACGGCAGCCAACAACATCGCGTCAGAGATTGCGCAGGTCGCCGGAGCCGGAGGCAAGAATTTCCTCTGGTTCAATCTGCCTGACCTGGGCGCTGCGCCCGAACTCAACACCAATCCAGCCGAATCCACACTCGCCAACCTCGCGTCGCAGGAGTTCGACGCGACATGGGCGGCGGACCTTGCCACTCTCGAAGCGTCCGGAATCAACGTGATCGGCGTCAATATCGAAAACGAGTTCAATGCAATCCTGGCCGACCCCACGGCCTATGGGTTTACGAACGTTACGACAGCCTGTGACATCACGCTGGGGTGCGATCCGAATTCGGCTCTCTTCTGGGATGACATCCACCCCACCACCTACGCCGATTCGCTGATTGCGACGCTCGCGTACGACGACCTTACTGGCGCGTCGCCCACTCCGGAACCCTCAAGCTGGGTTCTCGTCGGTTCTGCTCTGCTCGCCTGCACGTTCCTCTCTCATCGTCGACTACGCGCCAGTCAACGAGCTTGATGGACCGCAGGTTTCACACCACAAACGATAACGGCCGCCACGAGGCGGCCGTATCTTGTTCAGCGCCGAAATCTAGCAGCCCTCGAGGAGCGACTCGTCGTACGGCAGGGTGAGGAAGCGGCGCTGGCCGCAGCGGCCGCCGGCGATCGAGGGGATCAGCATGACCTCGTCGCCGTCCTCGAACTGGTGAGTGTCGCCACCGAGGAAGCGGATGTCCTCGTCGTTGACGTAGACGTTGATGAACTTGCGGAGATTGCCGCTGTCGTCCTTGACGTTCTGAGCTAGCGCTGGGAACTTGGCGTCGAACTCGGCGAGCAGGCCGGGCAGGTTCCTGGCCTCGCTGGCGAAGGTCTTCTGTCCGTCCGTGTGGCGGGCGAGCGCCGTGGGGAGGGTAATCTTTACGCTCACCGCGCACCTCCAGCGAGAGCGAACTCATCCTCGGCAGCGCTCCCATTGGCGAGCGAGCCGTCGACTTCGCGGAGGTACTGGTCGAACTCGGCGAGCTTCGGTTTCACGGCGCGATCCTGATGGAAGCGGCCGGCGAGGGCGTCCGTGGTCTTGAGGCCGTTGCCGGTGATGCAGACGACGGTGAGGTCGTCAGCGCCGATGCGGCCCTGCGCGATCAGCTTGGCCGTGACGGCAGTGGTGACGCCGCCGGCGGTCTCGGTAAAGATGCCTTCAGTCTCGGCGAGCTCCTGAATGCCGGCGACAACTTCGACATCCGAGACGTCCTCGGCGTAGCCGCCTGTGGACTGGATCATCTTTGCGGCGAGGGGGCCGTCAGCGGGGTTGCCGATGGCGAGCGACCGAGCGATGGTGAGTGGCCGCTGGGGATCGATGTCCTCGCGGCCGTTCTTGACGGCGGTGCTGATCGGCGAGCAACCGGTGGCCTGGGCCCCGAAGAACTTTACGTCCTTGGCTTCGACCAGGCCGAGCGCGACCAACTCGTCGAACGCCTTCTTGATCTTGCGAATGAGCGAGCCGCCGGCCATCGGGCAGACAACGTTGTCAGGCAGGCGCCAGCCGAGTTGCTCGGCGATCTCGTAGCCGACGGTCTTCGAGCCCTCGGCGTAGTAGGGGCGGAGATTTACGTTGACGAAGCCCCAGTTGTACTCGTCCGCGATAAGCGTGCAGAGGCGGTTGACGTGGTCGTAGTTGCCGTCGATGCGCACGAGGCGAGCGCCGTAGACCTGCGTGTTGAGGATCTTTGCGGCTTCGAGATCAGCGGGGACAAGGATGCAGGCCTTGAGGCCGAGGCGCGCTGCCTGCGCGGCGACGCTGTTAGCGAGGTTCCCTGTCGACGAGCAGCCTACGACGTCGAATCCGAACGCCTGCGCGTTGGCAAGCGCGACGGAGACGACGCGGTCCTTGAAGCTGAGCGTGGGAAAGCAGACGGAATCATTCTTGACGTAGAGATTGCTGGAGCCGATGCGCTGGCCGAGACGCGTCGCACGAACAAGCGGCGTGAAGCCGACTGGCAAGTCAGGCTCAAAGCCCGCGGGGATGGGCAGCAGCTCCTTGTAGCGCCAGATGTTGGCCGGGCCAGCGGCTACGCTCTCGCGCGTAAAGCGGCCGCGAACGGAGTCGAGATCGTATTTAACCTCGAGCGGAGCCAGGCAGTCATCGCAGGCCGATTGGGGCCGGTTGCCGAAGCTCTTGCCGCACTCATTGCAGCGCAGCTCATAAACGGTACAGGCAGACTCCAAAACGCTCATCAACCACACTCCCGGTGGGCTTATGAGGGGTGTTACGCTGAGACGTTTCTCTTTCGTTGGGAAATCACCGCGTTCGGTGGAGGGAATATGAACGCGGAATGCAGGAAACTAAACCTGCTATACCGAATCTCATGTTCCCTGGATCCCAGGAGAGAGTTGACACCGGTACGTCCTTGTTCTGTCCGGTTGTCGTGGCGTCTCAGGGCTCGTCCCTCAGCCACTCTGCATGAAATTCGACCTGCCTTGCGGCAGATGGAATGATTCGTTTGTAACACAGGTTACGGGTGGACGCAAATCCACAGGCAGTTACATGGGGGATTCAGGCACGATTGCCTGGACGCCGTCGGCGAAGGCGGCGGGGTCGAACTCGGTGCGGACGATCTCGTCGGGGCAGTCGGTGAGGTTGGCGACACGCCAGTTGCAGACGAAGGCGACGAGCTGCTCGGGCTGCGCGGTCTTGATCTCACTACAGAGGCTTTCGGCGCCGTCGATGCCGTTGTCGCCTTCCACGTCGATGAGGACGAGGTCGTAATCGCGGGCCCAAAACTTGTCGAGGGCTTCCTTGAAGTTGAGCGCGGAGTCGACGTCAAAGCCCTTGAGACGAAGCACGTGGTCGCGGAGCGGGCGGATTGTGTCTCGCGTGCATACGTGAAGGATGGCGCGTTTTCCCGCCGACTTGGACATTGTTCTCCCCTGGTTTCTCAATGTCGCGCGTCACGTGCAAGTAGCGCAACCGGTTCGCTCTTTCGTTCGAAAGCTGCAGCAATGCTTCCACTTGATCAAACGTTTGTCAATCGGGCGGGCAACTCCGTTTCGCGAGCTTGACAACGGCGAGAAAGCGGGAGGAATCTAACATGTCGTGGCAAGGAGTTAAGATGAAACTCCTGGATGCAATCTGCCGCGCCCTGCTCCGCGTCTTCACCTGCGACTGCTACTGGTTGTGGTGAGCGCGGTCACTCCGCGGGATCATAGTTGAGGCTCTGGCCGAGCCATCTCTCTACCTCTGCGACTTCCATCCCCTTGCGTGTCGCATAGTCTGCAACCTGGTCGCGATCGATCTTGCCGAGCGAGAAATAGCGTGCCTGCGGATGCGCGAGGTAGAGCCCGCTGACGCTTGAACCGGGCCACATGGCAAAGGATTCTGTGAGCTTGATTCCGGTACGTGCTTCGACATCGAGGAGGCGCCAGATGGCTCCCTTCTCGGTGTGATCAGGGCATGCGGGATAACCCGGCGCCGGGCGGATGCCACGGTAGTTTTCCTGGATGAGTTCTTCAGGTGTGAAGGTTTCGGCGCGGCCATAGCCCCAGGCGTCGCGAACCTGCTTGTGCAGGTACTCCGCGAAGGCTTCAGCAAGACGGTCTGCGAGGGCTTCGGCCATGATGGCGTTGTAGTCGTCGTTGTCGGCTTTGAAGCGCATGATTAGCTCTGTGAGGCCCATGCCGCTGGTAACCGCAAAGGCGCCGATGGAATCCGCGAGGCCGGTCTCTTTGGGAGCTATAAAGTCCGCGAGCGAGCGGCACGGCTCGTTGCCCTCACGATTTGCCTGTTGGCGGAGGAAGTGGAAGCGCTGGAGTTTCGTTGCGGGATCGTTGCTGTCGTAGAGGTCGACGTCATCACCAATGGCGTTCGCGGGAAACAAGCCGTACACGCCGTTTGCTGTTATCAGCTTTTCCGCGATGATGCGGTCGAGCAGGCGCTGGCCTTCGTCGAAGATCTGCTGCGCCTGGATGCCGTGGCCTTCGTGCTCGAGGATGCGTGGGTAGATTCCTTTGAGTCCCCAGGCGTGGAAGAACGGCGACCAGTCGATGTATTCGCGCAAGGTGTCGAGTGGAACGGCATTGAGCACGCGTACGCCGGTGAACCCGGGTGTGGCGAGATCTTCGCGGCGCCACTCGATGGCAGTGCGGCGGGCGCGGGCCTCCTGGATGGAGACGACGGCTTGTTTGGGAGCGGAGTGGCGCTTGCGGATGGCCTCGTACTCGGCGCGATGCTGCGTATGGAAATCGGCGCGCTGCTCGTCGCTGAGGAGGCTGGTTGTGACCGGAACGGCGCGGCTGGCGTCGGCGATGTGAACGACGGGTTCGCTGTAGTGCGGGGCAATTTTGATGGCAGTGTGTGCGCGGCTGGTTGTGGCGCCGCCGATGAGCAGCGGGACCTTGAAGTGCTGGCGCTCCATTTCGCGCGCCACGTGAACCATCTCGTCGAGCGAAGGGGTGATTAGGCCGCTGAGGCCGATGATGTCGGCGCGCACTTCCTTTGCGCGCTCGAGAATTTTTTCGGCAGGAACCATCACGCCGAGGTCGATGACCTCGTAGTTGTTGCACGCGAGGACTACGCCGACGATGTTTTTGCCAATGTCGTGCACGTCGCCCTTGACGGTGGCCAGCAGGATTTTGCCCTGGGCTTTGACCACGTGACCGGCTGCGGCGAGTTCGGCCTTTTCGGCTTCCATGAAAGGCGTGAGGTAGGCGACCGCCTTCTTCATTACGCGCGCGGACTTTACGACCTGCGGGAGAAACATCTTGCCCGCGCCGAAGAGATCGCCGACCACGCCCATGCCGGCCATCAGGGGGCCTTCGATGACGAGGAGCGGGCGGCCTAATTTTTCGCGGGCTTCTTCGGCATCCTGCTCGATGAAGCTGTCGATTCCCTTCACCAGCGCATGGGTGATTCGGTCCTCGACGGTACCGTTGCGCCACTCCTCGGCCTTCTTCTCGCCGGCAACTGCGCCGGCGCTGGCGGCCTTGATTTTCTCGCCGTAGTCGACCAGACGCTCGGTTGCGTCGGGGCGGCGATTGAGGAGAACATCTTCGACCAGCGTCTTCAGCTCGGGCTCGATCTCTTCGTAGACTTCGAGCATGCCGGCGTTGACGATGCCCATATCCATGCCGGCCGAGATCGCATGGTAGAGAAATGCCGCATGCATTGCTTCGCGGACTTTGTTGTTGCCGCGGAAGCTGAAGGAGATGTTGGAGACGCCGCCACTTACCTTCGCGTTGGGAAGATTTTCTTTGATCCAGCGAGTGGCGCGGACGAAATCTACAGCGTAGTTGTTGTGCTCCTCCATCCCGGTAGCAACGGTGAGGATGTTGGGATCGAAGATGATGTCTTGGGGCGGAAAGCCAACTTCGTCGACGAGAATTCGGTAGGCGCGCTCGCAGATGCGAATCCTGTCTTCGTACGTGGCCGCCTGGCCCTCTTCATCGAAAGCCATCACCACAACAGCGGCGCCGTACTTCAAGACTGTGCGGGCGTTCTCGCGGAACTTTGCCTCGCCTTCCTTCAGCGAGATGGAGTTCACGATGCCCTTGCCCTGGAGGCATTTCAGGCCGGCTTCGATGACCTCCCATTTCGAGGAGTCCACCATGAACGGGACCTTGGCCACCTCGGGTTCGCTGCCGAGCAACTGCAGAAAGCGCGACATCGCGGCGACGCCATCGATCATTCCTTCGTCCATGCAGATGTCGATGACGTTGGCGCCGTTCTCCACCTGCTGCCGCGCGATGCTGACCGCTTCTTCGTACTTGCCCTGCTTGATGAGCGAGGCGAATCGCGGCGAGCCGGCGACGTTGGTACGCTCGCCGATCATGATGAAGACGCCCTGCTGCTGAGTGAAGGGCTGGGAGCCGGACAGACGCAGCGGCTTGAAACTGTGACTGTCAGCGATGCTCAAGCAGCCACCTCGATCTTTGCGCCGAGTCTGCGCGGCGCCTTCCCTTCGACTGCCTTCGCGATCGCAGCGATGTGCTCCGGTGTGTTGCCGCAACATCCGCCAGCCACATTGATTAAGCCGTCGGCGGCAAACTCGCTGAGGAAGCGTCCCATGTCTTCGGGCTTGAGGTCGAAGCCGGTTTCGGAGAGCGGGTTGGGAAGGCCGGCGTTCGGGTAACAGGAGATCGCTACGTCTGCCTTGTCCGCGAGCTCTTCCAGGAAGGGATACATCAGCTCCGGTCCGAGCGAGCAGTTCAGGCCGACGCTCAGGGGACGAACATGCTTCACTGCATTCCAGAACGCTTCCGTCGTCTGCGCTGAGATCAGCGTCTCACCACCGCGGCCGACCGCGGCCGAGATCATTACCGGAAGCTCCTTCTTGTCTTCATCGAAGACCTCGCGGATTGCGACGAGGGCGGCTTTCGCATTGAGCGAATCGAAGATGGTCTCTACGAGTAGCAGATCTACTCCGCCGGCGATCAACGCCCGAACTTCCTCCGCATACGCGGTCTTCACCTGGTCGAAGGTGACGACGCGAAAACCTGGGTCATCCGCGTCCGGCGAGTTCGAAAGCGAGACGGTCAGCGGACCGATGGCGCCGGCAACAAACCGCTGCCTGCCGGTTTCATTCGCGGTGCGGTCAGCCCATTCCCTGCACTGCCGCGCCGAGGTTTCATTGATCTCCCACGCGAGATCTTTGAGTGACTGATCTTCGATGATGCGCTGGTAGAACTCCGGATCCTTACGGCCGCCGTGCTCGCGCGGGTCGTCAACGAAGAACTCGCTCTGAGTAATGCTTGTGGCTCCGAAGGTGTTGGTTTCAATGATGTCGGCGCCGGCTTCGAGAAAGCGCCGGTGGATATCGCCGATCATTTCCGGCTGAGTTATCGAGAAGAGATCTCCGTTGTTCAGCAGATCCTTGGTGGCGTTTTTGAAACGATCTCCACGGATGTCCATTTCCTTCATTCCGTAGGTGCGGATTGTTGTCCCCATCGCTCCGTCAATGATCGCGATGCGCTCTTCGAGAATCTTCTCCAGAGGATGTCTTTTGCGGTTCATTTCCCCTCCCTTCGCCGGCAACCTTTTCACAAAGCATCGGCGAGCCCGCCAGGCTCGCCGCTCGATCTGCCGTTGATTTCTATGCTCCAGCCAAGCTCAAGCGAGTACCTCTGCTTCTTCTTCTTTCGAGTGCGGAAGACCTGTCGATATAGGCACCAACAGGTCTTCCTTGCGCATGACCATGGTGGTTGCGTTCAGGCTGGCGAGCTCGAATCCGTGACCATGCGTGATGGCGTCGGTCGGGCATGCTTCCACGCAATAGCCGCAGAAGATGCACCGGTTGTAATCGATGTTGTAGACCTTCGCGTAGCGTTCCGCCGAGCTGATGCGCTTCTCGGCCGTATTTTCCGCAGCCTCAATGTAGATGCAGTTGGATGGGCACGCCGCCGCGCACAGGAAGCACGCCACACATTTCTCGAGGCCGTTCTCGTCGCGCTGCAACTGGTGCTTGCCGCGATAGCGCTCCTGGAAGACGGCCCCCCGTAGCGGTCCTTTGCCATCCGGATAGTTCTCGACCTCGGTCGGAGCGAAGCCCTCGCGAAGCGTGATACTCATCCCTTTGGCGATAGCAGCCGCATTACGCAGAATCGACATAGTCCAAGTATACGTCCTCTCGTGGCTCCAGATTTAGACGTCGTCTTCGTCGCCGACAGCGACGGCCGTGATGCCGCCCTCCCGGCGCGCCTTGAGATAGCCGCGGATGAATGGCTCCAGATCGCCGTCGAGCACACGGTCGACGTCGCCGACCTCGACTCGGGTACGCAGGTCCTTGGCCATCCGGTAGGGCTGCAGAACGTAGCTGCGAATCTGCGAGCCGAAGTTGATCTCGAGTTTCGAGTCCTCGAGCTTCTTGCTTGCCGCTCGCTTCTTTTCGAGCTCGAACTCATACAGGCGAGAACGGAGCATTTTCATGGCTCTCTCTTTGTTCTTGTGCTGCGAGCGCTCGTTCTGGCAGGCCGCGACGATGCCGGTTGGGATGTGCGTGATTCGCACGGCGGAGTCGGTGGTGTTTACATGTTGACCACCTTTGCCTCCGGACCGATAGGTGTCGGTGCGCAGGTCGTCCGGCTTGATGTCGATCTGGATGGAGTCGTCGATCTCCGGAGAGACGAAGACGCTGGCGAAGCTTGTGTGGCGGCGCTTGGCCTGGTCGAACGGGGAGATACGCACGAGCCGGTGCACACCGGTTTCACCGGAGAGCAATCCGAAGGGGTACTCGCCGGTGATGGTGAAGGTCGCCGACTTGATGCCGGCTTCGTCTCCGTCCTGCAGCTCGTTGATTTCGGTCTTGAAGCCCTGCCGCTCCGCCCAGCGCAGATACATGCGCATCAGCATCTCGGCCCAGTCCTGGCTCTCGGTGCCGCCGGCGCCGGGGTGTACCGTCACGATCGCATTCAGGGCATCGTTTTCTTCCGAGAGCATGGTGCGCGACTCAAGCTGCTCAACGTACTCGCTCAAAGAATCGATCTCGCGCTTCAGGTCCGGCTCGACGGAAGTTTCACCTTCGCGAAGGAGCTCGAAGTAAGCTTCGATGTCCTCGCTGCGACGCTGCAGTTCGGCATCGTAACTGAGTTGCTCTTCGAGACGCCTGCGCTCACGCATCAGCGGCTGCGACTTTGCGGCGTCGGCCCAGACGGAGGGGTCGGCGACTTTTGTTTCGACGGCAGCTAATTCATTGTTCAGGCGGGAGGAGTCAAAGATACTCCCGCAGATCACGCACCTTCTCGCGGACCGGGGAGTAAGCAAATTCGAGATCGTTCAACATAGTTTCAGTTTACTGTGCGATGGGCTGCCGGCGCGAGCGGGCGAGGCCGACGATGACGATCAGCGTCGTGAGTGAAGCGCAGAGCCAGGCCAGCCAGTCGCCGTAGCGGGTGTAGAAGGTGAGATTGCCGATGTAGTTGAAGTTTGCCGACAAAGCACCGCGCAGGTGGCGCGGCATCTGATCCACAATGCGCCCATATGGGTCGATGGAGGCGGTCACACCAGTATTTGTGGAGCGGAGAACCCAGCGGTCGTTCTCGATAGCGCGCATCCGCACCATGTCCAGGTGCTCCCAGGGCGCGCTGGTGTCGCCGTACCAGCCATCGTCGCTCAGATTTACCAATACCTGGGCGCCGTTGTTTACAAACTGCCGAATTTCATCTCCAAAGATGGACTCGTAGCAGATGAACACGCCGTATTTTCGGCCGTTGTCGTCAAAGATGACTCGCCGTTGACCGGGAATAAATGGAAGGCCGTCGAGAAGGTGTCCTGTAAAGAAAAAGAGCGGTTTGTAAGGGACATATTCGCCGAAGGGGACGAGATGGATTTTGTCGTAGCGTCCGCCATAGCTTCCGTCTTCCTTGAAGAAACTGGCCGAGTTATAGAGGCTGTAGGTGCCATCGTCATTTTTCGGCCCAAGGCTCAGATCGTCTGCGAGTACAGGAGCGGCCGAGCTTTGTGCAAGTTGCTCCATAAAATCTCTGTAGGCTGTATCTGAATCAAGAAAGGAAGCTGGCGACTCCGGCCATGCGATAAGTTGCGGAGACGAGGCTGCTCCGGATTTGAGCGGAAAATCGGGATGCCGACTTAGCGCAGCGAAAGAAGACAGCATCACGGCCTTGGCCTCCAGATGCTGGCCGGTGCCTGCACCGACGGCTAGATTTTCCTGAACCAGTACAGCGATGGCTGCTGTCGGCGAGGGCTGCGGAACCGGTCCGCTGAACTGCAACCAGACTGCGACAGCAGAAAACACGCAGGCCGCAACGAGCGCGGCAGACCTTATCCTGGGGCGCAACTTAGCCGCCGCGAAAGCCCAAAGCATGTTGACGGCTGCAATCACCAGGGAGAGCCCAAACACTCCGGTCCATGGCGCCATTCTGATCAGCGTGAGGTTGTCTATCTGGGAGTAACCCAACAGATCCCATGGAAATCCTGTGACCCGGTCCCGTGCGAGCTCGATAGTTACCCAGAGCAGCGGAGAAGTTACTAAAGCGACTGTTACTCCCCAGGTTTTTCTGATGACGGCAAAGAGCAGACCAAAGAGGCCGAGATATAAGCCGAGATAGAGAGCGAAGAGAACCAGGATTCCGGCCGATGCGGCTTCGGACAGGTCGCCGTACAAGTGCATCGTCTGATAAATCCAATAACAATTTCCGAGATACCAGGCGATTCCGCAGATATATCCGAGGAAGGCGCTTTGCGTGAATTGGAGTGATTTGCCGCTGCGCTGCTTTCCAGACAACGCCAGCAGGAACGGAACAAGACATATCCAGCAAAAGATTCGTCGCCAGCCTGGAACAGGACCTGCGACAGGAAACGGAAGGATCTGCAGACCCGCTGAGACTAATGAAAGGAAATAAAGATGCAGCGGGATCCTTCGCACGCCCAGAGTCTATCACCTCACTCTCGAATTTCTGTTCGAGCACCTCGGCGACAGAATGCATGCATCACATTAGCCAGATTTTCGAAAATCTTGTAAGTTACAAGATGCATACGATCTAATTGTCGTCTTGCCATATACCTTCGATTTGTAGAGACGTGACACTTATCAAACTAAACACGTGATCGTAGCGTCTTCTGCGCTTCTATCACCGTCCACAAAGAGGATAATTTCATGGATGTAAGTCGCATACTTTCCGAGATTGATGCCGAGATTAACCGCCTTCAGCAAGCCCGAAGCGCTTTAACTGCAATTGGCGGGAGCGGAACGGTGGCTGCTCCCAGGCGGGGTCGCCCAAAGGGCAGCGTAAATAAGAAGACGACCAGTGGCCGCCGCAAGCGGAGCCTCTCCCCTGAAGGCCGTAAGCGCATCGCCGAAGCGATGAAACGCCGCTGGGCAGAGCGTCGCGCAGCAAGTTCGAAGGGCACAGCAAGTTCGAAGGGCGCAGCAAGTTCGAAGGGCGCAAAGAAAGATTCTTCGAAGTAAAAGAGCCAAAAAGTTTGCGGGGAGCCTGGCCGGCTCCCCGCATCAATTAATGGCCAGATCTGACCGGACCTGATGGCTGAATCTCACCGGATCGCGATAACTTCGCGTGTGTTGTCCTTCCCGAGAAAAAATCGGCTACTGCTGAATTTTTCTATCAACTTTTCGATGTCACGGGGCTGGTATATCTGCCGCACCGGATAATCGCCCGCAGAGCCGACGTGCAACTGGTCGCTGTCTGTTAGTTGGTAGCGTGAGAAGGCCGTGTCCGGGCCCTCGGCGCGTCCATGAAAGAGCGCCAGCAGTCTTCCCTGTGGCCGCAACACCTTGTGCAGGCGTTCAAACATCGCCGGCACCAGCGGACCTGGCAAATAGTTCGCCGTATCCCATAACAGGATGACGTCAAAGTCCCGTCCCGAAAAGTCGAAGCTGGATTTCACGAAACCGGCGACGTCATATACGTCGGAACCATCGTCCGACGGCAGCTTCCATTCGGGTTTATTGGCATCCTGAACGACGTTCGCCATATAGACGCTATGGCCGAGCGAGGTCAGAAAATTAATGTTCGCCGGTGAAGTGGTTCCGAAGTCCAGGACGCGCAAACTCTCGCTTGCCTTTAAGAAGGCCAGCACGTCCGCCCATCCGCGTGATGGACGCACTCGATCTGCACTGTGCCCGCCAGATCCCGGCGTGCGGTCCTTTCCAAATCTGCTGAACATCGTTCGAGCCTCATTTTGAACGGCCTGGCTTCCACCGCACTATACCTCAAGAGTATCAATGGATTCCCTCGCTGTGGTCCTTTGACTCGTATAGTACGTCTAAACGCAGAGTGACTTACGCACGTCCAACGAAATCCATTCGCAAGCGAGACAGCGTCCTGTCATTCATGATGTTCGCGATGCTGCTGTGGAGTGGGGCTCTTCCTCAGGCTGCCCGCGCTCAAGCAGGAGCCTCGACAACCGATCCCGTAGAGGTATTTCCGGCGGGCACACCAAAGTCATGGGCCGAATCCGCGGTCCGGCACCAGCTTGCGATCATCGAAGATGACGCTCATCCGATGCGATATCTGATTCGTAAAGTCGACCGCAAGGGAGACACTACGCGAGAAGTCATCGAGAGCGCACAGGGAAATGTCGCGCGTCTCATTCAACGCAACGGCAAACCGATTACTGCGGCGGAAGATACAGCCGAGCGCTCGCGCCTGAACAGCATTCTCACCTCACCTGCCGACTTTCTGAAGCATCAGCAGCGTGATGGGGCCGGAAAAAAATACGCTCTTGAGGTCATCAAGCTGATGCCCTCCGCTACGCTCTACTCGTATGCTCCCGGCCAGCCGCAGTCGGCAGGAGCCACTTCGCCACAGGTCGTTATCGATTTTCGGCCGGACCCCGCGTTTCATCCGCCAACCATGGCATCTCAGGTGCTCACCGGTCTCCAGGGCCGCGTCTGGATCGATCGCCGGACGGGAACCATGACACGCATGCAGGCAAATATTACGCGTCCGGTTAACTTCGGCTGGGGAATCGTCGGTCGAGTTTATCCCGGCGGACATCTCGAATTCGAGCAGACTTTCGTGAATGGAAAACGCTGGGCCTACTCCCACCTCGATGTAAACGTAACTGTGCGCGAAGTCATGGTCCGTATCGTCAACGACAAAACTAAGATGAGTGCCTGGAATTTCCAACTGCTGCCCGCGCCCATGTCTTTTCAAGACGCGGTGCATGTTTTACTCGCCGAACAGATTCCGCTTCAATGACTGTTTACGCCTGTAGCCGTAGCCGGCGGACCGTCACCCCCTCAATCCGTTCGCGATCGATCTCGTATCCTCGTCCTGCTTTGTCCCACGGAACATCGATCTCGCCCTGGGGGGAGACCGTGACTGCGGGTTCAATAATGTCTTCGCTCCAGTAACGGCTGGATGCGGAAACGTCTCCAGGGAGCGAGAAATTCGGCAGCGAGGACAGCGCAATGTTCTGCGCGCGCCCAATGCCGGTCTCGAGCATGCCACCACACCAAACCGGGACTCCGTGCTGCTGCGCTACGTCGTGGATCGCAAGCGCCTCGGTAAACCCGCCCACACGCCCCACCTTGATGTTGACAATCCGTCCGCTGCCGAGCTCCAGTGCGGCCTGGGCATCGCGCCGGTTGCGAATGCATTCGTCGAGGCAGATTGCGGTCTTCAGTTTCTTCTGAAGCTCGCAGTGGAAATAGAAGTCGTCGTACCACAGAGGCTGCTCGATCATCAGCAGGTTGAAACGATCCCACGTTGCGATGCGATCGGCATCATCGAGCCTGTACGCCGAATTCGCGTCACAGCTCAGCATGATGTTGGGCCAGCGTTCCCGAACTCGCTCAAAGACGTTTTCATCCCACCCGGGCTTGCACTTCAGCTTGATCCGCTGATAGCCGGCGGCGAGCTCGATCCCGATCTTTTCCATCTGCTGGTCGATGGTCGGTTGGATTCCGATCGAAACGCCGCAAGGAATGGTCTTGCGCGTTCCGCCCAGCAGCTTTGCGAGCGGCACACCCTGCCGGATCGCGTCGAGCTCCCACACCGCATTCTCGAGAGAGGCTTTCGCCATCCGGTGCCCGCGTACCTGCTCGAAGATTCCCGGGCAGTCGCGTCCGCTCTGAAGCTCAGCCTTCAGCAAACGCGGCGCAAGTTCCGTCTCCACGATGTGCCACGCGGTATCGATCATCTCGTCGGAGAAATACGGGTGCTCGCCCGCGACGCACTCACCCCAGGCGGAGATTTCCTCCGACTCAATCTCCGCCAGCAGAATTCGCCGGCCCGTAGTTACGCCGAAGCTGGTCTCAAACGGATGCGCGAGCGGCATATTAATCTCGCGCAACGTCAATGCCTCAATCTTCATGGATATCCCTTCCCTGCCCTTCTACATTTGCTGGTGCTCTTTTAGAAGCCGCACGCTTCATCCCATTTGCCCAGCAAGAAAGTACCATCTCCGTCTGTATTTCTTCGATAGCCAAGAACAGAGTGCCCACGCGCGAACGCATCCTCCAGCGCCGCCGCGTTGTTTGCCTGCACCCGGCGCGCCTCGTCACGGTGCGCCGGCGAAGCCTTCCAGTCGTAGATCTGCGCCGGAACACTCACCTGTTCCAGCACCTCAAACTGTGGCTTATCGTCCGCAAGCACGCCGCACACCCGTTTCGAGCGCAACCACCACTCCGCGTACACGCGGTCCGTGGGCAATCCGCCCTGCAGCGGCGAACTCGATGGCCCATAAAAATTTCGTTTGTAGCGCCGAACGATCGCACCCAGCCGCACGATGTTCAGGTGCGCATTCTTTATCTCCAGCGGGTCGAAGGTCCACTCCATCAACTCGAAGCCTCGACCCAGGGCGTCCTCACGCTGGGCCAGCTTGAGCTTTCGTCCCAGGCCCAGATTACGGAATCCTGGCAGCACACCCACCATGTGCGAGTGCAGGTAAGGACGCCCGTGCCGATACCCCGGAAGCGCCATCGCGAATCCGGCCATCGTCCCTCCCGCGAATGCACCCATCACCTGACCACCGATGCGCTGGGCCAGCAAAAACATCCGCCGCGGGATGATATCCGCCGGATCATAGCCCCACACTGCAGTCTCGATCTCAACGCAGAGGTCGAACTCCGATAGCTCCGTAAGCGGCCGTATCTCCAAGGCAGTGGATGGCTGCAGAGCGTGTTCTTCGTCGCTGATCAACGCTTCTCCTCAGATGTAGTTTCTGTTGCATCTTTGGCCCGAGTCCATAACTGTTCGAGCTGCTCCGCGGACATAGTTTTCATCTGCGTGCGTCCGCCCGCTTCCTGTTCCATCGCGGCAAAGCGCTGCCGGAACTTCGCATTCGTTCCGCGCAGCGCAAACTCCGGCTCAACGCGCAGATGCCTGGCCAGGTTTACTGCTGTGAACAGAAGGTCCCCAAACTCCTCCTCAACCCGTTCAGTCCGCGCTTCACCTGCAAGCTCCTCGCGCAACTCTCCGGTTTCTTCGGCGAGTTTATCGAACAGCCCATCAACACTCGGCCAATCGAACCCCACCTTCGCCGCCTTGGAACCCAGCTTCGAAGCCTCGAGCATCGCAGGCATCGACCGCGGCACGTCGTCCAGCATCGACCTCGTGCCCGCTTCTCCTCTTGCCCGCTTCTCCTCAATCTTAATCTGCTCCCAGTTGCGCAGCACGGCATTGGCGTCCGTCGCCTCCACATCCCCGAACACATGCGGATGCCTGCGGATCAGTTTCTCACTCAGGTTGTCGGCAACATCCTCGAGCGTGAAATAGCCCGCTTCGCTCGCCATCTCGGCATAGAAGAGCACTTGCAGCAGCAGGTCGCCGAGTTCATCCTTCAGCGCCGGCCAGTCCCTGCGCTCGATCGCGTCGAAGACCTCATAGGTCTCCTCGAGCGTATGCCGTTTGATCGTGTCGAAGGTCTGCTCGCGATCCCACGGACACCCTCCCGGCGCACGCAGCTTCGCCATAATCGCTGCTGCCCTGCTGAGTGCACCGGCAGTCTCAACCTGCCTTGTAATGTCAATCTCTGGAGTCACATCCTTCAGCTTACTTGACTCGGGCAGACCGCATCCGACTCGCATGTCCTGCGTCTAATCTTCAGAGTCCTTCCTCCTCGCAGCATCAGCCTCGCCGCTCTACACTTGATCTTTGGACCTGAACCTCTGCAATGGACCTCCAGCAGAAAATCCGCACCCTGCCCACCGGCCCCGGCTGCTATCTCTACAAGAACGCCGAGGGCCAGGTCATCTACGTCGGAAAGGCGAAGAACCTGCGCGCGCGCGTGCGTAGCTACTTCCTTGCGGCCTCGCAGGCCAACGCGAAGACCGGATCGCTCATGCGCGAGGCCGTCGACCTGGAGTACATCACGGTCGCCAATGAGCATGAGGCGCTCGCGCTCGAAAACAACCTGATCAAGCAGCGCAAGCCTCGCTTCAACATCCTGCTGCGCGACGATAAGACCTACCCGTATATCAAGCTCACGCTGGCCGACCGGCACCCGAAGGTCTTCGTCACCCGCCGGCTGCGGAAAGACGGATCCGCCTACTTCGGCCCGTATTTTCCCGGCAATCTCGCGCATCGCCTGGTCGACGTCATCCACCGCAGCTTTCTCATTCCGTCCTGCAAGGTCGATCTGAATCGCTATCACCCGCGTCCTTGCCTGCAGTACTACATCAAGCGATGCCTCGGGCCCTGCGTGGAAGGCCTCATCTCTACCGACGACTATCGCCAGGTCATCCGCGACGTGCAGCTTTTCCTCGATGGCAAGTCAGACGAGCTCGAGCGCCGCCTCACCAAACGAATGGAAGCCGCCGCCGAGAACATGCAGTTCGAAGTCGCCGCGCGATTGCGCGACCAGCTTGTCACGGTCCATCAGGCCGGCGAGCGCCAGCGCATTGCATCTGCTGACTCATCGGACGATGCCGACGTCTTCGGCTTCCACTTCGAAAGCGACATGCTCGCCGTCAATCTCTTTCACATGCGCGGCGGCAAGATCGTCGACCGCCGCGACATGTTCTGGGAAGATCTGCCGGAGTTCGAAGACGCCACCGTCTCAGTCGCTGAAGAAGACGCGGACGCCACCGATCTCGTCAACGAACCGCACCTGGAGCCCAATCCGAACTATCCAGCGCCCGAGGTTGTAGCAGACTCCGAAGAGTCCGATCAGCTCTCTACACTCACGTCGCCATTTGACACCGACTTCTTCACTGCCGAAGTCAACTCCGCTAACTGCGCTCTACCCGAGGTCGCAGCTCACAGCTCGCAGCCCACGGCTCACGGCACGAACCCTCCCGCCACAAACTTCTCTCCGTCCGCCTTCTTTTCCGCGCTCCTCAAGCAGATCTACCTCGATCAGGCCTACGTCCCGCGCCACATCTACCTGCCGGTCGACTTCCCCGACCGGCAGCTCCTCGCCGATGCGCTGCGCGAGCGCTCCGGCCATAAGATCGAGATCGGCGTCCCCCAGCGCGGCGATAAGCGCTCTCTCGTCGATCTCGTCTGCCAGAACGCGAAGCAGTCCTTCGATCAGCGCTTCCGTGTCCTGCAACCCTCCATCAAAGCCATGCAGGAATCCCTGCAGGACGCGCTAACGCTCGCCGAGCCGCCCGCGCGCATCGAGTGCTTCGACATCTCGCACATTCAGGGCGCCGAGACGGTCGCCTCCCTCGTGGTGTGGGAAAAGGGCGCCATGAAGAAATCCGACTACCGCAAGTTCAAGGTAAACAGCGTCGCCGGTGTCGATGACTTCGCTTCGATGCGCGAGGTAGTTCTTCGTCGCTATTCAAAATTCGCCAATGGCGCAACTCCCACAGGCAAAGACGCGATACTTCCCTCCCTCGTACTCATCGACGGCGGCCTGGGTCAGCTTCACGCAGCCGCATCCGCACTCGAAGAACTCGGCCTCACGACTCAACCATTAGCCTCAATCGCAAAGCGCGAGGAGGTCATCTATGTCCACGGCCAGGAGGACGAGCCGGTCGTTCTCGATCGCCGCTCTCCTGTCCTGCACGTGATTCAAAAGATCCGCGACGAGTCGCACCGATTCGCAATCACCTATCACCGGAAGCGGCGCGAGATGCGCGACCGGACTTCGGAGCTGGATGCTATTCCAGGAGTAGGTCCAACCACGCGCCAGCGGCTGCTGACTCATTTCGGCTCGATCCGCGCGCTCCGCCAAGCCGCCGAAAGGAATCCGGACGCCCTGCTCGCAGTCACGAACAAGACGACGGCCGAAAAGATCAAGCGCTTCTTCGCCGAAGACTCTGAGGCTCCAGCCGACAATAGCAAGTTCGTCCAAATAGAGCCGTAGCCAACCCAATCGGCGACTCAGCACAAACCTGTGCAGTTCCACTGACGCAGTCGCCTTGAGCGCTACTCGGGCAGGCTGCCACCAAACGTATTGCAGGCGCTCGGATCGCCGCTGTCGAAGCCGCGTTTGAACCACATGTCCCGCTGCTGGCTCGATCCATGCGTCCAGCTCTCCGGGCTCACTGCGCGTCCGGACATCTTCTGCAGATGGTCGTCGCCGACCGCGGCAGCGGCATTGAGAGCGGCATCCTCATCTCCCGCCTGCACAATACCGCGCTGTTGCGCCGAGTGCCCCCACACGCCCGCATAGCAGTCCGCCTGCAGCTCCGTGTCAACCGACAGATGCAGCCGCTGCGAAGGCTCCTGCTGGTCCAAGTGCTGAACCTTCTGCTCCGTCCCAATCAGGTTCTGCACATGGTGCCCCAGCTCATGGGCAATCACATAAGACTGCGCAAAATCAGCCGTGCTTCCGCCGAACTTCTTCAACTCGTCCCAGAAGTCCAGATCGATATACACCTTCTGATCGTTGGGGCAATAAAACGGCCCGGTCGCGGCCTGCGCCGTCCCGCAACCCGAGTACGTTGCTCCGCGGAACAGCACCAGCTTGGCATGCCGGTACGGCGGCCAGCCCTTCTGCTGAAAGATTTGCGTCCAGGTCTTCTGTACGTCGTCCAGTGTGAACGACACCAAATGCGCGTCGCGGTCTTCGGCCGCGCTCTGCTGCACAGGCTCGCCTGGCTGCTGCTGCTGGACCTGCTGCGTCGGTGTGCCACTGCCGAAGAACGCACCCAGGAAATTGTGCCCTGTAACCAGGCTTATGACCAGCAGCACCAGGAACCCGACGATCCCGATCCCGCCGCCGCCGCCAATGCCAAAGCCGCCACCACCACCGCCAGAATCGCCTCTGCGATCCTCGATGTCGCTGCTCATTCCGCCTGATTGCCAATCCATACGTGCACGCCTCCCTGTCCTAGGATGCACGACAGGTGCAGGCCTGCACAGCTTCGAAAAAGCGTCGCCTTACCCGTCTTTCTAGGTCAGGGCCACGCTTCCGAAGGCGGCGATGATGATGGCAACGACCATCAACACAAACCATCCGATTCTGGTACGCGAAATCACGAAGAGACTCCCGTGGAAAACTTGGTACTCAACTGCCTCTTCGTTGTATTCCCTACACTAAGGTCACGGTACTCCCCATTGGGAACATGCCGTTCCCCAGCAGTGTCACGGCCTCCGTGTTCGACTAATGAATCACCCCGGCCTGATCCATCGGCCAGTACACAAACGCTGCCCGGCCATAGATTAGGTCCCGCGAGACCGGCCCAAAGTCGCGGCTGTCGCTCGAGATCGAGCGGTGGTCCCCCATCACAAAGTACTCACCCTCGGGTAATACCATCTCCGGCTGCGACCGGTCGTCCCTGTACCACACGGGTACATAACGCTCCCTGAGCTGCTTCCCGTTCACATAAACCGCACCATGGTCGATCCGCAGATCATCGCCCGGAAGCGCGATCACGCGCTTGATATAGCTCTTCGTCTGGTCACGCGGATACCGGAAGACCACCACATCGCCGCGGTGAATCTCGCCAATTCGGTACGCAAATTTGTTGATGAAGAGCCGGTCCTGGTCCTGGAGCTGCGGCAGCATACTCGTGCCTTCTACCCGCACCGGCTGGTACAGGAACAGGATGATAAACACCGAGACCAGCACAGAGATAATCAGGTCTCGCGTCCACGGCCGCCATCCATTCTCCGGCCGGCGACGCCATCCACGCACACTCTGGCTCGGCAGCGACACCTCTTCCGGCGGGTGGCTCTGGACCACCTGCTCGCTCGATTGTTCGCTGGCTGACTCGTGCATCGGTCGGTTGCTTCTCCGGTCGCCGCGCCTCGCGCCGCAACCTCCCCACAGTTTAGACGAACGAAAGCCCGCTATTGGTTCAATCGCGCACTACCACTAACGACTAGCCACCAACTACTTTCCCGCTAGCCCCAGCCCCGGAACCATGCCCTTTGCATCGAGCCCTTCCGGCGACCATGCATCCACAATCACCTTCGCCAGCTTCCCAATCAACACCTCCGCCGAGTTGTCCACCGTCCAGCTGTGGTCCTCGTTATCCCACGTGAAGATCGAGATCACCATCGGCCCGCTCTTCCCCGCCACCAGAGCCACGTCATTCCGCACGGCATTCAGCGATCCCGTCTTGCTGGCAACTGTCTGGTCGCCTCCGTTGGGCAGATATCTCGGGATTGTCTCGCGGTAGAACTGGTCCTTCAGCATCCCCAGCGCTACGTCGCACACGGCCTTGTCCTTGTCGTCCATCGGAGCCCAACCGGTCAGCCCCGTTGAAACGCCCTCCGCCCTCCGCAGATGACACTCCCCGATCTGCTCCAGCAGCTCGGCCATCTCGCGCGCGGTCGTCTTCCCTAACCCGAATTTGGCATAGTCGGCCGGCAGCGGGCCGGTCGCCGGCTTCATCACCTTCTTGTAAAGGTGCGTGTTCTTCAGCCCCAGCGACTCCACCCGCGCATTCACCACATCCACGCCAAATCGGTCGATCGCCAGATTCGTGGCCGTGTTGTCGCTCATGATGACCATCATCGTCAGCGCGTCCTTCAGCGTCACGGTAGGTGGAGTATCGAAGAAGTGCAGCACACCGGAGCCGCCCACCGGATCTCCGGGCTTCAGCGTGAGCTTCTCCTCCCAGCTCGCTTTCCCCTCGCGGACATCCACCATCGCGTTGTAGAGAATCGCCAGCTTGATCACGCTAGCCGTCTGCACGGGTTCATCAGCATTAATCGCAATCTCGTGGCTGGTGTCGAACTGTTGCGCGTACAGCGCCACCTTGCCCTGGTGCTGCTGTATCAGCTCGCTCAGGCTAGCCAGGAACCTCGCATCCGCGCCGCTCTGCGCCAACCCGCTGCCCACCCCCACCACAACCATCGCCGCCAAACCTGCCAGACAGCCCAGCCATCTCCTCATGCTATGTGCGCCTCCGCTACATGACATCTCCAGAGCAGAGTACATCGAACGCTCTCCTCCACCCTCCAAGTCTTGCGTTCAGCCGGTTCGTTTTGATTTAGAATGAGTAGTAACGGAATCCTATGGCAACGTTAACCATGCCGTCTCCGACTTCCACTGAGAAGTCGTTTTCATACCCCCTGAGCGACCTGCAAAGCCTTACCACTGAGCTCCCGAATGAGGCCTCCGCCGGACTCGATACCAAATCTGCTATCGAGATCGCCCGCATCATCGCTCACGAGGACGCCAAGGTTGCCGCCGCTGTCAAGAGGGCGCTTCCTGAGATCGCCATGGTCATCGACACCGTCGCCCGTTCCCTCCGCGACGGCGGCCGCCTGATCTACGTCGGCGCCGGCTCCTCCGGCCGCATTGCCGCCCTGGACGCCTCCGAGTGCCCGCCCACCTTCTCCACCGCCCCGCAGCAGGTGCAGTACATCATGGCCGGAGGACCGAAGGCCCTGGCCTCTGCGTCCGACGTCAACGAAGATTCCCCCGAGCTCGGCCAGCGTGACATCGCCCGCCGCCGGCCCACACGCAAGGACATCGTGATCGGCGTCTCCGCCTCAGGCCGCACGCCTTATGTGATCGGCGCCGTCGACTACGCCCGCGCCCGCGGTGCCAAGACCGCCTCCATCACCTGTAACCCGAACTCCGAGCTCGCCCAGGTCGCCGACATCACCATCTGCGCCGAGGTCGGCCCCGAGGTCATCTCCGGCTCCACGCGCATGAAGGCCTCCACCGCGCAGAAGATGATCCTCAACATGATCACCACAGGCGCCATGACGCGGCTCGGCTACGTCTATGACAACCTGATGGTGAACGTGCACATGAAGAACGCCAAGCTGGTCGAGCGCGGCATCGGCGTCCTCATGAAGCTCTGCAACATCGACCGCGAAACCGCCATCCGCACCATCAAGGCCGCCGGCAAATCCATCCCAATCGCCGTCGTCATGCTCAAGGCCAACGTCGACAAGATGGAAGCCGTCCGCCGCCTCCAGAAATCCGACGGCAACGTCCGCCTCGCCATCGACGACTCCCGCCTCGAGCTGTAACTCACCACAATTCCGAGTGCCCACCCGTGAACCTGGGTGGCCTGTCCTTTCGCGCAGTGAAAGGGTGGGTTGTCGCGCGCTAAGACGCGCGATGTCTTTTGCACCGGTGATACTGCCGAGCGACGGCTAAGATAGACACGCCCACAACATGCCTGTTAGCTCAAGCCACCCCGACAATCTTTCCCCGCCAACCGGCCACTCTCTCCTCCGCTCTATCCGCCTCTGGCTCGCGATCGTCATCTTCGGCCTCTTCGTCAGCGGCGTTACCGCCTTCCCGCTCCAGCACGAGCTCAACCTCGTCGTCCGCATCGCCGCGCACTTCCACCTCGAGCGGCACGCGCCCGCTCTCAACGCCTGGTTCCTCCGCGTCGACCACGCGCTCGCCGACACCAACGCGCGCTATCCATTCCTCGCCTACGGAACCGACTGGCTCGCCTTCGCCCACATCGTCATCGCGGTTGTATTCGTCGGTCCCTACCTCGATCCCATCCGCAACAAGTGGGTCGTCACCTGGGGCCTCATCTGCTCCGTCGGCATCTTCTTCCTCGCACTCATCGCCGGCCCCATCCGCGGCATCCCGCCCTACTGGCGCGGCATCGACTGCAGCTTCGGCGTCGTCTGCGGAGCCATTCTCCTCAAGGTTCGCTCGGACATCCGCCGGCTCGAGGCATTGCAGACCTGACCTCTACTGAGCAGCTACCGCCGCAAACCTCGCGAGATCGTGCCCGCTCTCGTCCTGCAGCTCGAGCTCATCTCCCGAAATCTTCCACTGCCGCACCTTCTCCAGCGCGTCGACCAGCTTGTCCTCGGTATCCATTCCACCCGAGCAAGCCATCATGGTCCTCGCGGGCCCCTTGAACTGCAGGTGATCCCCATCCAACTCGTAGGACCCTAGCAGGCTGTTGCACCCGCCCGATCCCGCCATTCTGTGACTCACCGGATTCAGCATGATGAACGCCGTCCGCGGCGACGTGCCCTCAACCTTGCTCCCTTCCACCCAGGTCAGCTTCCAGTGCGTCCGCTCAATTGGCGCGGCCCGCTTCGGCGCCTGCGCATACAGAGCGCTCGTCAGCGACAACGCCAGTCCCGCCTGCACGACGCAGCGTGGAATTTTTGTCCGCATATCAGCCTCCTGACGGCACAATTTCAATGTCCACTCCGGGCAATATGGGCTCGTCGTAATCATCGGCACGAACTCGTTGCGCGGAATCCACGCGCAGGTCCGGGGCGCTTCGCACCTCTTTGAGAAGGTACGCTCGATACAGCTCACCGAACCTGCACCCACTCGTTCGACGATTGGGCTGCTTTTCTGTCTCGCGTAACCCTGCGGTCTCCCGATGGTCAGACCGATCTCCGGCTAGGACTCATCTCCAGACCCCTCATTCGCTCACGAAGAGCCAGGCAGCTTGACAAATCGCCCTCCCGGACAGCGGGCCTTCATCAGACTCGCCATCCGGCCAGCGACTTAGGTCCAAGGCTAAGTCCAATGATATGAATACTTTGCGCAAAATGGAGGGCTACCCTACATCTAGTACCGCGTCTCGCCGTGCATCGTCCGAACTGAGGTCTGGATCAAGGCAGCGGCGGGACGCATTTGTCCGGTAGGCCAAACCCGCAACCGCTATGGGCAGAACACCGCAACTACGGTTCCAGTACCGGCGTGCCCAGGCGACGGTCCATATCCAGGGCTCGTCTTCACCACAATAATTGCCGGCACATTCCCGCTAATCGCGCTACCCGACTGGCCAACTGTGCTCGATGCAATCACTCCCATATACGAAGGAACACTCGACGGCGGACCCGGACTGTTGCCGGTGCCACTGCTCCACCCGCCGGCGCCGCAACTCTGCGGAGCCGTGCCGGCAAAGCCCTTGAACGCGTTGGGTGCCGGTCCGCCGCTGAGCGAGTTGTCCTTCGCCCACTGCGCGCCCCAGAACTCCACATTCGTTCCAGGTGCAGAGTTGAGGTTCCCGACAATCATCGACCCCTGCGAAAGGAACGCGAACAGAATTACCGGCTCCGAAACGGTCGATGGCAGATAGAACGCATCGCCTGCGAAGTTAGCCGCCACAGTATTCGGCCCCAGCGGCTGGTTCACAAGGATCGTGCAGCTTGCCGTTCCTGTCCCATCCGTGGTGCCCGAACACGTCTGTGCGCTGCCTCCGGTCCCCAGCGTGATCGAGACCGATCGTCCCGCAATTGGCGTTACGCCATCCTCCTTCAACACAGCGGCAAACGTAGTCGAGTGACCATTTGCAATCACGGTCGGACTCGTCGCCGTGAACGTCACAGTGTCCTCCTCTTTGGTCACCGTGAACGTAGTCGCCGCCGAGGCCGGCACATAGAACCCGTCTCCCGCAAAGCTTGTAGTCAGCGTATACGGACCGGCTGCCTGATTCGGCGTCAGCGAACAAGTTGCGTTCCCGGATGCATCCGTCGTCGCAGAGCACGTCGGTGCGCTTCCACCTGAGCCAAGCACAAACGTCACCGTCTTGTTCGCGAGCGCGTTTCCATCGGTCGTCAGTTGCGCCTGAACCGTCGCCGCATCGTCATAGTCCGAAGTCGTGGCGCTGGCGGCCGTGAACGCAATGGCAGCCTCCTCATGCGTCACCGTGAATGTGGTAGACACGCTGCTTCCCGCATACGACGAGTCCGCAGCGAACGTCGCCGTCAGCGAGTACATTCCCGCCGGTTGGTTCGGCGTCAGCGAGCACGACGCGATCCCCGATCCATCCGTCGTCCCCGAGCACGTCTCCGTACCGCCGCCAGTGCCGAGCACAAACGTCACTGTCTTCCCGGAGAGCGGTCCTCCACCGACCGCAGTTAGCACAGCCTGGACGACCGCCGGGTCGTTGTAGTCCGACGTCGTCGCGCTCCCACCGGCGAACGCAATCGCGGAGGCAGGCTCGATGTTGACGTCATAGTTCTCCGAAGGAATTCCGTTCGTTACCACAACCAGCTCACTTGCACCCTGCTCCATGCCGGCTGGAACGTCGAAGCTGGTCGAAATAACCGATGCATCCCCTACTGCCTCAACTCCCATCCGGCTATGCCCATGCGTACGCGCATAGAAAATATGTCCGCTTCCGTTGTTCGTAATCCGCACCAGCGGGTAATTCGTCGACTCCTGGACATCATCGCCGTATGAGCCTCCCATGGAAAGCCCATTGAACAGGTTCCCCGAGACCGCATACGTATCACCCAGCCCAAGGACGCTCGGTGGGGGTGCCGTAACCACTGGCCTCCATGCGTTCTGATAGCTGCCGATGTTCTCGTAAAGATAAACATCGCTCCCGCCGTGCGTGTACAAGATCTCACCCGTCGGCAACACCAGCATCCGCCCGTGGAACGCGGCCTCGCCGCTGACGCTTGGGCCTCCACTCGTGCTCACCGGGTTCAGCGACCCTCCCGACAGGGTGAACTCGAAGAATTGGGCGCCCGCAGGGAACGTCGTCCCCGACACACCGGGCGATGCCTCGACCAGCACATTGCCATCCGGCAGGATGGACGCCGGACCGTCAGGAACCGTCAACTGTACATTCGACGAGTTCAGCGGAAACGACGCAGCCGTCGCCCAGGTCTTCGTGTTGGTGTCGTATGTGGCATTTTGTCCAGATACATTGCCCCCGAAGTAAACCACCACACCATCCGGTCGCAACACCCCCGGCCCAACCTCGTGCGAGGCCTTGCCCGCCACCGTAAGATCCGCCAGGTTGACCGGCGTATACCCGGGGCTGCTCCACGTCAAAGTCGTCGGATCGTAAATTTCATACGCGGTTCCGCCTCCGGTGCTCAGGTTCGACGTGTTGTTCGCATCCACTGTCAGCACCGTGCCGTCCGGCAGGATGGTCCACCCTTCCTCGTCATTGCTGTCCTGCTTGCCACTCGCGTTTACCAGCGTCAGCGTCAAAGCGTTTGGGTCCAGCTTGTAGATCGTGCCCGAGGAATCAATGTCGGCGATCAGCGTTGTTCCATCCTTCAAGGTGATGGACTGGTTATCGCTCCCCACATAAGCCGCCGGAACCGAAATTGGCCCCGACCACTGCCCCGTTCCGCCGTTAGCCGTGGGATCGAACACATAGCCGAGCGTGGTGGGGCAGTTATTGACCGGCGGCGGCGGCGTAGCGCACCCCAGATAGCCGTTGTTATATTCGCCGCCAATGACGAACACTCGACCGTCCGGCAGCACACCGGAGGCATAGTAAAGCGGCCCATATCCCGGCGGATTGGGACTGGGCTGCGGAAGACTCTGTAGCGCCGTCCACGTGCCATTCGCGTAGCTGCCGTTCTTCGGCGTCAGCCGATTCCACGCGGTGCCCTGTTCGCCCGCCTGGCACATCACCGTGCCATCGGTCAGCAAAAGACACGTACTCGCATTCGGCGCCCCGCTCACCTTGGTCCACTGTGCATGCGCAAAACTGCGCCCAGCCATCACAACGAAGAGGAAAATTGCAAGCTTGGAAGTCAGCCGCACACAATCTCGTTTCATCGCATAATCTCCTGCGTTGAAAAAAAACAAGCTGTGGCCCTTTGGGAGTGAGCGCAACTTGATCACATTTTTTCCCGAGATGTCAAATCGAAATCGGAGGATCGTCTCACGAAAAACACACGCGCCGCCCCTTTCGCCCTGGCTACAACGGTCAATGGGCCACGCGAACGGGCGCTACACTCCCCGTTCAGTAGTATTGAGGCTCAACGGGTAGGATGGTGCCGGAAGGATTGAGAAACAGTGTTCAAATGCACAGCTTTGATAGCATTGGCTCTTTTTTGTGGGCGGATGACCGCCGAGATCGGAACCGGAAAAGCTGTCGCGAATGTCCGGAGCGAGCATTATTCCCTGCGCAACAACATGATCTCCGCGCAGTGGGACCTCTTGTCGCATCACCTCGCCCATTTCTCCATCGAAGACCGGCTGCATGGCACCCTGCAGCCGTTTCCCGCACCCTTTGAGGTCCTGCTTAAGGACGGCTCAATCCATCAACCAGATGATCTACAAACAAACGGGCCGGTGCGCGAGAAGCGCTTGAATGCCGATCCCAACGCATCCCGGTATTCGGACCGCATCCCTGGAGAGGAGTTTGACATTCCTCTCATCACGACCGATGGGAATCTTCACCTTGTCTGGTCAGTAGTATTGCGCGACGGCTCGAACTACATCCGCGAGGTGCTCACCCTTAAAGCTGGCGAACACGACGTTCCGATCAGCCGCGTTCAGCTTCTGGATGCGAAGCTGCCCGGCGCTCACGTCGTAGGCTCCGTGAAGGGCTCGCCGATTGTTGCAGACAATTTCTTCCTCGGTTTCGAGCATCCACTATCGAACAGCAATGTCACGAACCAGCGAGCAACCGCATACATTGACCGCGAGCTTCCGTTGCGTGCAGGTCAGGCCATCGTATATTCGCTCGTAATCGGCGTCGCTCGGACCGGACAGATGCGCCGCGATTTTCTCCACTACATTGAGCGCGAACGTGCGCACCCTTATCGCACGTTTCTGCACTACAACTCCTGGTACGATCTCGGATACTTCAACCCATATGACGAGGCGGAAGCACTCGATCGCATCCATGCCTTCGGTCGCGAGCTGCACGACAAGCGCGGCGTGAAACTCGATTCTTTCCTCTTCGATGATGGCTGGGACGATCACGCTTCCCTGTGGAGCTTCAACTCCGGCTTTCCCAACGGTTTTACGCACGTCCGCACGGCAGCCGAAGACTATAGCGCTGATCCCGGAGTGTGGATGTCTCCCTGGGGAGGATATTCAGTCCCGAAGAAAGAGCGCGTCGAATACGGCCGTAAGCAGGGCTTTGAGATTATTAAAAACGGCTTCGCGCTCTCCGGTCCAAAGTACTATGCGCGCTTCCGCGATGTCTGCATGGACATGATTCATAAGTACGGAGTGAACCAGTTCAAGTTCGATGGCACCGGAAATGCAGATTCGGTCTTCAAGGGAAGCGCGTTTGATAGCGACTTCGATGCCGCAATCCATCTCATCGGTGAGATACGGCAGGAAAAGCCTGACATCTACATCAATCTCACAACCGGCACATACCCATCGCCGTTCTGGCTCATGTACGCAGACTCCATCTGGCGTGGTGGAGACGACGACAACGTCGCCGGTGTCGGCCCATACCGCGAGCGCTGGATTACCTATCGCGACGCGGAGACCTATGCGCGCGTCGTGAAGGGGGGCCCGCTCTACCCGCTGAACTCACTCATGCTGCACGGCCTCATTTACGCCCAGAAGCATAAGGAGCTCAACAAAGATCCGGACAACGATTTCCGCAATGAGATTCGTTCGTACTTCGGCACGGGCACACAGCTACAGGAGATGTACATCACTCCATCGCTGCTGAGCGACAACAACTGGGATGATTTAGCGGAGGCCGCGAGGTGGTCTCGCACAAACGCCGACGTCCTCAAGGACACGCACTGGATCGGCGGAGATCCGGCCTCGCTGGCGGTATATGGCTGGGCTTCATGGACTCCTAGGAAGGCGATTTTTACCCTGCGCAACCCCAGCGACAAGCCACAGTCCATCGCCATCGATCCGCAAACTATATTCGAACTGCCTGCTGGATCAGCGCGCAATTTCGCCGCGCGCAGCCCGTGGAAGGAAGATGCCGGCGAGCCGTCAATCCATCTGCAGGCAGGCGCACTACACGTCTTTCACCTCGCTCCGTTTCAAGTGCTCACTTTGGATGTGCTGCCTGATTTGACGAGAA